>NZ_JAFLWU010000001.1:0-750901 GCF_017316265.1 Pseudomonas sp. Marseille-Q1929
CTCCCCCGATTGAACCGCTTGCACCCCGCCCCGCACCATGGCCCGCACCTGCACAACCCCCAATAACAATAGGTTCAACGCCATGAGCACGTTCCGCCCTCGCCAGCTGTTGCTGGCTGCCGCAGTCACCAGCCTTGCCTTGCCCGTCGTCGCCGAAGAACACGGCTTCCTGGAAGACGCCAGCGCCAACCTCAACCTGCGCAATTTCTTCTTCAATCGCAATTTCACCAACCCGACCAAGGCCCAGGGCGGCGCGCAGGAGTGGACGCAGAGTTTCATCCTCGACGCCAAGTCCGGCTTCACCCAGGGCACGGTGGGTTTTGGCGTGGATGTGCTGGGCATGTACTCGCTGAAGCTCGATGGCGGACGCGGCACCGGCGGCACCCAGTTGCTGCCGCTGGACCACGATGGCCGCCCGGCGGATGAGTTCGGGCGCCTGGGCGTGGCGTTCAAGGCGAAGATCTCGAAGACCGAATTGAAGGTCGGCGAATGGATGCCGGTGCTGCCGATCCTGCGCGCAGACGACGGCCGCTCCCTGCCGCAAACCCTTCGCGGCGGGCAGATCACCTCCAAGGAAATCGACGGCCTGACCCTCTACGGCGGCCAGTTCCGCGCCAACAGCCCGCGTGACGACAGCAGCATGAACGACATGTCGATGGTCGGTAAAACCGCCTTCATCTCCGACCGCTTCAACTTCCAGGGCGGTGAATACGCGTTCAACGACAAACGCACCCAGGTCGGCCTGTGGAACGCCCAGCTCAAGGACATCTACCGCCAGCAGTTCGTCAACCTGATCCACAGCCAGCCCTTGGGCGCCTGGACCCTGGGCGCCAACCTTGGCTTCTTCTACGGCAAGGACGACGGCAGCGCCCGCGCCGGCAGCCTGGACAATAAGACCTGGTCCGGCCTGTTCTCGGCCAAATACGGCGGCAACACCTTCTACGTCGGCCTGCAAAAACTCACCGGCAACAACGCCTGGATGCGCGTCAACGGCACCAGCGGCGGCACACTGGCCAACGACAGCTATAACTCCAGCTACGACAACGCCCAGGAAAAATCCTGGCAACTGCGCCACGACTACAACTTCGCCGCCCTCGGCGTGCCGGGCTTGACCCTGATGAATCGCTACATCAGCGGCAGCAACGTGCACACAGGCTTAATCACCGACGGCAAGGAATGGGGCCGCGAAAGCGAAGTGGGCTACACCGTGCAGAGCGGCGTGGCAAAAAATCTCACGGTGCGCCTGCGCAACTCCAGCATGCGCCGCGACTACAGCAACAATGAGTTTGATGAAAACCGGTTGATCGTCAGTTACCCGATCAGTCTGCTGTAAGCCGCCCCATAACCCCAAACTAAAGCCGCGCATCAATGTGGCGCGGCTGTTTGGGTAGCAATTTGGTTCAACTGAAGGGGGAACGTCTCGCGCCCATTGCTCGACTGACGGGTATCTGCGCCACACACAACGCAGCTGCAAATAACAGAAACCCTAAAAGGTAGCCGTCAAATGCGCTCTATCACTTCACCCCACAGCCATTTTATCGCGCCAGCACTTCCCCAAGCCGGCAACGCCCCGCTTCCCCCGCCTGCTGAAGCGCCCCTGATTCGGACCAAAACCCAGGTATGGGTGGACGACGGTAATGTGCGTACCAGCCGAGTCCTGATCGAGGGGTACAGAGACCCGGCACGCCCTGACACCCTGGAGGAGATTTTTCTGCTCGAAACGGGTGGGAACGCTGACCGGATTCATATCGGCCAACACGCCAACGGGCAGGTGTATGCACACGTAAATGAGCGGTACTACGCGTTTCCAACTGGCGATGCCCATTCACCGGTCCGGCCCCTCCTGCACATCAAGGCCGGGGGGGGGTGACGATCGGATTACCATCGACCCCAATGTCAGCATTGCCGTGAGAATCGATGCCGGCGACGGAGACGATACTGTCCAGGCGGGGGGCGGCTATACCAGCGTTTATGGGGGGCGCGGCAACGACCATATTCGCCTTGGCGACGGTGTGGGCTATGCAGAAGGCAATGAAGGTGATGACACGATTGCCGGGGGCTCGGGCCACGCAGTCATGTACGGCAACAACGGCAACGATCGCCTGTACGCAGGCAGCGGGCCAGCCGGTAAATACAGCCATCTGGATGGCGGCGCGGGTGAAGACCAGTTATACGCAGGCAGTGGTCATACAGTACTCAATGGCGGCCTGGGTAACGACAGGATGGTCGGCCACGACGACACCACCTTTTATACCGGCGAGGGGCACGATACCGTGCGGGCCGAGGGCCGCAAGGCGCGTATTCATGCAAAAACGACAGACCGACTGTTCGGCGCCGAGGCGTCAATCATCACGCCGCTCACCCCGAGCCAAGCAGGCCGACAAGCCTTCAACATCCAAGGGTCTCCTGAATTCAAACAACGGGTCGACGATGATCTCGCGTTGCTGCGCGCGTCGCCCCAGGGGCAGAAAATGCTGGAGGCACTGGATCAGGCGGCGCTGCGAAATGGCAGCCCTGTCGATATTGTGCAAACCAGTGAGCCCAATAATACCTACGACTTCTGGAGCACCGAATTACAAAAACTGGAAGAAGCCCACCAGCATCCCGATGGGCGGGACGATCCGAGGCTGGGTTACATCAAGGAGGGCGTCGCCGGCTCCCGCGCAGACAAAGCGACGATCTTCTACAACCCGGCGCACATCTACGGCAACGATACCCCGTCCATGCCGCTGGTCCAGCTCTACCATGAGATGGCGCACGCCTGGAATGGCGCCAACGGGACATTCCTGCCCGGCATGAGCGATCCCTCTGATCGCAGGCCCGTACCCAACGACGAACTGCAAGCCGTCGGCCTGGCGACCAGCGCGTCACCCTTCGACTTCGATAATGACCCTTCCACCCCACCCACCTCAACCAACCAGGCGCCCTTTACCGAAAACACCTTGAACAAAGAAATGGGCAAGCCCTTGCGAACCCGCTACAGCTGACACCTGAACAACAGCCAGGGCAACAGGATGCGCAGCATCAGCCGATTGCAAACTCGCGGCACAATGGGTGTGCATGGCAAGCGGAACCAATCCCGCTCAATCGCGAATGTAGAGGTGTCCACCTGCCGTCAGTGACGGCAGGCTCTATGTGCTCACGCTGAGGGCTGCCCCTTGAACATCGCCGATTTGCTTGCCCCACCTCCTTCACTCCAGCCTCTGCAAGACCCTGTCCAGACCCAAGCCACGACGTTGCTCAAGGATGCCAACCTGCACGCCAGCCGCGTTATCACCTGGGACCTGGCGCAGCCCGGCCAACCCGCGATACTGCGCGATACCCTGCTGATTGAAACCGGCGATCGCCCGGACGTGGTGCACGTCAGCAAGCGAGCGGATGGCCAGGTGGCCATTTGTGTCAATGGCCGGTCATACACCTTCAAATCGTCAGCGCAAAAGGATGGGCCGGCGCCCCTGCTCCACATCAAGACGCAAGGGGGCAACGACTCGGTGAAAATCGACCACGATGTCAGGCTTGACGTAAAGATTGAGGCGGGTGACGGTCACGACGACGCCCAGGCCGGCGGCGGCGCGACATGGCTGTACGGCGGCTCCGGCAACGACACCCTGCACCTGGCCGACGGTACAGGCTACGCCGAAGGCAATGAGGGCGACGATCTGATCATCGGCGGCACCGGCAGCCACGTGATGTACGGCAACAATGGCAATGATCGCTTGTATGCCGGGCCGGGCACCTCCGGCAAGCAAAGCTACCTGGACGGTGGCCGGGGCGACGACCGCCTGTACGCCGGAAATGGCCACACCGTCATCAACGGCGGCCAGGGCAACGATGTGATGGTGGGCCATGACCGCACCACTTTTTATACCGGCCTGGGTCGCGATACGGTCTTCGCCCATGATGGCAGGCAGCGGATTTTCGGCAAACCCACCGACCGTTTCTACGGCACTCGCCTTTCGCCCGTCACCCTGCTGACACCCAACAGGGCCGGCGCCCAGGGCCTGAAAGCCGAAGGGTCAGACGCGTTCAGGCAACGCGTGGCAGATGACATCGAAATGTTGCGCGGCTCACCCAACGGCCAGGCGATGCTGAGGGAGATGGACGCTGCCGCCGCCAGAAACGGCGCGCCAGTGACGATCAGCGAGGAAACCGCTGTAGACGATAGCCAGTATGTCTTCGGCAGCGAGGAACTGACCGCGCGCCAGCGGCTTGGCCCGGTCGATCAAGACGACACCATCAACGGCGTGATCCGCAACGGACTTCCGGGCTCGCGCGCCACCCAGGCCAAAATCGCCTACAACCGCTCATCCCTGCATCTCACGCCTGGCGATGTTGCGCCCCCCATCACCTCGCTCTACCACGAACTGGCCCATGCCTATAACGGAGCTAATGGCACCTTCTTGCCGGGTATTACCCAGGAAGGTGGGCAAGGCGATTACCCCACCTACGTGGCCAACGACGAACGTCAGGCCATCGGCCTTCCCGCAGACGCCCAACCGTTCGATTTCGATAACGACCCCGCCACCCCGGCAACCACGACCAACCCCGAGCCCTTCAACGAAAATGCGTTGCACGCAGAAATGGGTCGGCCATTGCGCACCCGATACGTCGGCTGACCCTTAGCAACGCTCGTTTGTCAGCCTGTAACCTTACACAGCCGATCTTGCTGTATGGTGCGCGCCTGCCGCTGCTGATCCACCCCGTAGCGGCCTTTATCCGAGCCCGTGCACACCATGAAATCCTTCGCCATCGCATCCGCCCTGCTTGCCCTGGCCTTGAGCCTCAGCGGCTGCATCGGCGCACCCATCGCCCTCACGCCGCACACCGAGCAACGCCTGCAAGCCCAGGCGCCGATCCGTTTCCTGCTGACCTTCGATGACGGCCCCAGTGCTTCCGGCTACAACAACCCGAGCCGCTCGGTGATCGCCGACCTGGCACACAACCCCGTGTTGCCGGGGATCAAGGCGGTATTCTTCCTACAGACCGAATCGTCACGCGCCGGTGGCAGCTCACGTGGGCGCAAGACCATGGAACGCGAGTACGCCAGCGGGCACATCCTGGCCTTCCACACGGCCACGGGGTTTCACACCAACCATCGCTGGCTGAGCGACGCCGAACTGGAAAGCACCCTCACCCAAGGCGCCTCGGACATTGCCACGATCACCGGCAGCCCGCCCGTGCTGGTGCGCCCGCCGTTCTGGAACTACGACCGCCGCACCTTCGCCGCCTATCAGCGTCATGGCATGCACGTGCTGCTGACGGACCTGAGCGCCAATGACGGCAAGATCTGGGGTTTCAACGGCAGCCCGCGCCGCCGAGCCAACCTGTACCGGCAACTGTCGGTGGTGCGCGAGCGCATTGCGTTGGGGGAATTGCCGACGGTGGACGGCGTGATACCGGTGGTGGTGACCTTCCACGACATCAACCGCTACACCGCGCGCCATATGCAGGAGTACCTGCAGATCCTGTTGGACAGCGCCCGGATCAACGGCATGAAGACGGCGGCCGAGCCGTTCTATACCGACACGGCCCAGCTTCAACGGGCGGCGCTGGCGCGCACGGTCAAGGCGGTGAGTGACGAGGTGCATCTGCCGGGCGTGTGGAATTGGGTGTGGGATGCCGACTCACACTAGGTAAAAATTACCCAATCTATTGCGCTTGTATCTGGGAACGCGCTCATGCACTTCTCCACTCAGTTGCCTATACGCATGTGAATGCGTAAACCCACGCAACGGAGACAAGTCATGAAGCTTGATACGCACCTACCGTTATCTACGGACCCGCGCCCTCATCCCTCCTCGGCGCACGCCCAGAAACAACAGGACCCCCCCTTAGAAATAGATGGAAGCCGCTTCACTAGCATGTCGCTACTCGGCCTGACGAGATACAACAAGTTACGGGTTGAGAGGGGCGAAGCCCCAGCCCCGTTGAACCTGGCTGGAAAATCCAGACTCACTACCGATCAGCTACCTGGACAAGTCAGGCAAGTCGAATATCACCCGCTGTTCAAGGATGACACGATCGAAGTGACTCGAACCTGCACCGTCAGTTATGACAACGACAGCGCCTATGGATCGGAACAGCTTATCGACCAACTGGTTATTACAACCAGCAATGCCGCAGACACCGTCCATGTAAAAAACGCTGCAAACGGCAATCTTATAGTCAACGGAAAACACTACGACTTGAAACTCGAAGCGGATCAAGTCTTGGTAATCAAAACCTTGGGCGCCGATGACAAAGTCACCATCGACCCCGCGGTTGACTGGGACGTGACAATCGACGGCGGCGACGGTGATGACGAAATCAACGCGCTGGGGAGCGGCGCCATCAGGGCCTTTGGAGGTAAAGGAAAGGACTTCATCAGTCTTGGCAGCGGCCTTGGCTATGCAGAAGGCAATGATGATGACGATGTGATCCACGCAGGCACGGGCAAAAGCGTGATCTACGGCAACAATGGTCGAGACCGCCTCTATGGTCACATGGGAGCAGGGGCTGGCAAAGCTTACCTGGACGGGGGCAACGATGATGACTATATACGCGCCGGATCGAGTCAGACCGTCATCAACAGTGGCCGAGGCAATAATGTTCTGCTAGGAAATGGCCACACGACCTTCTATTCCGGCAGTGGCCAAAACAGGATCAGGGCAACAGGTGAGGAAAACCGGATTTTTACTAAAGATACCGATGCGGTGTTACGAACCCCCAGCACAGAACGCCATCGGATCACGCCCAGTTCAGCCGGTTCTGCCGCATTTTCGATCGAAGGTTCGACGGAGTTCAAACAACGCTTCGAAGACGACCTTGAAATGCTACGCAGCTCCCCCGCCGGTCAAAAGATGTTGAGCGAACTGGATGCATTGGCGCAGCGCAGCGGCGCCCCTATCAAAGTAATTGAGGGGGAATCCGAAGAGAACAGTTATTACCTGCCAAATAGCGAATACATAAACCAACTCAGGGCACAGGGAAACACGCAAGACCTCAAGGACGATCCAAACATTGGAATGATCGTCGCGGGCAAGCGTGGTGAGCCGATCCCCATGGGCACCCTGATTTACAACCCCCGTTACTTTAATGAAAACACCCTGCCAATCACCTACCTCTTCCACGAACTGGCGCACGCCTACAACTTTAAAACCGGCACGGTTTTTTCTGGGAACGTGGGCATGGAGCGCAACGTTGAGCTGCAAGCCATTGGCTTACCGACGAGCGCTGCCCCCTTTGACTTCGACGATGACCCGACAACACCGCCTACCAATACCAACCCGGATCCTTTTAATGAAAATGCACTTCGCCGGGAAATGGGCGTGCCATTACGGGAATCTTACTTAGGGGACTATTGATAAGACACGATCGCCTTTTAGATAAACGCTGCGCCGGAATATCCAAAGGCATTCCGGCACGGCTTGGCCAATGTGCTAACCCCTCGATTCAACCCCCAACTCATCCCACACCGACTCCGCCAAATGAAAAGTGGCATTTGCCGCCGGGATCCCACAGTAGATCGCGCTCTGCATCAGCACTTCCTTGATTTCGGCGCGGGTCACGCCATTGCTGGCGGCGGCGCGCAGGTGCAGCTTGAGTTCTTCATTGCGGTTCATGCCGATCAGCATTGCGATGGTGATCAGGCTGCGGGTGTGCCGAGGCAGGCCGGGACGGGTCCAGATATCACCCCAGGCGTGGCGGGTGATCATGTCCTGGAACTCGCTGTTGAACTCGGTCAGGGCGTTGAGGCTGCGGTCGACGTGGGCATCGCCCAGCACTTCGCGGCGCACTTGCAGGCCGTCGGCGTAACGTTGTTTCTCGTCCACAAAAAAACTCCTCAGTGGGCCAGCAAAAATTCGATAACCCGATCACTGAACGCAGTACCGGCCTGGACATTGGACAGGTGCGCCGCATAGAACTCGGCGTATTCGGCGCCCTGCACATGGTTCTGGATAAAGTGGCTGCCCTCCGGTGGCGTAACCGCGTCGTCGGTACCGGCAATCACCAGGGTCGGGGCCTTGATCGACGCCAGTTGCTCGCGAAAATCCGCATCGCGCACGGCGGCGCAGTTGGCGGCATAACCCTCGGGGGATGTGGCGGCCAGCATGTCGGTAATCTGCTTGGCCTGGTGCGGGTTGGCCGCCGCAAAGTCGGCGGTGAACCAGCGCGCAATCGACGCATCACGCAGGGCGGTCATTGCCGCCGCGCCGTCGCGCAGGACCATCTCGATACGCGGGTTCCAGATCTCTGGCGTGCCGATCTTGGCAGCGGTGTTGCACACCACCAGGCGATTCAGACGTTCGCCCGCGTTGATGCCCAGCCACTGGCCGATCAAGCCGCCCATGGACAAGCCACAGAAATGCGCGCGTTGGATATCCAGCGCATCGAGCAGTGCGATTACGTCACGCCCCAACTGCTCGATGCAGTACGGCCCCTCGGTGACCAGGGATTTGCCATGGCCACGGGTATCAAAACGCAGCACGCGAAAGTGCTCGGTGAATGCCGGGATCTGGATGTCCCACATGTGCAGGTCGGTGCCCAGGGAGTTGGACAGCACCAAGACCGGCGCGTCCACGGGGCCGTCCAGTTGGTAATGCAGTTCGCCGTCGGCGAGTTTTACAAAGGCCACGGTGGTCTCCTCAAGAGAAGTGTTCGGTTACGGCGCGGCTGACCCAAGTGCGGGCCAGCCCCAGGTAATGGGCGGGGTCGAGCAGGCGGTCGAGTTCGGCCGCCGACAGTTCGGCGGTGACCTGGGGTTCGTCCGCCAGCACCGCACGCAAGTGCCGCCCTTCGGCGACGGCGCGTTTGCAGCAGTGTTCCAGCAGATGGTGTGCGGTCTCACGGCCCAGGCGTTGGGCGAGCACGATGCTCACGGCTTCGGCCAACACCAAGCCTTGGGTCAGGTCGAGGTTGTGGGCCATGCGCTGCGCGTCCACTTCCAAGCCTTCGCTCACCAGCAACGCCTGTTGCAGCGCGCCGGACACCAGCCGGCAGATCTCCGGCAGGGTTTCCCATTCGGCATGCCACAGGCCCAGGCTGCGTTCGTGCTCTTGAGGCATGGCGCTGAACATCGTCGCCACCAGGCCGGGCACGCGGGTGGCGGCGCTGATCAGCACGGCGGCGCCCACCGGGTTGCGTTTGTGCGGCATGGTGGACGAGCCGCCTTTGCCCGGCGCAGTAGGTTCAAATACCTCAGCCGCTTCGGTCTGCATCAACAAGCTGATGTCGCGCCCCAGTTTGCCCAGGCTACCGGCGATCAGGCCGAGCACGCTGGCGAACTCCACCAGGCGATCGCGCTGGGTGTGCCAGGGTTGTTCCGGCAGGCTCAGTTGCAACTCGTCGGCCAAGGCTTGCGCCACCGGCAGTGCGTGTTCGCCAAGGGCGGCCAGCGTGCCGGAGGCGCCGCCAAACTGCAGCACCAGCAAACGCGGTTTCAGCTCGGCCAGGCGTTGACGGCTGCGGGTCACCGCCCCCAGCCAACCGGCGATTTTCATCCCCAGCGTGACTGGCGTCGCATGCTGCAACCAGGTACGTCCGGCCAGCGGTACGTCGGCATACCGCTGGGCCTGGGCGGCGAGGATATCGCCCAGGCGCGCCAGGTCCGTTTCGATCAGCGCCAGCGCCTGACGCAGTTGCAGCACCAGGCCGGTGTCCATCACATCCTGGCTGGTGGCACCCAGATGCACATAACGTTCAGCGCCAGCGTCTTCACTGGCGATCAACTTGCCCAGCGCCTTCACCAGCGGAATCGCCGAATTGCCCGCCGTGGCAATCGCCACGCCGAGGGCATCGACGTCGTACAGCGAGGCCAGGCAAGCCTGGGCAATCGGCGCGACGGCTGTTTGCGGGATCAACCCGACCTTCGCCTCGGCCCGAGCCAGCGCCGCTTCAAAATCCAGCATGCCCTGCAAGCGTCCCTGATCGCAGAACACCTCGGCCATGCTGCCCGCCGTGAAGTAAGCGTCGAACAGTTGATTGCTCGTGCGCAGTGTCATAACCCGTCCCTTACAAGTCGTGATGCAAATACGCCGCCTGTTTCGGCAAGCGCAAGCTGAACAGGAAAGCGATCGCCATCATCGCCGTGACGTACCAATAAAAGCTGTTTTCCATGCCGATGGACTTGAGGCTCAGCGCGACGAATTCCGCCGAACCGCCAAAGATCGCATTGGCCACCGCATACGCCAGGCCAACCCCCAAGGCGCGCACCTGGGGCGGGAACATTTCCGCTTTCACCAGACCGCTGATGGAGGTGTAGAAGCTGACAATCGCCAAGGCCAGGGTGATCAACACAAAGGCCAGGAACGGGCTGCTGACGGTTTTCAAGGTGAGCAGGATCGGCACGGTGAACAAGGTGCCAAGGCCGGCAAACCAGAGCATCGAGTTACGCCGGCCGATCTTGTCCGCGAGCATGCCGAACACCGGTTGCATGCACATATACAGGAACAGCGCGCCGGTCATGATGTAGCTCGACGTCTTGGCGTGCATGCCGACGGTGTTCACCAGGTACTTCTGCATGTAAGTGGTGAAGGTGTAGAAAATCAGCGAACCGCCAGCGGTGTAGCCCAGCACCGTGATAAACGCCGCCTTGTGGTCGCGAAACAGTGCGGCAATGCTGCCGGCGTCCTTGTCTTCGCGCATTTCCTTGCTGGTGGTTTCTTTCAAGGTGCGGCGCAGCAACAGGGAGATCACCGCCGCTATGGCACCGATCACAAACGGAATCCGCCAGCCCCAGGCACGCAGTTCTTCCTCAGTGAGGATCTGTTGCAGGATCACCACCACCAGCACCGCTAGCAGTTGGCCGCCGATCAGGGTCACGTATTGGAAGGAGGCAAAGAAGCCACGCTGGCCCTTGAGGGCCACTTCACTCATGTAGGTCGCGGTGGTGCCGTATTCGCCGCCCACCGACAGGCCCTGGAAGAGGCGCGCGATCAGCAGCAGGATCGGCGCCCAGACACCGATGTCGTTATAGGTCGGCAAAAAGGCGATGACCAGGGAGCCGGCGCACATCATCAGCACCGAGATCATCATCGAGTTTTTACGGCCGTGCTTGTCGGCCACTCGCCCGAACAGCCAGCCGCCGATGGGCCGCATCAGGAAACCGGCGGCGAATACACCGGCCGTATTCACCAGCTGTACGGTGGGGTTGTCCGACGGAAAGAAGGCGGGGGCGAAGTAGATGGCGCAAAAGGCGTAGACGTAGAAGTCGAACCATTCGACGAGGTTGCCGGAGGAAGCCCCGACAATCGCAAAAATCCGTTTGCGGCGTTCTTCTCCGGTGTAGTGACTGGTGGTTGTTGTCATGATTTTTTCACTCAGTGGGAACGGTTATAGCCTAGACATACTTTGCAACAAGCTCGTTCCGCAACAAGACCTTTGGAGGTGTGTTGCTTGGGAGGGCCCTATCGCGGGCAAGCCCGCTCCCACATTTTGAGTTGTGAACACAGTCAAAGGTGGGAGCTGGCTTGCCTGCGATGAGGCCCTCAAGGCCCACTCAATAATCGAAGAACACCGTCTCCTTATCGGTCCCCTGCAACACCACATTCCACTGATGCACCCCCGCTGCATCCTGCTGGGCAATCAAAGTCTCACGCCGCGCAGCCGGCACACACGCCAACAACGGGTCATCCCCATTCATCGGCTCGCCGTCAAAATAAATCCGCGTGAGCAAGTGCTTCACCAGGCCACGGGCAAACACCAGCACCACCAGGTGCGGCGCCTGGGTCGTGCCCTTCAACCCCGGCACCGCACCCGGCTTGATGGTGGTAAAGCGAAAGCGCCCTTCCCCATCTACCGGCACCCGGCCAAAGCCTTCGAAGTTCGGGTCGAGCGCTTTGTCCTGCTCATCTTCCGGGTGGTCATATTTGCCGGCGGCGTTGGCCTGCCAGACTTCCAGCATGGCGTCATTGACGACATCACCGTTGCCGTCCAGCACTTGCCCGCTGATCGCCACGCGCTCACCCAGGGTGGCAGCGGTGGTCAGGTCTTCGCGGTTCAGCCAGGTCAGGCCGATGTGGTAATACGGCCCGACGGTGTGGGACGTGGTCGCGTTGAGTGTCATCTCATTTCTCCATCGGCGTGGCGTCGCGGCCGCGCAGGACGATGTCCCAGCGGTAGCCGAGGGCATAGGAAGGAATGGTTTTTTCCAGGTCGAAACGGGCGATCAAGCGTTCCTTGGCGCTGGTGTCCGGCACGCAGTTGTAGATCGGGTCGTATTCCAGCAACGGGTCGCCGGGGAAGTACATCTGCGTGACCAGACGCGTCAGCACGCTAGGGCCGAACAGCGAAAAGTGGATATGCGCCGGGCGCCATGCGTTGTGGTGGTTGCCCCACGGGTAGGCGCCGGGCTTGATGGTCTGGAACTGATACCAGCCGTCGGCGTCGGTGACGGTGCGGCCGGTGCCGGTGAAGTTCGGGTCCAGCGGCGCGTCGTGCAGGTCACGCTTGTGGTTGTAGCGACCGGCGGCGTTGGCCTGCCAGATCTCCACCAGGATGCCCGGCACGGGCAGGCCGTTTTCATCGAGTACACGCCCGTGAATGATGATGCGCTCGCCCTGGGGCTCGCCGTCATGCTGGGCGGTCAGGTCGTTGTCCTTCGCGTTGATGCGCTCGGCGCCGATGGTCGGGCCGGTGATCTCCGACAAGGAATGGGGCAGAAACACCAACGGCTGCGACGGCGAACGCACGTTCGTCGATTGGTAGGCCGGGTGCAGGTAATCAGGTTGGGTGCCCGCTTGCGGGCGCCGGTAACCGGGCTTGTCACTCATGGAGCAATCCTCTCTTATTAGATGCGTTCAATCGCCAGGGCCAACCCTTGGCCGACGCCCACACACATGGTCGCCAGGCCTTTGCGGCCGCCGGTTTTTTCCAATTGGTGCAGGGCCGTCAATACCAGCCGTGCGCCGCTCATGCCCAGCGGGTGGCCGAGGGCGATGGCGCCGCCGTTCGGGTTGACCTGCGGCGCGTCGTCGGCGATGCCCAGTTCACGCAGCACCGCCAAGCCTTGGCTGGCGAAGGCTTCGTTGAGTTCGATGACGTCAAAGTCGGTGACCGCCAGACCGAGGCGTTCCACCAGCTTGCGTACTGCTGGCACCGGGCCGATGCCCATCACTCGCGGCGCAACGCCGGCGCTGGCCATGCCCAATACGCGCGCGCGGGCGGTCAGGCCGTGTTTTTTCACCGCTTCGGCGGACGCGAGGATCAAGGCCGCAGCGCCGTCGTTCACGCCGGACGCATTGCCGGCCGTCACGGTCTTGTCCGCGCCGTTCACCGGTTTGAGCTTGGCCAGGGCATCCAGGGTGGTGTCCCGTGGATGCTCATCGTGTTCCACCAGGGTCTCGCCTTTTTTATGGACGACCCGCACCGGCACGATTTCCTCGGCGAAGAACCCAGCGGCTTGCGCGGCAGCGGTACGTTGCTGGCTGCGCAGGGCGAAGGCGTCCTGGTCGGCGCGGGATACGTTGTAGTCATCGGCAACGTTATCGGCGGTCTGCGGCATCGCGTCCACGCCGTATTGGGCCTTCATCAACGGGTTGATGAAGCGCCAGCCGATGGTGGTGTCTTCCAGCTTCATGTCGCGCGAAAACGCCGTGCCGGCCTTGCCCATCACGAATGGTGCGCGGGACATCGACTCCACGCCGCCGGCAATCGCCAGTTCCATTTCGCCGCTGGCGATGGCGCGAAAGGCCGTGCCGATGGCGTCCATGCCCGAGGCGCACAGGCGGTTGAGGGTCACGCCCGGAATGCTTTCCGGCAGGCCCGCCAGCAACAGCGCCATGCGCGCGACGTTGCGGTTGTCTTCGCCCGCCTGGTTGGCGCAGCCGAGGAACACCTCATCCACTGCGGTCCAATCCACCGTGGGGTTGCGCTCGATCAGCGCCTTGATCGGCAGGGCCGCCAGGTCATCGGCACGCACGGTGGCCAAGCCACCGCCGAAACGGCCGATGGGCGTGCGGATCGCGTCACAGATAAATACGTCGCGCATCAGGCTTCTCCAGGCGCTTGGCCGTGGGCCGCCGCAGTGCGCGCTTCAAGGTCACGCAGGGCAGTCAGTTCCAGGTCTGTCGGTTCGGCGGTGGTGCTGACCTGTTCGGCAAAACGAATCGCCCAGCCGGTGGCGGCGACCACTTGCTCGCGGGTCACCCCAGGGTGCAACGCGGTGACGACAAATTCATGGGTGCCGGCTTCCGGCTCCATGATGCACAGGTCGGTAATGATCCCTACAGGCCCGGCGCCCGGCAGGCCCAGACGCTTGCGTGAGTCGCCGCCCTCGCCGTGGCCAACCGAGGTGATGAAATCCAGCTTATCGACAAACGAACGCGCCGACTGCTTGAGGATGATCAGCACGCTCTTCGCGGAGCCAGCAATCTCCGGCGCACCACCGGCACCCGGCAGGCGCACTTTGGGTTGGTGGTAATCACCGACCACGGTGGTGTTGATGTTGCCGAAGCGATCGACCTGCGCCGCGCCGAGAAAACCGACGTCGATGCGCCCGCCTTGCAGCCAGTAGCGAAAGATCTCACCGGTAGGGACGACGGTGTCGGCGGTTTCCGCCAGTTCGCCATCACCGATGGACAGCGGCAACACGCTCGGCTTGGCGCCGATCGGGCCGGACTCGTAGATCAGCACCACGTCCGGCGACGAGGTCAGGCGCGCCAGGTTGGCGGCCTTGGAGGGCAGGCCGATGCCGACAAAGCACACGGAGCCATTCTTGAGGCGACGCGCGGCGGCGACGGTCATCATTTCGTTGGTGGAGTAAGCCATTACTTGGCCTCCTGTGCAGTGGCCAGCTTGGCCTGGAATTCACTGAAGTCGGCGGTGCCGTGGATGTATTCATCGATCCAGGCGGTAAAGGTCTCACGGTCGCGGGCGATGGGATCCCACGCCTGATAGAAGCGGTTGTCGCGCTCGTTGTAGCCGTGGGCGTAGGACGGATGCGCACCACCGGGTACGTGGCACACCGCAGTCAGGGCCCAGGTCGGCAATACGCAGCTGTTCATCGGTGCGTTCAAGTCATCGACGATTTCTTCGACGGTAACGATGCAACGCTTGGCCGCCAGGGCCGCTTCCTTCTGCACACCCAGAATGCCCCAGAGCAGCACGTTGCCCTTGCGGTCGGCCTTTTGCGCGTGGATCACCGTCACATCCGGACGCACCGACGGCACGGCCGCCAGTACTTCACCGGTGAACGGGCACGTCACGGTCTTGATCAGTGGGTTGACCTTGGGCAGGTCGGAACCGGCGTAGGCACGCAGCACCGCAAACGGCAGGCCGGAAGCGCCGGCGACGTAGGCGTTGGCCAGGTCGGCGTGGCTGTGTTCTTCGATCTCCAGCGGTTGCGGCCATTGCTTCTCGACCGCGTCGCGCAGGCGATGCAGGGAACCCACGCCCGGGTTGCCGCCCCAGGAGAAAATCAGCTTGCGGGCGCAGCCGGCACCGATCAATTGGTCGTAGACCAAGTCAGGGGTCATACGCACCAGCGTCAGGTCTTTCTTGCCCTGACGAATGATTTCATGACCCGCCGCCGTGGGGATCAGGTGGGTGAAGCCTTCGAGCGCAACGGTATCGCCGTCGTTCACGAAACGCTTTACCGCGTCGGTCAGGGTGAGCATTTCAGCCATGGGGTTGGGCTCCCGGTGTGGATCGAAAAAGGCGCAGAGGTGGCGCCGAAGTGCCTTGAAGATTAAGTCGGGGATATGGCTCAAACAATCCGATAATCGACTAAGTGTTCGATAATCGAACCGATTGTTGCCTGACTAACTTTCCTCAATGCACAGACTAGAGCGGGCAAGCCCCCCCCACTGTGGGAGCGGGCTTGCCCGCGATAGCGGTGTGCCAGTTGATGAATCAGGTGCTGATCCACCGCTATCGCAGGCAAGCCAGCTCCCACACAAACCCGGCCGCCATAAGATCGGCGCTAAGCCTCAGGTCGCATCCGCATGGCTGACCATGCCCTTGATCACCACCGCCGCCGTGGCCAACGCCGCCGGAATCACCAGCGCCGTCAGCACCTGCTCGAAATTCCAGCCCAACCCCAGCAACGTCGCGCCCATCCACGCCCCGAGGATGGCGCCGAACCGCCCAATCCCCAGCATCCACGACACCCCCGTGGCACGCCCCTGGGTCGGGTAAAACCGCGCCGCCAGCGATGGCATCGCCGATTGCGCACCGTTGACACACATCCCGGCGATCAACACCAAGGTCGCCAGTAGCGTGATATTGCCCAGGCTCTGCCCGACCGCGTAGGCAAACACCCCAGCCAGCAGATAGAAAGTGCCGATGACCTTGTGCGGATTGAAGCGGTCCATCGCCCAACCCACGCCGACGGCACTCAGCACCCCGCCAAACTGGAACAACGCGCCAATAAACGCGGCTTGCTCCATGCTCGCGCCACTGTCGCGCATCAGGGTCGGCAGCCAACTGGTCAGCAGGTAGACGATCACCAGGCCCATAAAGTAGGTCAGCCACAGCAGCAAGGTGCCGGCGCTGTAGGTACCGGAAAAGATCACCGCGAACACGTTGCGGGCCTTCACGGTTTTTTGCTCGGGCACGCTGAAGTCGCTGGCTTGGGCGACAATGTTCGGCTCGATGGGCGCCAGGGTCTTGCGCACCTTGTCGGTGCCGCGATTGCGCACCACCAGGTAACGCGCCGACTCCGGCAGCCACACCAGCAGCACCACCGCGAGGATCAACGGCAGAATGCCGCCGATCAGCAGCAGGCTGTGCCAGCCGAACGCCGGGATCAGCTTGGCCGAGATAAACCCGCCGCCGGCCATGCCCAGGTTGAAACCGCAGAACATGCTGGTCACCAGCAGTGATTTGTGGCGCTCGGGGGTGTATTCGGAGAGCAGCGTGGTGGCGTTCGGCATGCCCGCCCCCAGGCCAAGCCCGGTGAGAAAGCGCAGTACCAGCAACTGGTCGACGTTGGCGGCGTAGGCCGAGGCCAGGCTGAACGCACCAAACACCAGCACCGCGCCCACCAACACCATTTTGCGCCCGAACCGGTCGGCCAACGGGCCGGAGCCGAGGGCGCCGAACACCATGCCGATCAGGGCGGCGCTCATCACCGGGCCGAGGCTGGCACGGTCGATGCCCCAATCCTGGGACAGCGCAGGCGCAATAAAGCCCATGGCCGCGGTGTCGAGGCCATCAAGGAAGACAATCAGGAAACACAGGATCACCACGCGCCACTGATAGCGCGAGAGTGGCTGGGCATTGATGAAGGACTGGACGTCCAGGGTCGTACCAACAGACGGTTGATTCATTATTGTTATTTCCACACCGATGGGCGGGTTGACGACCTGGGGCCGTCATTATTATTGAGTGAGGCGGCGCCCTAGAGCGCTGCCGCACAGTAATAAGCCGGGGGAAACATCGTCAATTGATCAAACCGGGATCTGTGCGATCAGCGAACAGCTTAGGTAAACAACTGCGCGCTCAGCTCGCGGCTGGCGCTGAGCATGCTCGGCAGGAAACGCTGCTCCAGCTCGCTGCGGCTGACGCGGCCGGCGTGGGTGCTGACATTGAGCGCCGCCAGCACCTGGCCGGAGGCGTCATACACCGGCACCGCGATGGAGCGCAGGCCCTGCTCCAGTTCCTGATCGACAATGCACCAGCCCTGCTGACGCACTTGTTGCAGGCATTCGAGCAAGGCGGCCGGTGTGGTCAGGGTGCGGCTGGTCTTGGTTTGCAGGTCGGCGTGGTCGAGGTAGTCCTGTAGCGATGCGTCATCCAGCGCCGCGAGCAGGATGCGCCCCATGGACGTGCAGTACGCCGGCAGGCGCCCGCCCACCGACAGGTCCACCGAGATCAGGCGCTGGGTCGTGGCGGAGCGGGCGATGTAGAGGATGTCATCGCCTTCGAGGGTGGCCATGTTGCAGGCTTCGTGGAGTTGCTCGCTCATGCGGTCCAGGTAAGGCTGCGCCGACACCGCCAACGGCGTGGACGACAGGTACGCATGGCCCAGGGTCAACACCTTGGGCAGCAGCGAATAGGTGCGCCCATCGGTGGTGGCGTAGCCGAGCTTGATCAGGGTGTAGAGGCAACGGCGCACGGCGGCGCGGGGGATTTCCGTGCGATGGCTGATCTGGGCGATGGTCAGGTGGCGCTTGCGCTCCTGGAACGCCTGCACCACGGCCAGGCCGCGGGCCAGGGAAGTCATGAAATCGGGATCGCCGGTAAACGCCTGGATGCGCTTGGCCGGTGACGCCACGATCGGTGGCGCCACTGACGCGAAGGAGTTGCGCAATTGATCGTTCATTTCATGAGTCCTTTTTCTTGTTTTCAACCGTCAACGGGCTTGGCCGCTATTACAAGCCGCACGGGGCGCAATGCACAACGCCAGGCCAGTGACACTGGGCGATTATCGGACACTCCTCCGATTATCGCAATTTGCGGCATCCAGCTATTGCTCAAGCACTGAAAACTTTCTGGCGCCAGATTTTCCGCAATCGACTGACGCGCCTAAGTAACAAAACGCTCACACGAAGTTGGCAAATTTTAACTTTATGGTGATAGTGTTCTTAAAATGCGCCGCTATACTGCAAGCTGTGCAGAGGTCAACCCGGTTTCACTATCGGGGCCAGAACTCGCCAGGCGACACATTCAGTGTGCATCGTCGGTCACAAGTAAGCGCTTAAAGTATCGACCTCAGGCAATTACTCGAACTTGAACGTTAAACCGTTCAACTTTGAACAGTCTGAAGGCGACTTTCCGGTATGCCACTGCACAACAATCAAACTCAACTCAGATTAGGTAATACAGTGACGAAAGATGAACTGCGCGCGGAACTTGAGCGCCAGGAACAACGTTACAAGGACGTTTACGGCGGGGAAGTCACCACCTACGCCGCGCAACCTGAACCCGAGCGTAAACCTTGGCGTAAACGCGCCAGCTTGCTCGATCAGGCGTTTGCCCAGGAAATCCAAAAGATTGAACAGGAACTCAAGGCCGAAGAGCCATAAGCCCTTCGACCTGAGCTGCGGCACTTGCCACCTCCGCTGGCGCATTGCCAGCCGAGGGCTGCGATAGATTTGGCGCGCGTCCTATCGTCGCAAACGAAATTTCATACAAATGTTTCAGATATGACGATTTCGTGGCATTTCCCCCCAGAAACGCGCCCTCGCTTTATAAATCAAAGACTTGCCAAAGCCCCGAAAACCCTGGGATGGACGCCTTTCGCCCCTGGCATTTCAATGAAGATTGCTACCGATGAGCAGCTAGTGCATCGATTACCGAGGTTTTCTGGCATAATCGCGCCCCCTTACGACCGGGTCAGAAAACCTTCATGATCGATTTATTCAGCGGACTGGATGCTTGGGTTCTAGTGAGCCTGCTGCTCGCCCTGGCCTTTGTCCTCGCCTTCGAGTTCATCAATGGCTTTCATGACACCGCTAACGCGGTGGCCACAGTCATCTATACCAAAGCCATGCCGCCGCACCTGGCCGTGTTCTTCTCCGGGGTGTTCAACTTCCTCGGCGTGTTGCTCGGTGGTGTCGGTGTCGCCTACGCCATCGTGCACTTGCTGCCCGTGGAGTTGCTGATCAATGTGAACACCGGCCACGGCCTGGCCATGGTCTTCTCTCTATTGGCAGCGGCGATCACCTGGAACCTGGGCACCTGGTACTTCGGTATCCCGGCCTCCAGCTCCCACACCCTGATCGGCTCGATCCTCGGTGTCGGCCTGGCCAACGCCCTGATCAACGATATCCCCCTGGCTGACGGTGTGAACTGGCAGAAAGCGATCGATATCGGTGCGTCCCTGGTGTTCTCGCCAATGGCCGGCTTCCTGGTCGCAGCCCTGGTGCTGATCGGCCTGAAATGGTGGCGCCCACTGTCGAAGATGCACAAGACGCCGGACCAGCGCCGCAAGCTTGACGACAAGAAGCACCCGCCCTTCTGGAACCGCCTGGTCCTGGTGATCTCCGCCATGGCCGTGAGCTTCGTGCACGGTTCCAACGATGGCCAGAAAGGCATCGGCCTGATCATGCTGGTGCTCATCGGTATCGTGCCGGCGCAGTTCGTCCTCGACCTGGGCAGCACCACCTACCAGATCGAGCGTACCCGCGACGCGACTGTGCATTTGAGCCAGTTCTACCAGCGCAACAATGCCACCCTCGGCGAGTTCCTGGCCCTGGGTAAAAGCGTGAAGAACGACCTGCCGGGCAAGTTCCAGTGCAACCCGCAGCAGACCGAGCCAACCATCAGCGCGCTGATGGAGACGTTGAAAGGTGTGTCTGACTACCACTCGCTGACCGCCGACCACCGCATTGAAGTGCGTCGCTACCTGCTCTGCCTCGACGACACCGCGAAGAAAGTCGGCAAGCTGCCGGGCCTGGATGCGCGTGAGAAGTCCGATCTGGACAAACTGCGCAAAGACCTGACCGCCACCACCGAGTACGCACCGTTCTGGGTGATCCTCGCCGTTGCACTGGCCTTGGGCCTGGGCACCATGGTGGGCTGGAAGCGTGTAGTACTGACCATTGGCGAGAAGATCGGCAAGCAAGGCATGACCTATGCCCAGGGCATGTCGGCGCAGATCACCACGGCCACCATGATTGGCTTCGCCAACATCTTTGCACTGCCGGTGTCCACCACCCACGTACTGTCGTCGGGTGTGGCCGGCACCATGGTCGCGAACAAAAGCGGCCTGCAAGGCGGTACGGTCAAGACCATCCTGATGGCGTGGGTACTGACCTTGCCAGCCACCGTTGGCCTGTCGGCCGGGTTGTTCTGGCTGGCGTCCAAGGCGCTGGGTAGCTGATAAGCCGCCTGCAATAAAAAAGGTGCGATCCGCGAGGGTCGCACCTTTTTTTATGATCGTTCCCACGCAGAGCGTGGGAACGATCACGAACTAACGGGCAAAAAAAAGGGCGACCGAAGTCGCCCAAAATGCCTTGCGTGCTCATGTAATCCAGAAAGATCTATTTTTTCCGCTTATTGGCGTCTTTCCAGATAAAAAAACCAAACCCTACAAAAAACAGCACCATGAGGCTGACAGTCAGCACCCCGGCAAACACCACATTATCGAAAAACATGACCGGCCTCCTGCACTTGCCCTGTTGCGATAGGGCTAAGTTAATCGAGAAGGCGGATTGGAAAATTGACGGGGATCAATGCCGCCCACAACGGGGCGTAAAGAAGGGGAATAACTGACCTGCATCAACAGATGCAGGCTGTTTCAACGCTTTTTCGGTTTGTTCTTGGGTTTCTTCTTGGCCTTGCCCAACGGCATGGCGTGCTCGAAGGCCTGGCGTACTTCATTCAGGCGCTTGTCGTTGAGGTCGTGCACGCGCTTGGCACGTTCGGCGTTCAGGTCGATCAGCTTGTCGTCATCACTCATGGCTTGGCTTACGTTGTGGCGGGAATGCCTCAATAATGCGGCCTGCCCCGCCCGACGGCAAATCAGCGGGCGACAAAATGCAGGCCATCGCCCAAAATCGGCACTTCTCTCAGGCAACGGAGCGCACCCAAGTGGCACTGCACAAGGACCTTCCGCCCTTGCTGGCCCTACGCGCCTTTGAGGCCGTGGCGCGGCACTTGAGCTTTATCAAGGCGGCGCATGAGTTGTCGGTGACCCAGAGCGCACTGAGCCATCACGTGCAAAAACTTGAGCAGCACTTGGGCAAACCGCTGTTTATCCGACGCACCCGTGCGATTGATCTGACTGGCGACGGCCAACGCTACTACGACGAAATCCGCCCAGCCCTCGATGCCATCGCTGCCGCCACCCGCTTCCAGCGCGCCGCGCCCAGCACCACGGTGTTGCGCATCGGCCTGCTCGCCTCCTTCGCCACCTTGTGGCTGGCGCCGCGCCTGGCCGACTTCCTGAATCGGTATCCACATATCCAAGTGGAATTGTTACCGGCGATTCAACTGGCTGACGTCGCCGCCGCCGAAGTAGACCTGGCGATACGTTATGGCAAGGGCGATTGGCCCGATGTGCAGGCCACCCCCCTGATGGCAGAAGTGATCTCGCCGGTGTGCAGCCCGGCGTTCAAGGCACGGCATGACAGCCCGCTGTTGATGGCCACCTCCCACCGGCCGTTCGAATGGACCGATTGGTCCGCGCACTACCACGTCGATCTCGCCAGCCACCCACGCGTGATGCTGCACGACTACAACATCGTGGTCGAAGCCGCCGTGGCCGGCCAGGGCATCGCCATGGGCCGCCACCGCTTGATCGAGCGCCGGCTCAAGGATGGCAGCCTGGTGCAAGCCTTCGACTGGCCGCCCTATCACAGTGACATCGGCTACTGGCTGATCGCCCCCCAAGGCCCTGCCGGCGCGGCGGCCGAATGTTTCAGCCAATGGCTGAAGGCCGCCTGCCGCGATGCATGAGTTTTTTCGATTCGTCGAGTGAGATCTATCCGTTTGTCGCCAATGATCCCGGCCGACATGCTCAAGCCTCTTTTACCGACGAGGATTGATCATGAGCGACTCCCTGCGCGAACGCGTGCAAGCCCTCGGCCTCACGCTGCCGACACCCAGCCAGCCAGCTGCCAAGTACATCAACTATGTGATCAGCGCGAACCAGCTGTTCGTCTCCGGGCAAATTCCGCTGGTGGAAGGCCAACCGGCCTACGTCGGGCGACTGGGCGAATCCCTCAGCGATGAGGAAGGCACCCAGGCCGCCGAACTGGCAGCGCTGGGCCTGCTGGGGCAATTGAGCCATGCACTGGGGGATGACCTGTCACGTCTGGTGCACACGGTACGCCTGGGGGTGTTTATCGCCAGCAGCGCCGAATTCACGCACCAGAGCGCAGTCGCCAACGGTGCATCGAACCTGCTGGTGAATGCCCTCGGCGACAAGGGTCGGCATGTGCGCACCGCCGTCGGGGTGGCCAGCCTGCCCGCCGGTGTCGCGGTGGAGGTGGACGGGATTTTCGAGCTGCAACCATGAGCCTGCTCGACACCCAAGCGCTGCGCGACGCCACGCCAGGCTGCCAATCCGGCATCGTGCATTTCAATCATGCCGGTGCCTCGCTGCCGAGCCAGGCCACCCTCGCTGCAATCATCGCGCAACTGCACCGTGAAGCCCGCGACGGCCCGATGGAAGCCGGCGAGCATGGCGCCCAGCTATTGGAAAACGCCCGCCGCGCCGCTGCGCAATTGCTCAATGCGCCGGCTTCGTGCATTGCCTTCGCCAGCAGCGGCTCGGCGGCCTGGAACATGGCGTTCCAGGCGTTGGCCCCGTGGCAGCCGGGCGACCGAATCCTGGTGGGCCGCCATGAATGGGGCGGCAACCTGGCGAGCATGCAGCTCGCGGTGCAAGCCGGCGCCCGCATAGACGTTATCCCCTGCGATGCAAGCGGCGCGGTATGCCCGCTGGCGCTGGAAGCCATGATCGACGCCCACGTGAAGCTGATCGACCTCACCTGGCTGCCGGCCAACGGCGGCCTGATCAACCCGGCGCAGGCCATTGGCGAGGTCGCCAAAAAACATGCGATCCCTTATTTCATCGACGCCGGCCAAGCCGTCGGCCAGGTGCCGGTGGATGTGCAGGCGCTGCACTGCGATGTGCTCAAATCGGCGGGCCGCAAGCACCTGCGCGGGCCGCGCGGCACAGCGCTGCTATATGTGCGGCCGGCGTTCCTCGCGCAGTTGAACCCGGCCCAACGCGATGTGTTTTCCGCGCCCTGGACGGTCGACGGCTTCGAGCTGCGCAACGACGCCCGCCGTTTTGAAACCAGCGAAGTGTCCTACGCCTTATTGGCGGGATTGGGCAATGCGTTGCAGGAGATAAATCGAGTGGGTATGGAGCAGGTGTGGGAAACCGTCGGACAGACCAGCCAGCAGATTCGCGAAGCGCTGCGGCAGATCCCTCGCATTGCCTTGCATGATCTGGGCGCCAGCCAATCGGGCCTGATCGCCTTCAACCTGGCCGGTTGGGACGCCTTTGAACTGAAACGGCGGCTGGGTTTGCAGGGCATCAACATCGGCGCCAATGGCGTCGCCTACACCCCGCTGGACATGCAGGCACGCGGCCTGGCCAGCGTGGCGCGGATTTCCGTCAGCCCACTCAATAACGCGGATGACATCGAGCGGCTGCTGGCCGCCCTGCGGGCATTGCGCGGCTAGACTTCGACGTCCACCCATAAGCCCTGGCGCGGTGCATCTTCAATCAGCGGGATCACCGGCACGGTATTGTCGGCGTTGAGCACATCCCCCGGAATCGCCAGGTGCTGCTCCGGGTCTTCGTCGGCTTCACGCCGGCGTTTCTGCTGCTCTTGCTGGCGCCGCTGTTCTTCGCGCAGCAGCAGGGTCGATTGCTCGGCGTCACGGTTTTTCAGGTCGATGGTGCTTTCATTGGAGCCCGGTTGTACTGGCACCACGGGCGGGATATCCGGCTTCTGGCGCACCGGATCGAGTTGTGACGTGACCGGCACAACGCTCACGGGCAGCATGGGTGGCAGCATAAGGTTTACTCTCCTGGTCAACAGGCTGTCGGCGCGCCGCAGTGCGACTTGAGCGCGCACTCGCCAAGCTGTGACCCAGTCGACACTCCCAAGTGCCCGCCACCCGTCGATCCGACTTCCGCGCAGCCACGCAAACGGAGTAGTTTTTGTCAGGAGTCCTTTGGCTGAGGGCCGTGTTCCGTTAAGATAGCCGGCTTTTTCACGGCGGGAGTCAGGCAGCATGGCGCAGCAGTATCAACCGGGGCAACGCTGGATTAGTGACAGCGAAGCAGAGCTGGGGTTAGGCACCGTTCTGGCACAGGACGGCCGCTTGTTGACCGTGCTCTATCCGGCCACTGGCGACACCCGCCAGTATGCGCTACGGAATGCGCCCCTCACCCGCGTGCGGTTCTCGCCGGGTGACAGCATCACCCATTTCGAAGGCTGGAAAATGACCGTACAGGAAGTCGACGACGTTGACGGCCTGCTGGTCTACCACGGCCTCAATGGGCAGAACGAGCAGGTCACCCTGCCGGAAACCCAACTGTCCAACTTCATCCAGTTCCGTCTGGCCAGCGACCGTCTGTTCGCCGGGCAGATCGACCCGCTGGCCTGGTTCTCGCTGCGCTACCACACCCTGGAACACACCAGCCGCCAGTTGCAATCCGCGCTGTGGGGCCTGGGTGGCGTGCGTGCACAACCGATCGCCCACCAATTGCACATCGCCCGTGAAGTCGCTGACCGTATCGCGCCGCGGGTATTGCTGGCCGACGAAGTAGGCCTGGGCAAGACCATCGAAGCCGGCCTGGTGATCCATCGCCAGCTGCTGTCGGGCCGCGCCAACCGCGTGCTGATCCTGGTCCCGGAAAACCTGCAGCACCAGTGGCTGGTGGAAATGCGCCGCCGCTTCAACCTGCAGGTTGCGCTGTTCGACGAAGAACGCTTTATCGAAAGCGATGCCGCCAACCCATTCGAAGACACCCAGCTTGCCCTGGTTGCGCTGGAGTGGCTGGTGGACGACGAGAAGGCCCAGGACGCGCTGTTCGCAGCCGGTTGGGACTTGCTGGTGGTCGACGAAGCCCACCACCTGGTCTGGCACGAAGAGAAAGCCAGCCCGGAATACGCACTGGTCGAACAACTGGCCGAAGTGATCCCTGGCGTACTGCTGCTCACCGCCACCCCGGAACAACTGGGCCAGGACAGCCACTTCGCGCGCCTGCGCCTGCTGGACCCGAACCGCTTCCACGACCTGGCCGCCTTCCGCGCCGAGAGCGAGAACTATCGCCCGGTGGCCGAGGCCGTGCAGGAGCTGATGGACAAGGGTCGCCTGTCGCCCAAAGCGCATAAAACCATCCAGGGTTTCCTCGGTGACGAAGGCGAAGCCCTGCTTACCGCCGTCAACGATGGCGACACCGAAGCCAGCGCACGCCTGGTGCGTGAGCTGCTCGACCGCCACGGCACCGGCCGCGTGCTGTTCCGCAACACCCGCGCCGCCGTGCAGGGTTTCCCGGAACGCAAGCTGCACGCCTACCCGCTGGCAAACCCGGACGAATACCTCGAACTGCCGCTGGGCGAGCACGCCGAGCTGTACCCGGAAGTCAGCTTCCAGGCACAACCGGACATCGAAGAAGAACACCGCTGGTGGCGCTTCGACCCTCGGGTCGAGTGGCTGATCGACCAGCTGAAAATGCTCAAGCGCACCAAGGTCCTGGTGATCTGCGCCCACGCCGAAACCGCCATGGACCTGGAAGACGCCCTGCGCGTGCGTTCCGGTATTCCGGCCACGGTGTTCCACGAGGGCATGAACATCCTCGAACGTGACCGCGCCGCCGCCTACTTCGCCGATGAAGAGTTCGGCGCCCAGGTGCTGATCTGCTCCGAGATCGGCAGCGAAGGCCGCAACTTCCAGTTCTCCCACCACCTGGTGCTGTTCGACCTGCCGTCCCACCCCGATCTGCTGGAACAGCGCATCGGTCGTCTGGACCGGATCGGCCAGAAACACGTGATCGAACTGCACGTGCCGTATCTGGAAACCAGCCCGCAAGAGCGCCTGTTCCAGTGGTACAACGAAGCGCTGAATGCCTTCCTCAACACCTGCCCGACCGGCAACGCCTTGCAGCATCAGTTCGGCCCACGCCTGCTGCCGCTGCTGGAAGCCGCCGACGACGGCGAGTGGCAAGCCCTGATCGATGAGGCCCGCACCGAGCGCGAGCGCCTGGAGCAAGAGCTGCACACCGGCCGCGACCGCCTGCTGGAACTCAACTCCGGCGGCGCCGGCGAAGGCGATGCGCTGGTCGAGGACATCCTCGAGCAAGACGATCAGTTCGCCCTGCCGATCTACATGGAAACCCTGTTCGATGCGTTTGGCATCGACAGCGAAGACCATTCGGAAAACGCGCTGATCCTCAAGCCGAGCGAAAAAATGCTCGACGCCAGCTTCCCCCTGGGCGACGACGAAGGCGTGACCATCACCTACGACCGCAACCAGGCGCTGTCGCGCGAAGACATGCAGTTCATCACCTGGGAACACCCGATGGTGCAAGGCGGCATGGACCTGGTGCTGTCCGGTTCGATGGGCAACACCGCCGTGGCGCTGATCAAGAACAAGGCGCTCAAGCCGGGCACCGTGTTGCTGGAACTGCTCTACGTCAGCGAAGTGGTGGCACCGCGCGCCCTGCAACTGGGGCGTTACCTGCCGCCGGCGGCCCTGCGCTGCTTGCTGGATGCCAATGGTAATGACCTGTCGGGCCGTGTGTCGTTCGTGACCCTCAACGACCAACTGGAAAGCGTGCCACGGGCCAGCGCCAACAAGTTCATCCAGGCTCAGCGCGACCAACTGACGCCACGGATCAACGCCGGTGAAGAGAAGATCACCCCGCAACATGCCGAGCGCGTGGCCGAGGCCAAACGTCGCCTGGCGGCGGACACCGACGAAGAACTGGCGCGGTTGACCGCGTTGCAGGCGGTCAACCCGACTGTGCGTGACAGTGAGTTGGTGGCGTTGCGTAACCAGCGTGAGCAAGGGTTGGCGATGCTGGACAAGGCCGCGCTGCGGTTGGAAGCGATTCGAGTGCTGGTCGCCGGCTAAACAAGAAGGCCCGCGCAATGCGGGCCTTTTTTATTTGCCTTTCGGGCCTCATCGCAGGCAAGCCAGCTCCCACAGTTGACCGAGTTCCAACGTTGGAATGCAGTCAACTGTGGGAGCTGGCTTGCCTGCGATGAAGTCACCTCGGTCTCAAGCTGCCACCGCCGAACCCGGCACCTCCACCGCACTCAACCCCTCTTTCATCTTCTTGGCATCCCGCACAAAACACCGCGACGCCTGGAACAGAAACAGCATGGTCAAGAACAGCGCCACCGGAATCAGGTACATGGCGTCATGCAACCCCACCGCCTTATAAGCCTCGGTCATCTGCTCCGCCCCTGCCGCATACATCGCCGAATGGGCAAAATGGTCCGACAAGCCCCCCACCACGATCGGCCCCATGCCACCGCCCAGCAAGTACAGCCCGGCAAAAAACAGCGCCATCGCCGTGGCCCGCAGACGCGGTTCGACCACGTCCTGGATCGCCGTGTACACGCAGGTGTAGAAGTTATAGGCAAACAGCCAGCCCACACTGAATACCGCGACAAACACGCCAATCTCAATGCGCCCCGCATGCAAAGCCCAGGCAGTGCACACCGTAGAGACAATCAAGCTGAATGCCGCAAACAACAGACGGCCATTGGCGACGCGTTGATGGATCTTGTCGGCAATCCAACCGCCCAGGGTCAGGCCCACCAAACCGGTCAGGCCGACGATGACCCCGGTGGCCACCGCCGCGTCCTGCAACGGCATCAGGAAATAACGCTGCAGCATCGGCACCAGGAACGAGTTGCAGGCATAGGTGGCAAAGTTGAAGCACAGCCCCGCCAGCACCAGCCACAGGAAGGTCGGCACCGCCAGGACGCGGCGGATCGGGCGGTCCACACGCTCCTGGGACACTTGCACGGTCTCCGCCGCGCCGCGCTTGGGTTCCTTGATATAGAACATGAACACCGCGAGGATCATCCCCGGCACGGCGGCGATAAAGAACGGCGCGCGCCAGCTGTCGAATGCCTTGACCATCCAGCCGATGGTAAAAAACGCCAGCAACAGGCCCAGGGGCAAGCCAAGCATAAAGATGCCCATGGCCCGGGCGCGGCGGTGGGCGGGAAACAGGTCGCCGATCAGCGAGTTGGCGGCCGGTGCGTAGCTGGCCTCGCCGATACCGATGCCCATGCGCACCAGCAAGAAGGTCCAGAAACTGCCGACCAGGCCATTGACCGCCGTCAGCCCGCTCCAGGCAAACAGGCCCCAGCCCATCAGTTTGCTGCGCGAACCAGTGTCGGCCATGCGCCCGAGGGGCAGGCCGGCAATGGCGTAGACGATGGTAAAGGCGGTGCCGATGATGCCGAGCTGGAAGTCGCTCAGGTGCCATTCCATGCGGATTGGCTCGATGATGATCGCGGGAATGGTGCGATCGAAGAAATTGAACAGGTTGGCGAGGAACAGCAGGAACAGAATGCGCCAGGCATTCGCCGCTTGGGTCGAGTTCTGCATGGGTCCGTCTCTTTTATTGTTATGAGAGCTGCGATGCCCGATGCATCCTGCCCGGTATCAGCAACATAGTCAGGCTGGCGGCGCTTGTCTGTAATGATTCGTAAAGCTGATAGGGCATGATTTCACCCACGATCCTGGGACTTTCCCTACGAAAATATATGTGTGCGCCCCCCTTCCCAACGGCCATGGCGCAGATAGAATGGCGAGCCTTCCGGTAGTCCCCCCTCTTACTTTTCTTATCGATGACGTCCATGTCCGAAGCCAGTCCGTGCCTGAATTGTGGTGCCTGCTGTTCACACTTTCGTGTGTCTTTTTTCTGGGGCGAGTGCGCCTCATCCGGCGGGACGGTACCGGACGAGTTGGTGGTGCAGATCAACCCGACACGCGTGGCGATGATCGGCACCGACCAGAAACCCGTGCGTTGCTGCAGCCTTGAAGGGGAAGTGGGCAAAGGCACCACTTGCTCGATCTACGCGCAACGGTCGAGCACCTGCCGCGAGTTTGAGGCGTCCTGGCACGAGGGCGTGCAGAACGTCGATTGCGATGCCGCCCGCGCCGCCTTTGGCCTGGCGCCGCTGGAGATGCCGTTCGAGTTGGACCTGCCCATCAGCGCTTAGCATCAAACGCTATGGCCGGCATGCCAAAATCGTTGAGAGCAAAGTGCCATTATCCGTGGCGAATTCCGCGGGGCTTCTATACTCGAGGTCGTAGGCCATTGCTGTAGGCAATGGCGCAACGACTTTTACGGGACATGCTATGGAATGGCTTGGTCTGCATTTCTTTACCGAGCTTCCAGAGAACGGGCATTTATTACTCAATTGCAGTCATAACCCCTTCCTGGTTCTGCTGGCCTACCTGGTCGCCTGTGCGGCGGGTTTTGGCACCCTTGATATGGCTGAACGGGTTGGCCACGTCGAAGACCCAACCGCCCGTCGCCGCTGGCGCTGGCTCGGCGCCGGTTGCCTGGCCGGCGGCATCTGGTCCACCCACTTCATCAGCATGCTGGCCTTCCAGGCCCCCATCGCCATTCATTACGAATTGATCATGACGTTCGCCTCGCTGCTGATCGCCATGATCGCATCGCTATTCGCCATGAAAACCCTCAGCCATACCCATTTGCGGTTCCATCAGTACCTGTTGGCATCGGTATGGATGGGCCTGGGCATCGCCTTGATGCACTACGTGGGCATGTCGGCCATGCGTTCCCAGGCCCAGGTGTACTTCGAATCGGGGCTGTTCATGGCCTCGGTGGGTATTGCCATCGGTGCCAGTTTGGCGGCGCTGCTGCTGTCGAGCTACCTGCGCAACGGTGCCGGGGTGTTCCACCAATTGCTCAAGTACGCCGCCAGCCTGGTGCTGGGCGCCGGCATCCTGAGCATGCACTTCACCGGCATGGCCGCGATGCGCATGCTGGTGCCCGCCGGCGCGGACCTGTCGCTGCCACTGGACAACAACCCCATCCAGCTCGGCCTGTCCGTGGCGGTAATCACCCTGCTGGTGATCGGCAGCAGCGTCAGCGCGGCCCTCGCGGATAAAAAGCTGCAACATAAGGAACGCGATCTGCGCCGGGTCAACGCCTTGCTCACCGAACTGGATCAGGCGCGCGCCTCCCTGCAACAGGTGGCGCATTTTGACGCCTTGACCAGCCTGCTCAATCGGCGTGGCTTCAACCAGATCTTTGCCGAGAAACTGGCGGAAAAAACCGCGTCACACGGCATGATGGCGGTGATCTTCCTCGATATCGACCACTTCAAACGCATCAACGACAGCCTCGGCCACGATGCGGGCGACCAGTTGCTCACCGTGCTCGCCGCGCATATCAAGGGTTCGGTGCGCAGCCATGAAGACGTGGTCGCACGGTTTGGCGGCGATGAGTTCTGCATTCTGATCAGCGTCCATCACCGTGACGAAGCCCGGCACATGGCGCAGCGCATCATGCAAAAAATGAAAGAGCCCATCGAACTGGCCGGGCGGCGCATGGTGATGACCACCAGCATTGGTATCAGCCTGTTTCCCGATGATGGCCTCACCGGTGAAGAATTGCTGAAAACCGCCGACCTGGCGCTGTACCAATCCAAGGACGCCGGGCGTAACAGCCTGACCTTCTTCAGCTCCAACCTGAAAACCCGCGCCTTCCTCGAACTGCAACTGGAAGAAGAACTGCGCGGCGCCCTGCGCGCGCGCAACCAACTGGTGCTGTTCTACCAGCCGATCTTCGACATGAAGCTGGGCAAGGTCACGCGCCTGGAGGCTCTGGTGCGCTGGCAGCACCCCGTGCATGGCCTGCTCGCCCCGGACCGTTTTATCGGCATCGCCGAAAACAATGGGCTGATTGCCGATCTGGACCACTGGGTATTGCGCCAGGCCTGTCATGACCTGAGCCTGTTGTCTGACCGCGGCTACACCGAATTGACCATGGCCGTGAACTGCTCGGCGCTCAACCTGGCCCGCGACGAACTGGCCGATGAGATCGAAGATGCCCTGCGTTTCAGTGGCATCGCTGCGCACCGCCTGGAACTGGAAGTCACCGAAAACGCACTGATGGGCAATATCAGCAGCACCCTCGCCCTGTTGCGGCAGATCCGTGCGCTGGGCGTCTCGCTGGCCATCGATGACTTCGGCACCGGGTATTCATCCCTCGCCTACCTCAAGCGTTTGCCGCTGAACACCTTGAAGATCGATCGCTCATTTATCCAGGACATCCCCAAGTCCACCGCCGACATCGAGATCGTCCAGGCGATTATCGGCATGGCCCACACCCTGCACCTGCAAGTGGTGACCGAAGGCGTGGAAACCCAGGCGCAATTCGAGCTGCTGCTCAAGCATGGCTGCGATTACGTCCAGGGTTACCTATTGAGCCCGGCAGTGTGTGCCGCCGACGTTATCGGTGTCATCCAGGGCATTCAGATGCGTAATCCGTTGTACCCGTTCAGCGTGGCGGGCACCAAGGATGCGCTAGCCCCCAGAGCCTCCTCCCCGGTCCGTATCGGCCCCACTTCGGTGATTCGGCCAATTCGCTGACGCCGAAACTTTGGCATTTCGCCATCATTTGCTTAAAGAAACCCGACAGACGGCCGATTCATCAGAGTCCGGTCACGATTTCCCTTGAAAAAGCAGGGTTAAACCCGAGCGTCCCGGACGAAAACGCACTGTAAAGTCGCGAACTCCCATTCAGTGATGGCTCCTTGAATTCTTCCAGCCATCCGTCCAAGTACATGGCGCCCAATGACTTCCAAAAATAACTCTGCCACCGTGGTCCCCGACGTGTTGCCGACAGCACCTGCGGAAAAATCCCCAGGCTCAAAGTCATTGAGCAGCGCCCGCCCGCTGGCCACCCAGCAATACTTGTACTTCACCGAAACCAATACCGACCGCATCCTCGACAACCTCGACGGCCTGCGCGACATGGTGTTCCCGCGCCTGCCCCAGCAGGAAGGCGACGGCGACCCGCGCAACGAGCAGGAGTTTCCCTCGGTGTGCCTGATCGGCCTGGGCCGCTGCGGTTCGAACATCGCGCTGGACGTCGCCGAACTGGTGTACAACGCGCGTAAGTTCTACCTGAACGAATTCAGTAACGAAGACAAGTCGGTGGACAAGGGTTACAGCCCGGCCCAGTGGATCCGCAACAACCTGCGCCTGGGCGGCGGCAAGGCCAGCAAACCCGTGTTCCTGGTGGAGCCGCTGGTGATGCTGGGCGACTTGGACAAGGACATCGCCGGGCGCATCCGCTTCTCGCGCAAGGGCGAAAAAAGCGGCTTTTTACGCGACTACAGCAAGATGAAAATCATGGACCTCTCGGAAGTCCATGCCGGAGGCGCCGGTAACGCGCCGATCCTCGGCCAGTACCTGGCCAAGATCATCCTCAACAAAGACACCCAGCGTTTCTCCAGCCCTGACTGGAAGATGATCCACTCGTACCTGATCGACTCCTGCGGTATCAAGGCCAACCAGTCGCGCCTGTACTTCTCGATCTTCAGCGCCGGCGGCGGTACCGGCTCGGGCATGGCCTCGGAATTCGGCCTGGCCCAGCAACATTCGTACATGAACAAGACGTTCGACACCAAGCCCGCCGACGAGCACGACAGCAAGAGCGGCCATGCGTTTGTGTTCGAGCCGATCTTCACCAGCGGCATCTGCGTGCTGCCGAATATCTCCGACCACCGCAGCGAAATGTCCGAGGCGCTGCACATCAACGCCGGGCGTTTGCTCTGCAAGTATCTGTCGGAAGAATGGGATTTCTCGTACAACTTCGCCAACGAAGACAGCAGCGAAGCCAGCGTGAAGGGACGCATCCGGCCGTGGAACGCGATGATGCTGATCTCCAACGACATCATGCGTTACGCCGAAGAAAGCGATGACGGCAATATCCAGAACATTGACGTCAATGCCATGGAAAAACACGCCAACCAATACATCTCCCAGCAGATCTTCAACATCCTCACCGCCCAGGCGGTAACCACCGACTACGACCAGAACTACTTCCGTCGCGCCGGTATCGACATTGGCGAGACCATCCGTCTGGATGCCAACGACCTGTTCATGAGCCTGGCCGGCCCGGTGGCGATTGCCTACGCCGAATCCGTCGTCCCGGAAACCCCGGCGCCGTCCAATGACAAGTTCAAGGTGTTCGATAAAGAACCGCAGCGCCTGAACATCGACGACCTGTTCTTCCGCTCCATCGACCTGCCACACTTCAACAAGGTCACCCAGGCCATCGAAGGCATTTGCCAATCGAGTCCAAGCGCTACAAGGCGTCCCTGGAGCAGTACAAGAATTCCGGCTACGACGCGGCGGCACTGCACGACCTGCACTTCTTCAAGAACTGCTCGTCGGTGGTGTCCATCGTCTCGTTGCCCAAGGACTACAAACTGTCCTACATGGACCTGAACCGGCTCAAGACCCACCTCAACAGCCTGTTCCCCAACACCACGCTCAAGCGCTATGCCTTGGTGATCGGCGCTTCGGCCAACCTGTCGCTGACCACCCTGATCGCCAAGAGCCCGTGCCTGTCGGATGATTTCCTCACGCTGATCGTGGCGTTTATCAAACGCTGCTTTGCGCGCAACCCGTACCGCTTCGATGAGACGCTGGACAACTCGATCCTGGACTTCATCATCCACGAGGACTTCGACGAAGACCGCATCGACGAGTTGCTCAACGAGTTTGAAAACCCGGCGAAGATCCTCGATACCAACTGGTACGCGATCAAGCCGATGTATGAGAAGAAGTACCGCGAGCTGATCAACGACAAGGAGAAGTTTGTCTCGATCAATGATATTCGCCTGTCACGAGATTGCGTGAAGAAGGCGATCAAGTACCTGCGCGAGATCTACCGTCATCGCATCGGCAAGACCAAGGTTATTTCGTTGAATAACCATACTGGAAAAACGGCTTAGACCGAGTTGTTCCCTTCGCGAGCAAGCCCGCTCCCACATTTGACGGTGTGCATCCTGTAGGAATGCAGTCGAGTGTGGGAGCGGGCTTGCCCGCGAAAGCGGTAGCCCAGACAACAAACCTTTCGATCTTGGAACACCTGGAAACAATTCCCCGGCGTTCCCGCCAGCGCCTTAACTGTTCCCGTGACGTGCACGTCACCCTCGGCTGTGACCTTTCTCTACGGCAAGATGCCATCACGGCGTCAGCAGTTACTCCGCTACACACTTCTGCCTGGGAAAAACACGCACCTTTTTTGTGCGCGGTTTTCTTACGCTGCCCTTTCCTGGATCAGAATCCACGGCGAAACCACCACGGCCCATAGGCTCGGATCACGCTCGACCAGGTCCAATGCCCGCGTCGCAGACACTTCGCCAAGGCTGCCCGAGGCCAGCCAGGCAGCGACTTTGTCACGGTTGTCCTCGGCCATTCCTTCGGCGGCCTCGATCAAATCCAGGCCGGCATCGACCCACAATAGGGCACCCTTGGCAAAGAACGGTTCAAGCTCCTTCCAGGAAATTTCGGCGGTTTCACCGAGCAGCTTGGCATAGAGGGTGCTAGGTTCTTGCGTCATGGGAGTTCACCTTGGGGAAAAAACGGCGCAATCATAACGTCACGCCCCAAGTAGAAAAACCCAGTTGCAAATGAGGCATCGATAGAAAGTGTCAGAAAAGCCAAGGATTGCCCGAGACTCTGGCATCAACCCGCCGCAATTCTGTCTTTTTCTTTCATTTAAGCGACACGCCCGGGTTTTGCCCCCAGCAGCCAGCTTTTCAAGCGATCAACCGGCGCTCTACACTGTACCGGTACAGTTGCCAGGCCGCTGCCGGGGGGATATCCGAGATATCCGATCCGGTTCTGCAGCTCACAAGGCCGCTAGAACTATAAAAAATACAACAGTAAGAGTGGAGCACTATGAATAAGGCTACTAAGCAGATTTCCAAACTGTTTGCCGCTATGGTCCTGGCTGGGGTTGCCGGCCATTCGTTCGCAGCTGATACCATCAAGATCGGTATCGCCGGGCCTAAGACCGGTCCTGTGACGCAATACGGTGACATGCAGTTCACCGGCGCCAAGCAAGCCATCAAAGATATCAACGCCAAGGGCGGCGTAGACGGCAAGATGCTTGAAGCCAAGGAATACGATGACGCTTGCGATCCTAAACAAGCGGTTGCCGTAGCCAACAAAGTGGTCAACGACGGCGTCAAGTTTGTAATCGGTCACCTCTGCTCCAGCTCCACTCAGCCAGCGTCCGACATCTATGAAGATGAAGGCGTGATCATGATCACCCCAGCCGCCACCAGCCCGGACATCACTGCCCGTGGCTACAAGCTGGTCTTCCGCACCATCGGCCTGGACAGCGCCCAGGGCCCAGCGGCCGGCAACTACATTGCCGACCACGTCAAGCCGAAAGTCGTTGCCGTCCTGCACGACAAGCAGCAATACGGTGAAGGCATCGCCACTGCCGTCAAACAGACCCTGGAGAAGAAAGGCACCAAGGTTGCCGTCTTCGAAGGCCTGAACGCCGGCGACAAAGACTTCTCCTCGATCATCCAGAAGCTCAAGCAAGCCAACGTCGACTTCGTCTACTACGGCGGCTACCACCCAGAGCTGGGCCTGATCCTGCGCCAAGCCCAGGAAAAAGGCCTGAAAGCCAAGTTCATGGGCCCAGAAGGCGTCGGCAACGACTCCATCTCGCAAATCGCCCAGGGTGCTTCCGAAGGCCTGCTGGTGACCCTGCCGAAGTCGTTCGACTCCGAGCCTGAAAACAAGGCCATCGTTGACGCCATCAAGGCTGACGGCAAGGACCCAAGCGGCCCGTTCGTGTTCCCGGCCTACTCCGCCGTTGAACTGATCGCAGGCGGTATCGCTGCCGCGAAGAGCGAAGACACCGCCAAAGTGGCAGCCGCCATCCACGCGGGCACCTTCAAGACCCCGACCGGCGACCTGAGCTTCGACGCCAAGGGCGACCTGAAGGACTTCAAGTTCGTGGTCTACGAATGGCACTTCGGCAAACCAAAAACCGAAGTTTCCCCTCAGTAAGCCAGGCATTACTGGTCCAACAAGCCCACTGTGAGAGCAGTGGGCTTTGTTTTACGAGGTTTATGGGCCTGTCACCCGCGATCCGGGCGCTGGCTCACCTGAAAATCTTAAAACCGTCACCAGCGGTTCGCTGGCAAACGCTTTGTGCAAATGTGCTCATAGAACACAGCGCAGGGCCGGAACATGACTCCACCAGTGAAATGCGTATCGGGTTTTTAGGAGCGCTGTAATGCCTGAGATCTATCATTTTTTCCAACAGCTGGTTAATGGCCTGACCATTGGCAGCACCTATGCCTTGATAGCCATTGGCTACACAATGGTTTACGGCATCATTGGAATGATCAACTTCGCCCATGGCGAGGTGTACATGATTGGTTCCTACGTGGCCTTTATCGCCCTTGCCGGGCTGGCCATGATGGGTATCCACTCCCTGCCGCTGTTGATGACCGCCGCGTTTATCGCGTCAATCGTTGTAACCAGTGCCTATGGCTACAGTATCGAGCGTGTTGCCTACCGTCCCTTGCGTGGCAGCAACCGTTTGATCCCGCTGATTTCCGCCATCGGTATGTCGATTTTCCTACAGAACACCGTATTGCTGTCCCAGGATTCCAAGGATAAATCCATCCCTAACCTGATCCCTGGGAGCATCTCCTTCGGCCCGGGCGGCGCGGAAGAAGTGCTGATTTCCTACATGCAAATCCTGGTCTTCGTCGTCACCCTGGTGGCGATGCTGGGCCTGACCCTGTTCATCTCCCGCTCCCGTCTGGGGCGCGCCTGCCGGGCTTGCGCCGAAGACATCAAGATGGCCAACCTGCTGGGCATCAACACCAATAACATCATCGCCCTGACCTTCGTGATCGGTGCCGCACTGGCCGCCGTCGCGGCGGTGCTGCTGAGCATGCAGTACGGCGTGATCAACCCCAACGCCGGTTTCCTGGTGGGCCTCAAGGCCTTTACCGCAGCGGTCCTGGGCGGCATCGGCAGTATCCCGGGCGCGATGCTCGGTGGCCTGGTGCTGGGTGTGGCCGAAGCGTTCGGTGCCGATATCTTCGGCGACCAATACAAGGACGTCGTGGCGTTCGGCCTGTTGGTTCTGGTGCTGTTGTTCCGTCCGACCGGCATTTTGGGCCGCCCGGAGGTTGAGAAAGTATGAGCAGATATCTTAAATCGGCGTTTTTCAGCGCGCTGTTGGTGTGGGCCGTTGCGTTCCCGGTACTCGGCCTCAAGCTGAGCATTGTCGGCATCAACCTGGAAGTGCATGGCACCGGTCCCGTGACCCTGACCATCATTGCCCTGTGCTCGGTGCTGATGTTCCTGCGCGTGCTGTTCACCCAGCAGGTCGGTGCCTTGTTCAAGGGCAACCGTGGTCCGTTGGTGTCGCCCAAGGTCAGCCAATTCCTGACCCTGCCGCGCACCCAGCGCTACATCATCATCGGCCTGATCGTGGCCGCCCTGATCTGGCCGTTCTTCGGCTCGCGCGGCGCGGTCGATATCGCCACCCTGATCCTGATCTACGTGTTGCTGGGCCTGGGCCTGAACATCGTGGTGGGCCTTGCCGGCCTGCTCGACCTGGGTTATGTGGGTTTCTACGCCGTGGGTGCCTACACCTACGCGCTGCTCTCGCACTACCTGGGCTGGAGCTTCTGGATCTGCCTGCCACTGGCGGGCATGGCGGCAGCCACGTTCGGCTTCCTGCTGGGCTTCCCGGTACTGCGCTTGCGCGGTGACTACCTGGCCATCGTGACCCTGGGCTTCGGTGAAATCATCCGGCTGTTCCTGCGTAACCTCACCGATATCACCGGTGGCCCCAACGGCATCAGCAGCATTCCCAAGCCCACCTTCTTCGGGCTGTCGTTCGACCGCAGCGCCGCCGAAGGCATGCAGACCTTCCACGAGTACTTCGGGATCGACTACAACCCGGTGAGCAAAGTGGTGTTCCTGTACCTCGTGGCGCTGTTGCTGGCACTGGCCGCCTTGTTCGTGATCAACCGCCTGCTGCGCATGCCGATCGGCCGTGCGTGGGAAGCGCTGCGCGAAGATGAGATCGCTTGCCGGGCCCTGGGCCTGAACCCGACCATCATCAAGCTCTCCGCATTCACCCTGGGTGCTGCGTTCGCCGGTTTTGCCGGCAGCTTCTTCGCCGCTCGCCAAGGCTTGGTGACCCCGGAGTCGTTCACCTTTATCGAATCGGCGATCATCCTCGCCATCGTGGTACTGGGGGGCATGGGCTCGCAGCTGGGCGTGATCCTCGCGGCGATCGTGATGATCCTGCTGCCGGAAATGATGCGTGAGTTCAGCGAATACCGCATGTTGATGTTCGGCGCCATGATGGTGCTGATGATGATCTGGCGTCCTCAAGGCCTGCTGCCCATGCAACGTCCACACATGGAGCTGCGCAAATGAGCCGCGAGATCCTGAAAGTCGAAAATCTGAGCATGCGCTTCGGCGGTTTGCTGGCGGTCAACGGCGTGGCCCTGACCGTGAAAGAGAAACAAGTGGTTGCCTTGATCGGCCCTAACGGCGCCGGCAAGACCACGGTGTTCAACTGCCTCACCGGCTTCTACAAGCCGAGCGGCGGCAGCATCCTGCTGGACGGCCAGCCGATCCAGGGCCTGGCCGGCCACGAGATCGCCCGCAAGGGCGTGGTGCGCACCTTCCAGAACGTGCGGTTGTTCAAGGACATGACGGCGGTCGAGAACCTGCTGATCGCCCAGCACCGTCACTTGAACACCAACTTCCTGGCGGGCCTGTTCAAGACCCCGGCGTTCCGCAAGAGCGAGCGCGAGGCCATGGAATTTGCCGCGTACTGGCTGGACAAGGTCAACCTCACCGAGTTTGCCAACCGCCCTGCCGGCACCCTGGCCTACGGCCAGCAACGTCGCCTGGAAATCGCCCGCTGCATGATGACCCGCCCGCGGATCCTCATGCTCGACGAACCGGCCGCCGGCCTGAACCCCAAGGAAACCGAAGACCTCAAGGCGCTGATCAGCGTGCTGCGTGAGGAACACAACGTCACCGTGCTGTTGATCGAACACGACATGAAACTGGTCATGAGCATTTCCGACCACATCGTCGTGATCAACCAGGGCACGCCGCTGGCCGACGGAACGCCGGAGCAGATCCGCGACAATCCTGAAGTGATCAAAGCCTATTTGGGGGAAGCGTAAAATGCTGCAATTCGAAAACGTTTCCACTTTCTACGGCAAGATCCAGGCCCTGCACAGCGTCAACGTGGAAGTGCGCCAAGGCGAGATCGTCACGCTGATCGGCGCCAACGGCGCGGGCAAATCCACCTTGCTGATGACCCTGTGCGGTTCGCCCCAGGCCCACAGCGGCAGCATCCGCTACATGGGTGAGGAACTGGTGGGCCTGCAATCGTCGCAGATCATGCGCAAGAGCATTGCCGTGGTGCCGGAAGGTCGTCGGGTGTTTTCCCGCCTGACGGTGGAAGAGAACCTCGCCATGGGCGGGTTCTTTACCGACAAGGGCGACTTCCAGGAGCAGATGGACAAGGTGCTGCACCTGTTCCCACGGCTCAAGGAGCGCTTCAGCCAGCGCGGCGGCACCATGTCTGGCGGCGAGCAGCAAATGCTCGCCATCGGCCGCGCGCTGATGAGCAAACCCAAGCTGCTGCTGCTGGACGAACCGTCCCTGGGGCTGGCGCCGATCATCATCCAGCAGATCTTCGACATCATCGAACAGCTGCGCAAGGACGGTGTGACGGTGTTCCTGGTGGAGCAGAACGCCAACCAGGCGCTGAAAATCGCCGACCGCGCCTATGTCCTGGAAAACGGCCGGGTGGTGATGGAAGGCTCGGGCGAGCAATTGTTGACGGATCCGAAGGTGCGTGAGGCGTACCTGGGCGGCTAAGAGAAGGTTGCTGTAGGAACCGGCTCTAAAATGTGGGAGCGGGCTTGCTCGCGAATACGGTGGATCAGCCAAATATCTGTTGGCTGACACTCCGCATTCGCGAGCAAGCCCGCTCCCACATTTGCTTTGTGTGATCCTTAAATTTCATGAAACCTGAAATTATTTTTAGTGGGTTTGTAACGGATCCAACCCTCCTGTCTCTAGTGGTACAAGCAGGCACTCAAGCCCGCCAACTCAACCCACTGCTGGAGATCCACCATGACCACCAAACTGTCCGCCGCCACCCTCGTCCTGGCCCTCGGTTCCGCCCTGAGCCTGTCCGCCCTGACCTCCACCGCCCACACGGCCGACGACATGCAGAAATGCTTCGGCGTCGCTGAAGCCGGCAAGAACGATTGCGCTGCGGGCGCCGGCACCTCCTGCGCAGGCACGTCGAAAACCAAAGACCAGGCCAACGCCTGGAAACTGGTCCCGGCCGGCACCTGCACCCAAACCCCAAGCTCCACCTCGCCGACCGGTTTCGGCCAGGAAGCAGCCTTCAGCGCAAAATCCTGATTGCCGGCCCAGCCTGAGTACTGATGATGACCCTTTCATCCTTGCCAGCCGTCTCCCAGGCTCAGGCGCCCGGCCTGCCGCGCCGGGCTGGGCTGGGGCTCAAGCACGAGCACTTCGCCGAAGTGCTCGAGACTGCCCCCGACATCGGCTTTTTTGAAGTGCACGCCGAAAACTACATGGTCGCCGGCGGGCCATTTCACCACTACCTGGGATTGATCCGCGAGCAGTACCCGCTGTCATTGCACGGTGTGGGCCTGTCCATCGGCGGCGAAGGCCCGCTGGACCGTGCGCACCTGGCACGGCTGGCCACGCTGATCGAGCGTTATCAACCTCACTCCTTTTCCGAACACCTGGCCTGGTCAAGCCACGGCCCGGTGTTTCTCAATGACTTGCTGCCTCTCGCCTACGATGCCGCCACCCTCAAGCGTGTTTGCGAACACGTGGATCAGGTGCAAAGCACGCTCAAGCGGCCAATGCTGCTGGAAAACCCGTCAACCTACCTGCAATTCCAGCGCTCGACCCTGGACGAGACGGACTTCATCAGCGAAGTCATCCGCCGCACGGGCTGTGGCTTGCTGCTGGACGTCAACAACGTCTATGTGTCGTGTATCAATCATCAACGCGAACCACTGGCCTACATCGACGCACTGCCGTTGCACGCCGTGGGTGAGATTCATCTGGCAGGGTTTGCCGAAGACACCGACAGCCTCGGCGACCGGTTGCTGATCGACGATCACGGCGCGCCCATCGACAACGCCGTGTGGCGCCTGTACGAAACCGTGCTGGCACGCATCGGCCCGGTGGCCACGCTGATCGAACGGGATAACCAGGTGCCGGCTTTCAGCGTCCTTCACACTGAGGCTCAACAGGCCGATTGGCACTTGTCGCAGGTACTCTCATGAGCCTCCACGACACGTTTTCCCGCGCCCTGCTGGCGCCTGACCTGCCCTGCCCCGAGGGGCTGTTCAGCAGCAACGGTGCCGACCCGGCCAGCCGCTTTGCGGTGTACCGCAACAACGTACACAGCGCGTTGATCAATGCGTTGGCCGCGGCACACCCGGTGACCTTGCAATTGGTGGGCGACGATTTCTTTCGCGCCATGGCCGGCCTCTACGTACAGGCCAGTCCGCCAACCAGCCCGATGATCAGTGAGTACGGCGACTCATTTGCCGCGTTCATCCGCGGCTTCGAACCCGCTGCCAGCGTGCCGTACCTGGCCGATGTCGCCCAGCTTGAACGTCTGCGCGTGCAGGCTTATCACGCCGCGGATACGCCCGGCCTGGATCAGCACGCCGTCCTCCAGCACCTGCAAAACGGGGCAGACCTGGGGACGTTGCGCCTGCAACTGCACCCGTCCCTCGCCACACTGAACAGCGCGTATGCCGTGGTTGCCGTGTGGGCCGCACACCAGACCGAAGGCGCCATGGCCACTTTGAACCCCTGGCACCCACAGAGTGCGCTGGTGTTGCGCCAGGGCCTGGGCGTCAAGGTGTTCGCCATCGACAGCGGCGCCGTGGCGTTTATCAACCGCCTGAACCACGGCTCAACGCTGCAACTGGCAGTCGCTCATGCCCTTGAGGCGTCCACCGAGTTCGACCTGCACAAATGCCTGTCACTGCTGGTCAGTCACGAGGCCATCACCCATCTGCACCTGGAACAAAAGGTATCGCCATGAACACTGCACCCACCTGCCTGATAAAACAGGCAATCGCGCTTTTAGAGAAAATCCCCTACAGCCTGATCGCCTTTCTCGCACGCTTCTCCATCGCAGCGGTGTTCTGGAAGTCGGGGCAAACCAAGGTCGAAGGTTTTGTCGTTGACCTGATCAGCGGCACCTTCCAACTGGGCGAGCCGCGCCTCGCGGCCTCGACACTGCCGTTGTTTCGCAGTGAATATCACGTGCCATTGCTGTCGCCGGAAGTGGCCGCGCACATGGCGGCGTTTGCCGAGCACTTCTTCCCGGTGCTGATCCTGGTGGGCTTTGCCACACGCTTTTCGGCCCTGGCGCTGATTGGCATGACGTTAGTCATTCAGGTGTTCGTCTACCCGGATGCCTACCCGACCCATGGCACCTGGCTTGCCGTGCTGTTGCTGCTGGCGGCCAAAGGCCCGGGGCGCCTGTCCATCGACCACCTGATCGCCCGACGCTACGGCTAAAGACGGTCCAGGGCCTCGCCGCTGCGCTTGAACCAGTCCACCAGGTAATCGGCCAGTACCTGAGTGCGGCGAGGCAGGCCGCCTTGATAAGGATGGACCAGGTACATCGGCATGCTCCGCGTCTGATAATCCCGCAGGAGCCAGCGCAAGCGTCCGTCAGCCAATTCCGCCGGCAATACGTAGGAAGGCAGGCGCGCAATACCGGCCCCCACCAAGGCGGCCTTCTTCAGCAGGTTGTAGTGGTTGGACGCGAAGGTGCCGCTGACCCGCACCCGCAACAACTCATGTTGCTGGTGGTACAGCCACTCTTCGCGGCCGCTGTAGTGGCTGTTGAGCAGGCAGGTGTGGGCAGCCAAGTCCGCCGGCACCTGCGGTTCGCCGTGCTGTTCCAGGTAGGCCGGGCTGGCGCAGGTCATTTCATGCCAGGCCAGCAGCGGCTTGACGACCAGACGCTCGTTTTCAATCGCGCCCGAGCGCACCCCCAGATCAAAGCCATCCCGTGCCAGGTCACGGTAGCTGTTGTTCAGCTCCAACTCGATCTGCACCTGCGGGTATTGTTTGGAAAACTCCAGCAACAAGCCATCAAAGAAGGTTTCGCCCAGCGACACCGGAACCGTCATACGTACAGGCCCGGCCAAATCGTCTTTCAGCCGAGCCAATGCCTGACGGGCGCGATCAACCTGCACCACCAGCGCCTGCGCCTGGGGCAACAACGCCGCACCGGCAGCGGTGAGGCTCAGCTTGCGCGTGGTGCGATGCAGCAAGACCACGGAAAACTGCGCTTCCAACTGGCTGATGCGCTTGGACAACTGCCCCTTGCTGCAACCCAATTGCTCAGCCGCCACGGTGAAACTGCCCGCTTCAATCAGCACGGCAAAGGCCGCCAGGTCATCCATTTCGCTCATGGATTGTTTCCAATAGAAAACCAAAGGTTGCCTATTAGCACGTTTATCCATGAAAAAAGCCACTCTAGACTGAAACCTCACTTACCCCTGGAGGAACAGCCCCATGAAAATCCTATTGATTGGTGCCAGCGGCACCGTCGGCTCGGCGATCAAGGCAGAACTGGCACAGCGTCACGAGGTCATCAGCATCGGCCGCAGCAGCGGTGACTTCCACGTCGACATCAGCGACAGCGCCTCGATCCGCGCGCTGTTTGAACAGACCGGCACGTTTGACGCCCTGGTGTGCGCGGCGGGTAGCGTGAACTTCGTAGCGTTGGGTGACATGAGCGAAGCCGATTTTGAGCTGGGCCTGCGCGACAAGTTGATGGGCCAGGTCAACCTGCTGCTGATCGGCCGCGAGTACGCCAACGACGGCGCCTCGTTCACCTTCACCAGCGGCATTCTCAACCGTGACCCGATTCGCACCGGTGCTTCGGCGGCGCTGGTCAATGGCGCACTGGATGCGTTCGTGAAAGCGGCGGCGATTGAGTTGCCACGAGGCCTGCGCGTCAACTCCGTAAGTCCTACGGTGCTGGTGGAAGCCATGGGCAGTTATGCGCCGTATTTCCGCGGCTTCAAACCCGCTTCGGGGGCTGATGTTGCATTGGCCTACGCGAAAAGCGTCGAGGGCTTGCAGACCGGTCAGACCTTTATCGTCGGCTGACCTTCACGTCCGACAGAATCGCCTGAAGCTGGCAGGCGGGCTTGTGATGCGGCGCCAGCCTGCGTAACGTGGCGGCACTTGTCTGGAGACCCTCTATGCGTGCCGCACGTACCCTTGCCCTGTTTGCCCTGCTCCCCCTGTTCGCCGCCTGCCAGATGTTCGAAAGCGAGCCGGCCAAGCCGTCAACGGCCGGCCTGACCCGCATGCAGGGCGAGCTCACGGCGGTCAATGGCAAGCTGCTGTTCCAGCCGTGCAACGACAAACGCAACTACGTGGTCAACGATAGCGGCGGCACCAGCATCCTGCAGGAAGCCGCCTCCCTGGCCGGCCAGCAAGGCGCGCTGTTCGCCGACCTGCGCGGCAAGTTCTCCGGTGTAGCCAGCGGCACCCAGGGCAACGTGGACTTGCAGCAGCTCTATCGTGTGGAGCGCTCGACCTCGGCCTGCAACGACCCGGACTTCAAGCGCATGACCCTGCGCGCCAACGGCCACAAACCGGCCTGGGCGATGAATGTCACGGCCAAGGGCATGGTCCTGGAGCGTGAAGGCCAGCCGCCATTGGCGGTGCCATATGTGGAAGAGCAAATCGGTGACGGTCGCTTCAACCTGATGACCGAGGCCAACAACCAGCACGTCGAGCTGTGGGTGGCCCCTCAACGCTGTGTGGACAGCGCCAGCGGCAGCCTGCAGCACATGACCGCCGAATTGCGCATCAACGGCCAGGTACAGCGCGGTTGCGCGGCGTTTGGCGGCTCGCGCGACGACTGACGCGGCCCTAGGTTGTTTTAACATGACGGGAAATGTCCATTGGGGCTTATAATCACCGGTTTGCAAAACAGCCGGCCTCTTTGTCTGCCGCCTACCGGATCCCGTCATGCTACGAATCACCGAACTCAAGCTGCCCATCGACCATCCCGAAGAAGACCTGCGGCCTGCCATCGTGCAGCGCCTGGGCGTCGCCAGTGATGACCTGCTCGATTTCACCCTGTTCAAACGCAGCTACGATGCGCGCAAGAAATCGTCGGAGCTGTGCTTCATCTACACCATCGACTTGAACGTGAAGGGCGAAGCCGCCCTGCTGCTCAAGTTCGCCGATGACCGCAATATCAATCCGGCGCCGGACGTCAGCTACAAAGTGGTCGGCCAAGCGCCACAAGACCTGAGCGAACGCCCGATCGTCGTCGGCTTTGGCCCGTGCGGCATCTTCGCCGGGCTGTTGCTGGCTCAGATGGGCTTCAAGCCGATCATTCTTGAGCGCGGTCGCGAAGTGCGCCAGCGCACCAAGGACACCTGGGGCCTGTGGCGTAAAAACGTGCTCAACCCCGAGTCCAACGTGCAGTTCGGTGAAGGCGGCGCCGGGACGTTTTCCGACGGCAAGCTGTACAGCCAGATCAAGGACCCGAAATTCCACGGGCGCAAAGTCCTGCACGAGTTCGTCAAGGCCGGCGCACCGGAAGAGATTCTTTACGTCAGCAAGCCACACATCGGTACCTTCCGCCTGACCGGCGTAGTGGAAAACATGCGCGAACAGATCATCGCCCTCGGCGGTGAAGTGCGTTTCGAGCAGCGGGTCACTGACGTGCTGATTGAAGACGGCCAGTTGCATGGCGTAGTGGTCGACGGCGGCGAGCAGATCCTCTCCAAGCACGTGATCCTGGCCCTCGGCCATAGCGCCCGCGACACCTTCCGCATGCTCCATGGCCGTGGTGTGTACATGGAAGCCAAGCCGTTCTCGGTGGGTTTCCGTATCGAACACCCGCAGTCGCTGATCGACGCGGCACGCTTGGGTAAATACGCTGGCCATCCAAAACTCGGCGCTGCGGACTACAAACTGGTGCACCACGCCAAGAACGGTCGCTCGGTCTACAGCTTCTGCATGTGCCCAGGCGGTACGGTAGTCGCTGCCACCTCCGAACCGGGCCGCGTAGTCACCAACGGCATGAGCCAATACTCGCGTAACGAGCGCAATGCCAACTCCGGCATCGTAGTCGGCATCACGCCAGAGGTGGATTATCCGGGTGGCCCGCTGGCGGGTATCGAATTGCAGGAACGCCTGGAGTCCCACGCCTACATCCTCGGCGGCAGCAACTACGAGGCACCGGCGCAGTTGGTAGGCGATTTCATCGCTGGCAAGCCGTCCACCGGCACTGGCAGTGTGGAACCTTCCTACAAGCCAGGTGTGGCCTGGGGCGATCTGGCCCTCGCGCTGCCGGCGTTCGCCATTGAGGCGATCCGCGAAGCGCTGCCGGCGTTCGAGAAGCAGATCAAGGGCTACTCGCTGCACGATGCCGTGTTGACCGGTATCGAAACACGCACGTCCTCGCCACTGCGGATTACCCGCAATGAATCGATGCAGAGCTTGAACGTGAAGGGCCTGTTCCCGGCCGGTGAAGGCGCGGGTTACGCCGGCGGGATTCTGTCGGCGGGTGTGGACGGGATTCGGATTGCCGAGGCGTTGGCGCGGGATATGTTGGGCATCGAGGCCTGACTCAACTGTGGGAGCTGGCTTGCCAGCTCCCACATTTTTTTGTGGCAGGTCAGATTTTGGCGCGCAAGATGCTGGCCGGCAACGGCTCGCCTCGTTCCACACTCGCAGCAACAGCCGCAATCAGCCCCTCCAACGCATAGCCCTGCGCTTCAAGCCACGCCTGATCATAATAAGTGGTGGCATAGCGCTCACCCCCATCACACAAGATCGCCACGATCGACCCCGACTCCCCCGCCGCTTTCATCTGCTGCGCAGCCATCAACGCGCCAATCAAGTTGGTCCCGCTGGACCCGCCGACCCGCCGCCCCAACCGTTCAGCCAAGTAGTGCATGGCCGCCAACGACAACGCGTCCGGCACTTTGACCATGGCATCAATCACCTTGGGCAGAAACGACGCCTCTACCCGTGGCCGGCCAATGCCTTCAATGCGTGAGCCGCAGTCCAGGCGCAAGCTGGCATCGCCACTCAAATAGTAATCAAAAAACACCGAACGCTCGGCATCGGCGCACAGCACGCGGGTGCAATGCTGGCGATAACGCACATAACGCCCCAGGGTCGCGGTGGTACCGCCGGTGCCTGGGCTGGAAATCAGCCAGCTCGGCTCGGGATAATGCTCAAAGCGCATCTGTTGGAAGATCGACTCAGCAATGTTGTTATTCGCTCGCCAGTCGGTGGCCCGCTCCGCGTAGGTGAACTGGTCCATAAAGTGACCACCACTTTCCTGCGCCAAACGCTCGGATTCGGCGTAGATCTGCGTCGGATCGTTCACCAGGTGGCTCTTGCCACCGTAAAAAGCGATCTGTGCGATCTTTTCCTGGGAAGTGGTGGCCGGCATCACCGCGATAAACGGCAAGCCGAGCAGGCGGGCGAAGTAGGCCTCGGAAATTGCCGTCGAACCACTGGAGGCTTCGATCACCGGCGCACCCGGCTTCAACCAGCCATTGCACAACGCGTAGAGGAACAACGAACGTGCCAGCCGATGCTTCAGGCTGCCGGTGGGATGGCTGGATTCATCCTTGAAGTACAGCTCGATACCCGGCAAGCCCGGTAACGGCAACGGGATCAGGTGCGTGTCAGCGCTGCGCTGGAAGTCCGCTTCGATGATGCGAATGGCTTCGCGAGCCCAGGGACGATGGTCGCTCATGAGGAGTTTCTCTAAGGATTTCACCCCCAATCTTAGGAGGTTTCCTACACTCCACACAGATACAGTACCGACTCAATTGGACACACAATTGCTAGGCTTTGGCGCACCGTCGTACCGGACCATCGCTTATAACAAATAAGAATATAACTTTTGTTTTAACAACTAACGGTACGGGTTAGGGTAACCCCCTATTGAACCTGGATTGGAGAGCATACCTTGCCTCTGCGTAGCACTTTCACCCGTTTCTTCCAGCTGGAAGCCGCCAGCGGCCTGTTGTTGATCGCCGCTGCCGCACTGGCGCTGATCATCAACAATTCGCCGTTGTCGCACCTCTACAGCGCCTTTCTCGACGTGCCGGTGGTGGCACAGATCGGTGCCCTGAAAATCGCCAAGCCCGCGCTGCTGTGGATCAACGACGGCCTGATGGCACTGTTCTTCCTGCTGATCGGCCTGGAGGTCAAGCGCGAGCTGATCGATGGGCACCTGTCCAAGCCTTCGCAAGTGGTGCTGCCCGGTGCCGCGGCGATTGGCGGCATGGTCGTCCCCGCGCTGATCTACTGGGCAATCAACAAGGACTACCCCGCCGCACTCTCCGGCTGGGCGATCCCCATGGCTACCGACATTGCCTTCGCCCTCGGCGTGTTGGCCCTGTTGGGCAAGCGCGTGCCGGTGTCGCTGAAGCTGTTCCTGATGACCCTGGCGATCATTGACGACCTGGGCGCAATCATCGTGATTGCCGTGTTCTATTCCGCCGACCTCTCGGGCGCCGCCCTGGCGGGTGCGGGCGCTTGCTTGATCGCCTTGATCGCGATGAATCGCCTGGGCGTGATCAAGCTCGGGCCGTACCTGATCATCGGGCTGATCCTGTGGGTCTGCGTGCTGAAAAGCGGCGTGCATGCCACTCTGGCCGGCGTGACCTTGGCGTTCTGCATCCCGATGCGCACCAAGAACGCCGAACCTTCGCCACTGATGACCCTGGAGCACGCGCTGCACCCGTGGGTCGCCTACGGCATCCTGCCGCTGTTTGCGTTCGCCAACGCCGGCGTCTCCCTGACTGGCGTCAGCCTGGAAAGCTTCACCCACCACGTGCCGATGGGCATTGCCGCCGGCCTGTTGATCGGCAAGACCGTCGGCGTGTTCGGCCTCACCTGGCTGGCGATCAAGACCGGCCTGGCCGCACTGCCCGAGGGCGCCAACTGGGGCCAGGTGTTCGGCGTGGCGATCCTGTGCGGGATCGGCTTTACCATGAGCCTGTTTGTCGGTTCGCTGGCGTTTGTGCCAGGCGCCAGTGAGTTTGCCGGGGAGGATCGGATGGGGATTCTGACCGGGTCGATTCTGGCGGCGTGTATTGGGTATGCAGTGACGGCGATGGCGAGTCGCAAGAAAGTGCCCCACTAAGGTCAATGTGGCGAGGGAGCTTGCTCCCGCTGGGCCGCGAAGCGGCCCCAAAAGCCTTGGGAGCGCTTCGCACTCCAGCGGGAGCAAGCTCCCTCGCCACAGGCAAACTTAGACATACTCGGCCCTCCGTGAGTTGGGCCTTACCTCCAGCGCACTTACCGGAACATGTGGGCCTTCGGATACAGGTCATTGTTTCCTGTGAGGCGGCCGGGTTGATGGTCCAACCGCATTAATCCGGCACGGATTGCAAGCCCGTGGCGACCGGTCCAAATTCGCCCGCGTACCCAACCAGCTCACACAACAACGAACGCAGAACGAGGGCGATACTAACTCGGCCTTCGAGCAAAGGTGTGTCGAGCGGCACTAAAATGGCCAGCTGGTTCCGTTAAATTCTGTTGCCAGTATTTGCAAAACAACACCAAATAAAAGCTAGGAATATCGACCGCCGCTCATCGTCTTTTCTTGCTCCGCGCCTGGAGCGACAGTAGTATCCACGTCAGGTCATTGTTTCCTGTGAACAGGCAACTCCAGCCGCAAACTGGACTTGCAACAAAAAACCCCAACCGGTCACCCGGCTGGGGTTTTTATTTGCCGACTGTTTAGCGCTTAGCGAGTAACCCGGCTAGTTCCATCAACAGTCATGATGCGCACACGGTCACCAATGCGGAAGATTTCATTCTCCTGCACAGCCTGCACGTAGGCACGCATGCTGCCGTCGTCTTCGCGCACGGTGATTTCCACGCCTTGGGTGCGGGTCAGGCCTTCTTCGGTGGCCGAGCCCAGCAGGCCACCGGCGACTGCGCCGATCACTGCGGTCACGATGCTGCCACGGCCGCCGCCGATGGCGCTGCCGCCAACGCCGCCGATGACTGCGCCAGCGGCGCCGCCGATTGGGGTCTTGGTGCCTTCGATTTTCACCGGGCGCAGGGATTCGATGGTGCCCATGCGAACGCTCTGTACACGACGCGCTTCGTCACGGGAGTACGAGTCGCCGGTCAGACTCGAAGCACAGCCACCCAGCAGAAGTGACAGAGTGGTGAAGCAGGCAACTAGTAAAACGGACTTACGCATAGCATCAACTCCAAAGGACAGGTGGTCATTAGACGCTGCGGCTTGGCGCCTGTCACGGCAAGCACCGCAGAAAATAGCTTTCATTCAGCCTGAGTACAGACTGCCAGCACCACAAAACTCGACCAACGGTAGCCCAGCTTTTGTGCCAAGTGATGTCACGACTGTTTCATCATTGTAGTCGCACAGCCGCACGCGGCCGAAGTCTCTGCCATAGAGACGTCGGCGCAGCGGGAAACATTCAGGTGGGATGACGAAAGGCGCTGCTCAGGGTGCCAGGCGTTCACGGGTCCAGTCGGCCCCTTGCAGGCGGTAGTTCAAGCGATCATGCAGGCGGCTGGCGCGGCCTTGCCAGAACTCGATGCGCTCAGGCAGCAAGCGATACCCTCCCCAGTGCTCGGGGCAGTCGGGCTGGATATCGCTGAAACGCTGCTCGGTAGCCTTGAGCAAATCGTGCAGTTCTTCACGGTCACGAATGACCTTGCTCTGCGGTGAAGCCCAAGCGCCCAGACGACTGCCCAACGGGCGGACCTGGTAATAAGCATCCGACTCCTCAGGCGACACCTTGACCACCCGTCCCTCGATCCGCACCTGGCGCTCCAGGGTCGGCCAGAAGAACGTCATGGCCGCAAACGGCCGCGCCGCGAGCTGTTCACCCTTGGCGCTCTGATAGTTGGTGAAGAAGGTAAAGCCCTGTGCATCCAGGCCCTTGAGCAGCAGGATGCGACAGTGTGGGCGCCCCTCCTGGTCAACCGTGGCCAGGGTCATGGCATTGGCTTCCACCGGTGGCTGCTCGGTTTTCACCGCGTCGGCAAACCACTGGTGGAACAACGCAAACGGCTCGGCCGGGGCCTGGGCCTCGCTCAAACCGTCCCGGGTGTAGTCACGGCGCATATCGGCCAGTGCCTGGGTCATGCGGCTTTATCCTTCTACTTCAACAGGTCAGTTTTTTGCCTGATCGTTAGCCGGTGCAGCAGCCTTGGCCTTGGCCGGAGCCGCTTTCTTCGCAGCCGGCTTGGCCGGGGCCTTTTTGGCAGCTGGCTTGGCAGCGGCTTTTTTGGCGGCAGGCGCTTTTTTCGCCGGGGCTTTTACAGCAGGTGCGGGTGCAGGAACGTCCTGCACGGCCACCATTTCAGCTACCGGCGGGGTCTTGCCCGAGTTGTACTTGCTCAGCAAGGCCAACATAGTTGTACGCTGAGTGAACATAATTTCCATGCGACGGTTCAGCGCACGGCCCTGCGTGCTGTCGTTGGCGGCACGTGGCATAAGGTCGCCCATGCCGCGCAGCATCAGGCGATCCTGCTTCAAGCCGCTGAGGCTGAAGATCGAGGCGATCGACTGCGCACGCTCCTTGCTCAACGCCTGGCTGGCTGGCGCGGTACCGGTGGCATCGACGTGGCCCAGGACCAGGACGGCGGTTTTCGGGTCGGCTTCAACGGCCTTGGCAACCCGAGTGAACGGGCCCAGGGTAACTGGCAGCAGCATCGCCGGGCGTTTCGGGTTGTAGGAGCCGTCTACCGGGGCGATCACGACGAGTACGTTGTCACGACGCTCCAGTTGCAGGTTGCTGTCCTTGATGGCAGCGCGCAGGCGCGGCTCATAGTCGTCCAGCCAGGCTTGGGTGATTTTTGGATCCGGCATCGGGATGTTGGTCACATCGACCTTGGCCAATGGCTTTGGCTTGCTCTCGAACGGCCACCACCAGTGGGTTTCGCTGTCGGTCTTGGCGACGGCCGGCGCGGCGGCCGGGGCTGGAGTGGCAGCCTTGAGGTCGGCTTTCAGGTCGGCAGCCTTGGCATCGGCGGCGACTTTGGCATCCGGCTTAGTCGCGGCGTCCTTGGCGGCGGTTTTATCAGACCCAAATGACCCAAATGACCACCAATGTCCGCCATCGGCATCATTTTGTGGAGTTTGTGCGCAGCCAGTAATAGTGAGGCAAAGCGCCAGTGCCAAGGACTTGTTCGATAACATGAGATATCCACAAAATGAGAAAAATGCCAGGGGTCTGGATGACCCGTTAAACAGACGCCAGGACAAGAATAAAGTTACAACTTTTCCGTCAGCCTCTTCTTATAGTTGCCTTTGTAACAAAAAAACGTGAAACAGCAAGGGGTTTACAGACAACCGGCCAATATTCTGACCAACTTCTGTGCACGTGGGTCCATAAGTACATAAGGCCCCAATGTATTAGTCACGAAACCAAACGCTACATCATGCTCAGGGTCGGCAAACCCTACCGAACCACCCGCACCGGGATGCCCGAAAGCACGCGGGCCAAGGCCGAAGGTAGCATTGGGCAGTTGTGGCTGATCCAACATGCAACCCAAGCCGAAACGGGTTTGTGTCAGCAATGTTTTATCCAGCCCGATACTGTGTTCGCGGGTCAACTCTTCAAGCATGTCGCTTTCCAGCAAACTACCGTCCAGCAAACCACTATAAAAACCCGCCAGGCTGCGTGCATTACCGTGGCCATTGGCGGCGGGTTGCTGCATGCGTCGCCATTCGGGTTTATTAGTGCTGGTCAGAATAGACGGTGGATTGGCAAATGCCCGCGTCGTCATCGCGTTCGGCTCGCGCATCATTACTTGCAATAAACGTTGCGCCGCTTCATCGCCCATGTTGCCTTTGCTGCGCGCTATATGGGCAACACGATAAAACTCGGCATCCGCCAGGCCGACATGGAAGTCCAACCCCAATGGCCGTGCCACCCGCGCCACGATGGACTCCCCCGGGCCGCGCCCGTCGGCACGCCGCAGCAGTTCACCGACCAGCCAGCCGTAGGTGATCGCCTCGTAGCCATGGCCCTGGCCTGGCGTCCACCACGGGGCCTCGGCCGCCAGGGTGTCGACCATCAATTGCCAGTCGTACAGGGCTTCGGTGGGCAGCATCTGGCGAATCGCCGGCAAGCCCGCCTGATGGCAGAGCAACTGGCGCAGGGTGATGGTTTCTTTGCCCGCCGCCGCAAACTCCGGCCAGTAATCGGCCACGGGGGCGTCCAGTTTCAGCTTGCCCTCGGCCACCAATTGCAGGGCGGTGACAGCGGTAAAGGTCTTGGTGCAGGAGAACAGGTTGACGATGGTATCGCTGTGCCAGGCCTCGGCACCGTCCTTGTCGGCGGTGCCGGCCCACAGGTCAACCACGGTTTCGCCGCCGACCTGGATACAGAGCCCGGCGCCACGCTCCTGGGGGTCATCGAACAAGGCGGCGAAGGCTTCACGTACCGCTTCGAACTGGAGCTCGTAATGACCCTGAATCTGCACCTAAGCCCCCTCGGAAAACGCCGTAAAAAGTGGCCGACATTGTTCCAGTCATTGTAGGTTTTGTGAACCCGTCAACGCTGAATCAGTGACCATTTCCCGCGTGCCCGCCCGCATGCCCGGCGCCTTTGCCGGCGCTTGCGCCATTGCCACTTTGATGTTCACGAACCGCACTGGCCGCCTTGGCTTTTTCCGCCTCCTTGCCCAGTTGGTCGACGGCCGCCAGGTTGCTCTTGCGCACATTCTCGACAAAGCCCTGGAACGGCACATCGGTGATGCCGACCAAGCCGAAATGGCCATTTTCAGCGTCCAGCAGGCGGCCGGTCACTGGCTGGTCCAAGTACTGGAACCAATGCACGCCGACAATCGACGGTTCAGCCATGGCCTGCTTGAGGAAGTTGGCGTACGCCGTGCCGCGCTCTTCTTCCCTCGCCACTTGCGTCACACCGCCCCAGAACGGGCCACGATCCGCGGAGCCAAAGTTGAATTCGGTGATCAGCACCGGCTTGTCCAGCGCACGCAAGGCCGCGAAGTCGTAACCGTCCTGGGGTTTGAGCGTGTACATGTTGAAACTCAGCACATCGCAATACTGCGCGCAGGATGCCACCGCTTCCGGGCTGCTCACCGCGTATCGGCCGCCCAGCAGCAACTGGTTGGGTGCGTGCCACTTCAGCGAGTCAGAGATGGTCTTGAAGTAGGCGTCGGCAAAGGTCTTCTGGAAGTACTTGAAGTCGGCCTCGATTTCCGGGTGCTCGGCATTCGGCATCGGCGGCTCGAAGCCCGGGTCTTCCATCAGCTCCCAGCCCGCCAACTGGATGCCCCAGGCTTTCGACAGGCCTTCCTCGTTGCGGTACTTATCGCGCAATTGCTTGAGGAACGCGCGCTTGGCCGGCACGTCGGTGGTCATGCGCAAGGTGCCGTAGGCCAGGGCGTAACGGGACTTCGCATCATCGCCGGGGCCGGCCCAGGCCAGTTCGTTGTCGGCAAAGAAGCCGATCAACCACGGATCATCCCGATGATCTCGGGCGGCGATGGCCACGGCACGTTCGGTGGCCATGGCGAAACGCGGGTCAAACGGATCGGGCATGCCGCCCCACCAGTCGGTGCCGGTGCTGATGCTGGCGTAGTCGCCGACAATCGACAGCGGCAAGGTGTAGGGCACGCGGTCGGCGCGGGCCAGGTTTTCGTCGCTCCAGTTGCCCAAGGTGTTGAAACCCCAGGCCTGCAGGCGGTCGAGGGTATGGCTGGCCCAACGTTTCTGGTCAAAGCCTTCGCCACCGTAGGTACGTTGCAGGTTGGCGCCGTAGAAGTCGTACCAACGCCCGGCGCCAAAGCTGCGCCCCTCGCCGGCCCCGTTGCCGGTGCGGTTATCGCCGCTGCCGTAGTAGTTATCAAACGGCTCGCCAGCCTTGGGCAGCGCCGCGAACATCCATTCACGGCCGGAAACGTAGGTCTGGCTGTTATCCGGTGCCACGGTGTTGACGCCCAAGGAGTAAAACGGATGGCCTTCCGGCGTCACCAGGTACCAGCGACCGTCACGCTTCTCAGTGCGGAAAAACCCGCTGGCGTCGAACGCCGGGCCCTTGTTCCAGCCACCAAACTTGTCCAGGGCGGATTTATCCCGCGTGGCCAGCCAGCCTTGCAGCTGTTGCTGTTCCTTGGCCGCCGCGACCTTGAGCTGTTCGTCGCTGCTGACCTTTTCCGGCCAACGCGCGCGGGTGGATTGGCCGTAGGCGTCCACCAGCTCGCTGTACGCGGCCTTGATCACCGGCTCGCTGTCCTGCACGCCAAAGCGCTCCAACAGGATGCTTTGTGCGGCGTTGGGCTTGACCATCGACAAGGTCACCGACACCACCTGGCTACGGTCGATCTCGCCAAAGCTGCCGGTCAGCAACACACGTTGGCCGTCCACGGTGATCGGCATCGGCGGGCCGGCCTTCATGCCCTGGCTCAGCGGCGAGTTGGCTTGCAGCGGCACCAGCAAGGTCTGGGCCGGGCCGGCCGGCAGGTCGATGCGGCTGCGCAAGGTCTTGCCGTCGGCGCTCTGCACCGTGACGTAGAGGGTCAGCGCCCAGTCCATGGCACTTTGGATGCGCAGGCTCATGGCGCTGGATTGCGACCAGTCCCAAGTGCCGGTCTGCGGGCTGAGCACCAGGCTCGGCTCGGCGGCCGGGTTGAAGGTGATGCGGCGCAGCACTTCGCCTTCCGGGGTTTGTTCGGCGTTGTATTGCGGCAGGCTGGCGTCCTGGGTCGCCACCTTGACCACGTCGGCCGGCCGGACGAAGTTGAACAGGGTCTGTTGCCCGGCAGGCGCGGCCATCAAGGGCGCGGCAAACAGTAGGGCAAATAGAGCGGGCAGCGTGCGAATCATACAGACAAGGTTCTCCCAGACGGCCGATGAATGGCCTGATGAAATACAGTGAGATAGACCACGAAGTGGGCGAAACCGCCCACGGTGGCTTAAGAAATTTCGCGCCGGAACGGCGGCAGAGCATTAAGAATAGCTTTGCCATAGCGCTGGGTGACCAGGCGGCGGTCGAGCAAGGTGATGGTGCCCCGATCTTCTTCGGTGCGCAGCAAGCGACCGCAAGCCTGAACCAGCTTCAACGAAGCGTCCGGCACCGAGATTTCCATAAACGGATTGCCGCCGCGCGCTTCGATCCACTCGGCCAGTGCCGCCTCGACCGGGTCGTCCGGCACCGAGAACGGGATCTTCGCGATCACCACGTGTTCGCAGTAGGCGCCGGGCAAGTCCACGCCTTCGGCAAAACTCGCGAGGCCGAAGAGCACGCTGGAATCACCGCCATCGACCCGCGCCTTGTGCTTGTTCAGGGTTTCCTGCTTGGACAGGTTGCCCTGGATAAACACCTGCTTGCGCCAGTCGCGGTCGAGGCCGTCGAACACGTCCTGCATCTGTTTGCGTGACGAGAACAACACCAGGGTGCCACGCGAACCTTCGACCAGCTCCGGCAGGTCGCGGATGATCGCGGCGGTGTGCGCGGCCGCGTCCCGTGGATCGGCCTTGAGGTCCGGCACCCGCAGCACGCCTGCGTCGGCGTGATGGAACGGGCTTGGCACCACAGCAGTGACGGCCTTTTTTGGCAGGCCGGCGCGCATGCGGAAACGGTCGAATGTGCCCAGGGCGGTCAGCGTGGCGGAGGTCACCAGGCAGCCGTAGGCCACGTTCCACAGGTTGCGTCGCAGCATTTCGGCGGCCAGGATCGGGCTGGCGTTGACCTCGATATCAAACAGCGCACCGCTTTCCGACAAGGTCAGCCAACGGGCCATCGGCGGGTTGTCTTCCGGGTCTTCGACGGTGAAGGCGGTCCACAGCTCCCAGTTGCCCTGGGCGCGGGACAGCAGGCTGCCGAACAGCGGGTACCATTCTTCGGCCTGGTTGCTGGCGATGCCGATGTTGACCTCGCCGTCCATGCCTTCCTTGAGCAGATCGGTGAGACGGGTAAACAGGTCGGTCAGGCGGGAAAAGCCCTTCTTCAACTCGATGCCCATTTCACGCATGTGCTCGGGGATCATGCCGCCAACAAAACGGTGACGCGGCCGCTCACGGCCTTCCACGTCTTCGCCCGGTTTGAAGTCGGCGACCTGCTCGCAGGCGCTGAACATGAACTGCTGCTGGGTCTTGATCTCCCGCGCCAGCTCCGGCACTTGCTCGATCAGCTTGCCCAGATCGCCAGGCAACGGGTGCTGGGCCAGCAACTTGGTGAGGTTCTTCGCAGTGGTTTCCAGCCAGTCGGCGGTGGAACGCAGGCGCGTGTAGTGGGCGAAGTGGCCGATGGCCTTGTCGGGCAGGTGGTGACCTTCGTCGAACACATACAGCGTGTCACGCGGGTCCGGCAGTACGGCACCGCCGCCCAGGGCGAGGTCGGCCAGCACCATGTCGTGGTTGGTGACGATCACATCGACCTTGCCCATACCTTCGCGGGCCTTGTAGAAGGCGCACTGGCCGAAGTTGGGGCAGTGCCGGTTGGTGCACTGGCTGTGATCGGTGGTCAGGCGCGCCCAGTCGGCATCTTCCAGGGCATTGGGCCAACTGTCGCGGTCGCCGTCCCATTTATTGCCGGCCAGTTTCTCGATCATGCTGGTGAAGAGCTTCTGGCTGACTTCATCCACCTCGATCTTGAAGCCTTCTTCTTCGAACAGCGATGCGGTGGCGGTTTGCGCGTGGCCTTCCTGCAACAGCACGTCGAGCTTGGACAGGCACAGATAGCGGCCACGGCCCTTGGCCAGGGCGAAGGTGAAATTCAGGCCGCTGTTGCGCATCAGGTCGGGCAGGTCTTTGTAGACGATCTGCTCTTGCAGGGCGACAGTTGCGGTGGCGATCACCAGGCGCTTGCCGGCGGCCTTGGCCGTAGGGATCGCCGCCAGGCTGTAGGCCACGGTCTTACCGGTACCGGTGCCGGCTTCGACGGCCACGACCGCAGGGTCGCCACTGCGCCGACCTTCGTCGTCGGTATCGATATCGCCGAGGACCTTCGCCACTTCGGCGATCATCAGGCGTTGGCCGTAGCGCGGTTTCAAGCTCTTGGCTTCGAGAAAACGCGAATAGGCGCCCTGGATCGTGGTTTTGAGTTCAGTGCTGATCATGGATAGTCGGGCGCAAAAAACGCTGGATAAATTTTCAGTGGTTCGGATCGGCCGCTATCATACCCCGCTAATTAATCCCGCGCAGAACGGAGTACCTCAATGACCGCGTTTAGCCTCGCTTACACCCTGCATGTATTGGCCGCCCTGATCTGGGTCGGCGGTATGTTTTTCGCTTGGATGATCCTGCGCCCCGCCGCTGTGGCGGCGCTTGAGGGCCCTGCCCGGCTGACGCTGTGGGCGAATGTGTTTCAACGTTTTTTCGTGTGGGTGTGGGTCGCGGTGGCGATTTTGCCGATCAGCGGTGTTGGCCTGCTGCAATTGCGCTTCAGCGGGTTTGAGACCGCGCCGCGTTATGTGCAGGTGATGATGGGGTTGTATCTGGTGATGACGGCGTTGTTTATCCGGATCCAGGCCCTGAAACTCCCGGAGTTGCGTGCGGCGGTGGCGGCGCAGGATTGGCCTACGGGTGCGGCGGTGTTGGGGCAGATTCGGCGGTTGGTGGGGATTAATCTAATTGTTGGGTTGGTGGTGGTGGCGGTGGCTTCGGCTCGGCCGATGTTCTGAGGCGACTGTTACACCGCTATCGCGGGCAAGCCCGCTCCCACATTCGACCGCATTCTCATGTTGGAACTCGGTCAAGTGTGGGAGCGGGCTTGCCCGCGATAGCGTCAGCCCAGGCGACTCAAAGCCGCTGAATGGTCACCGAACCCGCAGGCCCCACCGGCCCCGGCTGCCCTTCCAATCCCGGGCGGCCCTTCTCGCCGCCATCGGCCTGATACACCAGGCAACCCTTGGACTGGCCACCCTTGCCCGGTTTGCCCGCAGTACCCGCCAGGCCACCCGCACCACCCTCCACCCAGACCTTGATCTGCGCCGCCGGGTAGTCCTTCGGCAACTCGACCCGCACCAGCGCACCCGCGCCGCCGGGCAAGCCGTCGCCACCGTTATCGCCATTGGCGCCACGCCCCGCCGAACCCCAGGTGCAACCCGGGTCTACGCCGTTGGCGCCGTCCAGGCCGGCATACCCTTTGGCCCCGGCGCCGCCACGGGCGTCCACCGAGAGCTCGTCGGCCACCAGCGAATTGATGCGCAAGGTCAGGTCACGCCCGGCCTTGGCCGGTTTTTCATGGGTGCCGGGAGCGCCGCGGGAGGTGATCTGGCTGCCATGGTCCAATTGCGCATGGCGCACCTGCAATTGCAGCGCGGTATTGCCGGGGACGATGGTGATGCGCGCTTCGCGGCCCAGGTGCAGCTCATCCACCGTGACCTGGCTGATGCTGGCCGGAATCAGCAAGGTGCCGTAGTCCGCCACGTCCAGGCGCTCCAGTTGCAACACGCTGGTGCTGCTGGGCAGGCGCATCAGCGAGTTGGTTTCAACACTGACGTTCTGGGCCAGGGCAATGGGGCTGACCAGCAGGGCCAACAGTAAAACCTTACGCATCTTGGAGCTCCCCTTGAGTGTGTTTCAAAGTTGTTTCTAGTTTTTCTTTGGACGCACAGTAACGACTTCTACCGGCGATTTGCCAGTGAAGGTTCAAAAAAGTTGGGAACGGGGCGGTTTCGGTAAAAGTCGCCAGCAATGCCCCTGTGGATCCCACAGGGGCAAGGGCTGTCAGCGGTTGATCTGGATTTCCACGCGGCGGTTCAAGGCACGGCCTTCAGCGGTTTTGTTGTCGGCGACCGGATGGCTTTCGCCAGCGCCCGTGACCGAGACAAAGCTGCTGCGTGGGATACCGGAACCGATGAGGTACTCGGTGACCGAATGCGCACGTTTTTCCGAGAGTTTCTGGTTGTAGGCGTCTTTGCCGACGCTGTCGGTGTGGCCGCTGACCCGCAGTTGGGCGGTTGGCGCTTCTTGTTTCAGGCGAGTGACGATGGTGTCGAGCTTGGTTTTATCCGCCGCCGTCAACTTGGCCGAGTCGAACTCAAAGTGCACATCACGAATCACGATGGTTTCTTCCTTGACCACCACCACTTCCTCGACCACCGCGACCGGCACCGGTGGGCAGCCGTTGGCATCGACCGGCACGCCTTTAGGTGTGCCTGGGCACTTGTCGCGGCTGTCCGGCACGCCATCGCCGTCTTCGTCGCCATCACCATGCACCCAGCAATAGGCGCCTGCCATGCCGCCGATCAACAACGCACCGGCGCCTGCATAGGCCGAGCTTTCGGTGGCGCCGATCGCCGCACCGGTCACACCGCCGAGGGCAGCGCAGGTGGGCCAATCGGTTTTTTGCAAACCTGCGCAACCTGTCAGTACTCCGGTTAGCAGAATCAAGGGTAGAGCTGTCCGCATGATGCTCATCTGATTTCTCCTGAGGGGATCGGCGGGGGCCGATGGGTGGAGTAAAGACCGCTCTTTTCATCTGCGCCAGTTGGCCACACCCCCGGATTCATTGAGGATCGCCACCAAGGGCTGGCTTTTCGCAATCGCCCGCTCTAGGCCCGCACGCTCAGCCGCGCTAGTCTCTATGGTCCTGATGTGAGGATCTCTGATGACCGCTGGTATTTCTGCCCGTACACCCCAGCAAGCCTTGGCCGCCTTGCTCGACCTGCACCAGCCCAAACGCCTGTTGCTGTTGGGAGCCAGCCAGTTCCCGGCGCTGGAGGCGTTTGCGGCCGAACACCCAGACACCCAAGTGTCCATCGCCCCGCCCGGCCCCTTGCCGGCCGAGTTGGCCGCGCAGCGTTTTGACCTGGCGCTGGTGGTCGATTGCCTGGAACACCTGTCAAAAGCGCAAGGCCTGACCTTGCTCGGCGGCATCCGCAACCTCAATGCCAGCCGCATCGCGGTGCTGGTGGACCTGGGCGCATGCGAATGGAAGGACACTGACTTCTTCTCCCTGGCCTTGCAGGCCGGCGAGCGGTTCCAGCGCGACGAGCAGGTTATGACGCTGTTTACCTACGATCTGCTTGACTATAAACAGGTGCCGGACTGGCTCAACGCACGGTTCTGGGCCAACCCGCAAAATTTCGGAAAGTATTGGTGGTAACCCAATGAGTACATCCATTTGCCCCTGCGGCAGTGGCAACCTGCTGGATGCCTGCTGCGGCCACTATCACGCCGGCCACCCGGCACCTTGCGCCAGCGCGTTGATGCGCTCGCGCTACAGCGCCTACGTGCTGGGCCTGGTGGACTATCTGGTGGCCACCACTCTGCCCGCGCAACAGGCCGGCCTGGACCGCGACGCCATCGGCGCCTGGAGCGCCCAAAGCACTTGGCTGGGCCTGGAAGTGGAAAGCTCCGAAGTGTTTGGCGGCCAGCCGGAACACGCGTTTGTGACCTTTACCGCACGCTGGCATGACAGCACTGGCGAACATAGCCACCGCGAACAGTCTTCTTTCGTACAGAATGACGGGCGCTGGTACTTCATCGACCCCACCGTGGAGGTGAAGGCCGGACGCAACGATGCCTGCCTGTGTGGCAGCGGGCAAAAATTCAAGAAGTGTTGTTCCAGCTATCTCTAACCCACACAGGACAAACGCCATGCTTCGGATCTGCAGCTTGATGCTGGCGTTGACCCTCGGTTTGACCGGCTGCGCGTCGTGGTTCGAAAACGACTCGCCACCGCCCCACGTCTCTCTGGTCAAGGTCGAAGTGGTGCGGGCCAAGTTGCTGCAGCAGAAATTCAAGCTGTACTTTCGCGTCGACAACCGCGACGACGCCGACCTGACCGTGCGCGGCCTGATCTACAAAGTGACGCTGGATGACTTTGTGCTGACCGAGGGCGAGTCCAACGAGTGGCTCACCGTACCGCCGCGCGGGCATGCCTTCTTCAGGGTCACGGTGCGTACCAACCTGTGGCCGCAGATCCGCGATGTGGTGCAGATGTTGAAAAACCCGGACAAGCCGGTGCCCTATCGCCTCGACGGCGAGCTGAAAACCGGATTATTCATCGGTTATGACGTGCAGGTGGCCCACAATGGCGAGATAATCCCCGGCGATTTTATTCCGGAGCGACATCAATGACTCAGCAACCCCATGTCCATGGTCCTGACTGCAACCACGATCACGATCACCATGATCACGACCACGGCCATGTCCACGGCCCGAACTGCGGCCACGCTCACCAGGAGCCGGTGCGCAATGCCTTGAAGGACGTGGGTCGCAACGATCCTTGCCCGTGCGGCAGTGCGAAGAAGTTCAAGAAGTGCCACGGGGCCTGATGCCCTGATCCAGCCGATGTAGAAGCTGGCTTGTGTGTATGTATGGGCTGGCTTCTGTGGGAGCTGGCTTGCCTGCGATGCAGGCGACTCGGTCTTTCAGTAGTACCGAGGTGATGCAATCGCAGGCAAGCCAGCTCCCACACTGGATCGCATTCAAAATCAGGATTTACGCTGGAACTGCAACTCAACTTCCAGGCCACCACCCTCCCGGTTCCTCAAACTCAACCGCCCTTCATGCGCCCTGGCAATGGTGTGAGCAATGCTCAGCCCCAAGCCATACCCACCCGTTTCAGCATTGCGCGACCCTTCCACCCGATAAAACGGCTCCATCACCTGCTCCAGTTGTTCCTGGGGAATCCCCGGCCCGCGGTCGCTGATGACAATCCTCAAGCCGTCTGCCTGGTCGTCGACCCGCACCACCACTTCACGGCCATAACGCACCGCGTTTTCCAGCAGGTTCTGCACGCACCGCTTGAGGCTGCGCGCATACCCCGGCAACGGCTGCTTCGCCCGGCCATCGATGCGCACGCTTTGCCCTACATCCTCCAGATCCGCCTGCAAGCTTTGCAGCAACGCATTGATGTCGATGTTTTGCCGCGCCTCGTTGATTTCGCCGCTGCTGACAAAATCCAGGGTGCTGGCCACCATGTGCTCCATTTCCTCGAGGTCGCTGCGAAAACGCTCCTTGGTGCGGTTGTCGTCAAGCATCTCGGTGCGCAGGCGCAAGCGTGTGATAGGTGAACGCAGGTCGTGGGAAATCGCCGCGAGAAAACGCGTGCGCTCGGCGATGTTGGCGATCAGTCGTTGCTGCATCGCATTAAACGCCTGGGCGGCGCGGCGCACTTCGGTGGGGCCACTCTCCGACAGTGGCGGGCGCTGGATGTCCCGGCCGAGGGCTTCGGCGGCCTTGGCCAAGGCGTTGAGCGGGCGGATGGCCAGGCGCACGGCCACCAGGGCGATCACCACCAGCACCAGCACACGCAGCAGGTAGATGCGCATGACGTAATCGAACAGCAGGTCCAGTGGCGAGGTGCTGGTCCAGCCCTGTTCTTCGCGGGCGTCCACCTGCAACCAGCGCCCGTCGGGCAGGCGCAGGTCGATCAGGAACTGCCCCACCACCGGCTTAGACTCCAGCAAGGTCCAGAGCCCAGCGTTTTGCCCCGCGCCGTCCACCAGCGACAGGTGCAGCAGGATCAGGGTTTGCGCATAGCCGGTTTTTTCCGAGAGGACTTTCTTGATCAGCCGCTCAGTCGGCCGGTCGCTGTCGGTGAGGCTGCTGGGCGTATTGCTGGCCTGGTCGCTCAAGGTCAGGCGGAAATTCGGCGCATCGAGCAGTTTGATCAGCAAGTCAGCCTGTTGCGGATCGCTGTGTACCAGGCGCACCACATCGGCCAGACGGGTGGCGATCAACCGCGCGGGGATCTCCAGCACCTGGCCATGGCGCCGGTCGTACCAGATGCTGCTGGTCAGGGCCTGGGCCGCGAGCATGCCGCTGACCAGAATCAGCACCAGACGCCCAAACAGCGAACGCGGCAGCAGTCTCACGAGGCCAGCACCACGTCATCGGCGGTGAGCATATAGCCCTCGTTGCGTACGGTCTTGATCAGCCCGGCCGGCAGTTGCGAGCGCAGGCGGCTGACGCACACGTCGATGGAGCGGTCGAACGGGGTGCTGTCCTTGTCGAACACATGGTTGAGCAGAAAGTCGCGGCTCAGGGGTCGATTGGGGTGCTGCAAGAGCAGGCGCAACACGCGGTAATCCGAATTGCCCAGGCTGACCACCACACCGTCCGGCGAGAGCAATTGCCGCGCCCGCGTGTCGAGTTGCCAGCCGGCGAAACGGATGCTCGGCGCTTCATCCAGCCGCGCACGGTCGGGGAAACTCTGCACCCGGCGCAACACCACTTTGATCCGCACCAGCAGCTCACGCGGGTCGAACGGCTTGGGCAGGTAGTCATCGGCGCCGATTTCCAGGCCGACGATCCGGTCGATCAACGACCCCTTGGCGGTGAGCATCACCACCGGCGTGTTGGAACTCACGCGCAGCTCGCGGCACAGGCTGAGGCCGTCTTCGCCGGGCAGCATCAGGTCGAGGACGATCAGGTCAATGACGTTCAACTCCAGACGCCGGCGCATCTCCTTGCCGTCCGCGGCGGTGGACACCTGAAAGCCCGCGTCGCTCAGGTAGTCGCAAAGCAACTGGCGGATTTGCGGGTCGTCATCAACGATCAGGAGGTGGTCTTGCTTGGCCATGGGCAGTCGATCCGAAAAACTATAAAACGCAGCAAATAGCCGAAAGTTCAGGCAACGGCGTACGCAAATGTAATGGAATGTTGTGGGAAACGATAATCAAGCATCAGCGATACAAACCCGGGGCAATGCAGTCGGAATCGCTCTTTAGACTACCGAACCTAAATGAGAGTAATTGTAATTTAGACTCGGAAGTAGCCCATGTCATCGCCCACACCGCTCCGCAACCCGCTGCACACCACCCTGGCACCGATGTTCGGCTTTCTCGCTGCCGGCAGCGTGGCCCCGACGGCCTGGGCGGATGCACCCACCGCCAGCACCCAGGATTCAGTGCTGAGCCTGCCGGAAATCCAGGTCGACGGCGAAGCCACGTCCACCTTCAAGGTCGACCGGGTGACCTCGGCGAAAATCAGCCAGCCACTGCTGGACGCGCCGCAAAGCGTGACCATCGTGCCGCAGCAGGTGCTCAAGGAACAGAATGCACAAACCTTGCAGGAAGTGTTGCGCAACGTACCGGGCATTACCTTTATGTCCGGCGAAGGCAACCTGGGCTGGGGCGATCTGTTTTCGATCCGTGGCTTTTCCTCCGAACAAAGCCTGACCGTTGACGGCGTGCGTGACGCCGGCATGTCCACGCGCACCGACACCTTCAACCTGCAACAAGCCGAAGTGTTCAAGGGCACGGGCTCCATCGAGTCCGGGGTGTCCGCCGTGGGCGGCAGCGTCAACCTGGTGAGCAAGGAAGCGCACCTGGGCGACGCCAACCGCGTGTCCGCCGGGATCGGTACCGATGCCTACCGTCGCCTGACCGCCGACCTGAACAAGCAGCTGAACGACACCACCGCCGTACGCGTCAACCTGATGAAGCACTACAACCAAGTGTCCGAACGCGACGACGTGGACTACGACCGCTGGGGCATCGCCACCTCGTTCGGCTTCGGCCTGGGCACCGACACACGCTTTTTCATCGACACCTTCTACCAGAAAGACACCAATACCCCGGACGGCGGCGTCCCCATCCAGCGTGGTACAAACGGCGACCGCATGCCCGGGGTAAAACGCTCCAACTGGTACGGCGATTCCAGCCTCTACACCCAAGAGAACAAAACCACCTCGCTGACCGCCCGCTTCGAACACGACTTCGCCTGGAACGACGCCAACCTGCGCAACCAGACGCGCTGGGAGCGCAGCGACAACTTCGCGGTGCTGTCCCCGGCGCGCTTCTTCGCCGCCAACGCCTCAGGCGGAAAAACCTGCACCGGCACCCGCTGTGCGACCTTGGGCTACACCGGTGTAGGCCCGATTAGCCAAGTGCCGGGCAGCACGGTCAATGCCTACAGCGACTACGTAAACAACAGCAACACGTCCTACGGCATCCTGCGCGGCAGCGACTTCGGTTTGTCCAAGCGCTACACCATCCTCGATAACCAGACCGACTTCAGCTTCACGTTCAACACCGGCAGCCTGCAACACGCGGTGGTCTCGGGCCTGGAGTTCTACCACGAGACCTACGGCGGCCTGAAACGCAACGCCGAAGTGCCCGATGGCAACATGCTTTTCGATATGGCCGACCCCAGCCATAGCTTCGCCAGCACCTACGTGACCAAAGGCGTCGGCGAGCCGCGCTCGGTGATCGACAACGCCGGCCTCTACCTGGGTGACACCGTCACCCTCAACGAGCAATGGCAAGTGCTGGGCTCGCTGCGCTACGACAAGTGGCAAGCCGAAACCCGCCAGCGCGGCCAAGCCACCACCAGTAGCAGTGACGGTGCAGTCAGCGGCCGTGTTGGCGCGGTATTCAAGCCGTTGCCCAACGGCAGCATCTACGTTTCCTACAGCGAGGCGGCACAACCGTCGGCACTGGGTGCGTCCACCAACAACCAGATCTACGGCGCGGCCAGCACCAGCAATTACAGCCCGGCCAAATCCAAGACCTATGAACTGGGCACCAAGTGGGACATTGCCCACGACAGGCTCAACGTCACGGCGGCGATCTTCCGCACCGAGCTGGAAAACTCCTGGGAATACCAGGACGGCGAATCCGCCCCGGTACGCGCCCTGCCCGCCAAGCGCGTGGACGGCATCGAGTTGGGCCTGCAAGGCAATATCACCCCGCGCTGGACCGCCTACAGCGGTTTCTCGGCGCTCAAAAGCGTGCAGACCAAAGGCATCAACAAAGGCGCCGAAGCCAAGAACGTGCCCGACCTGACCGCCAACCTGTGGACCACCTACGCCGTCACCGACGCGCTGAGCCTGAGCTACGGCGAGCAATACGTGGGCCGGCGCCGCTACACCGACAACAAATACGTCGGCGGTTTGAACAACAACAGCAGCTACGCCAGCGGCGCCTCCGGGGTGTACGCGATCTATACGCGCGACCACGAAAAAGCCCCCGGCTACTGGCTGAGCAACGTGGCGGCGCAATACAAGGTGAACAAGGACACCACGGTCAACCTCAACCTCAACAACGTGTTTAACAAGTTTTATTACAGCCAGGTCGGCGCGTCCCTCGATGGCTTCCAGCTCTACGGCATCCCGGGCGCCGGGCGCACCCTCACCGCCAGTGTTGATTATGAGTTCTAACCCCCCCTTTTCAGGAGCCCTTGCCATGCGCAAACCCCGTCAACTGCTCAAGCTCGGCGTGCTGTGCGCCGCGCTGGTCCTCGGCCACGCCGAAACCGCCGCCGCCCAACAAGTCACTGATGTGCTGGGGCGCACGGTCGAGGTCAGCGATCACGTCAAGCGCGTGGTGCTGGGTGAAGGCCGGCTGATTTCGGCGTTTGCCCTGCTCGACAAGGACGCGCCGTTCCAGCGCATCGTCGGCTGGCAGAACGATTTGAAGCTGCTGGACCAGCACACTTACAACGCCTACGTGGCGAAATTTCCGACGGTGAAAGACATCCCGCTGATCGGCCAGGCGTCGGAACAAAGTGTCAGCGCTGAAGAAATCCTCTCGCTCAAACCGGACCTCGCGGTGTTCAGCATTTCCGGCCACGGCCCGACCGAGCACAGCGCGGTGGCAGACGTGCTGGCCAAGGCCGGCATCCCGGTGGTGTTTGTCGATTTTCGCGTCAACCCGGTACAAGGCACCCACACCAGCATGACCGCGCTGGGCCAGGCCCTGGGCCGCGAAGCCCAGGCCAAGGCGTTCCTCGACTTCTATGACGCGCACATCAAAGTCATCACTGACGCCGTCGCCACCCTGCCGGCCGGGCCACGCCCCAGCGTGTTCCTCGAACTGCTGGCCGGCGCCTGGCAAGCGCCGGGGCACACCACCGGCAAAAGCGGCATGGGTGAAGTGATCAAGCTGGTGGGCGGGCGCAATATTGCTGCCGATGTGGTGCCGGGGGCGTTGGGGGATATCAGCGTGGAGTTCGCGCTGAAGGCCGACCCGGATGTGTATGTTGCCACCGGCAATCACAAACCGGGGCTGATCCTCGGCGCAGGCGTGAGCGCCGACGAAGCGCGCGAGGCGTTTGATCGCGTATTGGCGCGGCCAGAGTTCGCCAACCTTCGTGCGATCCGCGAGGGCAATTCCCACGGCCTGTGGCATGACTTCTACAACTCGCCGTACAACGTGCTGGCGATTGAGGCATTGGCCAAGTGGGTGCACCCGGAGTTGTTCGCCAAGCTGGATCCGCAGGTGACGATGGAGCAGATCAACCAACAGTTCCTCGGCATGCCGTTGCAGGGCGCCTACTGGATCGACACAAAAACCCCTGCAAAAACGCAGTAAAAACTGTGGGAGCTGGCTTGCCTGCGATAGCGGCCTGTCAGTCACTGAATGAGGTGACTGACACTCCCCTATCGCAGGCAAGCCAGCTCCCACATTCAGATCTCCATTGTTTTTGAAAGTGTGTGAGCACCCATGACCACTCAAACCCTCGACCTGGCCAGCGCCACCCACGGCTATCGCCGCCTGCTCGCACGGCGCGCGTGGCTGCTGGCCGCGCTGGGCACCGCGCTGGTCGGCGCCATTCTGGTGGACCTGGCCAGCGGCCCGTCCGGCATGGGCCTGCTGGCCTTGCTCGACGGGATCGCGCACCCCGCCCGTCTCAGCGCCACCGACCAGGTGATCATCTGGAACGTACGCCTGCCCTACGCCCTGATGGCGGTGCTGGTGGGCTGCGCGCTGTCGCTGGCCGGGGCCGAGATGCAGGCGATTTTGAACAACCCGCTGGCCAGCCCGTTCACCTTGGGCGTGTCGTCGGCGGCGGCGTTGGGCGCGTCCCTGGTGATTGTTTTTCCGGTGACCACGCTGTGGGTATCCGCCAACACCGCGATTTCCCTCTCGGCGTTTATCTTCGCCGCCGCCTCGGTGTTTTTGCTGCAAGCCATGTCGCGCCTGCGTGGCGCGGGGGTGGAAAGCCTGGTGTTGTTTGGCATTGCGCTGGTGTTCAGTTGCAACGCGGTGGTGGCCTTGCTGCAATTGGTCGCCACCGAAGATGTGCTGCAACAACTGGTGTTCTGGACTCTGGGCAGCGTGACCCGCGCCAACTGGGACAAGCTCGGCATCCTGGCCCTGGTGGTCGCGGTGGTGTTGCCGTTCTCGTTTGCCGCCGCGCCGCGCCTGACTTTGCTGCGCATGGGTGAAGACCGCGCGCAGAGCTTTGGCGTGGACGTGAAGCGCCTGCGGTTTTTCTCGTTGCTACGCATCAGCCTGTTGTCGGCCACCGCCGTGGCCTTTGTAGGCACCATCGGATTTATCGGCCTGGTAGGTCCGCATATCGCGCGGATTCTGGTGGGCGAAGACCAACGCTTCCTGCTGCCCGCCAGCGCCCTGACCGGCGCGTTGTTGCTGGCGCTGTCATCGATTGCCAGCAAGTTGATCATGCCCGGCGTGATCGTGCCGGTGGGCATCGTCACCGCGTTGGTGGGCGTGCCGATCTTCGTGCTGTTGGTGTTCAAGCGTGGGAGGCAGTTATGAGTGAAGGGTTGCGCATCGAGCACGCGAATGTCAGCTATGGCCGTCGGCAGATTGTCCACGATCTGAGCCTGCCCACCCTGCCCCACGGCAGCCTGACCGCGCTGATCGGCCCCAACGGCGCGGGCAAATCCACGTTACTGCGTGCCGTGGCCGGGCTGGAAAAGATGCACGGCGTTGTGCGATTGGGTGACCTCGACTTGTCGGCCATGTCCGTGGCCGAACGTGCGCGGCGCATCACCTATATGCCGCAGAACCTGCCACCGGGGTTGAGCCTCAGCGTAATGGAAAGCGTGATCGCCGCCTTGCGCGTGGCCAATGTGGACGGCATGCCCTTGTCCCGCGATGCCTGCCTGCGTGAAGCCTTCGCGGCGCTGCAACGCATCGGCATCGCCCACCTGGCCGACCAACTGTTAAGCACGCTGTCGGGCGGCCAACGCCAACTGGTCAGCCTCGCCCAACTCATCGCCCGCCGCCCCCAGGTGATGCTGCTGGACGAACCCACCAGCGCCCTCGACCTCAATTACCAATTGAAAGTCATGGACTGCGTGCGCGGCCTGGTACGCGAACACCAACTGATCGCGGTGGTGGTGCTGCACGACATCAACCTCGCGGCCCGCTTCGCCGACCATATCGCCGTGCTGCGCCAAGGCCGCTTGTACGCCTGCGGCGCGGCGGATGAGGTGCTCGACCCGGCGCTGTTCGCCGAGGTGTATGGCGTGCAGGTGCGCATCGAGCGGTGTTCGCAACAGTCGTTGCAGGTGTTGGTGGATTGCGCCGTGGCTTAAAGCAGCACGTCGCGGGAGTGGATCACTGTGGCGTACTCGCCGTGCAAATTGCCCAGCGACATGGCGTGCACCAACTCGGCGGGGTGCAGTTGACCGAAGAAGTCCGGCTTGTCGAAGGTGTAACACGCGTCTTCGATCACCCAGGTATCAAACCCAAGGTTGCCGCCAGTGCGGGCGGTGGCTTCCACCGAGTTGTGGGTGGCCACGCCCACCAGCACCAATTGCGCAATGCCGGCCGCACGCAACTGCGCTTCCAGCGGCGTGCCGCTGAACGCATCCGGCACGCGCTTTTGAATCACTTGCTCACCGGGCGCCGGCACGCAGGCGTCCTGGAACTCGACACCGGACTGCCCTGGCCAGAACACCGAATCCGGCAAGTGCGATAGATGCTGTACATGGATCACCGGCCGGCCCGTGTGGCGCCAATGCTGCAACAGCGCCTGAATGCGCGCCTCGGCTTGTAGGTTATTGCGCCGCCCGAGCTTGGGGTGATGAATGCCTTTCTGCTGATCGATCACGATCAGTGCCGCGTCCTGCCGAAATTCCATATCGATAGACCTAAATGTTTCATTGAATTTTCGCACTCCGAACATCACCTCTACCTACAGGCATTCGCGCCTTTGGAGAGCTTCATGATCGATTTGTACTACTGGACGACCCCCAACGGTCACAAAGTATCACTGTTCCTGGAAGAAGCCGGCCTGCCTTACGAGGTGCATCCGATCAATATTGGCCAGGGCGATCAGTTCAAGCCCGACTTCCTGAAGATCGCGCCCAACAACCGCATTCCGGCCATCGTCGATCACAACCCTGGCGACGGTGGCGCGCCGATCTCCCTGTTTGAATCCGGCGCAATCCTGCTGTACCTCGCGGAAAAAACCGGCCAGTTCATTGCCCAGGACCTGCGCGGCCGCCAGGAAACCCTGCAATGGCTGTTCTGGCAGATGGGCGGGTTGGGGCCGATGGCCGGGCAGAATCATCACTTCAGCCAGTTCGCGACCGAGAAAATCCCCTATGCGATCAAGCGCTATATAGACGAAACCGCGCGGCTGTATGGCGTGCTGGACCGGCGTCTGGCGGATCGGGCGTTTGTTGCCGGCGAGGACTACAGCATTGCCGATATGGCCATCTACCCATGGATCGTTTCCCACAAGTGGCAGAGCCAGCGGTTGGAAGATTTCCCACATGTGCAGCGTTGGTTCAACAGCATCAAGGAACGGCCGGCGACCGTGCGGGCGTATGAACTGGTGCAGAAGGTGAATCCGCCTAAGGCTTGATCCAAAGGGAACCGAGATCCAAAAGTGTGGGACAGGCTTGTGTGGGAGCGGGCTTGCTCGCTCCCACATTAACCATCACCTGATTCAAGAAGTAATGCTTAACCCCAAACTCCCGCTTGCGTCGTTTCACCGCGCTCACTAACGTAGCGCCTTTACTGACGCTACCCCCCGCAGGAGCTTTGCCATGGCCTCGCCAGCCCTCTCACATTTTCTTCCCCGGTTCGGCGTTGCCGCGGCAGTGGCCAGTGCGTTAAGCCTGGCCGGTTGCCAGCTCCAGAGCACCCAGGACACCCTGCCGCCGGTCGCCGGTGTGCAACCGATCAAAGGCCTGGCACAGAATGTGTCGGTGCGTCGCAATGCCCAAGGCATGCCACTGATCGAAAGCAACACCTTCCACGACGCGCTGTTCAGCCTCGGTTATGTACACGCCAGTGACCGCATCACCCAGATGGTCACCCTGCGCCTGCTGGCCCAGGGCCGTCTGGCGGAAATGTCCGGCCCTGATGTACTGGATGCCGACCGTTTCATGCGTGCGGTCAACCTGAAAAAAAGTGCCGGCGAGCTGTATAACGCTTCGTCGCCGCGCCTCAAGCGTTTCTTTGAGGTGTATGCCCGTGGCGTCAACGCCTACCTGTTCCGCTACCGCGACAAGCTGCCGCCGGACCTCGCCCAGACCGGCTACAAACCGGAATACTGGAAGCCGGAAGATTCGGCGCTGTTGTTCTGCCTGCTGAACTTCAGCGAGTCGGCCAACCTGCAAGAAGAAATCGCCTCCCTGGTGCTGGCGCAAAAGGTCGGCGTCGACAAACTCGCCTGGCTCACCCCGAGCGCGCCGGACGAAGCGATCCCGCTGGCCGAGACGGAAAAACTCAAAGGCGTGAACCTGAGCCAGATCACCGGCCTCGCCGGGCTGGACAGCGTCAGCCAGCAGCTGAGCCGCCTCAACGCCCTGGCCGTGACCACGTCGAGCAACTGGGCGATTGGCCCGCAACGCAGCCGCAGCGGCAAAAGCCTGCTGGCCAGTGATCTGGCCGCCCAGCCGCAAGCGCCGTCGCCGTGGAGCTACGTGCAGATCCGTGCGCCGAAATACCAGGCGGTCGGCGCCTCGATTGCCGGCTTGCCGACCCTGTTGTCGGGCTTCAACGGCAAAGTCGCGTGGAGCATGAGCACGGTCAAGGGCGATACCCAGGACCTGTTCCTGGAGAAGGTCAAACGCCAAGGCAGCGCGTTGTACTACGAGAACAACGGCAAATGGCTACCGGCCGGTGTGCGAAACGAAACCTTCTTCGTCAAAGGCCAACGCTCGATTCGCGAAGTGGTGTACGAAACCCGCCACGGCGCCCTGCTCAATAGCAGCCAAGCCCTCACCACCGGTTTCGGCCTGGCCCTGCAAACCGCCGACTTCAAGGACGACAAGAGCCTGGATGCGTTCTTCGACCTGTCTCGCGCGCAAAACGCCGGCAAGGCCTCGGACGCGACTCGCGAAATCCGCGCCATTGCCTTGAACATGGTGTTCGCCGACGCCAGCAACATTGGCTGGCAAGTCACCGGGCGTTTCCCCAACCGCCGCGAAGGTGAAGGCCTGCTGCCCTCGCCAGGCTGGGACACGCGCTTTGACTGGGACGGTTACGCCGACGCGATGCTGCACCCCTATGACCAGGACCCGGCCCAAGGCTGGATCGGCACCGCCAACCAGCGCACCGCGCCGCGCGGTTATGGCATGCAACTGTCCAACTCCTGGGACGCGCCGGAACGCAGCGAACGCCTGGCGCAACTGGCCAACGCGGGCAAGCATGACAACCGCAGCATGATCGCCATGCAGTACGACCAGACCACCACCTTCGCCGCCAAGCTCAAGACCATGTTCCAGGCCCCGGGCATGGCCCAGCCGCTGAAACAGGCGATCGATGCCTTGCCCGCGGCCGAACAGGCCAAGGCCCGTGAAGCGCTGAGCCGCTTGATGGCGTTCGACGGGCGCCTGGTGTCTACCTCCGCCGATGCGGCGATTTACGAGCTGTTCCTGCAGGAAAGCGCCAAGCAGATCTTCCTCGACAAGCTCGGCCCGGAAACCAGCGCCAGCTGGAAAGCGTTTGTCAGCACCGCCAGCCTGTCCTACGCCGCCACGGCCGACCACCTGCTGGGCCGCGAAGACAGCCCGTTCTGGGATGACACACGCACCCCGCAGAAAGAAGACAAACCGGCGATCCTGGCGCGCACCCTCGCCGCCGCGATCAGCGCCGGCGACAGCCAGCTGGGCGCCGATCACAAGGCCTGGCAGTGGGGCAAGTTGCACAGCACCACCTGGAAAAACAGCCAGGGCCAGGTGATTCGCGGGCCGCTGGCGTCCGGTGGCGACCACAACACCTTGAACCCGGCGCCGTACAGCTGGGGGCAGGACTTCAATACCACGCAGGTGCCGGCGTTGCGCATGATCGTCGATTTCGGCCAAGTGGAGCCGATGACGGGCCAGGGTGGCATCGGCCAGTCCGGCAACCCGGCCAGCCCGAACTATGCCAACGGCATCGACCCGTCGCTCAAGGCGCAATACCTGAGCTTCCCGATGCAGCCGCAGAACTTCGAGAAGGTGTATGGAAAAGCCAGGTTGACCCTCACACCCGGTAAGTAGCTGAAGAAACCGGCTCTACCTGTGGGAGCTGGCTTGTGTGGGAGCTGGCTTGCCTGCGATGGCATCACCTCGGTTTAACTGAATGACCGAGTTGCCCGCATCGCAGGCAAGCCAGCTCCCACACACATCTGTTCTGCCTGCATTCAGATAGAACTTCTCAAGTCTTACTTCCCTCCTAACTGATAAGCCCATCGCCCCAGGCACGCCCATGGACCTTGTCACCGCCCGCCCCGAAGGCCTCTACTGCCCCGCCGGCGATTTCTACATCGACCCCTGGCGCCCGGTGGAACGTGCGGTCATCACCCACGCCCATGGCGATCACGCCCGCACCGGCAACAGCCACTACCTGGCCGCCGCCCCCGGCGAAGGTATCCTGCGCGCGCGCCTGGGGCAGGACATCAACCTGCAAACCCTGGCCTACGGCGAACAGCTGGACCATCACGGCGTGACCTTGAGTTTTCACCCCGCCGGGCATGTGCTCGGCTCGGCCCAGGTGCGCCTGGAATACCGGGGCGAGGTCTGGGTGGCCTCCGGCGACTACAAAGTCGAACCCGACGGCACCTGTGCGCCGTTCGAGCCGGTGCGCTGCCACACCTTTATCACCGAATCCACCTTCGGCCTGCCGATCTACCGCTGGCAGCCACAGGCGCAGATCTTCGCCGAGATAAACGATTGGTGGCAGGCCAATATCGCCGCCGGCAAGGCCAGCGTGTTGTTCTGTTATTCCTTCGGCAAGGCCCAGCGCATCCTGCATGGGATCGACGCCAGCCTCGGCCCGATCCTCATCCATGGCGCGGTCGAACCCTTGAACCGCGTCTACCGCGAAGCCGGTATCTACATCCCGCCAACGCTCTACGCCGGGGACTTTCAAAAGACCGACCCACTGCTGCGCCAAGCCCTCATCATTGCGCCGCCCTCCGCTGGCGGCAGCAGTTGGATCAAGCGGTTCGGCGACTACAGCGATGCCTTCGCCAGTGGCTGGATGCGCCTGCGCGGCACCCGGCGGCGGCGTGGGGTCGACCGCGGCTTTGTGCTGTCGGACCACGCCGATTGGCCCGGCCTGTTGTGGGCCATTGAGCAAACCGGCGCCGAGCGGGTCATGGTCACCCACGGTTCTGTGGGCGTATTGGTCCGTCACCTGCGAGAAAAAGGCCTCAACGCCCAAGGTTTTACTACCGAGTACGGCGATGACGAAGAAGAGGCTGGCGTATGAAAGCGTTCGCCGAGCTGTACGCCAACCTCGACGCCACCACCTCCAGCAATGCCAAGCTTGCCGCGTTGCAGGCCTATTTCCGCCAGGCGCCGCCGGCAGATGCGGCGTGGGCGGTGTATTTCCTCTCCGGCGGGCGGCCTCGGCAGTTGGTGCCGACGCGCCTGCTGAGGGACATGGCCACCGAGGCGTCGGGTATCGAGCCGTGGTTGTTCGAAGAAAGCTACCAATCGGTCGGCGACCTGGCAGAGACTATTTCCCTGCTCCTGCCGGAGTCGCCCTACACCTCAGAGGACGGCCTGGCCGCATGGCTGGAAGAAAAACTGCTGCCCCTGCGCGGCCTGCCCCCCCTGGAATTGGCCGAGCAACTGCCTGCACTGTGGGCCCAGCTGGATCAACCGACCCTGATGGTGTGCATCAAGTTGATCACCGGCAGCTTTCGCGTAGGCGTGTCCAAACTGCTGGTGACCCGCGCCCTTGCCGCCTTGGCCAACCTCGACAGTAAACGCGTGGCGCAGCGGCTAGTGGGCTATACGGATTTGGCCAACCGCCCTACACCTGAGGGCTACCTCAAGCTGATCGCCGCCGAATCGTCCGACGAGCATGCGCAACGTGGCGGGCAGCCTTATCCGTTTTTTCTCGCACATGGGCTGGCGCAACCTGTGGAGCAGTTCGACACCGTGCTCGGCGCTCCCGGCGACTGGCAGGTGGAATGGAAGTGGGATGGCATCCGTGCGCAGTTGGTCAAGCGCGAGGGCCGCCTATGGATATGGTCCCGCGGCGAAGAACTGGTCACCGAACGCTTCCCAGAACTGCACAGCCTGGTCAGTGGCTTGCCCGATGGTACGGTGATCGACGGTGAAATCGTGGTGTGGAAACACGCGGTGCAACCCTTTGCCCTGCTGCAACAGCGCATCGGACGCAAGACGCTGAGCAAGAAAGTCCTGGAAGACGCCCCGGTGATCGTCCTGGCCTATGACCTGTTGGAGCATCAAGGCGACGACTGGCGCAGCCATCCCCAGGCCGAACGCCGAACCCAACTTGAGCGGGTGATTGCCCAGTGCAACCAACCGGTGCTGCAACCCTCGCCGCTGTTGAGCGGCGCAACCTGGGACGACCTGGCCGAACAACGCAAAGCCTCCCGTAGCCTCGGCGTGGAAGGCATGATGCTCAAGGATCGCCAAGGCCTGTATGGCGTGGGCCGCACCAAGGACATGGGGCTGTGGTGGAAGTGGAAGGTCGACCCGTTCAGCGTCGATGCGGTGTTGATCTACGCCCAGCGCGGCCATGGCCGGCGCGCCAGCCTCTACAGCGACTACACCTTTGCCGTGTGGGACGGCCCCCCTGGCAGCGAGCGGACGTTGGTGCCATTCGCCAAGGCCTACTCCGGTCTCACCGATGAAGAAATGCGCAAGGTCGACGCCATTGTGCGCAAGACCACCGTGGAAAAATTCGGCCCGGTCAGCAGCGTGACGCCGAGCATGGTGTTTGAGCTGGGGTTTGAGGGGATTGCCTTGTCCAAGCGGCATAAGAGCGGAATTGCGGTGCGGTTTCCGAGGATGTTGCGGTGGCGGCAGGATAAGGCGGTGGATGAGGCGGATAGCCTGGCCACATTGCAGGATTTGCTGGCCTGACCCTTCCCCCGAAAACACCACGAGTTCTGTGGGAGCTGGCTTGCCTGCGATAGCGGTCGCTCAGTGACACATGGGCTGACTGACCCACCGCTATCGCAGGCAAGCCAGCTCCCACAGTTGATCTTCGTATGATCTGAAATGGTGCGCTGAATTTTCAGTGCCCAGTTTCGGGCATCTCCTACACTCGGCTTTCCTTATTCCCACCTTTTAAAACGCTTATTCGGAACTATGGTTCAGAAATTGCTACCGATGTTGCGTCTGACACCGTTCAGTAACAGTCCTAATCGCGCCACAAGCGCTTATCTTGGTTTCAAGGGATTACATAATGAAAAAAGCATTGCTGACCCTTTCTGCACTGGCTCTGTGCATGGCCGCAGGTTCCGCGTTGGCCAAGGAATACAAGGAACTGCGTTTTGGTGTCGATCCGTCCTACGCGCCATTCGAATCCAAAGCCGCCGACGGCAGCCTGGTGGGCTTCGATATCGACTTGGGCAATGCGATCTGCGCCGAGCTGAAAGTGAAGTGCAAGTGGGTCGAAAGTGATTTTGACGGCATGATTCCAGGCCTCAACGCCAACAAGTTCGACGGCGTGATTTCTTCGATGACCGTGACCACGGCCCGTGAAAAGGCCATCGATTTCTCCTCCGAGCTGTTCTCCGGCCCGACGTCCCTGGTGTTCAAGAAAGGTGCAGGCTTCTCCACGCCCGAGTCCCTCAAGGGCAAATCCGTGGGCTATGAGCAAGGCACCATCCAGGAAGCCTACGCCAAGGCCGTACTGGATAAAGCCGGGGTGACCACCAAGGCCTACGCCAACCAGGACCAGGTCTACGCGGACCTGACCTCCGGGCGTCTCGACGCTTCGGTGCAAGACATGCTGCAAGCCGAACTGGGCTTTTTGAAGTCGCCAGCCGGTGCCGGCTATGAAGTCAGCGCGGCGATTGATGACCCATTGCTGCCGTCGAAAACGGCGATCGGTATCAAAAAAGGTAACAAAGACCTTAAGGCCTTGCTCGATAAAGGTATCAAAGCGTTACACGATGATGGCACCTACGCCACCATCCAGAAGAAACACTTCGGCGACCTGAACCTGTACAGCGGTAAATAACACCCTGGCGCCCACCGGTTCGGGTGGGCGCTTTTTTATCGCTATAGGTCCTGAATTCATGTTTGAAGATCTTTTGCAAACCCTGGGGCTGGGTGCCTTCAGCTTGAAGGGGTTCGGCCCGTTGTTACTGCAAGGGACGTGGATGACCGTGAAGTTGTCGGTCGCTTCCCTGGCTGTCAGTGTCCTGCTCGGCCTGCTCGGCGCCAGCGCCAAGCTTTCCAGCCTGCGCCTGCTGCGCATCCCCGCCCAGCTCTACACCACCTTGATTCGCGGCGTGCCCGACCTGGTGCTGATGCTGCTGATTTTCTACAGCCTGCAAATGTGGCTGACCGGTTTTACCGACTTTATGGAATGGGACTACATCGAGATCGACCCATTCAGCGCCGGGGTCATCACCCTGGGCTTTATCTACGGTGCCTACTTCACCGAGACCTTTCGCGGCGCGATCCTCGCCGTGCCCCGTGGCCAACTGGAGGCGGCGACCGCCTACGGGCTCAAGCGCGGGCAACGGTTTCGCTACGTGACCTTCCCGCAGATGATGCGCTTTGCCTTGCCGGGCATCGGCAACAACTGGATGGTGATGCTCAAGGCCACGGCGCTGGTGTCGATCATCGGCCTGGCCGATCTGGTCAAGGCCGCCCAGGACGCCGGCAAGAGCACCTATCAACTGTTCTACTTCCTGGTGGTCGCCGCGTTGATCTACCTGTTGATTACCAGCGCCTCCAACTTTGTGTTGCGCAGGCTTGAGCGGCGCTACTCCGCCGGGTCCCGGGAGGCGGTGCGATGATCGAACTCTTGCAGCAATACTGGCGCCCGTTCCTGTACAGCGACGGCCAGCACATTACCGGGTTGGCCATGACCATGTGGCTGCTCAGCGCCTCGCTGGTGATTGGCTTTCTGGTGTCGATCCCGCTGTCCATCGCCCGCGTGTCGCGCAAGCGTTGGGTGCGTTGGCCGGTGCAGTTCTATACCTACCTGTTTCGTGGCACGCCGCTCTATATCCAGTTGCTGATCTGCTACACCGGCATCTACAGCATCGCGGCAGTGCGCGAGCAGCCGTTGCTGGATGCGTTCTTTCGCAACGCGATGAACTGCACCATCCTCGCCTTCGCCCTCAACACCTGCGCCTACACCACGGAGATTTTTGCCGGGGCGATTCGCAGCATGGCCCATGGCGAAGTGGAAGCGGCCAAGGCCTATGGTCTGAGCGGCTGGAAGCTGTATGCCTACGTGATCATGCCCTCGGCCCTACGCCGTTCGTTGCCCTACTACAGCAACGAAGTGATCCTGATGCTGCACTCGACCACGGTGGCGTTTACCGCAACAGTGCCGGATATTCTCAAGGTGGCCCGGGACGCCAACTCGGCCACCTACATGACCTTTCAATCATTCGGCATCGCTGCGCTGATCTACCTGACCGTGACCTTTGCCCTGGTCGGTCTGTTTCGTCTGGCGGAGCGCCGCTGGCTGGCCTTTCTCGGGCCGAGCCACTAAGGAGTTCGCATGCGTCATCAGGTCCATGAACTGATTGCGCCGGTGCCTGGTACGGCGCGGCAGGTTCACAGTTTCCACTTCGGCCCCGAACGGGCCGAGGGCAAGATCTATATCCAGTCGTCGCTGCATGCCGATGAGCTGCCGGGCATGCTGGTGGCCTGGCACTTGAAGATGCGCCTGGCTGAACTGGCCGCCGCCGGGCGCCTGCGCAGTGAAATCGTGCTGGTGCCCGTGGCCAATCCGGTGGGCCTGGAACAGGTGCTGATGGACATCCCGCTGGGCCGTTACGAGCTGGAGAGCGGGCAGAATTTCAATCGCCTGTTTATCGACCTCAGTGAAGCGGTGAGTAACCAGGTCGAGGAATTGCTCGGCGATGACCCGCAGCACAATGCGCGGCTGATCCGTGCTGCCCTGTCCGCAGCCCTCGCGGAGCAAACCGCGCAGACGCAATTGCAGTCCCTGCGCCTGGTGCTGCAACGCCTGGCCTGCGATGCCGATATGGTGCTGGACCTGCATTGCGACTTCGAAGCCGTGGCGCACCTGTACACCACGCCCGAAGCCTGGCCGCAGGTGGAGCCATTGGCGCGTTACATCGGCTCGGAAGCCAACTTGCTCGCCACCGATTCGGGTGGGCAATCCTTCGATGAGTGTTTCACCTTGGTCTGGTGGCAGTTGCAGCAACGCTTCGGCGAGCGCTTCCCGATTCCCCTGGGCAGTTTTTCGGTGACCGTCGAACTGCGCGGCCAGGGCGATGTGAACCACGGCCTGGCCAGCCTAGATTGCCAGGCGATCATCGATTACTTGATCCACTTCGGCGCCATCGCCGGTGACGTCGCGCCGCTGCCCGACCTGCCCTACCCGGCCACTCCGCTGGCCGGCGTCGAGCCGGTCGCCACGCCCGTCGGCGGCCTGCTGGTGTTCAGCGCCCTGCCCGGCGAATACCTGGAAGCCGGACAATTGATCGCCGACATCATCGACCCCATTACCGACCGCGTAACGCCCGTGCACTGCCAGAAGGCCGGCCTGCTTTACGCCCGTTCGCTACGCCGCATGGCCACTGCCGGGATGGTCATTGGCCATGTCGCAGGCTTAGAGGCCTACCGTAGCGGCTATCTACTTTCGCCTTGAGGATGCACGCCCCATGTACAAATTGACCGTTGAAGGCCTGCATAAACGCTATGGCGACAATGAGGTGCTCAAGGGTGTCTCGCTCAAGGCCAAGACCGGTGACGTGATCAGCCTGATCGGCGCCAGCGGCTCGGGCAAGAGCACTTTCTTGCGTTGCATCAACTTCCTGGAAACCCCCAACGACGGCGCCATGACCCTCGATGGCCAGCCGATCCGCATGGTCAGCGACCGCGACGGCATGCGCGTGGCCGACGATGCCGAGTTGCAGCGCCTACGCACGCGGCTGGCGATGGTGTTCCAGCACTTCAACCTGTGGAGCCACATGAGCGTGCTCGAAAACATCACCATGGCCCCGCGCCGGGTGCTGGGTTGCAGCAAGAAAGACGCCGAGGACCGTGCCCGGCATTACCTGGAAAAGGTCGGCCTGCCCGCACGCGTGGCCGATCAGTATCCGGCGTTTCTCTCTGGCGGCCAGCAGCAACGGGTGGCCATCGCCCGCGCCCTGGCGATGGAGCCCGAGGTGATGCTGTTCGACGAACCGACCTCGGCCCTCGACCCGGAGTTGGTGGGCGAAGTGTTGAAAGTGATCCAGGGCCTGGCCGAGGAAGGCCGCACCATGATCATGGTCACCCACGAAATGAGTTTTGCGCGCAAGGTGTCGAGCCAGGTGTTGTTCCTGCACCAGGGCCTGGTGGAAGAGCAAGGCGCGCCGGAGGATGTGCTGGGTAATCCGCAGAGCGAGCGCTTGCAGCAGTTCCTCAGCGGCAACCTCAAGTGAAGCGTACGCACGCGCGGAAGGTATGCAGCGTGCGTCGCGTTTCCAGGCGCCAGCCCACATAGGTGCAAGCGCGAGAAACAATTTCCAGGCCAAACCCGAAGCCTGGCGACGAGAGCTGCTCCACATGATTATTGATGATGACTAACTGCTGCTCGCAGAGGGCCACCCGAACCTTCCCGGCGCCGTGCTGAACGGCGTTGCCCAGCAGGTTCTGCACCACGCTGCAGGCGATTGCCTGGTTGGCCTGCAAGATGATCGGGGGTGCGCCGGCAAACCGCAGCGCACCCGCCACGCGGGGATACAGCAACAGGTACTTTTCGATCTGCTCGACGACGACAGCCGTCAAGTCAATCGCCTCACGGCGCAATTGACGGGGTTCCCGGGCCAGGGATAAAAACAGCTCGATCGTCATTTTCATCCCCGCCAGCGCGCCTTCCATGCGGAGCAGGCCGCGGGCATTTTTTTCCGCGCTGCAACCTGGCAAGCGCAGGATCGCCAGGCAGTTGTTCAGGATACTCAGGGGCGTTCGCAGCTCATGGCTGACATGCCGGGTAAACGCTTGCTCGCGCCTCAGCGCAGCGTTTTGCTGGGCGACCAATGATGACAGCGTGCGGCTCAAGGTGCCGATTTCATCCTGTCGCGCAAACCCACTGAAGCGCGCTGCGCCATGCCGTGTGCCCGCCACTTCGGCGGCCAACTGGCTGACAGGCTGGGCGATGGCCCGGGCAATCGCGATGGCCAGGATTGCCCCCAGGATCAGGATCAGCCCGGCAACGGCACACAGCAGTGCGAACACCTGCGCACGATAGCCTTCGGTTTGACTGAGCTTGGACTCTTCCAACACCAGGACCAGCAACGCCGACTCGCCGGCCACGGCGCTGACCAGTACATGCGTGTCCTCTTTATCGAGTTCGTGATGGCCGACGGGCAGGTCGCGAAAAGCCCCAGGTAGATCGGCGTCCGACGACCAGTAGCCTTTGAGGTAGATCGCGTTCGGCATCGCTGCAGCGCGGCCCAACTGGCCGTGTTTATCCTGGAAAGCCTGCGACTCCAGGTCCAGGTAGCTGGAGACGATGTAATCCTCGGTCAACACCACCGCAGCCCAGATCAGCAAGCTGTAGAACAGCGTGATCAGCGCCATGAATGGCAACAGGGCGTAGAGGATGCGCAGAAAAAATGAATCAGTGGGGAATAGCAAGGCGATACCCTTTGCCGTGGACGGTCCTGATCAAATCGGTACCGTAGGGCTTGCCCAGGGTTTGCCGAAGCCGGTAGATGTAGGTGCGCAATGCATCGCTGTCGGGCGGGTCGCCCTCGGGCCACAGCGCTGCTTCAAGCTTGCGTCGGCTGACGGGTTCCGGGGCCTCGTCGGCCAGCAGGTTCAGCAGGGTGAACTGCAACGCGGGCAGCACGCTCACCACACCGTGGTGGCTCAAGGACTGCGATGCCGGGTCGATGATCAAGTCGCCCACTTGCCTTGGGCTGCGCGGTTGTCGCGGCGCCATCCGGCGCATCAACGCGCGGATACGCCAGATCAGCTCCTGGGGCTCGAAGGGCTTGACCAGGTAATCGTCACCACCGGCGGCATAGCCCTCTTCCTTGTCGGGCAACGCATCGCGCGCGGTCAAGAACAGGATGGGCGTTTCATTGCACTCGCGCCGCAGTTGACGACAGGTGTCAAAACCACTCATCCGGGGCATGGCGACGTCCATCACAATCAGGTCGTACGCCTGCTGCCGGGCACGTTCCAGGCAACTTCGTCCATCACGTGCGTAGTCCACGTCATAACCAAACTCGCTGAGATAGTCCCCCAAAGAGCCCGCCAACGCATGATCATCTTCAACCAATAAGATTTCCATCAAGCCAAACTCCAAATTCATACAAGCAATAAAGATAATTCCTTCAGCAACCAACAAACTTAAGCATTAAGTACAGGAACATACACCGAGCAACATTTGGTTCACATTTGATCTTATACATTTCAACCATGCAAAAAACACTGCGCTTATTCATCCGTTACTTGGGCGTCGGTTTAATTGCTACGTCGGTGCACTGGCTGGTGTTTGCCTGCTTACTGGGCTACTTGGGGCCGGCGCGCTCGACATTTTGTGGCGGTTTTACCGGGGCATTGGTGGCTTATTGGCTGTCCAGGCATTGGGTATTTACCCAGCGAACCTGCAAAACACGGCGATTTGCCATCACCGCCGCCAGCCAAGTCATAGCCAACACGCTGGTGGTCGCGTTACTGACTCAATGGGGTGTACCGCCGCATCTTGCACAACTGACAGCAATGGCCGCCGTGACCTTTCAAGGCTTTATGTTCAACCACTTCTGGGTATTCCAACATGACATCAAGCGCGAGCCTTTCCAGTGAATGCCGGCCTACTGATGAACTTACGATACTGGTGCCGTGCTTTAACGAACAGCACGTGTTAATTGAATTCCATACACGCCTGATGGCGACTATTGACCATTTGAACGTGACCACCGAAGTTCTTTATATCAACGACGGAAGTCAAGACAGAACTGCCGAAATACTTGATCGTTTTTCGCAAGACCCACGGGTGCGCAGCCTGCATTTGAGTCGCAACTTCGGCAAGGAAGCGGCCATGCGCGCAGGCATCAATGCCGTACAGGACCGGGCCGTGATCATCATCGACTGCGACTTGCAGGACCCGCCCGAGCTGATCCCGCTGATGGTGCAAGAGTGGCACAAGGGCTACGAGATCGTGAACATGCAGCGGCGCTCCCGGCACTGCGACTCCTGGGCAAAGCGCACGGCCGCCAGGCTCTATTACGCGTTGATGGATCAGTTGATCGACGACTTCGACGTGCCCAAGCAAGTCAGCGATTTCCGACTGATCGGGCCCAATGCACTCGCGGCCATTCGGGCCATGGACGACAACGCCGGCGTGTTGAAGCTACTGGTGAGTTGGCTCGGTTACCCGAGTACCGAAGTGAATTACGACCGCAAGGCGCGCCAGGCGGGCACTACGAAATGGACCCCACTGTCCCTGCTGGACCTGTGCGCAGACTCGATTCTCGCCTTCTCGATTCGCCCGCTGAGAATGTACAGCTACGTCAGCGCGATCAGTTTTGTGGCGGGCACGCTGTGGGTCGCAGGCGCGGCGACACTCGGTGAATTGACCCATGTGCACCTGCTGGTGCTCTCGATTTTGCTGTTGTGCCTGGGCACCGCCGTGGTCGGTGAATACGTCGGCCGGGTGCTGACGGTGGTCAGCCCCAGACCCGACTCCCTGCGCAGGCGCAACCAACCATGAACCCATCCATCCAGGCTGTCGCCATGAACCCTTGTGTTTCCCTACGTTGGCTTTGGGGCATTTTGTTGGCTGTGCTGCTGGTGCGCCTGGGCACGCTCGGGCTCTATCCGCTCATGGATACATCGGAAGCCCGCTATGCGGAAATCGCCCGCAAGATGCTGGCGACCAATGATTGGATCACGCCGATGTTCGACCACGGCGTACCCTTCTGGGGTAAACCGCCACTGTCTTTCTGGGCGCAGGCCCTGAGCATGAAAGTGCTCGGCATTGGCGAATTTTCCAGCCGTTTTTCAAGCTGGCTGCTGCATGTTGCCAGTTGCCTGTTAATCGTGCGCTTCGCCAGCCAGGAGCGTAGCCCGCAGGTCGGATTGACGGCCGCGATCATCTATTCGACAGGTTCGCTCGGGTTCCTCTCCAGCGGCGCCGTGTTGACCGACGGGGCCTTGGCGTTTGCCCTATTGCTCGCGCATTTGGGCCTGTGGCGCGGGCTGATGCACGGTGAGCGCGGGTGGGCCTTGGCCGGCTTTTTCGGGCTAGGCCTGGGCCTGCTCGCCAAAGGCCCGCTGGCCCTGGTGCTGATAGCGCTGCCGGCCGCCATATGGCTGGCGGTTACCGCGCATTGGCGGCGCCTGCTGGGTCTGCCCTGGTTGTCCGGCAGCGTATTGACGCTCGGCGTGGCCCTGCCCTGGTATTGGCTGGCAGAACAGAAAACCCCCGGGTTCCTGGAATACTTCATCGTCGGCGAACATTTCAGCCGCTACGTCATCAGCCAATGGCAGGGCGATCTATATGGCAGCGCACATGCCCAGCCGTTGGGAATGATCTGGCTGCACCTGTTGGGCGGGCTCATGCCTTGGGCGCTTTTTTTGCCGCTACTGGTGAAGCTGCGCGGGCACCTTGGGCGTCAACCCGAGTACTTCATCTTTGTGCTGGCCTGGGCGGCTTCGGCGCCGCTGTTCTTCACCATGTCCACCAACATTCTCTGGACCTATGTGCTGCCCGCGCTGCCGGCCTGGGCGCTATTGCTCGCCGACGTCATCTGCCGGCACATGCGCGCAGCCGTTATCGCGGCCGTGGCGTTGGCGTTGCCGGTGACAGGCTGCGCCTTGATCATCAGCGGCAAGGCAGGCGACCGCCCCCAGAACCAGAAAGCCATCGTGGCACTCTGGAAAGAGCAACAGGCACAGGCCCCGGGTGACTTGATCTACTTGGGCTCGCGCTCATACTCGGCCGAGTTTTATAGCGCTGGCTGGGCGCGTCACCGCAAGAACCTGCAACAACTGCCGAAGGCCGAGAACTTCTACTTGGTGCAACGCCTGGACAAGCCGCAACCATTGCCGCCGGCCTGCCGCGCCGTCGGCCAGGCCAACGGCTCGCAACTGCACTACTGCGCCATGGCGCTTTAGTTAAACCTTTGGTGCCGCAGGTGGGTCTGTGGAATAAGCCCTTCAGAGCGTCAGCTGTCGCATGCCCCGTCACTTCGACTTCGCCAGGCAATGGTTTGCCGCCCAAGGCTGGACACCGTTCGCCTTCCAAAAAGACGTATGGCGCGCGGTCAAGCAAGGCCGCTCGGGCTTGCTGCACGCCAGCACCGGGGCCGGTAAAACCTACGCCCTGTGGTTTGCCGCGCTGAACTGCTTCGCCATCACCCGCCCACCCGTTACGGGCAAACGCAAACCGCCTGCCGAACCACTGACTGTACTGTGGATCACCCCCATGCGCGCCCTGGCCGCCGACACCGCGCGGGCGCTTGAGGCGCCGCTGGCAGCCTTGCAGATTCCCTGGAGCGTTGGCCTGCGCACCGGCGACACCGGCAGCAGCGAACGCGCCCGGCAAACCCGACGCCAACCCAGCGCGCTGGTCACCACCCCGGAAAGCCTGACGCTGATGCTGGCGCGGGCCGACAGCGAGGCAAGCCTGGGCCACCTGCGCATGGTCATCGTGGATGAATGGCACGAACTGATCGGCAATAAACGTGGCGTGCAACTGCAACTGGCGTTGGCGAGGTTGCGGCGCTGGCATCCTGAGTTGGTGGTGTGGGGGATTTCGGCGACATTGGGTAATCAGGATCACGCCTTGGAGGTGTTGGTCCCACACTGCAACGGCATCAATGTACAGGGGCGAACCGCTAAACAGCTCATCGTCGACACCTTGCTGCCCCCCGTTACCGACCGTTTTCCGTGGGCCGGACATCTGGGCTTGAAGATGCTGCCGCAAGTGGTGGCTGAGGTGGCGTCCAGCCGCAGTTGCCTTGTGTTCACCAATACCCGGGCGCAAGCGGAAATCTGGTATCAGGCCTTGCTCGAAGCGCGCCCTGATTGGGCCGGGTTGATTGCCCTGCACCATGGCTCGCTGTCCAGGGAAACCCGTGACTGGGTGGAGCGGGCACTGAAAGACGGCCAGCTCAAGGCGGTGGTATGCACCTCAAGCCTGGACCTGGGGGTGGACTTTCTGCCGGTGGAGCGGGTGCTGCAGATCGGTTCGGCCAAAGGCGTGGCGCGGTTGATGCAACGCGCCGGGCGCTCCGGCCATGCGCCCGGACGGCCGTCGCGGGTGACACTGGTGCCGACCCATAGCCTGGAACTGATGGAAGCAGCCGCAGCCCAGGACGCGATCGCCCAGCGCCGTATCGAAGCCCGCGAATCGCCCCGCAAGCCTTTGGATGTGCTCGTACAGCATTTGGTGAGCATGGCATTGGGCGGCGGGTTTACGCCCGATGCGCTGCTCGCTGAAGTGCGCAGCGCGTGGGCTTATCACGACCTCACCGAGGCAGATTGGGCCTGGGCGTTGGGGTTTGTGCGCCATGGCGGCCTGTCGCTGACGGCCTACCCGGATTACCGTCGCGTCGAACCCGATGAGTACGGCATTTGGCGCGTCCCGGATGCGCGCCTGGCACGTCGCCATCGCATGAGCGTGGGCACTATCGTCAGCGATGCCAGTATCCAACTGAAATTCTGGAGCAAGTGCGGCGGCGGCAAACACCTGGGCAGTGTCGAAGAAGGTTTTATTGCCCGGCTCAAGCCGGGAGATGGTTTTCTGTTTGCCGGGCGCGTGTTGGAGTTGGTACGCGTGGAAAACATGACCGCCTATGTGCGCCGCAGTACCGCGAAAAAAGCCGCCGTGCCACGCTGGAATGGCGGGCGCATGCCACTTTCCAATGAACTGGCCCAAGCGCTGGTTGAGCGTTTTGACGCCGCAGCGCACGGGCATTTTGACGGCCCGGAGATGGCAGCGGTGCAACCGCTGCTGCACACCCAGTTGCGCTGGTCCGGTCTACCGACCCGCAAGCACTTGCTCGCCGAGGTGCTGAAGTCGCGGGAAGGCTGGCACCTGTTTGTCTACCCGTTCGCCGGGCGCCAGGTACACCAGGGGTTGGCGAGCCTGCTGGCGTGGCGGGTCAGCCAGTTGCAGCCCGTGACCTTCTCGATTGCCGTCAACGACTACGGGTTGGAGCTATTGAGCGCCACGCCTGTGGATTGGCCGGGGCTATTGAACAACGCCCTGCTGAGCCCGCAGCAGTTGCTGACGGACGTTGCCGCCAGCCTGAACGCCGGCGAGCTGGCCCTGCGGCGCTTTCGTGAGATTGCCCGCATTGCCGGGCTGGTGTTCGCCGGCTATCCGGGCGCGCCCAAAAGCACGCGGCAGGTGCAGGCCTCCAGTGGTTTGTTCTTCGAGGTGTTCAAGCAGTATGACCCACAGAACCTCTTGTTGACCCAAGCAGCGGAAGAAGTCCTGCGCAATGAGTTGGATATTCGTCGCCTGGAAGAAACGTTGCGCCACCTTTCGACCCTCGAATTGGACCTGCATGTCATCGACCGCCCTACCCCCCTGGCCTTCCCCCTGCTGGTAGAGCGTATGCGCGAAAGCCTCAGCTCGGAAAAACTGTCGGAGCGCATTGCACGGATGGTCAAGGATCTGGAAAAAGTCGCGGATAACGGGAAGCGCTGATGCATTGTTCACTGACACTTGAGGGCGAAGAGCTGTGGTTGCTGGCGGAAAAGGCGATGTACTGGCCTGCGCGCCGCTGCCTTTTGATTGCCGATGCCCATTTTGGCAAGGCCTCTGCCTATCGCAGCTTGGGCCAGCCCGTGCCACAAGGCACCACCACGGCGAACCTTGAGCGACTGGATCGATTGCTGGCGGCGTATAAGTGCGCCCAGGTGGTATTTCTCGGGGATTTTCTGCACGGCCCCGGATCGCATGCCAGTGGCACCTTGGCCGCCCTGCGCGCCTGGCGTGAACGGCATGCTGGCCTGCTCCTTACGTTGATTCGCGGCAATCACGACAAACGCGCGGGCGACCCGCCGCCGGACTTGAGCATTGAAGTGGTCCCCGAGCCGCTGCTGATGGGCCCCTTTGCCCTGCAACACGAACCGCAAGCCCATGCCAGCCACCATGTACTAGCGGGGCATGTGCATCCGGTGTATCGCTTGCGCGGCAAGGGCCGGCAGAGCTTGCGCCTGCCGTGCTTCCAGATCGGCACGCGGGTCAGCCTGCTGCCCGCGTTTGGCGCGTTTACCGGGGGGCATGGAGTGGAGCAGGACAATGACCGCCAAATCTTCGTGATTGGCGATCATGCCGTCTGGCCGGTGGGCTAGCTATCAGGCGACAGGTGCCGGTGGCGGCTCGTCTGGCAATGTGGGCTCGCCAGGTTCGGTGGGCTGCGGGTAATCCGGCTCGGGCTGGCCGGGAATGCCGCCCGAGTAAGCAGGATTGGCCATCAGGGACCAGGCCAGAACACCAATCTGGTTGGGTTCAAGCCGGGCAAGTTCGGCGCTGATACGCGGATCGATCTTCATAAGGGACTCCTCAAGCGTGGCTCGACGCGTTTTGCACGCGCCGAGGCAGTACACCCAATAGAGTCGCTTACCGCAGACAAATTCCCTTTATACGTAGGAGCTTTCGATCAAGCCCGTGGCAAGGTCACACCACGCTGGCCCTGGTACTTACCGCCACGGTCCTTGTAGGACACTTCACAGGCCTCGTCGGACTGCAGGAACAGCATCTGTGCCACGCCTTCGTTGGCGTAGATCTTCGCTGGCAAGGTGGTGGTGTTGGAGAACTCCAGGGTCACGTGGCCTTCCCACTCGGGCTCAAGCGGCGTCACGTTGACGATAATGCCGCAGCGCGCGTAGGTGCTTTTGCCCAGGCAGATGGTCAGCACGTCACGAGGGATGCGGAAGAATTCGACGGTACGTGCCAGGGCGAAGGAGTTCGGTGGGATGATGCACACGTCGCTCTTGACGTCGACGAAGCTTTTTTCATCGAAGTTTTTCGGATCGACGGTCGCCGAGTTGATGTTGGTGAACACCTTGAACTCATCGGCGCAGCGCACATCGTAGCCGTAGCTGGAAACACCGTACGAAATCACAGGGCTGTCGCCTTCGCCACGGATCTGGCGCTCAACGAAGGGTTCGATCATGCCGTGCTCTTGCGCCATGCGGCGAATCCACTTGTCCGATTTGATGCTCATGGCGGGTGTCCTGAATAGCGAGGTGGAAAAATTCTGTTGGGCATCTTACCGGGGCCAGCGTTGGGGTTCAAAGGGCGTGGGGGTTTTCTTGACGACGGGCCTGCCGGCTATAAGCCGCAGCCAGCGGGGCCGGGGCCCTGCTTATGACGACCAGCGGCCGTAAATACCACCGCCAGTCATGAAAATAGAGAAACCTTCGGAAATATCATTGGCACGTTCCGGAAAAAGGGTTAAGGTGGCGCCACTGTGCTGCTTGTGTCACTGAGAATCTCTACACGATATGTTGAATTTCGATCCAACCATCTCCAAGAATTTTTCCTGCTCTTTGCACTCAGTCTCGGCCAGGGCTTTTCCTGAGTCGCAGTTAACTTTGTCCAAGGAGATACACCATGTCTAATCGCCAAACTGGTACCGTTAAGTGGTTCAACGATGAAAAAGGCTTCGGCTTCATCACTCCACAATCCGGTGACGACCTGTTCGTTCACTTCAAAGCTATCCAATCCGACGGCTTCAAAAGCCTGAAAGAAGGCCAACAGGTTTCTTTCATCGCTACCCGCGGTCAGAAAGGCATGCAAGCTGAAGAAGTTCAAGTTATCTAACTTGTACTGACTTAGTCGAAAAAACCCCGCCCTTAAAAGCGGGGTTTTTTTATGCCTGGGATTTGGTTATTCCGGGCATAAAAAATGTGAGAGCCAAACCTATGTGGGAGCTGGCTTGCCTGCGATAGCAGCACCTCGGTTTGTCAGTGACACCAAGGTGATGCTATCGCAGGCAAGCCAGCTCCCACACAAGCCCAGCTCCCACACTTTCAGCGTGCGCCGTTATTGAAACAACGACTCACTCGACAAGCCATTCTTCTCCAGGATCTCACGCAAGCGCTTGAGCCCTTCCACCTGGATCTGCCGCACCCGCTCACGGGTCAGGCCAATCTCCAGGCCGACATCCTCCAGGGTGCTGCTCTCATGGCCGCGCAGGCCGAAGCGGCGAATCACCACCTCACGCTGCTTGTCTGTGAGTTCAGATAGCCACTGGTCAATGCTTTGGGACAGATCATCGTCCTGCAGCAGCTCGCAAGGATCTGTAGGCCGATCATCTGTCAGCGTGTCCAGCAGGGTTTTATCCGAATCCGGACCCAGCGAGACATCGACCGAAGACACGCGCTCATTCAAGCCGAGCATGCGCTTGACCTCCCCTACCGGTTTCTCCAGCAGGTTGGCGATTTCTTCGGGCGAAGGTTCATGATCGAGTTTCTGGGTAAGCTCACGCGCCGCCCGCAGGTAGACGTTGAGCTCCTTGACCACATGGATCGGCAACCGGATCGTGCGGGTCTGATTCATGATCGCCCGTTCGATGGTCTGACGAATCCACCAGGTGGCGTAGGTCGAAAAGCGGAAGCCCCGCTCCGGGTCGAACTTCTCCACTGCCCGGATCAAGCCGAGGTTGCCCTCCTCGATCAGGTCCAACAGGGACAACCCACGATTGACATACCGCCGGGCGATTTTCACCACCAGGCGCAGGTTGCTTTCAATCATGCGCTTGCGCCCGGCCGGATCGCCCTTTTGCGACAAGCGCGCAAAATGGACTTCTTCTTCGGGAGTGAGCAGAGGGGAAAAGCCGATTTCATTGAGGTACAGCTGGGTCGCATCGAGCGCCCGCGTGTAATCAATGTATTTGTGTTGCTTTAACGCGGTGGAGTTCTTGGATTTGGTGCGAACTGAAGGTACAGCAGGTCCCTCATTCGACATCGATTCCGTATCGGTGTGCTCTCCCATAAGGAGAAGCTCATCGTCGATGTCAAACTCCGGCGCTTCTTTACTGAGAGCCATTGTTATAGTCCTTTGGTGAGTTCGACCTCAAGCTCAAGCGTCGCCTTTATCCTTGGCAACACTGGAGCCTGTTCCTTCTACGTGAGGGAACAGGCTGACAACAAATCAACGACGGGGTAGGAATTGCAGCGGATCTACAGGTTTCCCTTGGCGGCGAATCTCAAAGTGCAGTTTCACCCGGTCTGTACCAGTTGACCCCATTTCGGCAATTGTCTGTCCGACTTTGACCTGCTGCCCCTCCCGAACCAACAGCCTGCGGTTATGTCCGTAGGCACTGACGTAGGTATCGCTGTGCTTGATGATGACCAGCTCGCCGTAGCCCCGTAAACCACTCCCGGCGTACACCACTGTCCCATCAGACGCAGCTAAAACAGGCTGTCCCAAATCCCCGGCGATATCAATGCCTTTATTCAAACTACCGTTTGAAGAGAATTTTCCAATCAGCACTCCGTTTGAGGGCCATCCCCAACCCGTCGGTGCGGGTCCGGCAGGCGGCAGTGGCGCAGGTGCCGGCTTGCTCGCAACCGTAGGCGCGGCAGTGCCTGCAGGCCGGGTGATGATGGTGGTTTTGCTCGAAGACGACGGCGAAGACGTACTGTTTGTTACCACGGCCGCAGGCGTTGAACCGGTGCGCCCGTCAAAGCGAATCGTCTGACCCGGATGTATCGTGTATGGCACAGGAATATTGTTACGAGCTGCGAGTGCCTTGTAATCCCAGCCATAACGGAAGGCGATCGAGAACATCGTGTCGCCCTTGCGCACCACATATTGCCCGGTGGTCACCGTCGGCTTTTGCGGTGCTGCATTGTTGCGGTCAACCACCCGCGCGCCGCTGCTTGGCGAGCTGGAACACCCTACCAACAAGGAACTCAAGACAAGGCCAAGCACCAGTCGCTGAAAGCTTGTTTTACTCATACGCTGCGCAAGACCTGTGAGACTCACCCGCCGCTCCCTTTATGGTGGCTGAACATGAATGCCTGTATCAGGCTTGAAATATGACGCAAGTATAACTGGGCATTAGGTTTTTACCGGCACACGACTGAAACGAAAAATTCATCATGTTTAATCCCGATTACCCGTCATGTTGACTCTACAGACCCCGGCGTAAGACACATCCTCGCCAGCAGAATTCACTGCCGGCGCACAAATGATCAGGCCAGCGGGCCATTGAGCAGCGGGACGAAGCGCACAGCGCCCAGTACATGCCGTGAAAAACCTTCGTCTTCGCGGATAATGAGCATCAATTGTTGCACTTCGCCGGAGCCCACCGGGATGACCAACCGCCCACCCGGGGCCAATTGATCGAGCAACGCCTGGGGCACATCAGTGGCCACGGCGGTGACGATAATACCGTTGTAAGGCGCCAGGGCCGGCCACCCTTCCCAGCCATCGCCCCAGCGGAACACCACGTTGCGCAGGTTCAACTCGGCCAGGCGCTCCTTGGCGCGGTCCTGCAAGACCTTGATGCGCTCCACCGAAAACACCCGCTCCACCAACTGCGACAGCACCGCTGTCTGGTAGCCCGAGCCGGTGCCGATCTCCAGCACCTTGTCCAGTGGCCCCGCCGCCAACAGCAACTCGCTCATGCGCGCGACCATGTACGGCTGGGAGATGGTCTGGTTGTGGCCGATGGGTAGTGCGGTGTCTTCATAGGCGCGGTGCGCCAAGGCCTCATCGACAAACAAGTGCCGAGGCGTACGCCGGATCACTTCCAGTACCTGGGCATTGGACAGCCCCTCTTCGTACAGGCGCTGGATCAAACGCTCACGGGTACGCTGGGAAGTCATCCCGATGCCCCGGCGTAGCAGGTCGTCTTGTTCGCGGCCCATCAGTTCAGCGCCTCCAGCCAGCCATCGAGGCTACTGAAGGCATCACTGAAGGTGCGATCAAGTTGCAACGGCGTAATCGACACATAACCTTGCATCACCGCATGAAAGTCAGTGCCCGGACCGCCGTCTTCGGCATCGCCGGCGGCGGCGATCCAATAACCTTCCTTGCCACGCGGGTCGACCACCTTCAACGGAGCTGCCGCACGGGCACGGTGGCCCAGGCGCGTCAGCTGGATGCCACGGATGTGGTCGAGGGGCAAATTGGGAATATTGACGTTGAGCACCGTACGCGGCGGCAGGTCCAGGGAGCCGTGGGCCTCGACCAGCTTGCGCGCGAAATAGGCGGCGGTCGGCAGGTTGTCCAATTGGCGCGAAGCCAATGAGAAGGCGAACGACGTACGGCCGAGGAAGCGTCCCTCAAGAGCCGCCGCCACGGTACCGGAATACAGCACGTCGTCACCCAGGTTGGCGCCGAGGTTGATGCCCGACACCACCAGGTCCGGCTCGCGGTCCAACAGGCTGTTGATCGCCAGGTGGACGCAGTCGGTGGGGGTGCCGTTCACGCTGATAAAGCCGTTGGCCAGAACCTGCGGGTGCAGCGGACGGTCGAGCGTCAGCGAACTGCTGGCGCCGCTCTTGTCCTGGTCGGGGGCAACCACCACGCACTCGGCGTAATCTTCCAGCGCAGCATAGAGCGCGGCAAGACCGGGTGCGGTGGCACCGTCATCGTTTGATATCAGAATACGCATGGGCTGTCCGTCTGCCCCACCGGCACCAGATCAACAAGCTCGCGCACCAAGACAGTGGCGAAGCATCCGGCCGGCAGGACGAATTCCAATTGCAGAATGTCAGGCCCGGGATAATGCCACGTCAACCCGCCAATGGGCAGTCGCAGAATGCGCCGCTCCTGGCTCATGCCCGCATTCACCAGCCAATCGCGCAGCTCGGCTTCACTGGCGGCGACGGCCTGTTCCAGCGCATGGGTCGCACCGCTGGCGGGCGAATCGCCCTCGCCCCACTGCGGCCCCGTCGGGTGCAGGTCGAGGATCGCCAGGCGCGGGTCGCTGCATTCAGCCTCGCCGGCCGGGAAAAAGCTGCGGCTGTCGGTAAACGCCAGCAAGTCACCGACTTGGGCGCGCTGCCAGGAACCATCGGCAACACGCGCCGCCAACACCTTGTTGAAGAGGAAACTGCGCGCAGTGGACAACAGCCGCGAACGCACATTGCGCTGCTCCGGCAAGGCCTTGCGCGCCGCCCACTCACGGGCGTCAACCACGTTGCCGCCGTTGTGGCCAAAACGCTGGGCGCCGAAGTAGTTGGGAATGCCGTGCTGGGCGATCAGTTGCAAGCGCGCGTCGATGGCTGCGGTATCGCCGGCCAACTGGGTCAGGCGCAAGGTGAAGCCGTTCGCCGAATGCGCGCCACGTTGCAACTTGCGCTTGTGGCGGGCCATCTTGAGGATCTTGAGGGTGTCGTTTTCTGCACCGCTCATGTCTGGATCAGCCTTGCCCGGCAACTGCACGCTGAACCACTGGCGCGTCAGCGCCTGGCGATCCTTGAGCCCGGCATAACTGACGGTACGCAACGGCACGCCAGCGGCCTTGGCGATACGCCGCGCGGCTTCTTCGGTATTGAGGCCACGTTTCTCGACCCACAACCACAGGTGCTCGCCATCGCCGGTCAACGGGATGTCCAGCACTTCATCGACCTGGAAGTCTTCAGCAGTGGCCTTCAGGACGGCACTGCCCAACGCCTCGCCATAGGCCCGTGGGCCCAGCAGTTGCAGGTCGTTCATGCGCGCAGCAACAAGGCGACGGAGTGCACCGCAATGCCCTCTTCACGACCGGTAAACCCGAGCTTTTCGGTGGTGGTGGCTTTCACGTTCACTTGATCCAATTCTATTTGCAGATCCGCGGCAATCAGCGCGCGCATCGATTCGATATGGGGGGCCATTTTCGGTGCCTGGGCCACGATGGTGTTATCGACGTTGCCGACCTTCCAGCCCTTGGCGTGGATCAGGCCTACCACGTGGCGCAACAGGACGCGACTGTCCGCCCCCTTGAAGGTGGGGTCGGTGTCTGGAAAATGTTTGCCGATATCACCCAACGCCGCTGCGCCGAGCAAGGCATCGCTCAAGGCATGCAACACAACGTCGCCGTCGGAATGAGCCAGCAACCCATGATGGTGTGCAATGCGCACGCCGCCCAAGGTGATGAAATCGCCCTCAGCGAAACGGTGCACATCGTAGCCGTGGCCAATACGCATAAAAAAACGCCCCGATTTAATTCAGGGCGTGATTCTACCTACTTTTGCCACACATTAACCGAGCAAAGCACGGCCATGATGTCGCAAATGCTCTTCGATGAAGCTGGCGATAAAGAAGTAGCTGTGGTCGTAGCCGGGTTGCAGGCGCAGTTCCAGCGGATGACCGGCCGCCTTCGCCGCTTGCTGCAAGGCTTCAGGCTTGAGCTGCACGGCGAGGAAGTCGTCGCGGTCGCCCTGATCCACCAGCAATGGCAACTTCTCCGAGGCTTCGCTGATCAGCACGCAAGCGTCCCACTCACGCCACTTCGAACGCTCTTCCCCCAGGTAACGGGAGAAGGCTTTCTGGCCCCACGGGCAATCCATCGGGTTGTTGATCGGCGAAAACGCCGACACCGACAGGTAACGCCCAGGGTTGCGCAGCGCACAAACCAACGCGCCATGGCCGCCCATGGAATGGCCGCTGATGCCGCGTTTGTCCGACGCCGGGAAATGCGCCTCGACCAACGCCGGCAATTCCTGCACCACGTAGTCATGCATCCGATAGTGCTTGGCCCAGGGTTCCTGGGTGGCATTCAGGTAGAAGCCCGCGCCCAGGCCAAAGTCCCAGGCGTTGTCCGGGTCGCCCGGCACGCCGGGGCCGCGTGGGCTGGTGTCCGGCGCGACGATGATCAGCCCCAGCTCGGCGGCCATGCGCTGGGCGCCGGCCTTCTGCATGAAGTTCTCATCGGTGCAGGTCAGGCCCGACAGCCAGTACAGCACTGGCAACTTGCCGCCCTGCTCCGCTTGCGGCGGCAGGTAGACGGCAAAGGTCATATCGCAACCGAGCACATCGGAGTGGTGCTTGTAGCGTTTATGCCAGCCGCCAAAGCTTTTCTGGCATGACAGGTTTTCCAGACTCATGGCCGACCTCAGAAGTGGATGACGGTACGGATGCTCTTGCCTTCGTGCATCAGATCAAACGCTTTGTTGATGTCTTCCAGGCCCATGGTGTGGGTGATGAAAGTGTCCAGCGGGATCTCGCCGGTCTGGGCCATTTCCACGTAGCTTGGCAATTCGGTACGCCCGCGCACGCCGCCGAAGGCCGAACCGCGCCAGACGCGACCGGTCACCAGCTGGAATGGGCGCGTGGAAATTTCCTGGCCAGCGCCGGCCACGCCGATGATCACCGACTCGCCCCAGCCTTTGTGGCAGCACTCAAGGGCGGCGCGCATCAGTTGCACGTTGCCGATGCACTCGAAGGAAAAGTCCACGCCGCCGTCAGTCAAATCGACAATCACATCTTGAATTGGACGATCGTAGTCTTTCGGGTTGATGCAGTCGGTGGCGCCCAGTTGCTTGGCGATTTCGAACTTGGCCGGGTTGATGTCGATGGCGATGATGCGCCCCGCCTTGGCCTTGACCGCACCGATCACCGCCGACAGGCCGATACCGCCGAGGCCGAAGATGGCCACGGTGTCGCCCGGCTTGACCTTGGCCGTGTTGATCACTGCACCGATACCGGTGGTGACGCCACACCCCAGCAGGCAGACTTTTTCCAGCGGCGCTTCTTTAGGAATCTTGGCCACGGAAATTTCCGGCAGCACGGTGTATTCGGAGAAGGTCGAGGTGCCCATGTAGTGGAAAATCGGCTGACCTTTGTAGGAAAAACGCGTGGTGCCGTCCGGCATCAGGCCTTTGCCCTGTGTGGAACGGATGGCCTGGCACAGGTTGGTCTTGCCCGAGAGGCAGAATTTGCACTTGCCGCATTCCGGGGTGTACAGCGGGATCACGTGGTCGCCGACCGCTACCGAAGTCACGCCCTCGCCGATGGCTTCAACCACCGCACCGCCTTCGTGGCCGAGGATCGACGGGAAGATGCCTTCCGGGTCCGCGCCCGACAGGGTGTAGGCGTCGGTATGGCACACGCCGGACGCGACCACGCGCAACAGCACTTCGCCAGCCTTGGGCATGGCGACATCCACTTCAACGATTTCAAGGGGCTTCTTGGCTTCGAAGGCTACGGCGGCGCGGGACTTGATCATCCGGGTTTCTCCATGGAGTTAAAAACTGAGGCGCAGAGTGTAAAACATGGCTGACTGATGAATAATCCAGCTGAAAGCAAAACTTTATTGCTGTACAGGGATAATCGCCATGCTGGAAAACCGCTGGGAAGGCATCGATGAGTTTGTCGCAGTCGCCGAATGCAGCCAATTCACCGCAGCGGCAGAGCGCTTGGGCGTGTCGTCGTCCCATATCAGCCGGCAAGTGGCGCGCCTGGAAGAGCGGCTGCAAACGCGCTTGCTGTATCGCAGCACGCGCAAGGTCACCCTGACTGAAGCCGGCCAAACCTTTCTGCAACATTGCCAACGCTTGCAGGACGGCCGCGAAGAGGCCCTGCGCGCGGTCGGCGACCTCGCCAGCGAGCCCAAGGGCATGTTGCGCATGACCTGCGCCGTGGCCTACGGCGAGCGCTTTATCGTGCCGTTGGTGACGCGGTTCATGGCGCTGTACCCGCAATTGCGCGTGGATATCGAGCTGAGCAATCGCCAGCTTGATTTAGTGCATGAAGGCCTCGACCTGGCGATTCGCCTGGGGCGCCTGCAGGATTCGCGCATGGTCGCCAGCCGCCTGGCACCGCGACGCATGTATGTGTGTGCGTCGCCGTCCTACTTGGCGCGGTATGGGCGGCCACATAGTTTGTCGGAATTGACTCGGCATAACTGCCTGATTGGTAGCTCGGATATCTGGCAACTGGCCCAGGATGGGCGGGAATTTTCCCAGCGGGTGCAGGGAAACTGGCGCTGTAACAGTGGGCAAGCGGTGCTGGATGCGGCGTTGCAAGGCGTCGGGTTGTGCCAGTTGCCGGATTATTACGTGCTGGAGCATCTGCACAGTGGGGCGCTGGTGTCGTTGCTGGAGGCGCATCAGCCGCCGAATACGGCGGTGTGGGCGCTGTATCCGCAGCAGCGGCATTTGTCGCCGAAGGTCAGGAAGTTGGTGGACTTTTTGAAGGCGGGGTTGGCTGAAAGGCCGGAGTACAGCCAGTGATTATGGGTCGTTTGTGCCGGCCTCATCGCAGGCAAGCCAGCTCCCACCTTTGACCGCGTTTATCCTGTAGGAACACGGTCAAATGTGGGAGCTGGCTTGCCTGCGATGAAGTCGACTCGGTGCGACTGACTACCTACGGTTAGCCCACCGCAACCGCAACCACTCCAAATCCTCCGGTCGAGTCACCTTGATATTGTCCGAACGCCCCTCAATCAGGCGCGGCGCCTGGCCGGACCATTCCATGGCCGAAGCCTCATCGGTAATCACTGCATCCGCCACCAAACTGTCAGCCAACGCGCGGTGCAAGGCACCGAGGCGAAACATCTGTGGCGTGTAGGCTTGCCAGATCAAGCTGCGATCCACGGTTTCCACCACCCGCCCGTGCTTGTCGACGCGCTTGAGCGTATCGCGGGCCGGCACGGCCAACAGGCCGCCGACGGGGTCATCCGCCAGTTCCATCAGCAACTTGTCGAGATCATCGCGACTCAGGTTAGGTCGCGCTGCATCGTGTACCAACACCCAATCATCATCACTGGCGCCCAGGGCATTCAATTGCAACAACGCATTAAGCACCGAACCCGAGCGCTCGGCGCCACCGTCGGCACGCTGGATACGCGGGTCGGCAGCACAGGCCAGGTTGGGCCAGTAGGGATCATCAGCAGCAAGACTGACCACCAGGCCCTTGAGCGCTGGGTGGTCGAGAAAACAGCCAAGGCTGTGTTCGAGAATGGTGCGCCCGCCCAGTTGCAGATATTGCTTGGGACGGTCCGCGGCCATACGGGCACCGACGCCCGCGGCAGGTATCACGGCCCAGAAGGCCGGCAAACCAGTACTCATTGGGCCAACTGGTAGAGGGTCTCGCCCTCCTTGACCATGCCCAACTCATGACGAGCCCGCTCTTCAACGGTCTCCGTGCCTTTTTTCAGCTCAAGCACTTCGGCATCGAGGACGCGGTTGCGCTCCAGCAGGCGTTCGTTTTCGGCGTGCTGGTCGGCAATTTGCTGGGTCAGGTCTTTTACCTGCGCAAAGCTGCCATTACCCACCCATAGGCGGTACTGCAGGCCAGCCAGCAACAAGAGCAAGACGAGGAACAACCAATTGGGACTGCGCATCGAAATCCGGGTATCCAGTGAAAAAAGACAGCCATGCAAAACTTTTGCAGCAACTGATAGCACGAAGCCTGGAAGAACCAGGCTTGTGCTAGATAGCCATGAGATTAGCGTCGAAATCTACACTGTCGTGTTTTTTCCGACGCAATCCGCCGACTTTTTACCATTTACAGCTCAGCCGCGAAACTCATCACGACCGTTGTACTTGGCTTTGCCAGCCAGTTGCTCTTCGATACGCAGCAATTGGTTGTACTTGGACACGCGATCGGAACGGCACAGGGAACCGGTCTTGATCTGGCCCGCCGAAGTGCCCACAGCCAGGTCGGCAATGGTCGAATCTTCGGTTTCGCCGGAGCGGTGGGAGATCACGGCGGTGTAGCCCGCAGCCTTGGCCATCTGGATGGCTTCCAGGGTTTCGGTCAGGGTGCCGATCTGGTTGAACTTGATCAGGATCGAGTTGGCGATCTTCTTGTCGATGCCTTCTTTCAGTATCTTGGTGTTGGTCACGAACAAGTCGTCGCCCACCAGTTGGATTTTCTCGCCGATCTTGTCGGTGAGGATTTTCCAGCCGTCCCAGTCGGACTCGTCCAGGCCGTCTTCGATCGAGATGATCGGGTAGCGTTCGGTCAGGCCCTTCAGGTAGTCAGCGAAACCTTCGGAGTTGAACACCTGGCCTTCGCCGGACAGGTTGTACTTGCCATCTTCGTAGAACTCGCTGGCCGCGCAGTCCAGGGCCAGGGTCACGTCGGTGCCCAGCTTGTAGCCCGCATTGGCCACGGCTTCGGAGATCACTTTCAGTGCATCTTCGTTGGACGCCAGGTTTGGTGCGAAACCACCTTCGTCACCCACGGCAGTGCTGAGGCCACGGGCCTTCAGTACAGCCTTGAGATGATGGAAAATCTCGGTGCCCATGCGCAGGCCTTCGGAGAAGGACTTGGCGCCAACTGGCTGCACCATGAATTCCTGGATATCAACGTTGTTATCGGCGTGCTCGCCACCGTTGATGATGTTCATCATCGGAACCGGCATCGAGTAGACACCCGGGGTGCCGTTCAGGTTGGCGATGTGGGCGTACAGCGGCAGGTCCTGGTCCTGGGCAGCAGCCTTGGCCGCAGCCAGGGATACGGCGAGGATGGCGTTGGCGCCCAGGCTGCCTTTGTTTTCGGTGCCGTCGAGCTTGATCATTGCCAGGTCGAGGGCTTTCTGGTCAACCGGGTCTTTACCCAGCAGCAGGTCGCGGATCGGGCCATTGATGTTGGCTACGGCCTTGAGTACACCTTTGCCCAGGTAACGGCTCTTGTCGCCATCACGCAGTTCCAGCGCTTCGCGCGAACCGGTAGACGCACCGGACGGCGCGCAGGCGCTGCCAGTGATGCCATTATCGAGAAGCACGTCGGCTTCGACGGTGGGGTTGCCACGGGAGTCGAGAACTTCACGACCTTTGATGTCGACGATTTTTGCCATTGTTGTAAACACTCCAAAGTTGACGAAAACGACGCAGCTGAAGGAAAACTTTTGACCGACCGCAAGGGTGGAACAACGGGGCAGGCTTGCAGGCGACAAGGCTCAGGCCCGGGGGCCTGAGCATTTAGCGTGGGATACTTTACCGGAGAAACGCGGCTTACGCGGTCTCTACCGTCGGAAAACTCTTGACCAGTTCGTCCAACTGCTTGAGCTGGGCCAGGAACGGCTCCAGCTTGTCCAGGCGCAGGGCGCATGGGCCGTCGCACTTGGCGTTGTCCGGGTCCGGGTGGGCTTCGAGGAACAGGCCCGCCAGGGACTGGCTGATGCCGGCCTTGGCCAGGTCCAGCACCTGGGCACGGCGCCCGCCAGCAGAATCGGCGCGACCACCGGGCATTTGCAGCGCGTGGGTCACGTCGAAGAACACCGGGTATTCGAACTGTTTCATGATGCCGAAACCGAGCATGTCCACCACGAGGTTGTTGTAGCCGAAGCTCGAACCACGCTCGCAGAGGATCAACTGGTCGTTACCCGCTTCCACGCACTTGTTCAGGATGTGTTTCATCTCCTGGGGTGCGAGGAACTGGGCTTTCTTGATATTGATCACAGCGCCGGTCTTGGCCATCGCGACGACCAGGTCGGTCTGGCGCGACAGGAAGGCCGGCAACTGGATGATGTCGCACACCTCGGCGACCACGGCAGCCTGTTCAGGCTCGTGGACGTCGGTGATGATCGGCACGCCGAAGGCTTGCTTGATGTCCTGGAAGATCCGCATGCCTTCTTCAAGGCCCGGGCCGCGATAGGAGGTCACGGACGAACGGTTGGCCTTGTCGAAGCTGGCCTTGAACACGTAAGGGATACCGAGTTTCTCGGTCACCTTGACGTACTCTTCACAGACCTGCATCGCCATGTCGCGGCTTTCCAGCACGTTCATGCCGCCGAACAGCACCATGGGCTTGTCGTTGGCAATCTCGATGTCGCCGACGCGAATGATCTTCTGGGCCATCAGGGTTACGCCTTCTTCTGGTGTTGCGTCAGTGCGGCCTTGACGAAACCGCTGAACAACGGGTGACCGTCGCGCGGCGTCGAGGTGAACTCCGGGTGGAACTGGCAAGCGACGAACCATGGATGATCCGGTGCTTCAACCACTTCAACCAACGCGCCATCACCGGAGCGACCGGAGATTTTCAGGCCAGCCTCTTTGATCTGCGGCAGCAGGTTGTTGTTCACTTCGTAGCGGTGACGGTGACGCTCGACGATCACGTCCTTGCCGTAGCAATCGTGAACCAGCGAGCCCGGCTCCAGCAGGCAATCTTGCGCGCCAAGGCGCATGGTGCCGCCCAGGTCGGAGGCTTCGGTACGGGTCTCGACCGCGCCGGTGGCATCTTCCCACTCGGTGATCAGGCCCACGACCGGGTGGCCGCTCTTGCTGTCGAACTCGGTGGAGTTGGCGTCTTTCCAGCCCAGCACGTTACGGGCGAACTCGATAACGGCCACTTGCATGCCCAGGCAGATACCCAGGTACGGCACCTTGTTTTCACGAGCGTACTGCACCGCAGTGATCTTGCCTTCCACGCCACGCAGGCCGAAACCGCCTGGCACGAGGATCGCGTCCACACCTTCGAGCAAGGCAGTGCCTTGGTTCTCGATGTCTTCGGAGTCGATATAGCGCAGGTTGACCTTGGTACGGTTGCTGATACCGGCGTGGCTCATCGCTTCGATCAGCGACTTGTACGCGTCCAGCAGTTCCATGTACTTGCCGACCATGGCGATGGTGACTTCGTGCTCAGGGTTGAGCTTGGCGTCGACCACGGCTTCCCACTCGGACAGGTCCGCGCCGTTGCATTGCAGGCCGAAACGCTCGACCACAAAATCGTCCAGGCCTTGCGAATGCAGGATGCCCGGGATCTTGTAGATGGTGTCGGCGTCTTCCAGCGCGATCACCGCACGTTCTTCAACGTTGGTGAATTGCGCGATCTTGCGACGCGAGGAAATGTCGATCGGGTGATCGGAGCGGCACACCAGCACGTCCGGCTGCAGGCCGATGGAACGCAGTTCCTTGACCGAGTGCTGGGTAGGCTTGGTTTTGGTTTCGCCGGCGGTGGCGATGTACGGGACCAGGGTCAGGTGCATCAGCATCGCGCGCTTGGCGCCGACTTCGAAACGCAACTGGCGGATGGCTTCGAGGAACGGTTGGGACTCGATGTCACCCACGGTGCCACCGATCTCGACCATCGCCACGTCGGCATCGCCTGCACCCTTGATGATGCGGCGCTTGATTTCGTCGGTGATGTGCGGGATCACCTGGATGGTTGCACCCAGGTAGTCACCACGTCGCTCCTTGCGCAGCACGTGCTCGTAGACACGGCCGGTGGTGAAGTTGTTGTTCTGGGTCATGGTCGTGCGGATGAACCGCTCGTAGTGGCCCAGGTCCAGGTCGGTCTCGGCGCCGTCGTGGGTGACGAACACTTCACCGTGCTGGAACGGGCTCATGGTGCCCGGGTCAACGTTGATGTACGGGTCCAGCTTGAGCATGGTGACCTTAAGTCCCCGCGCCTCCAGGATGGCCGCCAATGAAGCCGATGCGATGCCTTTCCCCAATGAAGAAACAACACCGCCCGTGACGAATATGTAGCGCGTCATGAAAAACCCTAGAAGTCTGCGTTAAAGCGGTCCGAGCCGCCGGGGAAAGCGAAGAGAGGCCGAAGCCCCCGATCACCTGCATTAATCACAGTGCACCTTTCAAAAAAACCGCCGCGTTGTGACAGACCAGCAATGAAACACCGGTACGTTGATCGCTACACATTTTTTGGAATCGCCCAGCAAAGACTGCTTGGTAATCGGCAACTGCTGCGATTCAGGCGAATCCACAGAAGTTGTATCAAGAAGGGAGCGTAGTCTACCGGAAAGGCTCTATCAGCTCAAACCTTGATCGCACGTCTGTGGCATCCAATGTAATTGCCAGCCGCCCGACGAGTCGGGCCATAGCCCAGCGAGGGTGGGGACCGCCAGCAATTGCTCGCCCTGATACAGCAGCGGCAATCTGCCACGCATGAAGCCTGGCAAGCCACCTTCGTTCAGCAGGCGCTTCAAGTCACGCCGGCCTCGGCCGGGCACTTCGACGATTTCGCCACCTTGACGATAGCGGATCTCCAGCGGACCTTCGGGTGGCTTGCCGACCAATTCCAAACGACCATTGCCGGGTAACTCTAGTGGGTTTTGCGGTTGGGGCCAGCTCACCGATGCGTCGGAAAAATCCGACCAAGCGGCAGGCACCCACCAGATGCGCTCGGCGCAACGGTGCAATTCGCCGTCGGCAAGGCGCCACAGCGGCTGCGCGTCACGCTTGGCATCCCGCAGGGAATACCAACCGGCCCAGTGGTCGCTGTCGGGTAGACGGGTCAGCGGGGTCAGCCAGTGACGTAATACGTTGCGCTGGCGGGCATCGGAAAGCTCGCGCAATGGCGTAAGCGCCAACGACGGCAATGGAAGCCAAGGAAACGACGACGGCTGATCGACGGTATGCAGGTCCATCTGAGCCAGTTCATCGAGCAGGCTTTGGGCTTCGCTCAGGTGTTCGGCGGTGCGTGCAAGACTGCTGACAGCTTGCGGCCAGCGCTCCGTCAGCAGCGGGAATACTCGGTGGCGCAAGTAGTTGCGCGAAAACCGAGGGTCGGCGTTGGACGGATCTTCAATCCACGTGAGTTGGTGTTCATCGGCATAGGCTTCCAACTCTGCACGCGAGACATCCAGCAGCGGTCGCACCAAATGCCCAGCCGCCAAGTCGCGATGTAAAGGCATCGCCGCCAACCCACGCACCCCTGCCCCGCGCAGCAGGCGAAACAGCAGGGTCTCAGCCTGATCATCGCGATGCTGGCCGGTCAGCAACACCTCACCCGCCCCTGCCACCTCGGCAAACGCCTGATAGCGCGCCTCACGGGCGGCACGTTCAAGGCTGGCGCCAGGCTGGACCTGTACGTGCATAACCCGCAGGGGCACGCCCAGGCGGTCGCAGATCGATTGGCAATGGCTTGGCCAGGCATCGGCGGCGGCTTGCAGACCGTGGTGGACATGGATGGCGTTGAGCTGCGGCAGGTGTTCGGTGCTGGCCAGGAGGTGCAGCAAGACAGTGGAATCAAGACCGCCGGAGAAAGCGACATGCCAGGCGGGGGCGTTGCGCCAGGGGGTCAGGGCTTGCAGGAGTTTGGCGTGCAAAGTTGTTTTCATCACACATCGTCGCCGCAAAGCTGGAATACATTGACCAAGCATACACAAAGCAAATGTGGGAGCTGGCTTGCCTGCGATGCAGTCACCTCGGTACATCAGCTGTACCGAGGTGATGCTATCGCAGGCAAGCCAGCTCCCACAAAAGCCAGCTCACACATTGGGGGCTGCGTTGGTCTTAGAGACCGTAGCTCATCAGGCGCTCGTAACGGCGCTTCAACAGCGCTTCGTTATCCAGCTTCTTGAGCATCGCCAGTTGCGAGCCGAGTTCCGCACGGATGGTCGCAGCAGCAGCAGCCGGGTCGCGGTGAGCGCCGCCCAATGGCTCAGCGATCACTTTATCCACGATACCCAGGCCCTTGAGGCGATCGGCGGTGATGCCCATGGCTTCGGCAGCATCCGGCGCTTTTTCGGCGGTTTTCCACAGGATCGAGGCGCAACCTTCCGGCGAGATCACCGCGTAGGTCGAGTATTGCAGCATGTTCAATTGGTCGCACACGCCAATGGCCAGTGCGCCGCCGGAACCACCTTCGCCAATCACGGTGGCGATGATCGGGGTTTTCAGGCGGGACATGACGCGCAGGTTCCAGGCGATGGCTTCGCTCTGGTTGCGCTCTTCGGCGTCGATACCCGGGTAGGCACCCGGGGTGTCGATGAAAGTCAGGATCGGCATCTTGAAGCGTTCGGCCATTTCCATCAGGCGGCAGGCCTTGCGGTAGCCTTCCGGGCGCGGCATGCCGAAGTTGCGGCGAACTTTTTCGCGCACTTCACGGCCTTTCTGGTGACCGATGACCATTACCGGCTGGTCGTCCAGGCGAGCGATACCGCCCACGATGGCCGCGTCGTCGGAGAAGTGGCGGTCGCCATGCAGCTCGTCGAATTCGGTGAAGATGTGCTGAATGTAGTCCAGGGTGTACGGGCGGCGCGGGTGGCGAGCCAGGCGCGCGATCTGCCAGCTGGTCAGCTTGCCGAAGATGTCTTCGGTCAGGGTGCTGCTCTTGTCCTGCAGGCGAGCGATCTCATCGCCGATATTCAGCGAATTGTCATTGCCGACCAGGCGCAGTTCTTCAATCTTGGCTTGCAGGTCAGCGATCGGCTGTTCGAAATCAAGAAAATTCGGGTTCATAAGCGTCCGTCTTGGGTCGACGGCCAAGGAGTGCCTGGCCAGCCGGTGGTCTATTCGCGCCCTACCTTAAGGGAGAGGCGCGTTTAGGTCGAGATTAAATGTTCAGTCGAGATCAGGCTTTCTACTGCCACCTGGCCATCAACGGTATTGGAGGAAGACGTTGTCTCGCCCGAACTGGTCACGCAAAGCTTGAATCAAGCCATCTGCGGGATCAATTCGCCAGGTCTCGCCGAACTGCAGCATCGCCTTGGCGTCGCTGCCGGTGTACTCCATGGTTACCGGGCAGGCGCCACGGTGGCGTTTGAGCAAGTCACCCAACCAGCGTAGCTGATCGCCCTTGAGCGCCTCGGTTTTCACCTTCAGGCGCAGGCTTTCGGCCAGGTTGGTGCGCGCGTCTTCCATGCTCATGACCCGCTTGATCCGCAGGCGCAGGCCACCGGAGAAGTCGTCGTTGCTGACCTCCCCTTCCACCACCACCATGGCATCGGTCTGCAACAACGACTGCGCCGAATGGAACGCGTCGGCAAACAGCGACGCTTCGATGCGGCCCGAGCGGTCGTCGAGGGTGATGAAACCCATCTTGTCGCCCTTTTTGTTCTTCATCACCCGCAGGGCGATGATCATGCCGGCAACGGTCTGGGTGTCGCGGGCCGGCTTCAGGTCGATGATGCGCTGGCGGGCAAAACGACGGATTTCGCCTTCGTATTCGTCAATCGGGTGGCCGGTCAGGTACAGGCCCAAGGTGTCTTTCTCACCCTTGAGACGTTCCTTGAGGGTCAGCTCCTTGGCCTTGCGATGGTTACCGTAGACGTCCGCGTCTTCTTCGACAAACAAGCCGCCAAACAGGTCGGCGTGGCCGCTGTCGTGGGTGCGGGCGGTCTGTTCGGCGGCCTTGATCGCCTCTTCCATGGCGGTCAGCAGCACCGCACGGTTACGGTCGATATTGGCCTGGTAGGCCTTGGGCTCATCGTGGAAATACGGGCCGAGGCGGTCGAGTGCGCCGCTGCGGATCAGGCCATCGAGGGTACGTTTATTGATGCGCTTGAGGTCAACCCGTGCGCAGAAGTCGAACAGATCCGCGAACGGCCCGCTGTGGCGCGCTTCAACAATGGCCTCCACCGGGCTTTCGCCCACGCCCTTGATCGCGCCCAAGCCATAAATGATGCGGCCTTCGTCGTTCACCGTGAACTTGAACTCCGAGGCGTTCACGTCCGGCGCGTCGAGGCGCAGCTTCATGGTGCGCACTTCCTCGATCAAGGTCACGACCTTGTCGGTGTTGTGCATATCCGCCGAGAGTACCGCGGCCATGAACGGCGCCGGGTAGTGGGCTTTCAGCCAGGCGGTCTGGTATGACACCAGGCCATAGGCGGCGGAGTGGGATTTGTTGAAGCCGTAACCGGCGAACTTTTCCACCAGGTCGAAGATGTTACCGGCCAGGTCGGCGTCGATATTGTTGGTGGCGCAACCTTCAATGAAACCGCCGCGCTGCTTGGCCATTTCCTCGGGTTTTTTCTTACCCATGGCCCGCCGCAGCATGTCCGCACCGCCAAGGGTGTAGCCGGCCATGACCTGGGCGATCTGCATCACCTGTTCCTGATACAGGATGATGCCGTAGGTCGGCGCCAGGACAGGCTTGAGGCCTTCGTACTGATAGTCGGAGTGCGGATACGCCAGCTCGGCGCGACCGTGCTTACGGTTGATAAAGTCATCCACCATGCCCGATTGCAGCGGGCCCGGACGGAACAGGGCCACCAGTGCGATCAAATCTTCCAGGCAGTCGGGCTTGAGCTTTTTGATCAGCTCTTTCATGCCCCGCGACTCAAGCTGGAACACCGCCGTGGTTTCGGCTTTTTGCAGCAATTGGTAGGTCGGTTTGTCGTCCAGCGGGATAAACGCGATATCCAGCGGCGCTTCGTCAACCTTGGCGCGCTCGCGGTTGATGGTCTTGAGCGCCCAGTCGATGATGGTCAGGGTACGCAGGCCGAGGAAGTCGAACTTCACCAGGCCGGCCGCCTCCACGTCATCCTTGTCGAACTGGGTTACCAGGCCGTCGCCGGCTTCGTCGCAATAGATCGGCGAAAAGTCGGTGAGTTTGGTAGGAGCAATTACCACACCACCGGCGTGCTTACCGACGTTACGCACCACGCCTTCAAGCTTGCGCGCCATGTCCCAGATTTCGGCGGCCTCTTCATCGATCTTGATGAAGTCGCGCAGGATCTCTTCCTGCTCGTAGGCCTTTTCCAGGGTCATGCCGACTTCGAACGGGATCATCTTCGACAGACGATCCGCCAAGCCGTAGGACTTGCCCTGCACCCGCGCCACGTCACGGATTACAGCCTTGGCCGCCATCGAACCGAAAGTGATGATCTGGCTTACCGCGTTGCGGCCGTATTTCTCGGCCACGTATTCGATCACGCGGTCACGGCCGTCCATGCAGAAGTCGACGTCGAAGTCGGGCATGGAAACCCGTTCCGGGTTCAGGAACCGTTCGAACAGCAGGTCATATTCCAGCGGGTCGAGGTCGGTAATCTTCTGTACGTAGGCCACCAGCGAGCCAGCACCCGACCCCCGGCCCGGACCCACCGGTACGCCGTTGCTTTTGGCCCACTGGATAAAGTCCATTACGATCAGGAAGTAACCGGGGAACCCCATCTGGATGATGATATCCAGCTCGAAATTCAGCCGATCGACGTAGACCTGGCGCTTGGCCTCGTAGTCTTCGGTGGTGTCCCTGGGCAGCAGGACGGTGAGCCGCTCTTCCAGCCCGTCGAACGACACCTTGCGGAAATACTCGTCGATGGTCATGCCATCGGGAATCGGGAAGTTGGGCAGGAAGTGCTTGCCCAGCTTCACTTCGATATTGCAGCGCTTGGCGATTTCGACGGAGTTTTCCAGGGCCTCGGGCAGGTCGCTGAACAACTCGGCCATCTCGTCGGCGCTTTTGAGGTATTGCTCTTCGCTGTAGTTCTTCGAACGGCGCGGGTCATCCAGGGCACGGCCTTCGCCGATGCACACGCGGGTTTCGTGGGCCTCGAAATCTTCTTTCTTGATGAAACGCACATCGTTGGTCGCCACCAGCGGCGCGCCCAGCGTGTCAGCCAGGGCCACGGCGGCGTGCAGGTGCTCTTCGTCGTTGGGGCGGTTGGTACGCTGCACTTCCAGGTAGAAACGGCCGGGGAAGACCTGCATCCACTCGCGAGCCAGCACTTCGGCTTCCTGCGGGTTGCCGCCCAGCAGCGCGAGACCGACCTCGCCCTCTTTGGCGGCCGACAGCATGATCAGGCCTTCGCTGGCCTCGGCCACCCACTCGCGCTCGATGATGATCGAGCCATTGCGCTGGCCGTCGATGAAACCACGGGAAATCAGTTCGGTAAGGTTGCGGTAACCGACACCGTTCATCGCCAGCAGGCTGATGCGGCTCAGGGCGTTGTCCGGGTCTTTGTTGGACAGCCACAGGTCGGCGCCGCAGATCGGCTTGATGCCGGCGCCCATGGCGTTTTTGTAGAACTTGACCAGGGAACACATGTTGTTCTGATCGGTAACCGCTACCGCAGGCATGTTCATGCCCACCAGGGTTTTGACCAGCGGTTTGATCCGTACCAGGCCGTCGACCAGGGAGTATTCAGTGTGCAGGCGCAGGTGAACGAATGAAGCCGGCATAGTGATCCTGTCTAGAAACTTAGAAACAACAAGGCCCGGGATTGTACCGGGCCTTGAGCAAAACATCAGCCTCGCGACTACAGCTCGCCGAGACCTTCCCGCGCCTCGTAAGCCAGGCGAACCGGGGCGAACGAACGACGATGGATGGGCGTTGGACCGAGGCGCGCGAGGGCTTCCAGATGAACGGGCGTCGGGTAGCCCTTATGGCCACCAATGCCGTAGCCGGGATAGATCCGTTCGAAGGCAGCCATTTCACGGTCGCGGCTGACTTTGGCCAGAATCGACGCGGCGGCAATCGCCGGCACCTTGCTATCACCCTTGACCACCGCTTCAGACGGCATCGCCAGTTTGGGGCAGCGGTTACCGTCGATCATCGCCATTTTCGGGGTGATGTGCAGGCCTTCGACCGCGCGCTGCATGGCGAGCATGGTGGCGTGGAGGATGTTCAACTCGTCGATTTCTTCGACTTCGGCCCGGGCGATGTGCCAGCTCAAGGCCTTCTCACAGATCTCATCGAAGAGCTTTTCGCGGCGGGCTTCGGTGAGTTTTTTCGAGTCATTGAGGCCGAGGATCGGGCGATTCGGATCAAGGATCACCGCCGCCGTGACCACCGCGCCGCACAGTGGGCCGCGACCCACTTCGTCCACACCGGCCACCAGTTCGTGGGCTTCGGCAACCAGGCTGAAGTCCAGGCCCATTTGCGTCGTCATACTGTTTCCTGTTTTTGCCCGATCAAGGTCAGCACGGCATCCGCCGCCTGGTTCGACGCATCACGGCGCAACACGCGATGAATGGCGTCAAAACCACGGGTCTGCTCTTCGCCGTCATCGATCAGGGGTAATACGGTTTGCGCCAGGGCTTCGGGCGTTGCGTCGTCCTGTAGCAACTCCGGCACCAACAGGCGCTGGGCCAGCAGGTTGGGCAAGGAGATGTAGGGGCTTTTGACCATGCGCTTGAGAATCCAGAACGTCAGCGGCGCCAGGCGATAGGCCACGACCATCGGGCGCTTGTACAGCAGCGCTTCCAGAGTCGCGGTGCCCGAGGCGATCAGCACGGCATCGCAGGCCGCCAGGGCCAGGTGCGATTGGCCGTCGAGCAGGGTCAACGGCAAGTTGCGCCCTTCAAGCAAGGTTTCGATTTGTGCTCGACGTTGCGGGCTGGCACATGGCAGCACGAAACGGATGCCCGGTTTCAAGGCCATCAGCCGTTCGGCGGCATCGAAAAACAACGCGCCCAAACGACCGACTTCGCCACCGCGGCTACCCGGCATCAACGCCACCAGTGGGCCGTCGGGCAAGCCCAATTCGGCACGGGCCGCCGCGCGGTCTGCTTGCAGCGGAATGGCGTCGGCCAGGGTGTGGCCGACAAAACGCACCGGCACGCCCTTCTCTTCGTAGAACCTGGCCTCGAACGGCAGCAGGGTCAGCATCAAGTCGCAGCCTTCGCGGATCTTCAGCACGCGCTTCTGCCGCCACGCCCACACGGACGGGCTGACGTAGTGCACGGTCTTGATCCCGGCCTGACGCAACTTGAGTTCGATATTGAGGGTGAAGTCCGGCGCGTCAATACCGATAAAGACGTCGGGCTTTTCTGCGATCAGAGTCTGAATCAGCAACTTGCGCCGAGCCAGCAGCTCGCGCAGACGGCCCAGCACTTCCACCAACCCCATGACCGACAAGCGTTCCATGGGAAAGTAGGAGGCGAGGCCTTCGGCCTGCATCAGCGGGCCACCCACACCGATAAATTCAACCGCAGGATGCTGGGCCTTGAGAGCCCGCATCAGGCCTGCGCCCAGAATGTCGCCGGAAGCTTCACCGGCCACCAGCGCAATACGCAGATTGGCCATGATCAGCGGGTGATGCCGCGAGTCGATGCCTGGATCGAGTCACGGAATATCGCGACTTCCGGGAACAACGCCGACGGCTCGGCCAGTTCGGTCAGCGCCTGGTCAACCGTCAAGCCCTGGCGGTAAACCACCTTGTAGGCACGGCGCAGGGCGTGAATGGCTTCTTCGCTGAAACCGCGACGGCGCATGCCTTCGAAGTTCATGCTGCGGGCTTCGGCCGGGTTGCCGAACACGGTGACGAACGCCGGGACATCCTTGCCGATGGCGGTGCCCATACCGGAAAAGCTGTGGGCGCCGATATGGCAGTACTGATGCACCAGGGTGAAACCGGACAAAATCGCCCAGTCATCAACGTGTACATGGCCGGCCAACGCGGTGTTGTTGACCAGGATGCAGTGGTTGCCGATCACGCTGTCGTGGCCGATGTGGGCATAGGCCATGACCAGGTTGTGGTCGCCCAGCGTGGTCTCGGCACGGTCCTGGACCGTACCACGGTGAATGGTCACACCTTCTCGGATGATGTTGTGGTCACCGATTACCAGGCGTGTTTCTTCACCCTTGTACTTCATGTCCGGGGTGTCTTCGCCTACCGAGGAAAACTGGTAGATGCGATTGTGTTTGCCAATACGGGTCGGACCTTTGAGGATCACGTGTGGCCCGATGACAGTCCCCTCGCCGATTTCAACACCTGCGCCGATGATCGACCAAGGGCCGACCTCAACGTCGGCGGCCAGCACGGCCGACGGATCGATGATTGCGCGAGGGTCAATCAAACTCATAGTTTGCGTTCCGCACAGATGATCTCGGCAGAGCACACCGGCTTGCCATCCACCGAGGCCTGGCATTCAAACTTCCAGATCTGGCGTTTGCAACTGATGAACTTGGCTTCCAGGATCAACTGGTCACCCGGGGTGACCGGATTGCGGAAACGCAACTTGTCGGAACCCACGAAATAGTAAAGCGTGCCGTCGGCAGGCTTGAGGTCAAGCATTTTGAAACCAAGGATACCGGCAGCCTGGGCCATCGCTTCAATGATCAACACGCCCGGCATGATTGGATGCGCGGGAAAGTGACCGTTGAAGAACGGTTCGTTGATGCTGACATTCTTGTAGGCACGAATGCGCTTTTCCTCGACATTGAGGTCCACTACACGGTCCACCAGCAGGAACGGGTAACGGTGAGGCAGGTATTCGCGAATCTCGTTGATGTCCATCATTTCGGGGGGAAGCCTGTAATAAAGATTGGGGGCGGACTAAAAGCACGCCCCGCTAGCAAATCAAGGAGGCAAGTCTAGCGGCTGTGCACACTTGATATGGAAATGGTATCAGCCTTCTGATGAAGCATTACCGCCAGGGGTCACGTCACCCACACGCTTTTCCAGCTGTTTGAGACGTCGAGCCATGTCATCCAGGTGCCTCAAGCGTGCTGCACTCTTGCGCCATTCAGCTGCGGGCTGCATGGCCGTACCGGAAGAATAGGCGCCTGGCTCGGTAATCGAGTGGGTCACCATGGTCATGCCGGTGATGAAGACGTTGTCGCAAATGTCGATGTGGCCTACCAGCCCAACGCCACCGGCCAGCATGCAATGCTTGCCGATCTTGGTGCTGCCGGAAATACCGACACAGGCAGCCATGGCAGTGTGATCACCAATCTGTACGTTGTGAGCGATCTGGATCTGGTTGTCGAGCTTCACGCCATTACCGATCACGGTATCGGCCAAAGCCCCGCGATCAACAGCGGTGTTCACGCCAATTTCCACATCGTCGCCGATCAACACACCGCCGACTTGGGCGATCTTGTTCCAGATGCCTTTCGAGTTGGCAAAGCCAAAGCCTTCCCCACCGATCACGGCGCCCGATTGAATCACCACACGCTCGCCAATACGCACATCGTGGTACAGGGTCACCCGGGGAGCCAGCCAACCGCCGGCGCCGATTTCGCAGCGCGCACCGATAAAGCAATGCGCACCGATCGTGACACCCGCCGCAATGCGTGCACCGCTCTCGATCACCGCAAAGGCGCCAATGCTGGCCGCAGGATCAACCTGGGCATCATCGGCGATGACCGCAGACGGATGGATACCGGCGGCGGCCTTGGGCTTTGGATCAAACAGGTGCGAAGCACGCGCGTAGGCCAGGTACGGGTCGGCCACCACCAGCGCATCCCCGGTAAACCCTTCGGCGTCAGCGGCTTTCAGCAACACGGCTGCGGCTTGGCTGTCGACGAGGTATTTACGGTATTGAGGATTTGCGAGGAAGCTCAACTGAGCTGGGCCAGCCTCCTGCAAGGTGGCTAGCCCAGTGATTTCTTTCTCCGGGGAGCCGCGCAAGTCGGCCCCCAGGAACTCGGCCAACTCGCCGAGCTTGATAGTCGCGGTCATGGTTTACTTCAGCTGGTTCATGCGCTCGATCACCTGACGGGTGATGTCGTATTGAGGCTTGACGTCGATCACGGCGCCACGCTCGAACACCAGGTCAAAGGCACCTTTCTTGATGACTTCTTCCACGGCGCTGTCGAGTTTCGGCTTCAGCTGCTTGAGCATTTCACGGTCGGCAACAGCTTTGGCTTCGTTCAGCTCCTTGGATTGGAACTGGTAGTCACGAGCCTTTTGCTTGAATTCAAGCTCCAGACGCTCGCGCTCGCCTTGCTGCATCTTGTCGCCACCCGCAACCAGACGATCCTGGATGCCCTTGGCGCTGCTTTCCAGGGTCTTGAGTTTGGTCAGTTGCGGGCCGAATTTCTTCTCGGCATCCACGGCATACTTCTTCGCCGCATCGGATTCCAACAGAGCCATCTGATAGTTCAGGACGGCGATTTTCATTTCGGCGAAGGCCGGGGTGGTTACCAGCACGGTGGCCAGCAGAACCAATTGAGTCAACTTACGCACGATGTACTCCTACAGAATCCGTTGTCGTTATCTTGGGTCAGACGCTTAGAACGTCTGGCCGAGGGAGAATTGGAAAATCTGGGTTTCAGCGTTATCCGGTTTCTTGATCGGCATGGCCAGGGCAAAGCTCAACGGGCCAAGCGCAGTCACCCAGGTCACACCTACACCGACGGAGCTGGCCAGGTTGCTGAGGCTCACGTCGTTGCACTGAGTGTTGGACTTGATGCCACTCGGGTTCCTGACCTGCTCGCACTTGGAATCGAACACGTTACCCACGTCCCAGAATACCGAAGTACGCAGGGAGCGCTGATCCTTGACGAATGGCAGCGGGAACAAGATCTCGGCACCACCCTGGATCAACACGTTACCACCGAATGGCAGCGGGTCGTTGTCGGAGTCAGCTACGGTGCCCTGGTTACCGGTGATACCAACGCCACGGCTCGGAGTACCGCGAGGCCCCAAAGTGCTGTCCTTGAAGCCACGTACGGAGTTGAAGCCACCCGCGTAGTAGTTCTCGTAGAACGGCAGACCATTGGTCGAACCATAACCGTCGCCATACCCCAGCTCAGTGTGCAGGCGCATGGTGTAGTTGTCGCTCAACGGCTGGAACAGCTGGCCGCGGTAATCAAGCTTGAAGAACGACAGGTCGCTGCCCGGCGTAGTGGCTTCCAGGGTCAGGCTCTGGGAATGGCCACGGGTTGCCAGCACGCCTTTGTTCAAGGTGGACTCGGACCAGCCGGCCGACGCCTTGAAGTTCAGGAACTTGTCACCTTCGGTACGCACGAAGTTGAAGATTTCGTCCACGGTGTACACACCGGTCTTGATCTCATCCTGTTGCGCGGTCAGGCCGAAGGTCAGACGCGAGGTCTCACTGATCGGGTAACCAATGTTCACGCCAGCACCCAGGCTGTCGATCGCATAGCTTGCAACGTCAACGTCGAGGTCTTTGTAGTCGGTGGTGCGGTAGAAGGCGTTGTAGCCCAGGCTCACGCCATCGGCAGTCCAGTAGGGGTCGACATAACCGAAGTTATAGCGGCTCTGGTATTCGCTGCGGGTCAGGCCGATGGAAACCTTGTTACCGGTGCCGAGGAAGTTGTTCTGGGTAATCGAACCACCGAGGATCAGGCCGGCACTTTGTGCGAAGCCGACGCTGGCGGTGATCGAACCCGACGCTTGTTCTTCTACGGCATAGTTCACGTCAACCTGGTCATCTACACCCGGTACGGCCGGGGTTTCGACGTTCACTTCCTTAAAGAAGCCCAGGCGCTCAAGACGGGTCTTGGACTGGTCGATCAGGTAGGTCGAAGCCCAGCCACCTTCCATCTGACGCATTTCACGACGCAGCACTTCGTCCGCAGACTTGGTGTTGCCACGGAAGTTGATGCGGTTCACGTAGGCACGCTTGCCTGGGTCGACGACAAAGGTGATGTCCACGGTGTGGTCATCATCGTGCGGAGTCGGCACGCCGTTGACGTTGGCGAAGGTATAGCCTTCGTTACCCAGGCGACGGGTGATCAGTTCGGAGGTGGTGGTCATCAGCTTGCGCGAGAACACCTGGTCCTTCTGCACCAGCAGCAGGGCCTTGACCTGATCCTCAGGAACCTTGAGGTCACCGCTGAGTTTCACGTCACGAACCTTGTACTTCTCGCCTTCGTTGACGTTGACGGTGATGTAGACGTGTTTCTTGTCCGGGGTAATGGACACCTGGGTGGAGGCAATATCCATGTTGATATAGCCACGGTCCAGGTAGAAGGAACGCAGGCGCTCCAGGTCACCGGAGAGCTTTTCACGGGCGTACTTGTCGTCGTTCTTGAAGAACGACAACCAGTTGGTGGTCTTCAGCTCGAACAGATCGATCAGGTCGTCATCAGCGAACTTGGTGTTGCCCACCACGTTGATGTGCTGAATGGCCGCCACGGTGCCTTCGTTGATGTTGACCTTGAGGCCGACACGGTTACGAGGCTGTGGGACCACTTCGGTTTCCACGGACGCCGAGTAGCGACCCTGGGCAACGTACTGGCGTTGCAGTTCGTTACGCACACCTTCAAGGGTGGCGCGCTGGAAGATCTCACCCTCGGCCAGGCCGGATTGCTTGAGACCCTTCATCAGGTCTTCAGTAGAGATCGCCTTGTTGCCTTCGATCTCGATACTGGCGACGGAAGGTCGCTCAACCACGGTGATGACCAGGACGTTGCCTTCGCGACCCAGTTGGATATCTTGAAAGAAACCGGTTTTGAACAGCGCACGAGTGGATTCCACCAGGCGACGATCATCAGCCTGTTCCCCGACGTTCAACGGCAGCGCACCAAAGACGCTACCCGCGGAAACCCGCTGGAGGCCGTTGACGCGAATATCGGAGATGGTGAAGGACTCGGCGTGAACTTCGGCGATCATCAATACGGTGAGAACCGCAGTTAGCAGCAGACGTTTCATGAAGTCCTTTCTTATTCCAACTGGCAATAAACAAACTGCCGCAAAATGCGGCAGATTCGCAATTCAGCGAAGCGTTACAGACGTCCCAGATCGTTGACCAGAGCTAACAACATCACCCCGACCACCAAACTGATACCGATCTGTATCCCCCAACCCTGCACCCGATCCGACAAGGGGCGACCACGCACCCACTCGACCAGATAAAACAACAGATGCCCCCCATCCAATACTGGGATGGGCAGCAAATTCAGAACACCCAGGCTAATACTCAGATAAGCCAGGAAATTCAGGAAATCTGCGACACCCGACTGGGCAGAAGCGCCCGCCACTTTAGCAATGGTTATCGGTCCACTCAAGTTTTTTACCGAGAGCTCGCCGAACAACATTTTCTTCAGGGATTCGAGGGTCAGTACACTCATGGTCCAGGTACGTTTCGCACCCTCGCCAATCGCCTCCAAAGGCCCGAAGCTGACCTCGCGCAGCATGGAGGGCGGCCACTCCGGACTCTTCACCCCGGCACCGAGATAACCCCCGGCCGCCTTGGCCTCCCCACGCAACGACAGGGTTACGGGGACGTCGATTTGAGCACCTTCGCGTTCGACTTTCAGCACAATTTTGGTATCAGGACGTACACGCACCAGGTCAACCACTTGCTGCCAGTCGCCCAGCGCCTGACCATCCAGGGCCAACAGGCGATCACCGGTCTTCAGGCCGGCAGCCTGGGCCGGACCTTTCGGATCCAGCTCGGCGAGCACGGGCGGCAAGCTTGGACGCCAGATACGAATGCCCAGCGACTTGATCGGATCGGGCTCGTCAGCGCCCTGCAACCAGCGATCCAACACCAGTTCACGCGGGGTCTCGGCCGTCGAATCCTGCTCACGCACTACTACCTTGACGGTACCGCTCTCGCCAAGACGTCGCACCAGCTGCAAGTTGACCGCGCCCCAACCGGTGGTCGGTTCGCCATCAATTGCAACAATTTCCTGGCCAGCGGCCAACCCAGCCTTGGCGGCAATGCTATCGGCTTCGACCGCGCCGATGACTGGGCGCACCTGCTCGCTGCCCAGCATGGCCAAGACCCAGAAAAAAAACATCGCCAGCAGGAAGTTGGCGATCGGCCCGGCAGCAACGATGGCAATTCGCTGACGAACGGTCTTGCGATTGAAGGATTGGTCCAACTGATCAGCCGGCACTTCGCCTTCGCGCTCATCGAGCATCTTGACGTAGCCACCCAACGGGATCGCCGCGATCACGAATTCGGTGCCCTGGCGGTCGTGCCAGCGCAACAACGGCATGCCGAAACCGACGGAAAAGCGCAGTACCTTGACGCCGCAACGACGCGCGACCCAGAAATGGCCGAATTCGTGGAAGGTAACCAGCACACCCAGAGCAACCAGGGTGCCGACAATCATGTAGAGCGCACTCATCTAATTTCTCCGCATTCCAATCCAGTGCCTGAAGGCTCAAACCCGCCCACAGGCTAACGCGCGTTGCGGTTCAACCATTGCTCGGCCAGGGCCCGGGCCTTTGCATCTGCCTCGAACACTGCCGCCAAATCATTTACCGCGACCACAGGCTCAAGGCCCAGGACGTCCTCGATGATACTCGCGATCTGCGGAAAGCGGATGCGCCCTTCGAGAAACGCCGCCACCGCCACTTCATTCGCCGCATTGAGCATCGCCGGCGCACTGTTGCCCGCCTCTGCCGCTTGCCGCGCCAGACGCAGGCAAGGAAACCGCTGCTCGTCCGGCGCTTCGAAGTCCAGGCGGGCAATGGCAAACAGGTCCAACGGTGCCACGCCAGAATCGATCCGCTCAGGCCAGGCCAGGGCGTTGGCGATCGGCGTGCGCATATCGGGGTTGCCCAACTGCGCCAAAACCGAACCGTCCACGTAGTCGACGAGGGAATGAATCACACTTTGGGGGTGAATCACCACCTCGACTTGATCAGGCCGCGCATCAAACAGCCAGCACGCTTCGATCAGCTCCAGGCCTTTATTCATCATGCTCGCCGAATCCACGGAAATCTTGCGCCCCATGGACCAGTTTGGATGGGCACACGCCTGGTCAGGCGATACGTGCTCCAACTCGGCCAATGGAGTCTGCCGAAACGGGCCACCTGACGCCGTCAGAAGAATCCGGCGCACGCCGACCTGGCTCAAGCCTCGGGCAAAATCACCGGGCATGCACTGGAAGATCGCGTTGTGCTCGCTGTCGAGCGGCAGCAACACGGCGCCGCTCTTGCGCACCGCCTGCATAAAGAGCGTGCCGGACATCACCAGCGCTTCTTTATTGGCCAGCAAAATCTTCTTGCCCGCATCGACAGCCGCCAGGGTCGGGCGCAGGCCCGCAGCCCCGACAATGGCCGCCACGACGGTGTCCACCTCGGCATCCGCCGAGACCTGGCACAAGCCCTCCTCACCCACCAGCACCTGGGTCGCCAGGCCCGCAGCCCGCAGGTCATCCTGCAAGCCTCGCGCGGCGGCTGTCTCAGGCACCACGGCAAAGCGTGGCGCATGGCGCACACACAGGGCCAGCAACTCACTCAGGCGCGAGTAGCCGGTCAGGGCAAACACTTGATAGCGCTCAGGATGGCGGGCAATCACATCCAGGGTGCTCAGGCCGACCGAGCCGGTAGCGCCCAGCACGGTCACTTGTTGCAAGCGGCTCACGAGGCGATCATCCACAGCAGCACGGCAAAGATCGGAATCGCGGCCGTCAGGCTGTCGATGCGGTCCAGCACACCGCCGTGACCCGGCAGCAGGTTGCTGCTGTCCTTGATCCCGGCCTGGCGCTTGAACATGCTTTCAGTGAGGTCACCCACCACCGAGATAAATACGACGATGGCCGTGCCCAGCAAGCCGAGGAAGATCTCCTTCACCGACCAGTCACGCACCACACCGACAGCCAGCGTGATCGCCAACGTCAACGCCAGGCCGCCATACACCCCTTCCCAGCTCTTGCCCGGGCTGACCGCCGGCGCCAGCTTGCGCTTGCCGAACGCCCGGCCGGAGAAGTAGGCACCGATATCAGCGCCCCACACCAGCACCATCACGGCCAGGATCAACTCGTTACCGATGGGGTAGCGCTTGATCTCCACCAGCCCTTGCCAAGCCGGCAACAGGATCAACAAACCAATCACCAGCTTGCAGGCGACGCTGGACCACTGGCTACTGGTACGTGGAAAGGTCAGTACCAGGAAGGTTGCCAACGCCCACCACAAGACCGCCGCCCCCAGCACCCAGGGCGCAATGTCCGGCAGGATGTACATCAGGAACAACAACAGCGCCACGACAGCGGCATACGCCACGCGCGGCAACTGGCTGGTGAACCCGGCCAGGCGCGCCCACTCCCAGGCCCCGAGGGTCACGACCAGGCCGATAAACAGCGCAAAGCTGGAACCGTCGAGGAGGAAAAACCCACACAGGGCAATCGGCAGCAGGATCAGTGCTGTGATGATTCGTTGTTTAAGCATTTAAACCCGGGCTCCAGCTTCGATCTGCTCACTTGTTTTACCAAAGCGACGCTGACGGGAAGCGAAATCGGCCAGCGCATTGCGCATGGCATCGTGTTTGAAGTCCGGCCAGAACAGGTCGGAGAAGTACAGCTCGGTATAGGCCAACTGCCACAACAGGAAGTTGCTGATGCGGTGCTCGCCCCCGGTGCGGATGCACAAGTCCGGCAACGGCAGATCGCCGGTCACCAGGCAGGTTTGCAACAATTCGGGCGTGATGTCGTCCGGGCGCAGGTGGCCGGCCTGCACTTCGCGGGCGAGCCGCTGTGCCGCCTGGGCGATGTCCCACTGGCCGCCGTAGTTGGCTGCAATCTGCAACACAAAACGGTTGGCACCTGCGGTAATGGCCTCAGCCTCGCGCATGGCCGCCTGCAGCTCTGGATGGAAGCGTGAACGGTCACCGATGATACGCAGGCTGATATTGTTGTCGTTGAGGCGCTTGGCCTCACGACGCAGGGCCTTGAAGAACAGATCCATCAAGGCACTGACTTCTTCGGCAGGGCGCTGCCAGTTTTCACTGGAGAAGGCAAAGAGGGTCAGAACCTCGACCTTGGCCTCGGCGCACACCTCAATCACGGCCCGCACCGCATCGACACCCGCTTTATGCCCGGCAACACCCGGCATAAAGCGTTTCTTCGCCCAGCGATTATTCCCATCCATGATGATCGCGACATGGCGCGGCACCACAGAGGGTACAGTCTGCTTGGTCTTTTCCATGAAGGCGTCCTGACCCCTTATACGGCCATCAGGTCCTTTTCTTTTTCTTCGGTGGCCTTGGTGATCTGGGCCTCGGCATCTTTGGTCAGCTTGTCGATATCGGCGACGGCACGGCGCTCTTCGTCTTCGCTGATTTCCTTGTCCTTGACCAGTTTCTTCAGATCACCCAGTGCATCGCGACGGATGTTGCGTACAGCAACACGTGCGTCTTCAGCGGCACTGCGCGCCTGCTTGGTGAAGCCCTTGCGGGTTTCTTCAGTCAGGGCAGGCATGGAGATCAGCAACAACTCGCCCAGGTTGGTCGGGTTGAGGTTCAGGCCGGCACTCTGGATGGCCTTGTCGACCGCGCCGAGCATGTTGCGCTCAAAGGCTACGACTTGCAGGGTGCGCGAGTCTTTCACGGTGATGTTGGCAACTTGGGTGATGGAAGTATCTGTGCCGTAGTACGGCACCATCACGCTACCCAGGATGCTTGGGTGGGCCTTGCCTGTACGGATCTGACCAAATGCATGGTTCAGGGAGTCCAGGGATTTCTGCATACGCTCTTGAGCGTCTTTCTTGATTTCGTTGATCATTGTTGGCCTTCCTCGATCAGAGTCCCTTCAGCGCCGCCGTGTACGATATTCAGCAGGGCGCCGGGCTTGTTCATGTTAAATACGCGCAGCGGCATCTTGTGGTCGCGGCACAGGCAGATTGCCGTCAGATCCATCACACCCAGCTTGCGATCCAGCACTTCATCGTAGGTCAGATGATCGAACTTCTCGGCATGCGGGTCTTTGAATGGGTCAGCAGTGTATACACCATCAACCTTGGTTGCCTTGAGCACCACATCAGCATCGATTTCGATAGCGCGCAGGCACGCAGCCGAATCGGTAGTGAAGAACGGGTTACCCGTGCCGGCAGCGAAGATCACCACTTCTTTCGAATTCAGGTGGCGCATGGCTTTGCGGCGATCATAGTGATCGGTCACGCCCACCATGGAAATAGCCGACATCACGATAGCCGAGATATTGGCACGCTCCAGGGCGTCACGCATGGCCAGGGCGTTCATCACAGTGGCCAGCATGCCCATATGGTCGCCAGTCACCCGATCCATACCGGCCGCACTCAGTGCCGCGCCGCGGAACAGGTTACCGCCACCAATCACCAGGCCAACCTGCACGCCGATGCCGACCAATTGGCCGACTTCCAGCGCCATGCGGTCGAGTACCTTGGGATCGATCCCGAACTCTTCCGAGCCCATCAGGGCCTCGCCGCTAAGCTTGAGTAGAATGCGTTTATAGCGAGCCTGATAACCACTGCCCTGCTGAGCCATTGCGAATCTCTCCTGCGGCGTATTTTAAAAATTCTTGGCGAGCCGTTTACGGCTTGCGTTCACTCTAGCTGGACGCTCTCACAGCGCCATCGGAACACGGCTTTGTAAGCCAGTTCCGAAGGGAAACCAAATAAAATTGGCCTTCCCATTTGAAAAGAGGCTGCGCGCGTGAGCGGGCAGCCTCTTTCGGGCGACAGTTGAAAACTGTCTTATTGCTTGGCGGCAGCCAGCTGGGCAGCAACTTCTTCAGCGAAGTTGTCGACCGGCTTCTCGATGCCTTCGCCTACTTTGAAGTAAGTGAAGGAAACGATTTCAGCACCGGCTTTCTTAGCCAGTTCGCCAACCTTGATTTCAGGGTTCTTGACGAACGCCTGCTCAACCAGGCTTGCTTCAGCCAGGAACTTGCTGATACGGCCTTTGACCATGTTCTCAACAATGTTTTCTGGCTTGCCTTTGATTTTTTCTTCGTTCAGCTGCAGGAACACAGCTTTTTCACGCTCGATCGCTTCGGCAGAAACTTCCGAAGGCAGCAGGAACTCAGGGTTGCTGGCCGCTACGTGCATAGCGATGTCTTTGGCCAGTTCAACGTTGCCGCCTTTCAGGACAACTGCAACACCGATCTTGTTGCCGTGCAGGTAACCACCAACAACATCACCTTCAACGCGAACCAGGCGACGGATGTTGACGTTTTCGCCAACCTTGCCGACCAGTACCAGGCGAGCAGCTTCTTGAGCTTCGATCAGAGGCTCAACGGTAGTCAGCTTGTCAGCGAATGCTTTTTCAACGCTGGCAGCCACGAACGCCTTGAAGTCGTCCTGCAGAGCCAGGAAGTCGGTCTGCGAGTTCACTTCCAGCAGAACAGCGGATTTGCCGTCTTCTTTCAGAGCGATCGCGCCTTCAGCAGCTACGTTGCCTGCTTTCTTGGCAGCCTTGATGGCGCCGGAAGCACGCATGTCATCAATGGCTTTTTCGATGTCGCCGTCAGCCTTTTCCAGGGCTTTCTTGCAATCCATCATGCCTTCGCCGGTACGCTCACGCAGTTCTTTAACCAACGCTGCAGTAATTGCTGCCATTTTCAAATTCCTCTTGGATAGGTTTTCAACCATTCCACCCGATCGAACGGGGGATCAATTCTTCCCGAATCACCCTTGTAGGCCGCTGCACGTTACAGATGTTGTAGCTGCGCTGCCGACAAACGGTTTTCGAGGTGGCAAAAAGGGGGCCAAGCCCCCTTTTTGCTTACTGAGTCAACGCCAGGGCGCTATTACTCAGCGGCAGCTACCGGAGCTTCTTCAACGAACTGCTCGGTACCGCCAGCAACGTGGTTACGACCACGGATTACAGCGTCAGCCATCGAACCCATGTACAGCTGGATAGCGCGGATTGCGTCATCGTTGCCTGGGATGATGTAGTCAACGCCTTCCGGGCTGCTGTTGGTATCGACTACGCCGATAACAGGGATGCCCAGCTTGTTGGCTTCGGTGATCGCGATGCGCTCGTGATCAACGTCGATAACGAACAGTGCGTCAGGCAGACCGCCCATGTCCTTGATACCACCCAGGGAACGATCGAGCTTTTCCAGGTCACGGGAGCGCATCAGCGCTTCTTTCTTGGTCAGCTTGGCGAAAGTACCGTCTTCGGCTTGCACTTCAAGGTCACGCAGACGCTTGATGGAAGCACGGATGGTTTTGAAGTTGGTCAGCATGCCGCCCAACCAGCGGTGATCGACGTACGGCGAACCGCAACGTGCTGCTTCTTCAGCAACGATCTTGCCAGCGGAACGCTTGGTGCCGACGAACAGAATCTTGTTTTTGCCCTGGGCCAGGCGCTCTACGAAAGTCAGAGCTTCGTTGAACATTGGCAGGGTTTTTTCAAGGTTGATGATGTGGATCTTGTTACGTGCGCCGAAAATGTATTTACCCATTTTCGGGTTCCAGTAACGGGTCTGGTGACCGAAGTGCACACCGGCCTTCAGCATATCGCGCATGTTGACTTGGGACATGATAGTTCCTTAATAAGTCGGGTTTGGCCTCCACGTATCCCAATGACCAACCAGCGGCATCAAGGCCTCCGGCACCCAGGTCATCGTGTCGACACGTGTGTGGATTTAAGCTTCACGGGGTATCCCCGGAAAGCGGCGCATTTTATACCACAGCATCCGCAAAAACGAAACCCGCAATCGCATTTGCCGCCCACCACGTTTACGCAACCCCTTGAATAGAGCCAACATCACCCTACCTTATAGAGAGAAGCGATCGTCAGGGGCTCATGATTTGCCGCCCACGTCTGCTAGAATCGCGTTTTTTGGGGCTTGTGCGAATTCTGTAACCTTTTGTCGCACGCCCGTGAACCGTATTGATTTCAGCGCGTCGCGCTAGAGAGAGCCTGTATGACCGTTAGTTTGAAAACCGCCGAAGACATCGCTGGCATGCGCATCGCCGGCAAACTGGCTGCCGACGTGCTGGAAATGATTGCCGAGCACGTCAAGCCCGGCGTCACCACCGAAACCCTCAACCAGATCTGCCACGACTATATAGTCAACGTGCAGGGCGCCATCCCTGCGCCGCTGAACTACAAGGGCTTCCCCAAGTCGATCTGCACGTCGGTCAACCACGTGGTCTGCCACGGCATTCCGGGCGACAAGCCGTTGAAGGACGGCGACACCCTGAACATCGACGTCACCGTGATCAAGGACCGCTACTTCGGCGACACCAGCCGCATGTTCCACGTCGGCACCGTGCCGGTCTGGGCCGAGCGCCTGTCCCAGGTGACCCAGGAATGCATGTACAAGGCCATCGAGATCGTCAAGCCTGGCTGCCGCCTCGGCGACATCGGTGAAGTGATTCAGAAGCATGCGGAAAAGAACGGCTTCTCCGTCGTCCGCGAATTCTGCGGTCACGGTATCGGTACCGTGTTCCACGAAGAACCGCAGATCCTGCATTACGGCCGCGCCGGCACCGGCATGGAATTGAAAGCGGGCATGACCTTCACCATCGAGCCGATGATCAACCAGGGCAAGGCCGACACCAAGGTGCTGGGCGACGGCTGGACCGCCATCACCAAGGACCGCAAGCTTTCGGCGCAGTGGGAACACACCCTGCTGGTCACCGAAACCGGCTACGAGATCTTCACCCTGCGCGCCGACGACACGATTCCACGCGTCTCAGCTGCTGTTGAGGTGTAGGCAGGGCTGCTCAGGTTTTCCCACAGCGTGTAGTGACAAACTGAATAGATAGAAAGGAAAACCGATCGATGCCCCAGGTGGATCCCGAACTCTTCGACCGTGGCCAGTTCCAGGCCGAACTGGCCCTGAAGGCGAGCCCCATCGCCGCCTTCAAGAAGGCGATCCGCCAGGCCCGCGAGGTGCTCGATGAGCGCTTTCGCAGCGGCCGCGACATCCGCCGGCTGATCGAGGACCGCGCCTGGTTCGTCGACAACATCCTGCAAAAGGCCTGGGAACAGTTCAGCTGGAGTGAAGACGCCGATATCGCCCTGGTGGCCGTCGGCGGCTACGGCCGTGGTGAACTGCACCCCTACTCCGACATCGACCTGCTGATCCTGCTGGACAGCGCCGATCATGAGATCTTTCGCGATTCCATCGAGCGCTTTCTCACCTTGCTGTGGGACATCGGCCTGGAAGTCGGCCAAAGCGTTCGCTCCGTGGACGAATGCGCCGAAGAAGCCCGCGCCGACCTCACCGTCATCACGAACCTCATGGAAAGCCGCACCATTGCTGGCCCCGAACGCCTGCGCCAGCGCATGCTCGAAGTCACCAGCACCGCGCACATGTGGCCGAGCAAGGACTTCTTCCTGGCCAAGCGTGCCGAGCAGAAGGCCCGCCATCACAAGTACAACGACACCGAATACAACCTGGAACCCAACGTCAAAGGCTCACCGGGCGGGCTGCGGGATATCCAGACGATCTTGTGGGTTGCCCGTCGCCAGTACGGCACCCTGAACCTGCGGGCCCTGGCCGGCGAAGGCTTTTTGGTGGAGAGCGAAAACGCCCTGCTGGCCTCCTCCCAGGAGTTCATCTGGAAAGTACGTTACGCCCTGCACATGCTCGCCGGGCGCGCCGAAGACCGCCTGTTGTTCGACCATCAACGTTCCATCGCCACCCTCCTGGGCTTTGAAGGCGAAGATGCGAAAACCAGCATCGAAAGCTTCATGCAGCAGTACTACCGGGTGGTCATGAGCATTGCCCAACTCAGCGACCTGATCATCCAGCACTTCGAAGAAGTGATCCTGGCCCCCGAAGACGAAGCGCCGCCGCAGCCGATCAACGCGCGCTTCCAACTGCACGACGGCTATATCGAGGCGCGCAATGACAACGTGTTCCGCCGCACGCCGTTCGCCATGCTGGAAATCTTCGTGCTGATGGCCCAACAGCCGGAAATCAAAGGCGTGCGCGCCGACACCATCCGCCTGCTGCGCGAGCATCGCCACCTGATCGACGACGAATTTCGCAACGACATCCGCAACACCAGCCTGTTTATCGAGCTGTTCAAGTGCAAGATCGGCATCCACCGCAACCTGCGCCGGATGAACCGCTACGGCATCCTCGGGCGCTACCTGCCGGAATTCGGCTTTATCGTCGGGCAGATGCAGCACGACCTGTTCCACATCTACACCGTGGACGCCCACACCCTGAACCTGATCAAGCACCTGCGTAAACTGCAGTACACCCAGGTGTCAGAGAAATTCCCGCTGGCCAGCAAGCTTATGGCCAAGCTGCCCAAGCCCGAGCTGATCTACCTGGCCGGCCTGTACCACGACATCGGCAAGGGCCGCCATGGCGATCACTCGGAAGTCGGCGCCGTCGATGCCGAGGCGTTCTGCCAGCGCCACCAGTTGCCGCTGTGGGACAGCCGCCTGATCGTCTGGCTGGTGCAGAACCATCTGGTGATGTCCACCACCGCCCAGCGCAAGGACTTGTCCGACCCGCAGGTGATCCACGACTTCGCAGGCATAGTCGGCGACGAAACCCGACTCGACTACCTGTACGTGCTGACCGTCTCCGACATCAACGCCACCAACCCGACGCTGTGGAACTCATGGCGTGCGAGCCTGTTGCGCCAGCTCTACACCGAGACCAAACGCGCCCTGCGCCGTGGCCTGGAAAACCCGGTGGACCGCGAAGAACAGATCCGCCGCACCCAAAGCGCCGCCCTGGATATCCTCGTGCGCGGCGGCAACGACCCGGACGACGTCGAGCAACTGTGGTCGCAACTGGGTGACGATTATTTCCTGCGCCACACTGCCGGCGATGTCGCCTGGCACAGTGATGCGATCCTGCAACAGCCGGCTGACGGCGGCCCGCTGGTATTGATCAAAGAGACCACCCAGCGCGAATTCGAGGGCGGCACGCAGATCTTCATCTACGCGCCCGACCAGCACGATTTCTTCGCCGTGACCGTGGCGGCCATGGACCAGCTCAACCTGAACATCCACGACGCCCGGGTCATCACTTCCAGCAGCCAGTTCACCCTCGACACCTATATCGTGCTCGACACCGAGGGCGAGTCGATCGGCGACAACCCCGCGCGCGTGAAGAAGATCCGCGAGGGCCTGACCGAGGCCCTGCGCAACCCCGACGACTACCCGACCATCATCCAGCGCCGGGTTCCGCGCCAGCTCAAACACTTTGCGTTTGCGCCCCAGGTGACCATCTCCAACGATGCCCAGCGCCCGGTCACCGTGCTGGAACTCAGCGCGCCGGATCGCCCCGGCCTGCTGGCGCGCATCGGCGGGATCTTCCTGGAATTCGACCTGTCGTTGCAGAACGCCAAGATTGCGACCCTCGGCGAACGGGTAGAAGACGTGTTCTTCATCACCGACGCCGACAACCAGCCGCTGTCCGACCCTGAGCTGTGCCTGCGCTTGCAGGCAGCCATCGTCCAGCAGTTGAGCGTGACCCAGGAACCCGGCGTCGAACTGACACGCCTGACCATTTGATTATTTAACTGTGTAAACACAACCCCTGTGGGAGCTGGCTTGCCTGCGATGCGGGCACCACGGTCCGGCAGGTACACCGCGGCGATGCCATCGCAGGCAAGCCAGCTCCCACAGGGTCTGTGTACACCGTGACTGAGGCTTACATGAACAACGCCCTGAACCAGCTGCAGCCCTACCCGTTCGAAAAACTGCGCGCCCTGCTCGGCAGCGTCACCCCGAACCCGGACAAGCGCCCGATCGCGCTGTCCATCGGCGAACCCAAGCACAAATCCCCGGAGTTCGTGGCCAAGGCCCTGGCCGACAACCTCGACCAGATGGCCGTGTACCCGACCACCCTGGGCATCCCAGCGCTGCGCGAAGCCATCGGCGCCTGGTGCGAACGCCGTTTCAGCGTGCCCAAGGGCTGGCTCGACCCGGCGCGTAACATCCTGCCGGTCAACGGTACCCGTGAGGCGCTGTTCGCCTTCACCCAGACCGTGGTCAACCGTGGCGACGACGCGCTGGTGGTGAGCCCGAACCCGTTCTACCAGATCTACGAAGGCGCCGCGTTCCTCGCCGGGGCCAAGCCGCATTACCTGCCGTGCCTGGACACCAACGGCTTCAACCCGGACTTCGACGCCGTGACGCCGGACATCTGGAAACGCTGCCAGATCCTGTTCCTGTGCTCCCCCGGCAACCCGACCGGCGCGCTGATCCCGGTCGAAACCCTGAAAAAACTCATTGCCCTGGCCGACGAATACGACTTCGTCATCGCCGCCGACGAGTGCTACAGCGAACTGTACTTCGACGAACAAACCCCGCCACCTGGCCTGCTGAGCGCCTGCGTCGAACTGGGCCGCGAGGACTTCAAGCGTTGCGTGGTGTTCCACAGCCTGTCCAAGCGCTCCAACCTCCCAGGCCTGCGTTCCGGTTTTGTGGCCGGCGACGCCGACATCCTCAAGGCCTTCCTGCTGTACCGCACCTACCACGGGTGTGCGATGCCGGTGCAAACCCAACTGGCCAGCATCGCTGCCTGGCAGGACGAAGCCCACGTATTGGCCAACCGTGACCTGTACCGCGAGAAGTTCGACGCCGTGCTGGCCATCCTCAAGCCAGTGCTGGACGTGCAAAGCCCCGACGGTGGTTTCTACCTGTGGCCGAATGTGAAGGGTGATGATGCGGCGTTCTGCCGTGATCTGTTCGTGGAAGAGCACGTGACCGTGGTGCCGGGCTCTTACCTGTCGCGGGAAGTGGACGGTTTCAACCCGGGTGCCGGGCGTGTGCGCCTGGCACTGGTTGCGCCGTTGGCGGAGTGTGTCGAAGCGGCGGAGCGGATTCGCGCGTTTATTCAACGTCGTCACTAATGAAACACGCCCGCACTGCGCAATGCAGTGCGGGTACAGGGCGTTTCCTACGGCGCCACAGGTATTCAGCTCCCCCTTCGCTGGAACGTTTCCCTCAAACAGCACCACTACATGGGCTCCAAACTCCTTTCGTCAGCGAGGCCATGCATTTTGAGCATCAACCCTACTGCCTATCCAACAGCCGCCGCCCCTGAGCATGCCTACAACAACCAGGCACCGAACACATCCGCACTCAGTAGAAAAAAACGTGGCGTGGCATTCCCTGCGGACCTTTGGCCACAACACTCGACTCTCAAGATCTCGTTGACTGGCATGACGCCGGAGCAGGAGCAATTCACCAAAAACAACATCAATAAGTGGGCGCCTCATGTCAATCTGACGTTTGAGTTCACCCAATCACCCGACGCCGATATCAGGATTGCAGCGGACAATAATTCCTATGGAGGCTCATCGACAGTCGGCGTAAATGCGAAGAAGGTTCCCGCCCACAAGCCCACGATGTTTATCGGTTTTGCACACGGCTTGGGTACAAAAACCAGCCAGACGGTGGCGCATGAGTTCGGCCATGCCCTGGGCTTGAAGCATGAGCACCAACATCCCTACCGGACGCTGGAGTTCAATGCAGAAAACGTCTATGAAGATCACGATCGCTACAACCAACCCAGGCAACAGGCTGACGAGCAAATACTGAAAAAATTTGATCCTCGGCAGGTTTATTTTTCTCAGTATGACCCGCGCTCGATCATGCACTACGGCATGCCGGGGACGTACTTCACTAACAACACGCCCACATCCGACAACTATGAACTGTCCGAAACCGACAAACAGTTCATCAGTGACCTCTACCCTAAAAACCGATAGCGCCGCGCTGACGCCCTATTTCAACGGACCCAGATTCGCCTCACTCATATCCAGTTCCGCCAACACCTCGCGCAACACGTCATCCCCAATCTGGTGATGACGGCTCAAGCTATACAACTCCAGCCGCTGCGCCCGCAGGGCCTTGAGGCGCAATTTGCGCTCAAGCAGGTCCATCTGCTGCGCCAGCGCCTGGGCTTCGGCGGAATCGTTGAACACTTCCAACTGATGGCGATATTCCGACATCAAGCGCGCCTTTAACTCGGCCGCCAAGGCTGCCTGGGCGGCGTCCTGGGTTTCGGTGTCAGCGGGTTCCTCGGTTTCCAAGGCATGAATCGCGGCCACGGCGGTTTTCTTCCAGGCCTCGCGAACCTCGTTGTGGCGCTTTTCATCTGGGCTCTTTTCGATACCACGCAACAGCAGCGGCAAGGCGATGCACGCCGCGATCAGCGACAACAGGATCACGCCGGCGGCGATAAAGATCAGCAGGTCGCGCTCGGGAAAGTCCTGCCCCGGCGCCAGCAGCAGCGGCACCGACATCACACCGGCCAACGTCACCGCACCGCGCACGCCTCCGACGGTGAGCAGCCAGCAAGAGCGTGCCGTCGGCACCAGCGTCAGCTCACCTTTCCCACGCAACCTGCGCAACAAACCCGACAGCCGCCAAATGCTCTGCACCCAGACAAAGCGCAGCACGAGCAACACCAGGAAGATCGCCACCACGTCCAGGCAGCGATACAACAGCGTCGGCCACAATGCCGGCTCATGGCTCACTACCGCCTTAATGATGTCCGGCAGTTGCAGGCCCAACAGCAGGAAGATCAAGCCGTTGAAGGCAAACTCCAGCAACGACCAAACGCTACGGTTTAGCAAACGCGTGCTGGTCTGGCGCGGCAGCAAGTCGAGCCAGCTTTGCATCATCCCCGCCGCCACCGCCGACAAAATCCCCGATGCGCCCAAACGCTCGGCCAGCACATACGCGGCAAACGGCAGCAGCAACATGAACACCACATGGGTCGCCGGGTCGTCCCAACCACGGGCGATCATCCAGGTACGCAAGCGCCCCACCAGCCAGCTCAGCGCCACGCCAACGGCCAGGCCACCGAGCGCCACCAGCACAAACGTGAGGCTGGCGTCCGCCAGGGAAAACACCCCGGTCAACGCCGCCGCCAGGGCGAATTTGAAGGTCACCAGGCCCGATGCGTCGTTCATCAAGGCCTCGCCTTGCAGCATATGCATCAGCGGCGTGGGCAAACGGTTCTGGGAGATGGCCGATACCGCCACGGCATCCGTCGGCGATAAAACCGCCGCCAGGGCGAAGGCCACCGGCAGCGGAATCGTAGGCAATATCCAATGAATGAAGTAGCCGGCGCCGACCACGGTGAACAGCACCAACCCCACCGCCAATGTCAGGATCGGCCCGCGCAGCCGCCACAATTCGCGCTTGGGCATGCGCCAGCCATCGGAAAACAACAGCGGCGGCAGGAACAGAAACAGGAACAACTCAGGGTCCAGCGCCACATGCAGCCCCAGCGTGGGCCAGGCCAACAAGGCACCTGCGCCGATCTGCACCAGGGGCAACGGCAACGGTATGACACGCCCGACCAGACGCGAAACACTGACCAACATCAGCAGGATAAGAACGGTGTAGGCGGTTTGCATAACGCGGGGTTCCCGGACAATCGACTTGCGAAGACACACTTGAGGCAACGACCGGCCGTTGAAGTGCCATATTACCCGGCTATATTACCGACCTGGCTGGCGCCTGGCATTTGCACATAAGTCGCACGCCAGCATGACGAGCGGCACCACAGGCCGCCGGTCGTGGCATAATCCGTGACCTTTCGTTTCCGTTGGTCCAAAGGGGGGCAATTCCTTGACCGCTTCAAGCAAAACCTTGCACCTTTTCGGCATCAAAGCCTGCGACACCATGAAAAAGGCTCGCACCTGGCTCGATGAGCACGGCCTGAGCTACGAGTTCCACGACTACAAAACGGCCGGTATCGACCGCGAACACTTGACCCAATGGTGCAACGAGCACGGTTGGCAGGTGGTTTTGAACCGTGCGGGCACCACCTTTCGCAAACTCGAAGACGAACGCAAAGCCGATCTCGATCAGTCGAAAGCCATTGAATTGATGCTCGCACAACCCTCGATGATCAAGCGCCCGGTGCTGGATCTCGGTGACAGAACCCTGATTGGCTTCAAGCCAGATAGTTATTCGGCGGCCCTCAAGTAGGCCAGCCCTTTCCATTTTTGTAGAGGTAACAGCATGTCCAATTCCCTGTTCAGCCTGGGCTTCGGCGTCGGCACTCAGAACCGCCAAGGTGCTTGGCTGGAAGTGTTTTACGCGCAACCGCTGCTCAACCCTTCGGCTGACATCGTCGCGGCTATCGCGCCGATCCTCGGCTATACCGAAGGCAACCAGGCGATCACCTTCACCGTCACCCAGGCCTTGCAACTGGCCGACGCGCTCAAGGGCGTCGATGCCACCCAAGCCGCCCTGCTGAGCCGCCTGGCTGAAAGCCACACCCCACTGGTCGCAACCCTGCTGGCCGAAGACGCTGCACTGACCTCCACGCCTGAGGCCTACCTCAAGCTGCACCTGCTGTCCCACCGCCTGGTCAAGCCCCACGGCCTGAGCCTGGCCGGTGTGTTCCCGCAGCTGCCAAACGTGGCGTGGACCAGCCAGGGCGCCATCGACATCAGCGAACTGGCCGAACGCCAGCTGGAAGCACGCCTGCGTGGCGAGCTGCTGGAAGTGTTCTCGGTGGACAAGTTCCCGAAAATGACCGACTACGTGGTCCCGGCCGGCGTGCGCATCGCTGACGCCGCGCGTCTGCGCCTGGGCGCCTATGTGGGCGAAGGCACCACCGTGATGCACGAAGGTTTCGTCAACTTCAACGCCGGCACCGAAGGCCCGGGCATGATCGAAGGTCGTGTGTCGGCTGGCGTGTTCGTCGGCAAGGGCTCGGACCTGGGCGGCGGCTGCTCCACCATGGGCACCCTGTCGGGCGGCGGCAACATCGTGATCAAGGTCGGCGAAGGCTGCCTGATCGGCGCCAACGCCGGTATCGGTATCCCGCTGGGCGACCGCAACACCGTGGAATCGGGCCTGTACGTCACCGCCGGGACCAAGGTCGCGCTGCTGGACGAGCAGAACCAACTGGTCAAGGTGGTCAAGGCGCGCGAGTTGGCCGGCCAGCCGGACCTGCTGTTCCGTCGCAACTCCGAGACCGGTGCCGTGGAGTGCAAAACCCACAAATCGGCCATCGAACTGAACGAAGCGCTGCACGCTCACAACTAAGCAGCCACTCGATGCCACTAGCGGGCCCCGATCCTGGGGCTCGCTTATACGAGTCTTGAACACCATGCTAGTGCCCTCTCCCTGGCGCGCCGATTTCCCGGCCATCGCCACCCTGCAACGGCAAGACCAGACCTACCTGGACAACGCCGCCACCACGCAAAAACCCCAGGCCCTGTTGGATGCCATCAGCCATTACTACGCCAATGGCGCAGCCAATGTGCACCGTGCCCAGCATTTGCCGGGCGCCCATGCGACCCAGGCTTTCGAAGACAGCCGCAGCAAGGTCGCGCAGTGGTTGAACGCAGGTGACAGCGGGCAGATCGTGTTCACCCACGGCGCGACCTCTGCGCTGAACCTCTTGGCCTACGGCCTGGAGCATCTATTCAATGCGGGCGATGAGATTGTCATCAGCGCCCTGGAACACCACGCCAACCTGCTGCCCTGGCAGCAACTGGCCAAACGCCGCGCCCTGGAACTGGTGGTATTGCCCCTTGGCAATGACGGCGTGATTGACCTCACGGCCGCCGCCGAGCTGATCGGCCCACGCACGCGCCTGCTGGCCGTGAGCCAGTTGTCCAACGTGCTCGGTGCGTGGCAGCCGCTGCAGGCGTTGCTCGCCCTGGCCCAACCCCACGGCGCCTTGACGGTCATCGACGGCGCCCAAGGCATCGTCCATGGTCGCCACGACGTACAGGCCCTGGGCTGCGACTTCTACGTATTTTCCAGCCACAAACTCTACGGGCCGGACGGCGTCGGTGTGCTGTTTGGTCGCAACGAGGCTCTGCATCACCTACGCCACTGGCAGTTTGGCGGCGAGATGGTGCAACAGGCCGATTACCACAGCGCCAGCTTTCGCCCGGCGCCACTGGGGTTTGAAGCTGGCACGCCGCCAATTGCAGGCGTGATCGGGCTGGGCGCCAGCCTGGATTACCTGAGTTCGCTGGATCAGCAGGCGGTCATTGCCCATGAAGCGGCCCTGCACGACTACCTGTTGCGTGGGCTTAACGCGCGCAATGGCGTGCGCGTGTTGGGCTCGCCTCAAGTCGCGTTGGTCAGTTTTGTGGTCGAGGGTGTGCACAACGCCGACCTTGCGCACCTGTTGACCGAACAAGGCATTGCCGTACGCGCCGGTCATCATTGTGCAATGCCGCTGCTCAAGGCCATGCATTTGTCGGGGGCGATCCGTGTGTCCCTGGCGCTGTATAACGACTCCGATGACCTGGAGCGTTTCTTTGAAGCGCTGGACCAGGCGCTGGATATGTTGCGATGAGCTTGCCCGTTGATGCGGTGACAGCGCTTGAAGCGTTCCAGGCTGTTGGCAGCTGGGAGCAGCGCGCGCGGATGCTGATGCAATGGGGCGAGCGCATGCCTGCCCTGCCCGCTGAAGACAAGGTCGAGGCCAACCTGGTACAGGGCTGTGAAAGCCTGGTGTGGTTGGTGGGGGATTTACGGGATGGGCATTGGCAGTTTGCTGCGGCCAGTGATGCGCGGTTGATTCGGGGGTTGGTGGCGTTGTTGCTGGTGCGGGTGAATGGCCTCTCTGCCACCGAGCTACAGGCGGTGGACTTGCCCGACTGGTTCAATCAATTGGGGCTTTCCCGTCAACTGTCACCCTCTCGCAGCAACGGTTTGAATGCAGTATTACTGCGCATGCGGACATTGAGCCTTACACAAAACTAAATGTGGGAGCTGGCTTGCCTGCGATAGCGGTGGATCAGTCAACATCTTCAGCGACTGACACACTGTAATCGCAGGCAAGCCAGCTCCCACACTTTGAATGGTGCAAAGTTCTGCAACCTAGGCAGGTTTAACCCGCTCCGACGGCCTGCGCACCCCAGCCACAATCTTGTCCACCGCCTTGGTCGCCGCCACCATGCCAAAGCTGGCCGTGACCATCATCACCGCGCCAAACCCACCCGCACAGTCCAGCTTCACCCCATCGCCGACAAAACTCTTCTGCAAGCAAATGCTGCCATCCGGCTTGGGATAGCGCAGCTGCTCGGTGGAAAACACACACGGCACGCTGTAGTGACGGGTCACGGTGCGCGAGAAACCATAATCGCGGCGCAGGGTGGAACGCACTTTCGACGCCAGCGGATCGTTGAACGTACGGTTCAGGTCGCACACCTGGATCAACGTCGGGTCGATCTGCCCACCGGCGCCGCCCGTGGTGATGATCTGGATCTTGCGGCGCTTGCACCAGGCGATCAGCGCGGCCTTGGCGTTGACGGCGTCGATGCAGTCGATCACGCAATCAATATCTGGCGTGATGTATTCGGCCATGGTGTCGCGGGTGACGAAGTCCGCCACCGCATGCACCGTGCAAGCCGGGTTGATGCCACGCAGGCGCTCGGCCATGACCTCGACCTTGGGTTTGCCCACAGTGCTGTCCAGCGCATGCAACTGGCGGTTGCTGTTGCTGACGCACACGTCATCCAGGTCAAACAGCGAAATCTCGCCCACACCGCAACGGGCGATGGCTTCCGCCGCCCAGGAGCCCACGCCGCCGACGCCGACGATCGCCACATGGGCCGCTTTCAAGCGTTCCAGGCCTTCAATGCCATACAAGCGGGCGACGCCTGCAAACCGTGGATCTTCTGTGCTCATGACCATTACCCCAAAAACCGGCGCGCATTATGGGCTACGCAGCGGCAAGTTTTAAGCTACAAGTTACAAGTTAAGAACTTAGATGGGCTTTCGCTGACTAACGTCCGGCTTTTCTCTGCTTGCTGTACGCTCAGGGAAGCGCCGGTGTAGGATGCGCGCCGTTCGGCGCAGGCCGACACCTCTTTTCGTTCCACACCCTTTGGAACCCGAAATAGCCATGGCATCGCGTAAATTTGGACTCAACCTGGTGATCGTGCTGGCAATCGCCGCACTGTTCACCGGCTTCTGGGCGCTGATCAACCGCCCGGTCACCACCCCCAACTGGCCTGAACAGATCTCCGGTTTCTCCTACTCGCCGTTCCAGCAAGGCCAGTACCCGCAGAAGAACCAGTTCCCGACCGACGACCAGATGCGCCAGGACCTGGCGATCATGAGCAAGCTGACGGACAACATCCGTACCTACTCGGTCGACGGCACCCTGGGCGACATCCCCAAGCTGGCCGAAGAGTTCGGCCTGCGCGTGACCCTGGGGATCTGGATCAGCCCGGACCTGGAACGCAACGAGCGGGAAATCCAGCGCGCCATCGAAATCGCCAACAATTCGCGCAGTGTGGTGCGGGTTGTGGTGGGTAACGAAGCGGTATTCCGTAAGGACATCACCCCGGAAGCGCTGATCGTACTGCTGGATCGAGTGCGCGCCGCCGTCAAAGTGCCGGTCACCACATCCGAGCAATGGGACATCTGGGAAAAGAACCCGCAACTGGCCAAGCACGTCGACCTGATCGCCGCGCACATCCTGCCGTTCTGGGAATACATTCCGATGGACAAGGCCGGCCAGTACGTACTCGACCGCGCCAAGGATCTGAAGAAACTGTTCCCGAAAAAGCCGCTGCTGCTGTCGGAGGTTGGCTGGCCGAGCAACGGCCGCATGCGCGGTGGCAATGAAACGTCTCCGGCCGACCAGGCGATTTACCTACGCACACTGGTGAATAAACTCAATCGTCAGGGCTACAACTACTTCGTGATCGAGGCCTTCGATCAGCCGTGGAAAGTCAGCGATGAAGGCTCGGCCGGTGCCTACTGGGGCGTATTCAACGGCGCACGCCAGCAGAAATTCAACTTTGAAGGGCCCGTGGTCGCGATCCCGCAATGGCGCGTACTCGCCATCGGTTCGGTGGTGCTCGCCCTGCTGTCGCTGACCCTGCTGATGATCGACGGCTCGGCCCTGCGCCAGCGTGGCCGCACCTTCCTGACCTTTATTGCGTTCCTTTGCGGTTCGGTGCTGGTGTGGATCGGTTACGACTACAGCCAGCAATACAGCACCTGGTTCAGTGTCACCGTGGGCATTCTGTTGGCGCTCGGCGCCCTCGGCGTGTTTATCGTGTTGCTGACCGAAGCCCACGAACTGGCCGAAGCGGTGTGGACTCACAAGCGTCGGCGTGAATTCCTGCCGGTTGAAGGGGACTCGGACTACCGTCCGAAGGTGTCGATCCACGTGCCGTGCTACAACGAGCCACCGGAGATGGTCAAACAGACCCTCGACGCCCTGGCCGCCCTCGATTACCCGGACTACGAAGTCCTGATCATCGACAACAACACCAAAGACCCCGCGGTCTGGGAACCGGTGCGCGACTACTGCGAAACCCTCGGCCCGCGCTTCAAGTTCTTCCACGTCGCGCCCCTGGCCGGTTTCAAGGGTGGCGCGCTGAACTACCTGCTCCCGCACACCGCCAAGGATGCCGAAGTGATCGCGGTGATCGACTCGGACTACTGCGTGTCGCCTAACTGGCTCAAGCACATGGTGCCGCACTTCGCCGACCCGAAAATCGCCGTGGTGCAGTCGCCGCAGGACTACCGCGACCAGAACGAAAGCACCTTCAAGAAGCTCTGCTACGCGGAATACAAAGGTTTCTTCCATATCGGCATGGTCACCCGCAACGACCGTGACGCGATCATCCAGCACGGCACCATGACCATGACCCGTCGTTCGGTGCTCGAAGAACTCGGCTGGGCCGACTGGTGCATCTGTGAAGACGCCGAACTGGGCCTACGCGTGTTCGAGAAAGGTCTGTCGGCGGCGTATTACCACGACAGTTACGGCAAGGGCCTGATGCCGGACACCTTTATCGACTTCAAGAAACAGCGTTTCCGCTGGGCCTACGGTGCGATCCAGATCATCAAGCGTCACACCGCCAGCCTGTTGCGCGGCAAGGACACCGAGCTGACCCGTGGCCAGCGCTACCACTTCCTCGCGGGCTGGTTGCCGTGGGTGGCGGACGGCATGAACATCTTCTTCACCGTCGGCGCGCTGTTGTGGTCGGCGGCGATGATCATCGTGCCGACACGGGTCGACCCGCCGCTGCTGATTTTCGCGATCCCGCCATTGGCGTTGTTCGTGTTCAAAGTGGGCAAGATCGTCTTCCTGTACCGTCGCGCCGTGGGCGTGAACCTCAAGGACGCGTTCTGCGCGGCCCTGGCGGGCCTGGCGTTGTCCCACACCATCGCCAAGGCGGTGTTGTATGGCTTCTTCACCAGCAGTATTCCGTTCTTTCGCACACCGAAAAACGCGGATAACCACGGCTTCTGGGTCGCGATTTCCGAAGCTCGCGAAGAAATGTTCATCATGTTGCTGTTGTGGGGCGCCGCGCTGGGGATCTACCTGGTGCAGGGCCTGCCGAGCAATGACATTCGCTTCTGGGTGGTGATGCTGCTCGTGCAATCGCTGCCGTATGTGGCGGCGCTGATCATGGCGTTCCTGTCTTCGCTGCCGAAACCTTCGGTAGCCGCGGAGCCCGCACCTGCTGCGTAAAAACTTGCGCAATGCACTAAACGGCGGCCTCTGGCCGCCGTTTTGCTATAAGATAACGGCCGTTTTGCAAGACTTGGCCCTGCCTTTGCTCTCTGTGGGAGCTGGCTTGCCTGCGATGCAGACGCCGTGGTCTGGCTGGCACACCGCGGCGATGCTATCGCAGGCAAGCCAGCTCCCACAGGGGCTCTGCGTCGCCCCGAGCTCTGTATTCCACATACGTCCTGCGCCCATTACACGCTTCCCGGAGTTTTCCCATGACGGCCCATGCCGACCTTTCGCCGACCCTTCAACTTGCCATCGACCTGATCCGTCGCCCCTCGGTGACGCCGATCGACGCCGATTGCCAGAAGCTGATGATGCAGCGCCTGGGCGACGCCGGTTTTGCGCTTGAGCCGATGCGCATCGAGGACGTGGACAATTTCTGGGCCACCCACGGCAAGCACGAAGGTCCGGTGCTGTGCTTCGCCGGCCACACCGACGTGGTCCCCACCGGCCCGGTGCAGGCCTGGCAGAACGACCCGTTCGACGCGTTGATCGACGACAACGGCATGCTTTGCGGGCGTGGCGCGGCGGACATGAAAGGCAGCCTGGCCGCCATGCTGGTGGCGGCCGAGCGTTTCGTCGCCGACTACCCCGACCACAAGGGCTCGGTGGCCTTCCTGATCACCAGCGATGAAGAAGGCCCGGCGCACCACGGCACCAAGGCCGTGATCGAACGCCTGGCCGCGCGCAAGGAGCGCCTGGACTGGTGCATCGTCGGCGAACCGTCGAGCACCACGCTGGTGGGCGATGTGGTCAAGAACGGCCGTCGTGGCTCCCTCGGCGCCACCCTGACCGTGCGCGGCGTGCAAGGCCACGTGGCCTACCCGCACCTGGCGAAGAACCCAATCCACCTGGCCGCACCGGCCCTGGCCGAACTGGCTGCCGAGCATTGGGACGACGGCAACACCTTTTTCCCGCCGACCAGCTTCCAGATCTCCAACCTGAACTCCGGCACCGGCGCCACCAACGTGATTCCCGGTGACCTGACGGCGGTGTTCAACTTCCGCTTCTCCACCGAGTCCACCGTCGAAGGCCTGCAACAGCGCGTCGCGGCGATCCTCGACAAGCACGGCCTGGACTGGCACGTGGAGTGGGCACTGTCGGGCCTGCCGTTTCTCACCGAACCGGGCGCGTTGCTGGATGCGGTCTCGGCCAGCATCAAGGCGATCACCGGGCGTGAAACCAAGGCGTCCACCAGCGGCGGTACCTCGGATGGGCGTTTCATCGCCACCCTCGGCACCCAGGTGGTTGAGCTGGGCCCGGTCAATGCGACGATCCACCAGGTCAACGAACGCATTCTGGCCAGCGACCTCGATGTGCTGACCGAAATCTACTACCAGACCCTGATCAAGTTGCTCGCCTGATGCTCGCTTGCCCCATTTGCAGCGCCCCGCTCAACGCGGTGGACAATGGCGTCGCGTGCCCCGCCGGGCACCGTTTCGACCGCGCGCGCCAGGGTTACCTGAACCTGTTGCCGGTGCAGCACAAAAACAGCCGCGACCCGGGCGACAACCTGGCGATGGTCGAGGCGCGCCGCGACTTTCTCAACGCCGGGCACTACGCCCCGGTGGCCAAGCGCCTGGCCGAACTGGCCGCCGAACGTGCCCCGGCGCGTTGGGTGGACATCGGTTGTGGCGAGGGTTACTACACCGCGCAAATCGCCGACGCCCTGCCCGAGGCGGACGGCTACGCGCTGGACATCTCCAAGGAAGCCGTCAAGCGTGCGTGCAAGCGCAACCCGGCGCTGACCTGGTTGATCGCCAGCATGGCCCGCGTGCCGTTGGCCTCAGGCAGCTGCCAGTTTCTCGCCAGCGTGTTCAGCCCCTTGGATTGGGAAGAGGCCAAGCGCCTGCTCAGCCCTGGCGGCGGCTTGATGAAAGTCGGCCCGACCAGCGGCCACCTGATGGAACTGCGCGAACGCCTGTACGACGAAGTGCGCGAGTACACCGACGACAAGCACCTGGCCCTGGTGCCGGACGGCATGAGTTTGGCGCACAGTGAAACCCTGGCGTTCACCCTGAGCCTGGCCGAGCCCAAAGACCGCGCCAACCTGCTGGCCATGACCCCCCACGGCTGGCGCGCCAGCGCCGAGCGGCGCAGCGAAGTGATCGAGGCGGCCGAGCCGCTGTCTGTCACCGTGTCGATGCGCTACGACTATTTCGTGCTTCAATAACCGACTTTTCCGCGAATGGATTTTCGAATCCCGCAACGAGGAACATCCATGCGCCAACCCGATATCGAGATTTACCTGAAGGACGCCGACGTCGACTACAAAGCCGTCGCCGCTTGGCTGGGCGCCGCCCTGGGCCCGTGCACCGACTGGGTCCAGAAAGGCCAGACCTACAAGTGCAAGGCCGGCAACGTGCCCGTCACCTGGCTGCCCAAGGCTGTAGGCAAATGGAACAGCCTGTACCTGGAAAGCGACCAGACCCCGTGGGACGACGACATCGCCTGCGCCCGCGCCGCGTTTGCTGCGCTGAACGTCGAAGTGCGCTGCGCGCCGGGGACTTGGGTGGAAGAGGAAGGTGAAGAAAGCGCCGATCGCTGGATGCGCATCAGCGCGGATGGTGAAGAAGAAATCACCTGGAAAACTGCATAACCCCTGAATTGTGAACCCAATCAACTGTGGGAGCGGGCTTGCTCGCGAAGACGGTGGATCAGTCAACATCTAGTGTGACTGACACACCGTCTTCGCGAGCAAGCCCGCTCCCACATGGGTTCAGCGGTGGTCTTAGAGACCCACCACATCCTCCGCCTGCAACCCCTTCTCGCCGGTCACCACGGCGTATTCCACCTGCTGGCCTTCGGCCAATGAGCGGTGGCCGTCACCGCGAATGGCGCGGTAGTGCACAAACACATCCTTGCCATCATCGCGCTGAATAAACCCATAACCCTTTGCATCGTTGAACCACTTCACATTGCCGGTTTCGCGCGTTGCCATCTGTTTAACTCCCACATGCTTTTTATTGTTGGGTCGCTCGCATTGAACTGCCGAGTATAAGACAGGCTCCAAAACGATCAACTCAAGTTTACATCGCTGCTTTTTTGCCGATTTTCGGCGAATACGGCACACTACCCGCCCGAGCGCCTGCTCGGTTTTTCCCACTTGAAGCAGCACGCCTATGACCCGCTCCCCGTTCCGCCGTCTGGTGTTTGGCACCTTGCGCCGGCTGTTGTACCTCTGGGTTCGCTCGGAGACGATCAACCAGTCGTCCCTTACCCTCAACCTGGACCGCAGCCGGCCGGTGTTCTACGTCCTGCAATCGCCCTCCCTCACCGAATTGGCCGTGGTCGATGCCGAGTGCACCAAGGCGGGCCTGCCGCGCCCGGTACTGCCGGTAGCGGTGGGACCGCTGATGGAGCCTGCGGCGTTCTTCTACCTCACGCCCGAGCCGGACTGGCTTGGCCGCCAGGACAAGCGCGGCGCGCCGCCAACCCTGACCCGCCTGGTCAACACCCTCACCGAACACGCCGAAGAGAATGCACAAATCATTCCGGTCAGCGTGTTCTGGGGGCAGTCGCCCGAGAGCGAGTCCAGCCCGTGGAAGCTGCTGTTTGCCGACAGTTGGGCGGTCACCGGGCGCCTGCGGCGTTTGCTGAGCATCCTGATCCTCGGTCGCAAGACCCGTGTGCAATTCTCCGCGCCTATCAACTTGCGTGAATTGATCGAGCACAATAAAGGTCACGAACGCACGGTGCGCATGGCCCAACGGATCCTGCGGGTGCACTTTCGCAACCTGAAGACCGCCGTGATCGGCCCCGACCTGTCCCACCGGCGCAACCTGGTCAAAGGCCTGGTCAACATGCCGCTGGTACGCCAGGCCATCCTGGACGAGGCCGAACGCGAAAAAATCAGCCCGGAAAAAGCCAAGGCCCAGGCCCTGCGCTATGGCAACGAGATCGCCTCGGACTACACCTACACCGCGATCCGCTTCCTCGAAGTGGTGCTGAGCTGGTTCTGGAACAAGATCTACGACGGCATCAAGGTCAATAACATCGAAGGTGTGCAAAAGGTTGCCCAGGGCTACGAGGTGATCTACGTTCCGTGCCACCGCAGCCATATCGATTACCTGTTGCTCTCCTACCTGCTGTTCAAGAACGGCCTGACCCCGCCGCACATCGCTGCGGGCATCAACCTGAACATGCCGGTGATCGGCAGCCTGCTGCGCCGAGGCGGTGCGTTTTTCATGCGCCGCACGTTCAAGGGCAACCCGCTGTACACCTCGGTGTTCAACGAATACCTGCACACCTTGTTCACCAAAGGCTTCCCGGTGGAGTACTTCGTCGAGGGCGGGCGCTCGCGCACCGGGCGCATGCTGCAACCGAAGACCGGCATGCTGGCGATTACCCTGCGCAGCTTCCTGCGTTCCTCGCGCATGCCCATCGTGTTCGTACCCGTGTACATCGGCTACGAGCGCGTGCTCGAAGGCCGTACCTACCTCGGCGAACTGCGCGGCGCGAGCAAGAAGAAAGAATCGATCTTCGATATTTTCAAAGTGGTCGGCGCGCTCAAGCAGCGTTTTGGCCAAGTCGCGGTCAACTTCGGCGAGCCGATCAAGCTGGCCGAGTTCCTCGACAGTGAACAACCGGACTGGCGCAGCCAGGAACTGGGCCCGAACTACAAGCCGGCCTGGCTCAACGAAACCACGAACCGTCTTGGCGAACAGGTGGCCCGCCACTTGAACGAAGCCGCCGCGGTGAACCCGGTGAACCTGGTGGCCCTGGCGCTGCTGTCCACGACGCGCCTGGCCCTGGACGAACAGGCCATGGCACGCCAACTGGACCTGTACCTGGCGCTGTTGCGCCGCGTGCCCTACTCGCCCCACACCACCGTGCCCGAAGGTGATGGGCTGGCACTGATAAAACACGTCAAGGACATGGACCTGCTGTCGGAACAGAGCGACGCCCTCGGCAAGATTCTGTACCTGGACGAGCAGAACGCTGTCCTGATGACCTACTACCGCAACAACGTATTGCACATCTTCGCGTTGCCGGCGTTGCTGGCGAGTTTCTTCCAGAGCAGCTCGCGCATGAGCCGCGAACAGATCCTGCGCTACACCCACGCGCTGTACCCGTACCTGCAATCAGAGCTGTTTATCCGCTGGTCGTTGGAGGAGCTGGACACCGTGGTCGATCAATGGCTGGACGCCTTTGTCGAACAGGGCCTGCTGCGCTTCGAAAACAATGTGTTCCTGCGCCCGGCGCCCAGCTCGCGGCACTTTGTGTTGCTGACGCTGCTGTCCAAGAGCATCGCCCAAACCCTGCAACGCTTCTACATGGCGATCTCGCTGCTGCTCAACAGCGGCCAGAACAGCATCAGCGCCGAAGAACTGGAAGATCTGTGCACAGTGATGGCTCAGCGCCTGTCGATCCTGCACGGCCTCAACGCCCCGGAGTTCTTCGACAAGAGCCTTTTCCGACATTTTATCCAGACGTTGCTGGAGCAAGATGTGCTGCGCCGCGATGAAGCCGGTAAGTTGAGCTACCACGACCTGCTCGGCGAACTGGCCGAAGGCGCAGCCAAGCGCGTGTTGCCGGCGGAGATTCGCCTGTCGATCCGCCAGGTGGCGCTGCACCGCGTGGATGACACTCCGGTCGAATCCGAGCCTCTCAATTCCGAAGAAAACCGCTAAATTGAATAAGGCGCCGGGCTGTTTCCGGCGCCGCTGACAAGGAGCTGCACCATGAAAAAGATCATCCTCCTGGGCCTCACCGCCCTGCTCGGAGCCTGCCAATCCATGACGCCCGCACCAGAGGCCAGCCTCGATGGCGAAGTGTTCTACCTGCAACGCATCGCCCTGCCGCCGACCGCCACCTTGAGCGTCAGCCTGCAAGACGTGTCCCTGGCCGACGCACCGGCGGTGACCCTCGCCGAACAGAAAGGCCCGGTCAAAGGCCAGGTGCCGCTGCCGTTTCACCTGAACTACGACCCGGCCCAGGTCAAGCCCGGTCACAGCTACTCGGTCAGCGCTCGCATCGAAGTGGATGGCAAGCTAATGTTTATCACCACCGAACGGCACGCTGTGCAACTCAACGGCCAGGATCCACAACCGTTGCGCCTGCGCGTCGATGCTGTGGCCCACTGAACTCGATCAAAAGGAAGCGCCCATGCTCCGTAACTCCCTTCGCTTTACTGCCCTGTGTGCCGGCCTGCTGCTGGGGGCCAACGCCATGGCGCTGGACCTCTCCAGCCTGTCCCAAGGCGACGCTTCCGGCGGCCTCAAGGACGCCCTGACCCAAGGCGCGCAGATCGCTGTGAAACAGCTTGGGGTGCCGGGTGGTTTCAGCAACAACCCCGAAGTGAAGATCGGCCTGCCGGGCAAGTTGGGCAAAGTGGCCGACAAGCTGAAGATGTTCGGCATGGGTGACCAGGTCACGCAACTGGAAACCAGCATGAACAAGGCCGCTGAATCCGCCGTGACCCAGGCCCAGCCGATCCTGGTGAATGCCGTGAAAAACATGAGCGTGACCGATGCCAAGGGCATCCTCAGTGGCGGCCAGGACTCGGCCACCCAGTACCTGAACAAAAGCAGTCGCGAACAGATTCGCGCCAAGTTCCTGCCGATCGTCAAGGCCGCCACCGACAAGGTTGGCGTGGCCCAGCAGTACAACGCCCTGGCCGGCAAGGCCGCAGCCTTTGGCGCGGTGGATGCCAAGAGCGCCAACGTCGAGAACTATGTGACCGAACAGGCGCTGGATGGGTTGTTCAAGATGATTGCGCAGCAGGAAGAGACCATTCGCAAGAACCCGGCGGCGGCGGCCACCAGTTTGGCGAAGAAGGTGTTTGGCGCGCTGTAACAGCACACTGCATGTCACCGAGCCGGGAAAATCCTTGCCGGTGAAAACGCCCTGATCGACTCAGGGCGTTTTGGTTTTAGCTACCAGGTAATGGAACTGCTGCGTGCGGATGCCGACGCGGCCGCACTGCTGCTACTGGTACTGCTGTTTTGGTTGTTGTTATCGTTGTGAATATGGATATTCACATCGGGTTGACGATTGCCGTTGAACTGACCGAAGCCATTCCCCATCCCCATCGCCGCGCCCATTATTTGCAGCGGTAGAACTAATAACGGTAGCAACATACGCACTCCTTAAGCATCACCGTAGAAACGTTCCTGCGCGTTTGACCGCAAGAATAGTTACCTGCTTAACAGGTAACTCTATGTGGCACTTGCGGCGCAGCAGTTCCCCGTCAGCCAAAACAAACGTTCCAGCGGCCCGAATTCCGTTTGTATGGAAATGTAAACCAGCGTCAATGGATGACCGAATCAGCCAGTCGCCCCATCATGATCGTGGCAAAAAAACAGATGGCTACGGACGTTGCGCGATTGATTCTGAGCGGTGTCAGCCAGGCTTTCTGAACCCCTTCGAAACGACTGCCCAGCACAATCCACGCCGCCCCCACCGGAACCACCACCAGTGCCAGCGTGGTCATGAATCCGGCATAACCGGGCAACGTGGCAAATGCGCTGGCCGGTGCAATGAACGACGCGATCAACAAGCCCTTGGGGTTCATGACCGTCAGCCAGAAAAAATACAGCCCGGAGAAACGATCGCGGGTCGGGCCGTCCGTGCTGTTCTTGTGCTGCCACAAATTGTAGGCAAGTCGCAGCAGATAGCAGACTGCAGCCAACTGCGCGACCTTCACCGTCCACGGTGACCAGGCCGACAGATAGAACAACGCCACGCCCCAGACAGACACCTGAAGCAAATAAGCCAGGCATTCGATAAAAGCCATGCGCCATGAAGCCCAGAAGCCAAAAAGCACCCCTGCACGCATTAACAAGGTGTTGGTCGGCCCAGGCACGACCAGTAACAATACCAGTGCAGAAACGGTCCCAAACATGAAGATTATCCTCGGGCGAAATGATCAAACGCCTTTGCACCGATAGCGCTATTGCGCCAGCGTCAACGACCAGGCAACCGTCGCTACCATCAAAATCGCGAAGCTTACGTTAAGTCGCCGGCTCCAGGTCGGATGGATGAACAACGTGCGCATCCGGCTGCCGGCAAACAACCACAGAAAGTCGAACACCACACACACCAACAGGCAGATCAACGCCTTTGTACCCTGCTCCCACGCAGGCGCCGTCCCTAAGGTGAAACTGCCCAACAAGGCCGCAAATGCCGCATACGCCTTGATATTCGCAACACCCAGCACAAACCCGGCGCCCCAACCCGGTGTGACGGCGGACGGCACCTCCTCGATCGGCGGCGCAGTGCCAATGCGGTAGGCCAGCCAAAAGATATAAGCGATGGAGATGACCGTCAGCGCTGTCGCCAGCATCGGAAAACGCTGCAGTACCACATACAGGCCCGTAGCGACCAAGGTCATGGCGATCACCAGTCCTAGCGTGATCCCGACAAAAAAACGCGTCGAACGCCGCATGCCATAGGCCGCCCCGCTTGCCGCCAATGCCAGCGTGGCGGGGCCTGGGCTGGCGAGCAAAGCGATGGCGGCGAGAGCGAAAGCCAGTACGGCTTGGTAAATGGGCAGCAGGGTATCGGGCATACAACGCTCCTTCGCGTCAGCGCGCGTGACGACTTAGCGGGGCAGTCCATTTTCGTGGCAGTAATAGACCGTTCGATGGTTCTTCATAAAGTCGATCACACCATTGGCAACGGCCATCGGGTCCGCCTTGTGTAGCAATACCTTGGCAATCTGCTCGGCAATCCACGCCATCTCTGACTCTTTCATGCCCAGCCGGGTGACCTCGACGGTCCCCAGTCGAATGCCCGTTTCCTTGTAGGGATCTGTGTCCCAAGGCAATGGCATTTCATTGGCGATGAGATTGGCGGCCTCCAGGCGCTGCACCGCATCGCGCCCGCTGGCGAAGGGTTTCGAGTCGATTACGATCTGGTGCGTCCTTGTGTAACCCTGGTCCCGATAAAACGCGGTGACGCCTCTGCGGTCCAGGTGGGTGGCCAGCGTCTGGGCATTGCTCACCACCTGCTGCATATAAGCCTGCCCGTACTCCAGCATCTCGGTGGCCGCCACGGCGAGTGCCGCGACCCGGTTGATCTGATGGCTACCGGTCAGGGTGGGGAAAATGGCCTCGTGCACTGCGGGGGTCAACGCCTCGTCGTTCCACACGATCACACCGCCCTGGGGGCCACTGAAGGTCTTGCCGGAAGAGCCCGTCATCAAATCCGCCCCTTCCGCTAGCGGGTCCTGAAACATCCCGGCGCTGATCAATCCCAGTTGGTGAGCGGCGTCGAAATACACCTTCCCACCCCATGGCGCAACGATGCCCTTGATATCGGCCACCGGCAAAGGGAAGAGGGTCAAGGTCATGCCCAGCCCAATCACCGCAGGCTTCAAGTCACGCGCAATTTCGCTGAAACGCGTGAGGTCAATGTCTGCGGTCTTGTGCACGAAGGGAATGTCCCACACCTTAAGCCCACGGACACCGGGAGGCCCATTGGTGCGGTTACTGGTATCGCCCCCCCGGATCACCGGCACCGTCATGACATTGTCTTCGGGCCGGGCCAGCGCCGTGTACGCGGCGAGCACTGCCGCCATTCCGCCCATCAGACGGTGATCGGCGTGCCGGGCGCGCAGAGTGGTTTTCAACAGTTCCACGCAGAGCGATTCCAGTTCGTCGATATTTTTCATCCCCGAGAAAAAACGGTTGTCCCGCCCGATATGCCCACCCGATGCACGCGTGCCGACCTCACTGGACAGCAACGCGCGCACCGATGGGCTGGTGGGTGACTCGGCGGCCACGAGATTGATGCACTGCTGCCCGCGCCATTGTTCATTGCGAGCGACAGCCGCCCTGACCAAGTCGGCCATGGCGGCGTGTGATTGCGCTTGTTTCAGCAAGGCACTGGCGCGCTGGAGACATTGAATGTCATGCATGATCATCATCCCGTGGGTTTCGACAGATGCGCTTCAGGTCACGCTCTTGGCTGCTTCGACGTGCTGGTCTTCCCACCAGCGATCATTGCCGTGCAGCTTCTGTTCGTCGTCTTTTTTAGCGGCATACGTCATGTTGAGGATGATCCGCGTTGCATCTTCGTTTAGCGGGATGGTGCGGTGCAGGGTGGTGTCGGTGCGCAGGAAGTAAATATCCCCCGTCACGAAGCCGTATGTCGCAATCGGGTTGCTGCACAGCAGCTCATGAATTCTCGGGTTGGACTTATCCCATGAGGTATGGGGTACGCATTGCAACATCCCGCCCTTGGCGATCGGGGGTGTTTCAATAATCCAGATCAGTGCAAAGCTGTAATCCCCCCAGTGCCAACCGTGGGTATCGCCTTTGCGCTCCTGCTTGGTGATCAAGTATTCCTCATCCTTGGAAACAGACGCGATAAGTTGAGTTCCCGCGATCTGGGACAAGGTATCCAGCAGTCCTTTGGACTTGGACAGCGTGTTGATCAGCGGGCTGTTTTCAGCAATGAACTCGCTGCGCACTACACTCATGTAGCGTGGCGTATTGTCGGTGGTTGCCAGGTGCAAGTCGCGACGTTCAAGCTGGCGGTCGATCAGGCTGTTGACCTCACGCGTTATCTTTTCGCGCAGGTCGTCGTCGACAATATTTCGCACTTTTATAAACCCGTTGCGGGCAAACTCATGACGCTGTGCAAATACGCCTTTCTCAGGAAAGTTAGTATCGTGATGGTATTGCAGGCGAGCCTCATCAAGTACGTAGTTCATTTCAATCCCTCGATAAATAGATCAAGTTGAAAGAGCGACACAGTACTGCCTACGACTGCTGGCAAAAACAATAGGCAGCGGCTTTCAAAAAAGCCATTGTTTTTTTATGGATTCGTGGTATGTAAGATTTTCATGCTGTTTCATCAATGTTCGTAAGGTCCATCTAATGAAAAAGCTTACAAAGAGCGATCACAAATTAGACCCGATTGATCGCGCCCTGATTACTGCCCTGCACCAAAACGCCCGCGCATCCATTCGCGCACTGAGCCGTCAGGTCGGGCTGTCAGCGCCAGGCTGCAGCGAGCGTCTCAAGCGTTTGGAGGTTGCGGGAGTCATAAGCGGCTTCAGCGTCGAGCTGGATGCCCAGGCGCTTGGCTTTGCACTGCAGGCGCTGGTGAGGGTTAAACCGTTGGCGGGGAACTTTCAAGCGGTGGAACAATTACTCGCACAAATGACGGAGTGTATTGTGTGTTACAAAATCACCGGAGAGGACAGCTTTGTGTGCCACCTGTATACAAACTCCGTCCCTCATCTGGACCACACACTGCAACGCATTACCCCCTTGGCTGACACCAACACTTCAATTATAAAAACTGTAGAAAAGAAACTTCCCACACTCTAATTAAACCTGTGGGAGACACACTGACTGTCGCAACAGTCATTAGGTGTCGGGTATTTCCCACTGCTCTCTTAGTTACCGGGCGCCTGCACAGTTACACACGCCCTTCCCTATTAAATACTATTGAGCGTTTTGCTTGACGCGAAACCATGCCGCATAAAGTGCCGGCAGGAACAATAGGGTCAACGCCGTCGCCACAATCAACCCGCCCATGATCGCCACGGCCATCGGCCCGAAGAACACGCTGCGCGACAGCGGGATCATCGCCAACACGGCAGCGAGAGCCGTGAGCACAATCGGACGAAAGCGTCGGACGGTGGCTTCGATAATCGCCTGCCACGGCGCCAGGCCCGCCTTGATGTCCTGTTCGATCTGGTCCACCAGGATCACCGAGTTGCGCATGATCATCCCCGACAAGGCGATGGTGCCGAGCATGGCCACAAAGCCGAAGGGCTGGCGGAATACCAGCAGGAACAACGTCACGCCGATCAGGCCCAGCGGCGCCGTCAGAAACACCATCGCCGTGCGTGAGAAGCTGCGCAGTTGCAGCATCAGCAAGGTCAGCACCACCACGATGAACAACGGCACGCCGGCTTTCACCGAGTTCTGCCCACGGGCGGAGTCTTCGACCGTGCCGCCGACGTCCAGCAGGTAGCCATCCGGCAACTCGGCGCGCACGCCTTCCAGGGTCGGCAGGATTTGCTGGACGAGGGTCGCCGGTTGTTCCTTGCCGTAGATATCGGCGCGCACGGTCACCGTTGGCAGGCGGTTGCGGTGCCAGATGATGCCTTCTTCGAAGCCGTACTCCAGAGTGGCGATCTGCGACAACGCCACGCTTTTGCCGTTGTCGGTAGGCACCGCCAGGCTTGGCAGCAACGACAGCTCGGTGCGTTCATGCACGGTGCCGCGCAGGAGGATTTCGATCAACTCGTTGTCCTCCCGGTACTGGCTGACGCTGGAACCGGTGAGCGAGCTTTGCAGGAACTTCGACAGGTTGGCGGTGCTGACGCCAAGGGCACGCGCACGGTCCTGGTCGATATTGAGGTAGACGATCTTGCTCGGTTCTTCCCAGTCCAGATGCACGTTGACCACGTGGGTGTTTTCGCGAACCTTGGCCGCCACTTTCCGCGCCAGGGCGCGGACTTCTTCGATGTGCTCGCCCGTTACACGGAACTGCACCGGATACCCCACGGGCGGGCCGTTTTCCAGGCGCGTGACCCGCGAGCGCAGCGCCGGGAACTGTTCGTTGAGGGTTTCGATCAGCCACGTGCGCAGGCTTTCGCGCTCTTCGATGGTTTTGGCCAACACCACGAACTGCGCAAAACTCGCAGCGGGTAATTGCTGGTCCAACGGCAGATAGAAGCGCGGCGAGCCGGTGCCAACATACGCCACGTAGTTATCGATGCCAGCGTGTTCCTTGAGCAGCGCTTCCAGGCGTTTGACCTGATCGGCGGTGTTGCTCAGGGAAGTACCTTCGGCCAGTTTCAGGTCGACCATCAGCTCCAGGCGACCGGAGGCAGGGAAGAACTGTTGCGGCACAAAACGAAACAGCGCCACCGAGCCGATAAACAGCAGCAAGGTCAGGACGATCACGGTTTTGCGCCGGCGCACGCACCATTCCACCAAACGCCTGACACGCTGGTAGAAGGGTGTGCCGTAGGGATCAGGCCCGTCAGTACCGTGCTTGGCCGCGTGAATCTTCGCCAGGTCCGGCAGGAGTTTTTCCCCCAGGTACGGCACGAACACCACCGCGGCGACCCACGAGGCCAGCAGGGCGATGGTCACCACCTGGAAGATCGAGCGGGTGTATTCGCCGGTACTCGATTGCGCGGTGGCAATCGGCAGGAAGCCGGCGGCGGTGATCAGCGTGCCGGTGAGCATCGGGAACGCGGTGCTGGTCCAGGCGAAACTCGCGGCCTTCAGCCGGTCGTAGCCCTGTTCCATTTTGATCGCCATCATTTCCACAGCGATAATCGCGTCGTCCACCAGCAAGCCCAGGGCCAGTACCAGCGCGCCCAGGGAGATCTTGTGCAGGCCAATGCCGAGGTAATACATGCTGGCAAAGGTCATTGCCAGCACCAGCGGAATCGCCAGGGCCACCACCATGCCGGTGCGCACACCAAGGGAGAAAAAGCTCACCAGCAACACGATGGCCAAGGCTTCGGCCAGGACCTGGACGAATTCGCCGACGCTGGTTTTCACCGCAGCCGGTTGGTCCGACACCTTGCGCAGTTCCATACCTGCCGGAAGATTCTTCTGCAGGCGTGCGAACTCGCCTTCCAGGGCCTTGCCCAGCACCAGGATGTCGCCACCGTCGCGCATGGCCACGGCCAGGCCGATGGCGTCCGCGCCCATGTAGCGCATGCGCGGTGCCGGTGGGTCGTTGAAGCCTCGGTGGATGTCCGCCACGTCGCCGATGCGGAAGGTGCGGTCACCGACGCGGATCGGGAAGTTGCGAATCTCGTCCACCGTCTTGAAGTTGCCCGACACCCGCAGCTGCACGCGCTCGCTCGGGGTTTCGAAGAAGCCGGCAGTGGAGACCGCGTTCTGCTCCTGCAAGGCCTGTTGTACGGCGGCCAATGGCAAGCCGAGGGTGGCCAGCTTGAGGTTGGACAGTTCGATCCAGATCTTCTCGTCCTGTAGGCCAAGCAACTCGACCTTGCCCACATCCGGCACCCGCTGCAGTTGAATCTGGATGCGGTCGGCGTAGTCCTTGAGCACGGCGTAGTCGAAACCGTCGCCGGTCAGGGCGTAGATATTGCCAAAGGTGGTGCCGAATTCATCGTTGAAAAACGGCCCCTGGATATCCGGTGGCAAGGTCTGGCGGATGTCGCTGATCTTCTTGCGCACCTGGTACCACAGCTCGGGGATCTGCGCCGAGTGCATGGAGTCGCGGGCCATGAAGGTGACCTGGGATTCGCCAGGGCGCGAGAAGGACACGATGCGCTCGTACTCGCCGGTCTCCATCAGCTTTTTCTCGATGCGCTCGGTGACCTGGCGCGAGACTTCCTGGGCCGTGGCGCCTGGCCAGTTGGTCTTGATCACCATGGCCTTGAAGGTGAACGGCGGGTCTTCGCTTTGTCCCAGCTTGGTGTAGGACAGGGTGCCGACCACCGCCAGTAGGATCATCAGGAACAGTACGATCTGGCGATTACGCAGCGCCCATTCGGAAAGATTGAAACCCATCGGGGACTACTCCTTGGCCGCCAGATTCACCACCCGATTGGAGCGATCCACCGGGCGCACTTGCTGGCCCTCATGGAGCACATGCACACCCGCTGCGACCACCCAGTCCGTGGGGCTCAAACCTTCGAGCACCGGCACGCTTTTCTCGCCGAAGGCGCCGATGCGTACCGGCGTGCGTTTAAGGGTGTTGTCCGCCTGTACACGCCATACGTAGGAATCGCCATTTTCTGCACTGAGGGCAGACAGCGGCACCGACAAGGGAATCACGCCATCGGCTTGTATGAAAACACGGGCACTTTGCCCCAATTCAGCGGGAACCTTGCCACCGGAGAATGCTACACGAGCGGCAAAGGTGCGTGATTTTGGATCAGCGGCTGGCGACAGCTCACGAATACGCCCGGCAAAACGCTGGTCGGGCTGGCTCCACAACTCAACGGACACCGGCTGGCCGATCTTGAACCGACCGAAACCTTGCTCCGGCAGGCTGATCAACACTTCGCGCTCGCCATCGGTGGCCAGGGTGAACACCGTCTGGCCGGCAGACACCACTTGCCCGACTTCCACCGCACGCTTGGCGACGACGCCGTCCTGCGGTGCGCGCAACGTGGCATAACCGGCCTGGTTGCTCGACACGTCGAACTCGGCCTTGATCTGCTTGAGGCGTGCTTCACCGGATCGGTAGAGGTTTTCCGAATTGTCGTACTGCGAACGGCTGACCATCTGACGGTCCATCAGGGTCTTGTAGCGGTCACGCTCGGCACGCACCAGGCTCAGGTTGGCCTCGGCGGCGGCCACTTGGGCGCGGGTGGCTTCCAGTTGCAGGCGCACGTCTTGCGGGTCCAGCTCGGCCAGCGGCTGGTTGGCCTTGACCCGCTCGCCCTCCTCCACCAGGCGCTTGCTGACTTTGCCGCCAATGCGAAAGGCCAGGTCCGGCTCATAGCGCGCACGCACTTCGCCGGGGTAGCTGTCACTCGCCTGCGCCGACGGCTGCGGTTGCACCACCATGGCCGGGCGGATAACGCTCTGGGGCGCTTCCTCGTGACCGCAGGCGGCCAGCAGGAAAGCCAAACTGACAGGCAACGCAAGGGGCAGGAAAGTGCTGCGCATGCTGAAGGACCTTTCGCAAATGGAGCTAGGAATAATTATACTGGCCGGTATGTTATTAATACCAAACTCGCCAGTCCAGTATTAAAGGTGGAAATGTCCGACAATCCTATCAACACCAATAGCCCCGGGCGTCCCAAGGACATGGCAAAACGCCAGGCTATCCTCGAAGCGGCGAAAATCCTGTTTTTGAGCAATGGTTACGCCAGTACCAGCATGGACGCGGTGGCACTGGAAGCCGGCGTGTCGAAGCTGACCGTCTACAGCCACTTCACCGACAAAGAGACCTTGTTCACCGCCGCCGTGGTGGCCACGTGCGAGGAACAACTGCCGGTGATGTACTTCGAGCTGCCCGCAGGCATGCCTGTGGAGACGGTGTTGCTGAATATCGCGCGGGGGTTCCATCGGCTGATCAACAGCGAGGAATCGGTAAACCTGCATCGCCTGATGATGACCACGGGCAATCAGGACGTGAAACTCTCCCAGATCTTCTTCGAAGCCGGGCCGATGCGCATGTTGCTGGGCATGGAACGCCTGTTGAGCAAGATCGACCAGAGCGGTGCGCTGAGCATCGACAAGCCGTTTACGGCGGCCGAGCACTTCTTTTGCCTGCTCAAGGGCACGGCGAATTTTTGCTTGCTGTATGGCTGTGGCGGGCAGTTGAGCGAGGAAGCCGCCGAGGCGCATGTGCGGGATGTGGTGGGGTTGTTTATGCGCGCTTATCGGGCCTGAGGCCTTGTGTTGTCTGGGCTGGCGCTATCGCAGGCAAGCCAGCTCCCACACTTGAACGTATTCACACATCAAAATGTGGGAGCTGGCTTGCCTGCGATGAGGCCCTAAAGGCCAATAAAGATTCAGCCCTTGAGCGCCTTCTTCGGATAAATATCATACCGGCTGGACTTGCCATCCAACGCATGGCTGGGCTTTGGCCCCTCAATGCACGGCGCCTTGCGCGGCCGCTTCACCACCACCCGGTGGCTGGCCAGGGCCAACGCCGCGGCGAGCAAGGCTGGGGCATCCGGGTCATCGCCCACCAACGGCCGGAACAGGCGCATTTCCTTCTTCACCAGGGCGGTTTTCTCACGGTGCGGGAACATCGGATCGAGGTAGATCACCTGCGGCGGCTCGCCTTCCCAGTTGCGCATCACCTCGATGGAATTGCCCTTGAGCAGCTTCATGCGCGCCACAATCGGCGCCACTTCAAAATCATCCGCACCGCGTGCCAGGCCGTCTTCGAGCAAGGCGCCGATCAGCGGCTGGCGCTCGATCAGGCTCATGTCGCAGCCCAGGCTGGCCAACACGAACGCATCCTTGCCCAGCCCCGCCGTCGCGTCCAGCACCCGTGGCCGCACGCCTTGGGCGATGCCCACGGCCTTGGCAATCATCTGCCCGCTGCCGCCGCCGTATAAACGTCGGTGCGCGGCGCCGCCCTCGACGAAGTCCACCCGCACGGCCCCTGGCGCGTCAGGCCCGAGCTGTTGCAGCTGTAGGCCTTGCTCGCCGACTTGCAGGGAAAAATCCGCATCCGCCAGTTGCAAAGGCAGGTCAAGCCGGGCCGCCCATTGTTCGGCCAGGGCCTGGAAACCCTCGGCCAAGGCCTCGACCCGGATGCGGCTGGCCGCTGGTTGTTCGCTCATCAATCGCTACGCTCAAAAATATTAAGGATCGGCAAACAACGGCCGATAAAACCAACAGTCAGGTATTTTGCCAGAGCTGAGCGTCGACCGAGAAAAATGTCAGACATTCTTCCCCAAACCATCGGTGTACTGCCGACCCACAACCACTACGGCCTGCGCAATACCCAAGCGCTGGCCGGGGTGAGTCATGTGTGGCAGGACTTCTTCGCCCGGGCGTTGGCCGAGCAGCTCGGCGGCACGCCGGACGCGCTCGCCGCCCAGGCGCCGGCACCGCTGGACCCGGAAGTTGAACCGCGCGCTGGCGCCGACCTGCTATCACAGATCCTCACCCAGCGTGAGTGCGACGTGAAAGACACCGAGATCGCCCCGCCTGAGCCGCTGTTCCTGCCGATCGCCGAGTTCGAGACCGAACTGCTGCCACCGGCGGCCACCCCTTTCCCGGACGACGAAATCGTCGCCCAACAGCGCCAGCAGAATTTCGACAGCGGCTGGGTCCGCCCCATCGTACTCACTGCCGGCCAACCATTGCCGGAGCCCGGCCCGGCCCCCGAACCGCGCCCGCTGCACCTGCCCATCGCCGAGTTCGAACTGGACCTGCTGCCACCGGCCGCCACGCCGTACCCGGACGAAGAGCTGGTGGAGCAACAGAAGGCCCTGGACTTCGACTACTACTGGGCCCGCCCGCTGGTCACGCAGAACCTGCGCCTGGCCGCCTGACTCAGCCCTTGAAGAACGCGTTGGCCTGGCTGAACGGCATCTTGCGTTCGGTGAAGGTAAATGTGCCCAACTCATACACCTCCTGCGCCGCCCGATAGAACTCGCCATACGCCGCCAAGGCCAGGGCCGAGCCGACGCTGATACGCCGCACGCCCATCTCGTTCAACTGCGCGACGCTCAAGTTCAGACCGCCGGACATCAACACATTCACCGGCTTGGGCGCGACGGCCTTGACCACCGCCAGCACTTCCTCGGCACTGCGCAGGGCCGGCGCGTAGAGCACGTCGGCGCCGGCTTCGGCGTAGGCTTGCAGGCGGCGGATGGTGTCAGGCAAATCCAGGCGGCCATGCAGGAGGTTTTCTGCGCGGGCGGTCAGGGTAAAGGGGAATGGCAGGCTGCGGGCAGCGGCAACGGCGGCTTCCACGCGCCCCACGGACAGGTCAAAGGGATAGATCGGGTCAACCGCGATGCCCGTGGCATCTTCAATGGAGCCACCGACGATACCGCTGGCCGCCGCGCGCAGGATGGTCTGGGCGCAGCCTTCGGGGGTGTCGCTGAAGCCGTTTTCCAGGTCCGCCGCCACCGGCAACGGCGTCGCCTGCACGATGGCGCTGGCATTGCTCAAGGTGTCGTCCAGGGACAACGCGCCTTCCGCATCCGGCCGTCCGAGGCTGAATGCATAGCCGGCACTGGTGGTGGCCAGGGCTTCAAAGCCGAGGCTGGCGAGCATGATCGCGGAGCCGGCATCCCACGGGTTGGGCATCACAAAGGCACGATCACGCTCATGCAAGGCCTTGAAGGTTTCGGCGCGAAGGGTTTGGGCATCCATGTCTGGCTCCTGGCGAAAAAAGGAGCCTTAGAGTAACCCCAGTTGCTCCACAGCAGGCGTTCGATTCAGGGTCGGCAGCGGCGGCAGGCCGGGCAGGCGCGCCATCAACTGCTCATGAAAACGCAGCGCTAGTTGCGCCGCCAGGCGGTTGTCCGAGGTGTGCAGGAACACGTAGGGCGTGCGGCCCTCTTCGATCCAGTCGGCGACTTTGGCGACCCACGGGACCAGGAACGGATCGTTGGCCTCCAGCTCGGGATGGCCGATAAACCGCACTTGGGGGAACAGCGTCAGCGCGGCCGGACGCGGCGGCACCTTGGGCTTTTTTGATTGGGCATGCAGCACCGCCGCCGAAGTGGACGTGCAACTGAACAGCGCACGCGGGTCCAGGCAGATGCGCTCAACACCCCGATCCCGCAATAGCCGGTTGAGCATGCGCTCGGCATCGCCCTTGGCGAAGAACTCGGGGTGGCGCACTTCCACCGCCAGCGGGCGCTCCAGGCCGTCGATAAACCCAGCCAACTCGGCGAGCCGCTGCGGTGAGAAAGTCGCCGACAATTGCAGCCACATCGGCGACACACGCTCGCCCAGCGGGCTCATCAAGCCGACAAAACTTTCCGCGGCCGGCAACTGCTCGCGCAAGTCGCCGCCATGGCTGATATCACCCGGGAATTTCGCGGTGAAGCGAAAATCCTCGGGCATGATCTCGGCCCAGCGCTGCACCGTAGCCGCTGAAGGTCGCGCATAAAACGTGGTGTTGCCTTCAACGGCGTTGAAGACCTGGGAATAGAGGGCAAGGTAATCGCTGGAACGCGCATCGGCCGGGTACAGGTACTCGCGCCAGGCGTTTTCACTCCAGGACGGGCAACCGATGAAATAAGGCAGGCGCATCAGATGTGGATGTCGAGACCCAGCACTTCCATATCCCATTCGACAAAGCCGGCGGTGGTCAGGTAGCTGGCCAGGGCGGTGGCAACGCTTTTGCTCATGGAGCGGGGGAAGACCATGTCTTGCTGACGGGCGGGAAGACCGCTGATACGGGCTTGGGCATTGGCCTGCGCATCGGCTTGGACTTCGATGAAGTCCGGCGAATCCTCGACAGCGTCATCCACCGTCGCATTTGCCTTACGCGGCTTGCGCTTGATTGGGTAGGACTGTGAGGAAAAGCCATCAATACGCATGGGCGCGAACTCGCTATCAGTAATGGCATTTTAGTGGCGCAATCCGTAGCGCGCAAATGCTCTGGTGATAACTAGAACACATAATTTGCAAAAGGTTTAAAAGCTGGGGCAAATTCTGACGATTGGCGATTTTCGCCGGAAAATGCCCACACTTTTGACGTCAAATAATCCCGCGCTCGGCCTTGGTCTGCGCAACTTTATCGCGCAGGTAAACCGGCGCCGCCTGGTCGGCGGGAATCCCTTCGCCACGCTCGAAAGCGAAGCGTGCCAAGGTCAGCAGGTCTTCGGCGTGTGGCAACATCGCGGCGTCCTGGCCCACCAACTGCACACCGATGCGCTCGCCATAACCCCAGCCGGTGCCAGCACCGAACCAGTCACCGCTGGCACCCTGCGGCAATACCGACGCCTCTGGCGGCTGCACGGCTTCGACGCCCACCAGGCGCATCTCCCCCGCCGTCTCGCGGTAGCAGCCCCAATAGACTTCATCCATGCGTGCATCGATGGCCGCTGCCACCTGCTGGGCGCCGTGCTCGCGCAAGGCACGCTGGGCCAGCACGGCGAGGTTGGACACCGGCAGCACCGGACGCTCCAGCGCAAACGCCAGGCCCTGCACCACGCCAATGGCAATACGCACACCGGTAAACGCGCCGGGGCCACGGCCGAAGGCGATGGCATCGACGGCCGCCAAGGTGGTGCCGGCGTCTTCAAGCAGTTGCTTGATCATCGGCAACAGCTTCTGCGCATGCAGGCGCGGGATCACCTCGTAGTGGCTCGTAACCTTGCCATCGTGCAGCAGGGCAACGGAGCAAGCTTCAGTCGCGGTGTCCAGGGCCAGCAGGGTGCTCATTGGTGTGGGTGTCCAAGTCGAAAAAAAGTGCGCCAGTATAAACAACAACGGCCCGCAAGCGGGCCGTTATAGGTGAAGCAAATCGAGTGATCAGCTCAGTGCTTGCAGCACTTTGGCAGTGATCGCCTCGACCGAGCCAACACCTGGGATGTGGCTGTACTTCGGCTTGCCTTGGGCAGCCGACAGCTTCTGGTAGAAATCCACCAGCGGCTTGGTCTGGGAGTGGTAGACCGACAGGCGATGACGCACGGTTTCTTCGGTGTCGTCTTTGCGCTGCACCAGCTCTTCGCCGGTCACATCGTCCTTGCCTTCAACCTTTGGCGGGTTGTAGATGGTGTGGTACACGCGGCCCGAGGCTTCGTGAACGCGACGACCGGCAATACGCTGGACGATTTCTTCGTCTTCAACCGCGATTTCGACCACTGCGTCCAGCTCGACGCCTGCCTTCACCAGGGCTTCAGCCTGGGGAATGGTGCGTGGGAAGCCGTCGAACAGGAAGCCGTTCTTGCAGTCTTCCTGGCTGATGCGTTCCTTGACCAGGTTGATGATCAAGTCATCGGACACCAGGCCACCGCTGTCCATCACGCTCTTGGCGATCAGGCCCAGCTCGGTGCCGGCCTTGACCGCTGCACGCAGCATGTCGCCGGTGGAGATTTGTGGAATGCCGAATTTTTCAGTGATGAACTTTGCCTGAGTACCTTTACCGGCCCCGGGAGCTCCCAGCAGAATGACGCGCATTGATGTGCTCCTCAATTTTTTATAGAGATGATGCTCGGATTCGCCGCGTGGGGCCAATCGCGTAAAAATAGGATTCGGGCCGCCCAAACGGCCAAAGGCTGATCAAGATACACAGCGGGCCGTCACCATACAAGCCGCCAAAAGTCGCAGGAACCCGCGCAGGGCATGCGTCATAGGTAGGGTGTGCCCGGGTGCAACCCGCCGCCACAAACGCCGGCCGCCCATTTGCGGGCGGCCGCCGTGGTTTATCTGCAAGCCGTTGAGAACACTTGGAAAACCTTAGCCGGTGTTGCGCAAACCAGCGGCAATACCGGCCACGGACACCAGCAGCGCCTGTTCCAGAGGGCTGTCCTGCGCCGCCTCCTGTTGGCGCGAGCGGGCCAGCAACTCGGCCTGCAACAGGTGCAAGGGGTCGAGGTAGGTGTTGCGCAGGCGGATAAACTCCAGGGTGTCAGGGCTATGGGCCAGCAGTTGCGACTGGCCAGTCAGGCCAAGCACCACACTGCACGCCTGCGACAATAGGTCGCGTAAGTGCGCACCCAATGGCAACAGGTCTGGCTGCACCAGGCGCTCGTCATACAGCCGGGCGATGTCCGCATCGGCCTTGGCCAACACCATTTCCAGCATGTCGATGCGGGTGCGGAAGAACGGCCACTGTTCACGCATCTGCCCCAGCAGCTCACCTTCGCCACGCTCCAGCGCCTTGCTCAACGCGGCTTCCCAGCCGAGCCAGGCGGGCAGCATCAGGCGGGTTTGGGTCCAGCCGAAGATCCACGGGATCGCGCGCAGGCTTTCAATGCCCCCCGCACGGCGCTTGGCCGGGCGACTGCCCAGGGGCAAGCGGCCGAGTTCCTGCTCCGGGGTGGACTGGCGGAAGTACTCGACGAACTGCGGATTTTCCCGCACCACGGCGCGGTAGGCGCTGACACCATCTGCCGCCAATTCGTCCATCAAATAGCGCCAGGCCGGCTCCGGTGGCGGCGGTGGCAGCAAGGTCGCTTCCAGCACCGCTGCCAGATAGAGATTGAGGTTTTGCTCGGCGATGTCCGGCAGGCCGAACTTGAAGCGGATCATTTCGCCTTGTTCGGTGGTGCGGAAGCGCCCCGCCACCGAGCCTGGAGGCTGTGACAGGATCGCCGCGTGGGCCGGGCCGCCGCCACGCCCCACGGTGCCACCGCGACCGTGGAACAACAGCAGTTCCACCTGCTGCTCGCGGCAGATGTCCACCAAACGCTCCTGTGCGCGGTATTGCGCCCAGGCGGCGGCGGTGGTGCCGGCGTCCTTGGCCGAGTCGGAGTAGCCGATCATCACTTCCTGCGGGCCTTGCAGCCGCGCGCGATAGCCCGGCAGCAGCAACAGGCGCTCGATCACCGGGCCGGCGTTGTCCAGGTCGGCCAGGGTTTCGAACAGCGGCACCACGCGCATCGGCCGCTGCACGCCCGACTCTTTGAGCAGCAGTTGCACGGCGAGCACGTCCGACGCAGCGCCGGCCATCGAGATGACATACGAACCGAGGGATGCAGCCGGTGCGGCGGCAATTTCCTTACAGGTATTCAAGACTTCGGCAGTGTCCGCCGACGGCTTGAAATAACCCGGCAGCAGCGGCCGACGGTTGCTCAATTCTTTCGTCAGGAAGCTGATGCGTGCGTCTTCGTCCCAGTCCTCATAACGGCCCAGGCCGAGGTAATCGGTGATTTCGGTCATGGCCGCCGAATGCCGGCTGGAGTCCTGGCGCACATCCAGGCGCACCAGGAACAAGCCAAAGGTCACGGCGCGGCGCAGGCAATCGAGGAGCGGGCCGTCGGCAATCACGCCCATGCCGCATTCGTGCAGCGACTGATAGCACAGCTCCAGCGGATCGAGCAGGTCACGGTTGTTTTGCAGGACCTCGGCCGGTGCGGGGGTCGGCGCGGTCAGCGCCGTGTGGGCCCATTGCCGCGTCGCACGCAGGCGTTCGCGCAACTGTTTAAGCAACGCGCGATACGGCTCGACGCTGTCGCCAACCTTGGCCTGCAACGCCGGGCTGGCCTGCTGCATCGACAGCTCCGAAGCCAGGTGGTCGATGTCGCGCAGGTACAGATCCGCCGCCATCCAGCGTGCCAGCAACAGCACTTCGCGGGTCACCGGCGCGGTGACGTTCGGGTTGCCGTCGCGGTCGCCGCCCATCCAGGACGCGAAGCGAATCGGCGCAGCTTCCAAGGGCAGGCGCAGGCCGGTAGCGGCGTGCAGGGCCTGGTCGGCCTTGCGCAGGTAATTGGGGATGGCGTGCCACAGCGAATGTTCAATCACCGCGAAGCCCCACTTGGCTTCGTCCACCGGCGTAGGGCGTACGCGGCGGATTTCTTCGGTGTGCCAGGCCTCGGCGATCAGCCGTTGCAGGCGCTCGCGGATCTGCTGGCGCTCGGCCGTGGTGAGGTCGCGGTGATCCTGCAACGCCAGTTGAGCGGCAATCGCATCGTATTTCTGGATCAGGGTGCGGCGCGCCACTTCGGTGGGGTGGGCGGTGAGGACCAGCTCGATCTCCAGCCGCGCCAGCTGGCGGGCCAGGGATTCATTGCTGTGGCCTTCGCTTTGCAGGCGCGCCAGCAGCTCGGGCAGCACGCGGGCTTCGAACGGCGCCGGCTGCGACTCATCGCGCCGGTGAATCAGTTGGTACTGCTCGGCGATATTGGCCAGGTTGAGGAACTGGTTAAACGCCCGGGCTACCGGCAGCAGTTCGTCTTCCTGCAGTTGGTTGAGGCTGGCACTCAGTTCATCGCCGGCGCCACGCCGGTCGGCCTTGGCGCCTTTGCGGATCTGCTCGATCTTGTCGAGAAAACCGTCGCCGTACTGCTCTCGAATGGTATTGCCCAACAGTTCACCCAGCAGGTGAACGTCCTCACGCAAGCGTGCATCGATATCACTCATCAGCCAATCTCCAGCAGGAATCCGGGACGCGCAGGTCTGCCAGAGTGCCGCCAGCATCCATTTCTGACAAGACTTTAAACCTTGTGGGATGCAGCTAGTCTCAACACTGAGTCGCCGCGTTTATCCACGCGCGCGGCTGGTCACTCATCACCGCCTGCTATCGCGGGCTTTATTGAGGTTGCCATGAAAATTCGAGAACTGGCCCAACATTGGGAAGAGAACGCCAAGGGTCGCCTGACCAAAACCGAGTACGCGATCCATCTGGATATGGAGTCCGCTGCACGGCTGGCGGCCATCGCCGAAATGTACCCCAAGCGCCACCCTGAAGAATTGCTGGGCGAACTGATCGGCGCCGCCCTTGAAGAGCTGGAAGCCAGCTTTCCCTACATCAAGGGCCAGCAGGTGATTGCCACCGATGAAGAGGGTGACCCGCTGTACGAAGACGTCGGCCCTACCCCACGCTTCCTTACGCTGTCGCGTCGCTATCTGCATGATTTGTCAGCGAGTGCCGACGAACAGAAACACTGACACCTTGCGGTAAACCCCTTGTATTCCGGGCCTCCCGCAGGCCCGGCGTACCCCTGCGCAACGCAGAAGTTCCAAGTTTTTTCGCTGACCGATCAGTCAGATATTTTTTTAGGCAAATCGCCATCTTCTCTGAACTATTCAAAAAAGCCTCCGGTCACACCCAGTAAGCCATCACTTGGAACGGCCGTTTGAACTGGCGTCATGTGCCTTATCCGCCGGACCCGCAAGCGACCTCTGAGGATGGATTTGAAGTTTTTCAGGAGTTATCCAATGGAGTTGAAGACGATGAAGACCAGCACTGCCAAATCCTCGTTTAACCACCTGCGCGGGCTTAAATTGGCCGCGCTGGCAATCGGCACCAGCTTCGTTCTCGCGGGCTGCGCCGGCAACCCGCCGACCGAGCAATACGCGGTGACCCAGTCTGCCGTGAACAGCGCAGTCAGCGCTGGCGGTACCGAGTACGCCGCCGTGGAAATGAAGTCGGCCCAGGACAAGCTCAAGCAAGCCGAAATTGCCATGCACGACAAGAACTACGACGAAGCCCGTCGCCTGGCCGAGCAAGCCGAATGGGACGCTCGCGTGGCCGAGCGCAAAGCCCAGGCCGCCAAGGCAGAGCAGGCTGTGAAGGACTCCCAGAAAGCTGTGCAGGAGCTGCGTCAGGAAGGCATGCGCCCGGCTGTGATCAAACAGCAATAAGCCGCCGCCACCCGATTGCATTGCACCCGATATCGAATTGAAAGGACGACACGACTATGCGTAAACAATTGATGATCCCTGCCCTGCTGGCGATGAGCGTTGCCCTGGCGGCCTGCTCCACCCCGCCGAACGCGAACCTGGAAAACGCACGGACCAACTACTCGGCCCTGCAAACCAACCCGCAGGCCACCAAGCTGGCGGCGCTGGAAACCAAGGACGCCAGCGAATGGCTGGACAAGGCCGACAAAGCCTATCGCGACAAGGAAGACCAGAAGAAGGTCGACCAACTGGCCTACCTGACCAACCAGCGCGTTGAAGTGGCCAAGGACACCATCGTCCTGCGCGAATCCGAAGCCAAGCTGAAAAACGCCGGCGACGACCGTGCCCGCGCCCTGCTGGAAGCCCGTGACGCACAGATCAAGCAGTTGCAAGACAGCTTGAACGCCAAGCAGACGGATCGCGGTACGCTGGTGACCTTTGGTGACGTGCTGTTCGCTACCAACAAGTCCGACCTGAAATCCAGCGGCCTGGTGAATATCACCAAGCTGGCGCAGTTCCTGCGCGACAACCCGGACCGTAAAGTGATCGTCGAAGGCTACACCGACAGCACCGGTTCCGATGCGTACAACCAGAGCCTGTCCGAGCGCCGTGCCGCTTCGGTACAACGTGCACTGGCACAGCAAGGCGTGGATATTTCGCGCATCGTGACTCAGGGCTACGGCAAGGAATACCCGGTTGCCGACAATGGCAGCGTGTCGGGCCGTGCCATGAATCGCCGGGTTGAAGTGACCATTTCCAACGACAACCAACCGGTCAAGCCACGGTCTTCCGTCGCCAACTGATCGAACGTCATAAAAAAACCCCGCTAATTAGCGGGGTTTTTTTGTTTAGCTGAAGTTGACAGGGCCAGTGTTTGACTCAGGCATTTGGATTTGCGGGCCTTGCATCTGGGCCTGAGGGTCTCCCCCGTTACCACCTGCCGAACCACCACCTGCACCACCCGCACCGCTACCGCCCTGGGCGCCACCCACGCTGGCCATCAACTCTTCCAGAAGCTTCTTCAACTTCTCGACGTCCATTTGCCCTTGCTGGCCACCCACTTGACCCATCTGGTCCATGCTGCCGACCATATTGCCGCCCATGCCGCCGATACCTGAAATCATATTCATACTCCATACGTTCACAATTGGGTAAGTTGTGTCTCAACTTTGCCGACACTCCCATCAGTGGTCTCGTACGGAATATGGTTCCTTCCGGTCAGGTTACTGCTGCAACTGCGGCGTCTCCTGACCCATGCAGCGCACTGCCTGCTTCTTGTTGTTTACCAGCACGCCGCTGAGACCTTTCTGCTCGGTGTCGAACATCACCAGCACGCCATCGACGCACTGCGCCACTTGCGCGGCCGGCGTCAGGGAAATCTTGTAATCCTCGCCCGGCACGGTCTTGAGCATGGTGAAGTCACTGAGCAGCAGCGCATCTTCGGGCTTGGCGAAGTGCAGGTAGCCGTAGAACCACAGGCAGCCGACGGTGCCGATAATGGTGCCGATGCCGGTGAGGATCAGCGGGATCATGTTGCGTTCTTCGCTCATTGCGGGCTCTCTGATGAATCAATGTTGGGAATGGGATAATTCGGAATTTCGCCCAGGCGGCGTAGGCCGTTGAAGTGCTGGGGATCGTCCAGATAGCGCAGCATCACGGTTTGCCAGGTCTTGTCGGCAAAAGTCTGCACATGGCCGCCACGGGTCAATTGCAGCACTCTCGGCGGTGGCGCGGCTTGATACAGGCGGATAACGTTGGCCACCGGCACAATCGGGTCATCCAGGCTGTGGAACAGCAGTTTCGGCACGCCGGTCAACTTTGGCATGGCATGGATCGCGCTGTCGGCGTCCGGCACCAGCCAGGACAAGGGCACTTGCAACGGCCATGTTAACCAGGAGGTGCTCAGGGCGAATTGTCCTACGTCACGGTAACTGGCGGGCACGCCGTCCAAGACCAGCGCCTTGAGTTGCGGCTGACGCTCCGGATGGGCCGCCAGGTAATGCACCGCCAGCGCACCGCCCAGGCTTTGGCCGAGGACGATCAAAGGCTGGTTTTGCGTTTCGGGGGCCTTGTCGATCCAACTGAACGCCGCGTCGATGTCTTGATAAACCGCCGGCAATGACGGCTTGCCTTCGGACAGGCCATAACCTCGATAGTCCAGCAGCAACACCTGATAGCCCTGCTCCGGCAACCACCAGCTACCGCCCAGGTGCCAGGCCAGGTTGCCGCCGTTGCCATGCAGGTGCAGCACCGTGCCCTTGAGCGGCACGCCGGGTTTGGCGGGCAGCCACCAGGCGTGGAGTTTTACCCCGTCGGCGGTGGTGAGGGTGATGTCACGGTAGGCCAGGTGGGCTTTTTCCGGTGTGAACGGTAGGTCGGGTTCGGGGTAGAACAGCAGGGAGCTGCAGCCGTTTAAAGTGAGTAGCAGGCACAGAATGCCGAGGATTCTCATCCGTTGAAGCCTCGCTGATATTCGAAATTTTCAGACTCAGTGGGATTCTATTGTGGGAGCTGGCTTGCCTGCGATAGCGGTGTATCAGTCACCACTGTTTCAACTGATAGACCGCTATCGCAGGCAAGCCAGCTCCCACATTTTGATCCGGTTTTTGTCAGGCAGATCCTTTATAGGATGTTGGAGTAATCCGCCTCAATCCGATCCAGGCTCAAGTGGTTGAGGAAGTTGGAGAAGCACATCCACGCCGCCAGCGCGTTCATGTCGCGGAACTGCTCCGGCAGGTATTTGGGCGGCACCACCAGGCCTTCGTCCACCAATTGGCGCAGGGTGCGCATGTCTTCCAGGGTGGTCTTGCCGCAAAACAGCAGCGGCACTTGTTCCAACTTGCCTTTGCGCACCGCCAACTGGATGTAGTTGTAGACCATGATAAAGCCCTTGAGGTAGGACAAATCCTTGGTAAACGGCAGACCCGTCGGCACCGAGCCACGGAATACGCGACTGGCGTTGCCGTAGCTTTCGGCCATTTCAAAGCCTTGCTCACGGAAGAACTCGAACACCTGCAGGAAGTCGGCGCCCTCTTCCACCATATGGATCGCGCGGGTGCGGTTGGTCAGCTTGCGCAGGCGGCTCGGGTAGGAGGCGAAGGTGATGATCTCCATCAGGATCGCCAGGCCTTCCTGGGTCACGGTGGACGACGGCGGGCCCTTGGACAGGAAGGTGCAGATCGGCTGGTTCTGCCCGTTGAGGGTGGTGCCGACGTGCACCAGGCCTTCGTGCACTTCCAGGGCGCGCACGTCGCGGTCGTTGAACATTGCGTCGGCGCGGATCTTGATGTAGTCGGCGCCCGCCGCCGCGTCGGCGACAATGCCGTCGGACTCGAACACGCGGATGGTTTCCTCGGCCTCGCCAAACACCTTGTTCAGGCGGGTTTGCAGCAAGGCAACGGCGTCCTTGGCGGTGAGGGTCTTGGCCTCATCCTTCAAATCGCCACGGCCGTCGATGTTGTTCAGGTAGTCGGAGAGCATCAGGCCGAGGTCGGCCAGGGTCGGGTCGCCGGCGTGGAACGCATCGGAGGCGGCGCCGTAGAGTTCCTGGGAGATCAGGCCGAAGTCTTCGGTGCCACGCGCTTCGAGCATGCGCACTACCATGCGGTATTCGCGGCACATGCGGCGCATGATCTGCCCCACCGGGCTGAACTGGCCGAGGCGACGGGTGATGTCGCGCTCGATGTTCTGGAACTCCAGCTTCACCGCACTGGAATCGAACGACAACGGCCGGTTGAGGTAATAGTCACGGCTCACGGCCGGCATTTCCTTGCCCTTGGCCTTGAGGAAGCCCTGGCGAATGCTGTCGTCCCACTTCACGGCGTCGAGGACGCGAATCGGTGTTTGCGCCAGCACAATGCGATCAGACAAGGTGCGTATCGTCTGCTGGTAATCGTCCACCTGGAACTTCCTCTTTAAACGTTATGTGCCCAAGCAGCCTACGTCAGACCGACGCCAACACCAAATGCATGTAGCGCTTGAGGATTTCAAGCATCTCTTCACCGGTCAGGCTGTCTGCGCTGCCGAGCAGGCCCTGATACTCCATCCGACCGATTATAGCCGTCAACACCTTGGCATCCTGCTGCGGCTCGCGCGAACCCAATACCTGGAAAAACTGCCCGGTGCCCTGCAACAGGATCTGCTGGTGGGAGCGCACCAACTCGGCCAGGCGCGGGTTCAGCAGGGCTTCTTGGCGAAACGCCTGCTCGGCCATCAGGTGTTCACGACGGTTGGTCAGTTGGCGCATCACGTAGTCGGCCGTCAGCCGCGCGATGTCATCGGCCAGTTGCGAGCGCGACTGCGGGCTGCCATCACCGTAGGCGACCATCTCCCGCAGCAAGCCTTCGTTGCGCACCCACAGCTTGCCCATGAACGCGGCGCTGCGTTCGACGTATTGGGCGAAGGTATCGGTGAGCAGATCATCGATATCCTTGAAATAGTAGGTGGTGGCCGACAACGGCACGCCGGCCTCCGCCGCCACGGCGCGATGGCGAACGCCACGTACGCCGTCGCGCACGACGATGCGCATGGCCGCATCGAGAATGTCTTGCCGGCGCTGCTCGCTGCCCCGGCGACTGGCCTTGCGGCCTTGGTACTGGACACTTTCAGCCACGGCAGCAGCAATGCCGGCGGCGCCTTCTTGAGCCATAACGCGGTTCACCACAGATCTTCCTTTGAAAGGTGACGCAGAGCGTCAGGGGAGGCATTCCCACGCGGAGCGTGGGAACGATCATCCCATGCAGAGCGTGGGAACGATCCCTTGGCGCTGTTTGCTTGACGCTTAAATACGCCACATAAAAAAGCCGCCTTATAAAAGGCGGCTTCGGGTTTCGCTTCGCTTACGCTTGTGGCCGCATGTGCGGGAACAAGATCACGTCGCGGATCGACGGCGAGTCTGTCAACAACATCACCAGGCGGTCGATGCCGATACCTTCACCAGCGGTCGGCGGCATGCCGTATTCCAGGGCGCGGACGAAGTCGGCGTCGTAGTGCATGGCTTCGTCGTCGCCGGCGTCCTTGTCGGCCACCTGGGCCATGAAGCGCTCGGCCTGGTCTTCCGCGTCGTTCAACTCGGAGTAGGCGTTGGCGATTTCACGGCCGCCGATGAACAGTTCGAAACGGTCAGTGACGTTCGGGTTGTCATCGTTGCGACGGGCCAGCGGCGACACTTCGAACGGGTACTGGGTAATGAAGTGCGGCTGTTCCAGCTTGTGCTCCACCAGTTCTTCGAAAATCATCACCTGCAGCTTGCCCAGGCCTTCAAAGCCCAGCACCTTGGCGCCAGCTTTCTTGGCGATAGCACGGGCCTTGTCGATGTCGGTCAGGTCGTCAGCGGTCAGCTCAGGGTTGTACTTGAGGATCGAATCGAACACCGACAGACGCACGAACGGCTCGCCGAAGTGGAACACTTTGTCGCCATAAGGCACGTCGGTGCTGCCCAGGACCAGCTGCGCCAGCTCGCGGAACAGCTCTTCGGTCAGGTCCATGTTGTCTTCGTAGTCGGCGTAAGCCTGGTAGAACTCCAACATGGTGAATTCTGGGTTGTGACGGGTCGAGACGCCTTCGTTACGGAAGTTGCGGTTGATCTCGAACACTTTTTCAAAGCCACCCACCACCAGGCGCTTGAGGTACAGCTCCGGCGCGATACGCAGGAACATTTCCATGTCCAGCGCATTGTGGTGGGTTTCGAACGGCTTGGCCGCGGCACCACCAGGGATGGTTTGCAGCATCGGCGTTTCGACTTCAAGGAAGTCACGCTGCATCAGGAAACTGCGGATATGCGCGATCACTTGCGAACGCACACGGAAGGTGTGGCGCACGTCTTCGTTGACGATAAGGTCAACGTAGCGCTGGCGGTAGCGCTGCTCGGTGTCGGTCAGGCCGTGGTGCTTGTCCGGCAGCGGGCGCAGGGATTTGGTCAGCAGGCGCACATTGGTCATTTCAACGTACAGGTCGCCCTTGCCCGAACGGGCCAGGGTGCCTTCTGCCGCGATGATGTCGCCCATGTCCCAGGTTTTCACCGCGGCCAGGGTTTCTTCCGACAGGGTTTTACGGTTGACGTAGACCTGGATGCGCCCGGTCATGTCCTGGATCACCATGAACGAGCCACGGTTGAGCATGATGCGACCTGCCACCTTGACCGGGATCGCAGCCTCTGCCAGCTCTTCCTTGGTCTTGTCGGCGTATTGCTTCTGCAACGCATCGCAGTAGTTTTCGCGACGGAAGTCGTTGGGGAAGGCATTGCCCTTGGCGCGCTCGGCAGCAAGCTTTTCCTTGCGCAGGGCGATCAGGGAGTTTTCTTCCTGTTGCAGGGCTTGCGGGTCGAGTTGTTGGTCGCTCATGTCTTTAAATCTTCCATCACAGAATTAGGGTGTTACAGGCCTGATTTCAGGCTCGCTTCCAGATACTCGTCGATGTCGCCATCGAGCACCTTGTCGCAGTCGCTGCGTTCGATGTTGGTGCGCAGATCCTTGATCCGCGACGCATCGAGCACATAGGAACGGATCTGGTGACCCCAGCCGATGTCCGACTTGGTGTCTTCCAGCGCCTGGGAAGCGGCGTTGCGCTTCTGCATTTCCTGCTCGTACAACTTGGCCCGCAGCATTTTCATGGCGGTGTCTTTGTTGGCGTGCTGGGAACGTTCGTTCTGGCAGCTGACCACGGTGTTGGTCGGTACGTGGGTGATACGTACGGCCGAGTCGGTGGTGTTTACGTGCTGGCCACCGGCACCGGAGGAGCGGTAGGTGTCGATGCGCAGGTCGGCCGGGTTGATCTCGATCTCGACCTTGTCGTCGATCTCTGGCGAGACGAACACCGCACAGAACGAGGTGTGGCGACGGTTGCCGGAGTCGAACGGGCTCTTGCGCACCAGACGGTGTACGCCGATCTCGGTCCGCAACCAGCCAAAGGCGTATTCACCCTTGATATGCACGGTCGCGCCCTTGATACCGGCAACTTCACCGGCGGACAGTTCCATGATGGTCGCTTCGAAACCGCGCTTGTCGGCCCAGCGCAGGTACATGCGCAGCAGGATGTTGGCCCAGTCCTGGGCCTCGGTGCCACCGGAACCGGCCTGGATATCCAGGTAGGCGTTGTTCGGGTCCATCTCGTGGCTGAACATGCGGCGGAATTCGAGTTTGGCGAGGTTTTCCTCGAGACGGGCCAGCTCGGCGACGACATCGCCCACTGCGCCTTCGTCGTTTTCTTCGACGGCCATGTCCAGCAGGTCACGGCAATCGGCCAGACCGGTGTTCAGCTCGTCGAGGGTATCGACGATCTGCGCCAGCGCAGCGCGCTCGCGGCCCAGTTCCTGGGCGTATTCAGGTTTGTTCCAGACAGCAGGATCTTCAAGCTCGCGATTGACTTCGGTCAGACGCTCATGCTTTTGATCGTAGTCAAAGATACCCCCGAATAGTTTCGGAGCGCTCGGACAGGTCCTTGATGGTGTTAAGGATCGGGTTGATTTCCATGGCGGGCAGCACTCGTTGGCGAACTTTTGAAAGCCGGCGAGTATAACGGGTAATGGGGGGGAGCGGCAGCCCGCTTGGCGAAAAGGCTCGGGGTTGGTGGTGTGTATATCCGTTATTTAGGTAACGGCCACTATTGGTTCCGCCCTTACGGCGGGTCACTTTTGGAAAAGAGCCCCAAAAGTAACCAAAAGGGCTCTTGCCCCAACACTCGGCACCTCGCCTAGGCTCGGTGTGCCCGTAATTCGACATGGATTTGGGGGGCCGCCGCCACGCGCCATCCATGGCGCGGGGCGGCTAAACCGGCATCCCTGCCGGTTTACCCCCCAAATCCATGCCGAATTCCGGCCAGCGTGTTTAACGGGGCGCCTAAGATCAAAATCAAAAACAAAGCGAGGCGGCCTGACAGCCGACCTGATCGATGAAGCGTGCGCGTTTCCCTGTGGGAGCTGGCTTGCCTGCGATGGCATCAACTAGGTGTGCCTGATGTACCGAGGTGTCTGCATCGCAGGCAAGCCAGCTCCCACAGGTGCCGGTTCCCACAGTTGAAGAGTGAACACCAGGAAAAATACCGGTCGGCTTTAAGGCCGCCGCGCTCTGGCTTTTGATCTGGGGTCGCCCCGTCAAACACGCTGGCCGAACGCAGGCTTGAATCCGTGGGCAACCCGGCAGGACGCCGGGTTAGCCGCCCCGCGCCATGGATGGCGCGTGGCGGCGGCCCACGGATTCAAGCCGGAGTGAGGGCACACCGAGCCTAGGCGAGGTGCCGAGTGTTGGGGCGAAGGCCTTTTGCTTACTTTTGGGCCTTTCCAAAAGTGAGCCGCTGTAAGAGCGGAACCATAAGTAGCCGTTACCGAAGAAACGGATATGTACACAACACAACACAACAAAACGAAACCCAGCCCTACTCAATCCCAACTTGATTCCGCCCATTATGCTTGGCGGTGTAAAGCCCCTTATCCGCCGCCAATATCAGCTGCCGACAATCCGTCCCCTGCTGCGGCGTCACCGTAGACAAACCAATACTGATCGTCAGGCTAGCCCCCTCAGCCGGCGCAATATGCGGAATCTTCAACGCCGCCACCGCCATACGCAGCTTCTCCGCCACCAACCGCGCTCCACCCGGCGACGTATTCGGCAACACCAGCGCAAACTCCTCACCGCCATAACGCGCTGGCAAATCCGAAGGCCGGCTACTGGCGTCACGGATAGTCGCCGCCACTTTGCGCAAGGCTTCATCCCCTTCAACGTGACCAAAGCTATCGTTGTAGGTCTTGAAAAAATCCACATCAATCATCAACAACGACAACTGCGTCTGATCACGCATGGCCCGGCGCCATTCCAGCTCCAGGTATTCGTCGAAGTGCCGACGATTGGACAGCCCGGTCAGCCCATCGGAGTTCATCAGGCGCTGTAAAACCAGATTGGTGTCCAGCAACTGCTGCTGGCTAACCCGCAGCGCGCGATACGCCGCATCCCGCTGCAACAGGGTCATGTAGGAGCGCGAGTGATAGCGGATACGCGCCACCAACTCGATATTGTCCGGCAGCTTGACCAGGTAATCGTTGGCCCCCGCAGAGAACGCCGCGCTCTTGATCAGCGGGTCCTCCTTGGTGGAGAGCACGATGATCGGGATATTCGCCGTGGCCGGGTGGTTGCGGTATTCGCGCACCAGGGTCAGGCCGTCAAGGCCGGGCATGACCAGGTCTTGCAGGATCACCGTCGGCTTGATGCGGATCGCCTGGGCAATCGCCTGGTGCGGGTCGGCGCAGAAATGGAAGTCGATGTTTTCTTCATGGGACAAGCCACGCCGTACGGCTTCACCGATCATGGCCTGGTCATCGACCAGCAACACCATGGCGGCGTTTTCGTCGGTCTTGATGTCGTCGATCTGTAAATCATTCATGTGCAGTCACCTGAATTACTACCTGCAAGCCAGCACCGCCGGGGGTCTTGTTCATTTTGCAAAGACCTCCAGCAATCGGGGCGCAATTCTATCCAATGGGCGAATTTCAACAGCGGCATCAATCGCCGCCGCCGCTTTGGGCATGCCATACACCGCGCAGCTCTGCTGATCCTGGGCGATGGTCAAATATCCTTGTTCACGCATGAGCTTGAGCCCCTGGGCGCCGTCGCGCCCCATGCCGGTCAGCAATACACCGACCGCGTCGCCATTCCAGTGGCTGGCGACGCTCTCGAAAAACACGTCGATGGACGGCCGGTAAATCTCGTTCACCGGCTCGGCGGTGTAGGCCAGGGTGCCATTTTTCAGGAGCCGGATATGGTGGTTGGTGCCGGCCAGCAACACCACGCCACTTTGCGGCGGCTCGCCTTCGCGAGCCAGGCGCACCGGCAGGCCGGAGGCGCTGCTCAGCCATTCAGCCATGCCGGCGGCAAACACCTGGTCCACATGCTGCACCAGTACGATGGCCGCGGAAAAGTCCCGGGGCAAGCCCTTGAGCAGGATTTCCAGGGCGGCCGGGCCGCCCGCCGACGAACCGATCGCCACCAGGCTCTCGCGTTTGCCGGTCGCGCGTTGCGGCGACGTCTCGGCCCGCACGCGGCTGCCGCGCTGGCCGATCAACCAGCCAATATTGAGGATCTTGCGCAGCAACGGCGCCGCCGCGTCCTTGGGGTTGCCCACGCCGAGCGCCGGCGTGTCCACCACATCCAGCGCGCCGTGGCCCATGGCTTCGAAGACACGGCTGACGTTGGCCTGACGGTCTACGGTGACAATCACGATAGCGCACGGCGTCTCGGCCATGATCTGGCGAGTCGCCTCCACGCCGTCCATCACCGGCATGATCAGGTCCATCAGGATCAGGTCCGGGGTCACTTCAGCGCAACGCTGCACCGCTTCCAAGCCATTGCTCGCCACCCACACCACTTGATGGGCAGGCTCAAAACTCAAGGCACGACGCAAAGCCTCCACGGCCAGGGGCATGTCATTGACGATCGCAATCCTCATCCCCGTGCACCTCCGATCAGCTCCATCACCGCGTCGAGCAGGGCATCGTCGTGGAAACTGGCCTTGGCTAAATAATAGTCTGCGCCGGCGTCGAGGCCACGACGCCGGTCTTCTTCGCGATCCTTGTACGACACCACCATCACCGGCAGCGATTGCAGGCGACTATCACGACGCAACAATGTGACCAATTCAATACCGTCCATGCGAGGCATATCAATATCAGTGATCAACAGGTCGAAATCCTCGGAGCGCAAGGCGTTCCAACCATCCATGCCATCCACTGCCACCGCGACTTCATAGCCACGATTGAGCAGCAATTTGCGTTGCAGTTCCCGCACGGTGAGCGAGTCATCCACCACCAGCACGCGTTTGCGCGGCGCTTCGGTGGCCTGCTGGCTGCGCCGGGCGATACGTTCCAGGCGGCCGGTGTTGAGCAGCTTGTCCACCGAACGCAGCATGTCTTCGACATCGACGATCAACACCACCGAGCCGTCGTCGAGCAAGGCGCCAGCGGAAATATCCTGGACCTTGCCCAGGCGATCATCCAGTGGCAATACCACCAAGGTGCGCTCGCCGATAAACCGTTCCACGGCAATCCCGTACACCGCATCGCGCTCGCGGATCACCACCACTTTCAAGGTATCCGACGGGTTCTGGCCCGCTGGGCGCTGCAACAACTGGCTGGCGGCAACCAGGCCGACATGCCGGCCCTCGTGCCAGAAATGCTGGCGGCCTTCCAGTTGCACGATGTCGTCGGGCGCCAGGTCGCACATGCGCTCGATATGCGCCAGCGGGAACGCATAGGCTTCTTCGCCGACTTCCACCACCAGGCTGCGCACCACCGACAAGGTCAGCGGCACTTCCAGATGGAAACGGCTGCCCTGCCCCGCGGTCTGCTCCAGCACCACTGCGCCGCGCAGTTGGCGCACCATGTGTTGCACCGCATCCAGGCCAACGCCGCGCCCGGACACCTCGGTGACCTTGTCGCGCAGGCTGAAACCCGGCAGGAACAGGAACGTCAGCAGCTCCTCTTCGCTCAAGCGCAGCGCGGTTTCCAGCGGCGACAAGTGCCGATCGACGATGGTGCCGCGCAGGCGTTCCAGGTCCACACCATTGCCGTCATCGCTCAATTCCAGTACCAGCAGACCGGCCTGGTGGGACGCGCGCAGGCGAATCAAACCTTCCGCCGGCTTGCCCGCCAGCAAGCGCTGCTCGGGCATTTCGATGCCGTGATCGACGGCATTGCGCAATAAATGGGTCAGCGGCGCTTCGAGCTTTTCCAGCACGTCGCGGTCGACCTGGGTCTTTTCGCCCTCGATTTCCAGGCGCACCTGTTTGCCCAGGCTGCGGCCAAGGTCGCGGACCATGCGCACTTGCCCGGCCAGTACGTCGGCAAACGGGCGCATGCGGCAGGCCAGTGCGGTGTCGTAGAGCACTTGGGCGCGCTGCCCGGCCTGCCAGCCGAACTCGTCCAGCTCGGCGGTCTTTTCCGCCAACAGGGCCTGGGCTTCGCTGAGCAGGCGGCGGGTATCGGCCAGGGCTTCCTGGGCTTCGAGGTTCAGGTCCAGGGTCTTGAGTTGCCCGTCCAGCGTGTCCAGGGCGCGGGCGCTCTGGCTTTGGATACGCTTGAGGCGTTGCATGCTGGACAGGTAAGGCTTGAGCCGCTGGGTTTCCACTAGGGATTTGCTGGACAGGTCCAACAGGCTGTTCAGCCGCTCGGCGGTCACGCGCAATACGCGCTCGCCGCCTTCGGTCATGCGTCGATTCAAGCGTGGCGGCTCAGCGGTGACCGGCGGCGCGGGTTCGGGCTCGGGTGGCAGCTCTTCAACGATGGGTGCGGGTTCGGGTTCGGGCACAGGCGGCACTGGCGGCGACACGGCTTTGACCGGCGCCTGGGACGGATCGAGCAAGCGCTCCATCAACGCCACATAGGCTTCGATATCCGCCGGGCCCACGGTGTTGCCCGGCGTGGCGATGCGCATCAGCAGGTCGGTGCCTTGCAGCAACGCGTCGATATGTTCGGGTTGCAGGTACAGCCGGCTTTCCTGGGCGCTGACCAGGCAATCCTCCATCACGTGGGACACGCTGACCCCGGCATCCACCCCGACAATCCGCGCCGCGCCCTTGAGCGAGTGGGCCGCGCGCATGCAGGCTTCGAGCTGGTCGGCCTGGGTCGGGTTGCGTTCCAGGGCCAGCAGGCCGGCACTGAGCACCTGGGTCTGGGCGTCGGCTTCCAGGCTGAACAGTTCCAGCAGCGAGGCGTCGCGCATCTGGTCGGGGGTCATGTGAGGCTCCGGGTCACGGCAGACAACAATTGCGCCTCGTCCAGCCAACGCAGGCTGCGGCCTTTCCACTGCAACACGCCCTGGGTGAAGCGCGCGCTGGCCTGGGTGCCGGAGGCCGACGCGGCCTTCAAGGTGCGCTCGTCGATGGCATGGATGCCATCCACTTCATCCACCGGCACCACCACCGGGCCGTCCTGCGCAGCGATGATCAACATGCGCGGCATGATCCGCCCGCCGCTGGCGCCATTGCTGGTGGCGTCCAGCCCCAGCAGTTCCACCAGCGACAGGCACGCCACCAGCGCGCCGCGCACATTTGCCACGCCGAGCAAGGCGCGGGAGCGCTGGTGCGGCAGGGAGTGAATCGGTTGCAACGGCGCCACTTCCACCAGGCAACGGGTGGCGATGCCCAGCCATTCCTCGCCGAGACGGAACATCAACAGCGAACGCGTGACCACGTCTTCGCCGATTTCGACAGCGGCGTGCGGGCGATGGTCGTCCTGCTGCAAGGCGTAGCGGTCCAGCAGTCGGGTGGCGGCGGCGGAGTACACCGCGCAATTGCGGCAATGGATATGCTCCGCCAGCAACGGGCAGGACTTGTCGCCATGGATGCCGATGCGGTTCCAGCAGTCGTCGATGGCTTGGGTGTCGGCCAGGGTCAGGTCCAGGCCGGCGGTGTCGAGCGCCTCGGTGCTACTCATCGTTTGGACTCACTGTCAGCTCGCTCGCTACGCGCGGCACGCGCCTGCAAACGGCGCGCCCCCGCACTGTCGCCCTGGGATTCAAGCAACGCGGCCAGGTGCATCAAGGCCTGCGGGTGCTGGGGTTCCAGGTACAAGGCTTTGCGGTAAAACCCCTGGGCTTCCAGGGCACTGCCCGCCACATCGCTAAGCAGCCCCAGCCAGTAAAACACCTGGGCGGCCGGCGGGTGGTTGCTCAAATAGCGTTCACACGCGGCGCGGGCCTCGGCGCTTTTGCCTTCGTTGGCCAGGGTGGCGATCTGGCTGAGCAGATCCGCCGCATCGGACGGCGGCGCCTTGATCGGCACCACTTGGGCACTGAACGTGCTGAACGGGCGCGGCTTGACCGGCAACGCCGCCGCACTGCGCGGGGGCGGCGGCGCGGGAATCGGTACAAACACCGGCTCCGGCTTGACCGGCTCGACATGCCGGCTGAACGCAAACGACTGCGGCACACCAATCGACTTCATGCCATGGCGCCCCAGCAGGCTACCCTCGGCCGGGCCGATAAACAGCACGCCGTCCTCGTGGGTCAGGCCCTTGAGCACATCAAACACTTGCTTCTGGGTCGGCTGGTCGAAGTAGATCAGCAGGTTGCGACAGAACACAAAGTCATAGCTCGCCTCGTTCGCCAACAGCGTCGGGTCGAGCAGGTTGCCGACTTGCAGGCGCACTTGCTCGCGCACGCGCTCGCTGATGTGGAAGCCGTCGGCGGACTCGTTGAAATGGCGGTCGCGAAACTCGATGTCGGCACCGCGAAACGAGTTCTTGCCATACACCCCGCGCCGCGCGCGCTCCACCGACAACGGGCTGACGTCCAGGCCCAGCACCTTGAACTGGTGCGGCGCCAGGCCAGCATCCAGCAAGGCCATGGCAATCGAATAGGGTTCTTCACCGGTGGAACACGGCAGGCTGAGGATGCGCAGCGCACGCATCTGCTTGATCTCGGCCAGGCGCGCCTTGGCCAGGCGGGCCAGCGTCGCAAAGGATTCGGGATAACGGAAAAACCAGGTCTCGGGGACGATCACCGCCTCGATCAGCGCCTGTTGCTCGTCATGGGAGCGTTGCAGTTGCTGCCAGTATTCATCGGCCGTCTGCGCCTGCACGGCCTGGCTGCGCTGGCGCACGGCGCGCTCGATGATCGCCTCGCCGACGGAGGCGACGTCGAGGCCGATGCGTTCCTTGAGGAAGTTGAAGACGCGCGGGTCGCTGCTCATACGCTCAACTCGGCAGAGAACAGCAAGGCGCGCACATCGTCGGTGAGCAAGTCGCTGACGCCAATCCATTGCATCAGGCCCAGTGCATCTTCACGCACCGGCCCCAGGTACGGCGCCTGGCGGTTGTCCAGGCCATAGGGCTGGAACTCCGCGGGGTCGCAGCGCAGGGTGTCGGTGGCCTGTTCGAGGATCAGCCCCAGCCAGCGCGGTTCAACCTCGTCGTTCGGCTGGTAATTGACCAGCACCAGCCGCGTGCTGGTGCGCGCCTGGGCCGGGGCGCCAAAGGTCAGCGCGCTGAGGTCGATCACCGGTACCAGCGCGCCGCGATGGGCAAAGATCCCGGCGACCCACGCCGGCGCATGGGCGATGGGCTTGAGTGGCAGGCGCGGCAACACCTCGGCCACTTCCGTGGCCTTGAGGGCGTAGCGTTCGCTGCCGATATGGAACACCAGGAACAACGCCTTTTTCGCTGCCGGGACGGCGCCGCGTTTAGCCGCGAGGTCGCTCATCAGACTTTGAAACGCGACACGCCGCTGCGCAGACCCACCGCAACCTGGCTCAGTTCATCGATCGCAAAGCTGGCCTGGCGCAGGGACTCGACGGTCTGGCTGCTGGCATCGCCCAACTGCACCAACGCATGGTTGATCTGCTCGGCGCCGGTGGCCTGGGCCTGCATGCCTTCGTTGACCATCAGCACCCGCGGCGCCAGGGCCTGTACCTGATGGATGATCTGCGACAGCTGCTCGCCGACCTGCTGCACTTCAAACATGCCGCGGCGTACTTCTTCGGAGAATTTGTCCATGCCCATCACGCCGGCGGACACCGCCGACTGGATCTCACGCACCATCTGTTCGATATCGTAAGTGGCCACGGCGGTCTGGTCGGCCAGGCGGCGCACCTCGGTGGCGACCACGGCGAAACCGCGCCCGTATTCACCGGCCTTCTCGGCCTCGATGGCGGCGTTGAGGGACAGCAGGTTGGTCTGGTCGGCGACCTTGACGATGGTCACCACCACCTGGTTGATGTTGCCGGCCTTCTCATTGAGGATCGCGAGCTTGGCGTTGACCAGGTCGGCGGCGCCCATCACCGAGTGCATGGTTTCTTCCATGCGCGCCAGCCCTTGCTGGCCGGAGCCCGCAGCCACCGACGCCTGGTCGGCAGCGGTGGAAACTTCGGTCATGGTGCGGACCAGATCCTTGGAAGTGGCGGCGATCTCACGCGATGTTGCGCCGATCTCGGTGGTGGTGGCCGCTGTTTCAGTGGCGGTGGCCTGTTGCTGCTTGGAGGTGGCGGCAATCTCGGTGACCGAGGTGGTCACCTGCACCGACGAGCGCTGGGCCTGGGATACCAGGGCCGTAAGCTCGGTCATCATGTCGTTGAAGCCGGTCTCGACCGCGTTGAATTCGTCCTTGCGCTCCAGGTTCAAGCGTTTGCTCAGGTCGCCGTCGCGCATGGTGCCGAGGATTTCGACGATGCGCTGCATCGGCGCCATGATCGCGCGCATCAGCAGCAGGCCGCACAGGCCGGCGGCCAGGATCGCCACCGCGAGGGACAGGAACATGCTCAGTTTGGCGGCAGAGACGGCATCATCGATGGCGTTGGTCGCACGATCGGCGACGTTCTTGTTTTCGGTAATGATGTCATTGAGCTTCATGCGGCCTGCGGTCCAGGTCGGCGTGAGCTGGGTGTCGAACTCCTTGCGCGCGGCCACCAGGTCGCCGCGTTGCAGGCTGTCGAGCACCGTGGACAGGCTCTTGTTGTAGACCTGGTGCAGCGCCTCGAATCGGTCGAACTCGGAACGGTCCTCGCTGCCGGCGATGGTTTGTTCGTAGTTGCTCATCTGCTGCAGGATGCGCGCTTCGAAGGACTTGAACTCGGCCTTGTCGGCGTCGCTGAGCTTCTTGTCTTCGCGCAGGCCCAGCAATTCGAGGGTTTGCAGGTAGCTGTCAACCCAGGCGCTGCGGATCATCGAACTGAGGTAAACCCCCGGCACCGCGTCGTCGCGCACGGCAACTTCGCTGGCTTCGATCTTCAACAACCGTGAATAAGAGACCACAACCATTAACAGCATGATGGCGATAATGACCGCAAAACTTGCCAAGATCCGTTGGCGCAGGGTCCAGTTCTTCACAGTAATTCCTCGCAGGGCCATTCAAATGGAGGGGAGTATAGCTGAGCAGAAGCCCTCATTAATCAACGGGTTTTGATGGAATGTTCACATAATCCAAAAACAACCCGGGCAACCCATAAAGGCGGGAGCCGCCCTCCTCCGGAACAAAGCCCGACTCGGTAAAAAACTGTGGGAGCGGGCTTGCCCGCGATGGCGGTATGCCAGCCAACAAATGCATCGACTGACACGCCCTCATCGCGGGCAAGCCCGCTCCCACAGTTTGATCGGTGTATTGCAGGTGTTTATTGGTTCAGGCGCACCTGTTTTTCCAGCTCGGCCTTCAGCCCCGGCTCAAGCTTGAGCTGGCGCGCCAACTCATCGAGGTAGGCCTTTTCCATAAAGTTTTCCTCGTCCACCAGCATCACGCTGGCGATGTACATCTCGGCGGCCATTTCCGGAGTGCCTGCCGCGCGGGCCACATCGGCCGGGTCCAGGGGTTTGTTGAGTTCGGCGTGCAGCCAGCTTTGCAGCTCGCGATCGTTGTCCAGCTTGGTGAATTCGCCTTCGATCAATGTGCGTTCACGCTCATCAACATGGCCGTCAGCCTTGGCGGCGGCGACCAGCGCCTTGAGGATGGCCTGGCTGTGCTGCTCGACCTGGGCCGGCGGCAGGCGGTCGATAGTCTGCGGCTCGCCCTTGGGCGCATTGGCCTGTTGCGCCTGCCAGTTGCCATAGGCTTTGTAGGCAATCACGCCCAACGCGGCCAGGCCGCCGTAGGTCAGGGCCTTGCCGCCGAACTTGCGCGCCTTTTTATTGCCCAGCAGCAGGCCCATGGCCCCCGCCGCGAGTGCGCCACCGCCCGCGCCGCCGAGCAGGCTGCCCAGGCCGCCGCCGCCAAGCAGACCACCGAGGGCACCTTTGTCTTCCTGCTTACGCTGGCCGCCAGCCTTGTTTTGCAACATGTCCTGGCCAGATTTGAGCAGTTGATCGAGCAATCCACGGGTATTCATTCGTAGCCTCCAGACACTTAGGTTCATAGGACCAATAGGCCCCCAGCGTAAAACTAAGTGCCAAAAAGCCCCGATCTAGAGTGCTTCCAGATGTAACGCGGCGACCCTTCGCTAAAACCGATATACACTCGAACAAATCTATAAAAACACCCCACTGGTAATTCCAGCATGATGACCTTGCGTCAAATCCGGCACTTTATCGCCGTGGCCGAGACAGGTTCGATCTCCGCCGCTGCGCAGACCGCCTTCATTTCCCAATCGACCCTGACCCTGGCGATCCAGCAACTGGAGCAGGAAATCGGCGTCAACCTGTTCAACCGTCACGCCAAGGGCATGACCCTGACCCACCAGGGTCATCAATTCCTACGCCAAGCCCACCTGATTCTCGCCACCGTCGACAACGCCAAGCGCAGCCTGCAACAGAGCACCGACCAAGTGGCCGGGCAGTTGATCATCGGCGTGACCAGCCTGGTGGCCGGCTATTACCTGGCGGATCTGCTCACGCGTTTCCAGCGCGCCTATCCAAATGTGGAAATCCGCGTGATGGAGGACGAGCGCCCGTATATCGAGCACTTGCTGGTCAGCGGCGAAATCGACGTAGGCGTGCTGATCCTCTCCAACCTCGAAGACCGCCACGCCCTGCAAACCGAAGTGCTCACCCACTCCCCGCACCGCCTGTGGCTGCCGGCGCAACACCCGCTGCTGGAGCACGACAGCATCAACCTCGCCGACGTGGCGCGCGAGCCGCTGATCCAGTTGAACGTCGATGAAATGGGCCACAACGCCCAGCGCCTGTGGACCAGCGCCGGCCTGCAACCGCGCGTGACCCTACGCACCGCGTCCACCGAAGCCGTGCGCAGCCTGGTGGCGGCAGGCCTGGGCGTGTCGATCCAGCCCGACATGACCTACCGCCCCTGGTCACTGGAGGGCGACATTATTGAAGCGCGGCCGATTGCCGACCTCAGCCAGACCCTCGACGTCGGCCTGGCCTGGCGCCGTGGCACCGCGCGGCCGGCCTTGGTCGACCCGTTCCTGACGGTCGCCCGCGAACAGCCGCACCCGCGCAAGCCATCTATTTAATCGAATGCTGCATTCAGTATTTAGTATTTGTTGACCTCGCGCCTGACCTCTAGTCTCTGTGCATCCATAAGAGAAAGGTCAGGCCCTCGTAAGAGAACGCCCATGGCCACACAAGAAAAGAGATCGCGAAAAATGTCCGGCGCGCCCACCCCGCTGCTCACTGCGTTGCTGATCGACGGCGAACTGGTCCAGGGCCAGGGTTTTGCCGAACCGATCCTCAACCCGGCCACCGGTGAAGTCCTCACCCAGATCGCCGAAGCCAGCACCGAGCAAGTCGAAAGCGCGATCCTCGCCGCCCACCGCGCCTTTGCCGGTTGGTCGCGGACCACGCCGCAACAACGCTCGAACATCTTGCTCGGCATCGCCGACGCCATCGAAAAGCAAGCCGATTACCTGGCCCGCCTGGAATCCCTGAACTGCGGCAAGCCGTTGCACCTGGCGCGCCAGGATGACTTGAGCGCAACGGTGGATGTGTTCCGCTTCTTCGCCGGCGCCGTGCGCTGCCAGACCGGCCAGCTCAGCGGCGAATACCTGCCGGGCTACACCAGCATGGTGCGCCGCGACCCGATTGGTGTGGTGGCCTCGATTGCGCCGTGGAACTACCCGCTGATGATGGCCGCGTGGAAAATCGCCCCGGCCCTGGCCGCCGGCAATACCCTGGTGTTCAAGCCATCGGAGCACACGCCGCTGTCGATCCTGGCCCTGGCGCCAGCCCTCAGCCAATTGCTGCCACGCGGGGTGATCAACATTCTGTGTGGCGGCGGCGAAGGCGTCGGCAGCCATTTGGTCAGCCACGCGAAAGTGCGCATGGTCTCGCTGACCGGCGATATCGTCACCGGGCAGAAAATCCTACAAGCCGCGTCGAAAACCCTGAAACGCACGCACCTGGAACTCGGCGGCAAAGCGCCGGTGATCGTGTGCAACGACGCCGACCTGCAAGCCGTGGTCGAGGGCGTACGCGCCTATGGCTACTACAACGCCGGCCAGGACTGCACCGCCGCCTGCCGCATCTATGCCCAGGCCGGGATTCACGACAAATTGGTCGCCGAGCTGGGCGCCGCGGTCAGCAGCCTGCGCTTTGCCGGCAAACGCGACGCCGACAACGAACTCGGCCCGCTGATCAGCACGCGCCAGCGCGACCGCGTGGCCAGTTTTGTCGAACGCGCCCTCGGCCAGCCACATATCGAACGCGTGACCGGCGCCGCCGTGCATTCCGGCGCGGGCTTCTATTACCAGCCGACCCTGCTGGCCGGCTGTAAACAAAGTGATGAAATCGTCCAGCGCGAAGTGTTCGGCCCGGTGGTCACCGTGACCCGCTTCGATGAACTGGAACAAGCGGTGGACTGGGCCAACGACTCCGAATACGGCCTGGCTTCCTCGGTGTGGACCCAGAATCTGGACAAGGCCATGCAGGTCGCCGCCCGTCTGCAATACGGCTGCACCTGGATCAACAGCCACTTCATGCTGGTCAGCGAAATGCCCCATGGCGGCTTGAAGCGCTCGGGGTATGGCAAAGATCTGTCCAGCGATTCGCTACAGGACTACAGCGTGGTGCGCCACATCATGGCGCGCCACGGCCAGCATCTCTAAAACAACAACTAAGCTCATGCGTCACCGGTTTGCGAAAAACTGCCCCGACCATAATTAAAGAAGAGGGAACCCCCATGTCCGCGCACAAGACCGCACTGCTCAGTGCCCTGGCCACCGCGCTGCTGGCCAGCGCCAGCCTGCAGGCCGCCGAACCGCTCAAGGCCGTTGGCGCTGGTGAAGGCCAGCTGGATATCGTCGCCTGGCCCGGCTATATCGAACGTGGCGAAAGCGACAAGGCCTACGACTGGGTCACCGGTTTCGAGAAGGAAACCGGCTGCAAGGTCAACGTAAAAACCGCCGCCACCTCTGACGAAATGGTCAGCCTGATGGCCAAGGGCGGCTATGACCTGGTCACTGCCTCGGGCGACGCTTCGCTGCGTTTGATCGGCGGCAAGCGCGTGCAGCCGATCAACACGGCGCTGATCCCGAACTGGAAGAACATTGACCCGCGCCTCAAGGATGCGCCGTGGTACGTGGTCGGCCAGCAAACCTACGGCACCCCCTACCAGTGGGGCCCGAACGTGTTGATGTACAACACAAACGTGTTCAAGACCGCGCCCACCAGCTGGAACGTGCTGTTCGAGGCGCAGAACCTGCCGGACGGCAAGCCGAACAAGGGCCGCGTGCAGGCCTATGACGGCCCGATCTACATCGCCGACGCGGCGCTGTACCTCAAGTCGACCCAACCGGAACTGGGCATCCAGAACCCGTATGAACTGACCGAAACCCAGTACAAGGCCGTGCTTGACCTGTTGCGCGCCCAGCAACCGTTGATCCACCGCTACTGGCACGACACCACCGTGCAAATGAGTGACTTCAAGAACGAAGGCGTGGTGGCCTCCAGCGCGTGGCCGTACCAGGTCAACGGCCTGGTCAACGAGAAGCAGCCGATTGCGTCGACCATCCCCAAGGAAGGCGCCACCGGCTGGGCCGACACCACCATGTTGCACAGCGAGGCCAAGCACCCGAACTGCGCCTACAAGTGGATGGATTGGTCACTGCAACCCAAGGTGCAGGGCGATGTGGCGGCCTGGTTCGGCTCGCTGCCGGCGGTGCCAGCGGCGTGCAAGGAAAGCGAACTGCTCGGCGCCGAGGGTTGCAAGACCAATGGTTTCGACCAGTTCGACAAGATCGCCTTCTGGAAAACCCCGCAGGCTGAAGGTGGCAAGTTCGTGCCGTATAGCCGCTGGACCCAGGATTACATTGCGATCATGGGCGGCCGCTAAACCTGATCGTTCCCACGCTCTGCGTGGGAATGCAGCCCAGGACGCTTTGCGTCCGCTTTTAACGTCGTGACGCAGAGCGTCACAGGAGGCATTCCCACGCGGAGCGTGGGAACGATCACCTCTGCCTGAGACTTTTCGGAGCACCGCACCATGACGCTTGCAGTCCAATTCACCCACGTTTCCCGTCAGTTCGGCGAAGTGAAAGCCGTTGACCGGGTTTCCATCGATATCCAGGACGGCGAGTTCTTTTCCATGCTCGGCCCTTCCGGCTCGGGCAAGACCACGTGCCTGCGCCTGATCGCCGGGTTCGAGCAACCGAGCGCAGGCTCGATCCGGATTCATGGCGAGGAAGCCGCGGGCTTGCCGCCGTATCAGCGCGACGTAAACACCGTGTTCCAGGATTACGCGCTGTTCCCCCATATGAATGTGCGCGATAACGTGGCCTATGGCCTCAAGGTCAAGGGCGTCGGCAAGGTCGAGCGCCTGAATCGTGCCGAGGAAGCCCTGGGGATGGTCGCCCTCGGCGGCTACGGCGAGCGCAAGCCGGTGCAACTGTCCGGCGGCCAGCGCCAGCGTGTGGCCCTGGCCCGCGCCCTGGTCAATCGCCCGCGCGTATTGCTGCTGGATGAGCCGCTGGGCGCCCTCGACCTCAAGCTGCGCGAGCAGATGCAAAGCGAGCTGAAAAAGCTGCAACGCCAGCTCGGCATCACCTTTATCTTCGTGACCCACGACCAGACCGAAGCGCTGTCGATGTCCGACCGGGTGGCGGTGTTCAACAAAGGCCGCATCGAACAGGTCGACACCCCACGCAACCTGTACATGAAGCCGGCCACCACCTTTGTCGCCGAGTTCGTCGGCACCTCCAACGTGATTCGCGGCGAGCTGGCCCAGCGCCTCAGCGGCAACCCTCAGCCGTTTTCGATCCGCCCGGAGCACGTGCGTTTTGCCGAAGGCCCACTGGCGGCCGGCGAAGTGGAAGTCAGCGGCCTGTTGCACGACATCCAATACCAGGGCAGCGCCACGCGCTATGAGCTGAAACTGGAAAACGGCCAGGCCTTGAACATCAGCCAGGCCAACAACCAGTGGCTGGACATCAGCAGCGGTCATCAGGTCGGCCAGTCGATCACCGCCCGTTGGGCCCGTGAAGCCATGACGCCATTGACCGACATCGCAGGCGAGGTGTGACATGAGTCTGGCCCTTTCCCAACCGCCGATGCGCAGGTTTTCCAACCTGCTGTACCGCAAACCCAACCTGTACCTGGCGATGTTGTTGATCCCGCCGCTGATCTGGTTCGGCGCGATCTACCTCGGCTCGCTGCTGACCTTGCTCTGGCAAGGGTTCTACACCTTTGACGACTTCACCATGGCGGTCACGCCGGACCTGACCCTGGCCAACTTCGCCGCGCTGTTCCAGCCGTCGAACTTCGACATCATCCTGCGCACCCTGAGCATGGCGATCGTGGTGTCCATCGCCAGCGCCGTGGTGGCCTTCCCCATCGCCTACTACATGGCGCGCTACACCACCGGCAAGACCAAGGCGTTTTTCTACATCGCGGTGATGATGCCGATGTGGGCCAGCTACATCGTCAAGGCCTATGCCTGGACCCTGCTGCTGGCCAAGGGCGGCGTGGCGCAGTGGTTTGTGCAGCACCTGGGCCTGGAGCCGGTGTTGCAGTTCGTGCTGGGCATTCCCGGCGTGGGCGGCAGCACCTTGAGCACCTCGCACCTGGGGCGGTTCATGGTGTTTGTCTACATCTGGCTGCCGTTCATGATCCTGCCGATCCAGGCCTCGCTGGAGCGTTTGCCGCCGTCGTTGCTGCAAGCCTCGGCCGACCTGGGCGCCAAGCCGCGTCAGACGTTTATGCAGGTGATTCTGCCGCTGTCGATTCCGGGGATTGCTGCCGGTTCGATCTTCACCTTCTCGCTGACATTGGGCGACTTCATCGTGCCGCAGCTGGTAGGCCCGCCGGGGTACTTCGTCGGCGGCATGGTCTACGCCCAGCAAGGCGCCATCGGCAATATGCCCATGGCGGCGGCGTTCACCCTGGTGCCGATCGTGCTGATCGCGGTTTACCTGTCCATCGTCAAACGCCTGGGGGCCTTCGATGCACTCTGAGAAATCATCATTAGGCTTGAAGATCGCAGCCTGGGGCGGCCTGGTGTTTTTACACTTCCCGATCCTGATCATCTTCCTCTACGCCTTCAACACCGAAGAAGCGGCGTTCAGCTTTCCACCCCAGGGTTTTACCTTGAAGTGGTTCAGCGTGGCCTTCGCCCGGCCGGACGTGCTGGAAGCGATCAAGCTGTCATTGCAGATCGCGGCCATCGCCACGCTGATTGCCATGGTGCTCGGCACGCTGGCCTCGGCGGCCTTGTATCGCCGCGAGTTCTTCGGCAAGCAGGGTGTGTCGCTGATGTTGATCCTGCCGATTGCGCTGCCGGGGATCATCACCGGTATCGCCTTGCTGGCGACGTTCAAGACCCTGGGCATCGAGCCGGGGATGTTCACCATCATCGTCGGCCACGCGACCTTCTGCGTGGTGATCGTCTACAACAACGTGATCGCCCGTTTGCGCCGCACTTCCCACAGCCTGATCGAAGCCTCGATGGACCTCGGCGCCGACGGCTGGCAGACCTTCCGCTACATCATCATGCCCAACCTCGGCTCGGCGCTGCTGGCTGGCGGAATGCTCGCGTTTGCGCTGTCGTTCGACGAAATCATCGTCACCACCTTCACCGCCGGCCACGAGCGCACCTTGCCGTTGTGGCTGCTCAACCAGTTGAGCCGGCCACGGGATGTGCCGGTGACCAACGTGGTCGCGATGCTGGTGATGCTGGTGACGATGTTCCCGATTCTCGGTGCCTATTACCTGACGCGCGGCGGTGAAAGCGTGGCGGGGAGTGGCGGTAAATAACTGACAACACATTGCCACTGTGGAAACACGATCAATGTGGGAGCTGGCTTGCCTGCTCCCACAGTTGAATCGGGTTTCTTCAGGGAGATAACAATAGTTTGTGGAGAGCTGAATCATGCAAACCAAATTACTGATCAACGGCCACCTGGTCGCAGGCGAAGGCCCGGCACAAGCCATCTTCAACCCGGCACTCGGCCGCGTGCTGGTGGAAATCAACGAAGCCAGCGAAGCCCAGGTAGACGCCGCCGTGCGCGCCGCCGATGCGGCCTTCGAAAGCTGGTCGCAAACCCCGCCGAAGGACCGTTCCCTGCTGCTGCTGAAACTCGCGGACGCCATCGAAGCCCACGGTGAAGAGCTGGCCAAGCTGGAGTCGGACAACTGCGGCAAACCCTACAGCGCCGCGCTGAACGACGAGATCCCGGCGATTGCCGACGTGTTCCGCTTCTTCGCCGGCGCCAGCCGCTGCATGAGCGGTTCGGCCGGTGGTGAGTACTTGCCGGGGCACACGTCGATGATCCGTCGCGACCCGGTCGGCGTAATCGCCTCCATCGCGCCGTGGAACTACCCGCTGATGATGGTCGCGTGGAAAATCGCCCCCGCCCTCGCTGCCGGTAATACCGTGGTGCTCAAGCCGTCGGAACAAACCCCGCTGACCGCGCTGCGCATGGTCGAACTGGCGGCGGAAATTTTCCCGGCGGGTGTACTCAACCTGGTATTCGGCCGTGGGCCAACGGTGGGCAGCCCACTGGTGAACCATCCGAAAGTGCGCATGGTGTCGCTGACCGGCTCCATCGCCACCGGCGCGAACATCATCTCCAGCACCGCCGACAGCGTGAAGCGCATGCACATGGAGCTGGGTGGCAAGGCGCCGGTGATCATCTTCAATGACGCGGATATCGATGCCGCCGTAGAAGGCATTCGTACCTTCGGTTTCTACAACGCCGGCCAGGATTGCACGGCCGCCTGCCGGATCTACGCCCAGGCGGATATCTACGACGCGTTTGTCGAGAAGCTCGGCGCGGCAGTCGCGAGCATCAAGCATGGTTTGCAGGATGACCCCAGCACCGAGTTGGGGCCGCTGATCACCGCGCAACACCGCGACCGAGTGGCAGGGTTTGTCGAGCGCGCCGTGGCGCAGTCGCATATCCGCCTGATCACCGGTGGCAAGGCCGTGGAAGGCAATGGTTTCTTCTTTGAACCAACCGTACTGGCCGACGCACAACAGGACGATGAAATCGTGCGCCGCGAGGTGTTCGGCCCGGTAGTGTCGGTGACCAAGTTCAGCGATGAAGCCCAGGTATTGGGTTGGGCCAACGATTCGGACTACGGCTTGGCGTCATCCGTGTGGACCGCCGACGTAGGCCGCGCCCACCGTTTGGCCGCGCGTTTGCAGTACGGCTGCACCTGGGTGAATACCCACTTCATGTTGGTCAGCGAAATGCCCCACGGCGGTCAGAAACTGTCGGGGTATGGCAAGGACATGTCCATGTATGGGCTGGAGGACTACACCACCGTGCGGCATGTGATGTTCAAGCACTGACGCGCTTTCCCTTGTGAACGCAGGCAAATGTGGGAGCGGGCTTGCCCGCGATGACGGTGTGTCAGTCGAAGAGGCTATAACTGAACCACCGCTATCGCGGGCAAGCCCGCTCCCACATAAAGCGGCTCCCACATGGGCCTTCTCATAACAATAAATATTCGTAGGTTTTCCCCATGGACATCACCCGCCGCGACTTCCTCAACGGCGTCGCCATCACCCTGGCTGCTGGCATGACCCCGCTGCAAATCCTGCAAGCCGCCCCCGACGGTCGCTACTACCCGCCCGCCCTCACCGGCCTGCGCGGCAGCCATGTTGGCTCGTTCGAAGTGGCGCACCAGATGGGCTGGGAAAAGAAGGTGTTCAACACCGAAAAGCTGCCGATCAACGAGACCTATGACCTGGTGGTGGTCGGCGGCGGCTTGAGCGGTTTGTCGGCAGCGTGGTTCTACCGCGAGAAGCATCCCAAGGCCAAGATCCTGATCCTGGAAAACCACGACGACTTTGGCGGCCACGCCAAGCGCAACGAGTTCCAGGCCGGTGGCCGCATGATTATCGGGTATGGCGGCAGCGAGGCGTTTCAGTCGCCCAACCACCTCTATAGCAAAGAGGTCAACGGGCTGTTGAGGAAACTCGGGGTGAATATCAAGCGCTTCGAAACCGCCTTCGACCGCCAGTTCTACCCAGGTCTGGGCCTGTCGCGCGGGGTGTTTTTCGACAAGGAAAACTTCGGCGAAGACAAACTGGTAACCGGCGACCCGACACCGATGGTGGCCGACGATATTGCGCCAGACCAGCTGAATGCGCGCGCCATCAGCGACTTCATCCATGACTTTCCGCTGCCCGAGGCGGATCGTCTGGCCTTGATCGAATTGCACACCGCGCCCAAGGATTACCTGCCGGGCAAGACCGCCAAAGAAAAGGCCGACTACCTGGCTGCCACCAGCTACCGCGATTTCCTCCTGAAGAACGTAGGTTTATCGGAAGGTGCGGTGAAGTACTTCCAGAGCCGCACCAATGACTTCATGGCGTTGAGCATTGATGCCGTGGCTTCAGCTGACGCCTATAGCGTGGGTTTCCCAGGCTTTGCCGGAATGAACCTGGCGCCGATCAGCGAAGAAGCGGCGGCAGAGATGGAAGAGCCTTACATCTACCACTTCCCCGATGGCAACGCGTCGGTGGCGCGCTTGCTGGTGCGCAGCCTGATCCCGGGTGTGGCGCCGGGGCACACCATGGACGATATCGTGCTGGCGCCGTTTGACTACGCCCGGCTCGACCAGCCGACGTCCGCCGTGCGGCTGCGCCTGAACAGCACGGCGGTCAGCGTGCGTAACGTCGGCGATGGCGTGCATATCGGCTACAGCCGTGGTGGGCAACTCGCACAGGTGCGTGGCAAGCGCTGCATCCTGGCCTGCTACAACATGATGATTCCGTACCTGTTGAAAGACCTGCCGGCAACCCAGGCCCACGCCTTGAGCCAGAACGTGAAATACCCGCTGGTGTACACCAAGGTGGTGATCCGCAATTGGCAGTCGTTCCAGAAGCTGGGGGTGCATGAAATCTACGCGGCGACCCAGCCTTACAGCCGGATCAAGCTGGACTACCCGGTGAGCATGGGCGGCTACGACCACCCGCGCGACCCGACGCAGCCGATTGGCTTGCACATGGTCTACGTGCCGACCAGCCCCAACAGCGGCATGAACGCCCGCGACCAGGCCCGCGCCGGGCGCGGCAGGTTGTATGGGCAGACGTTCGAACAACTGGAAGCGCAATTGCGTGACCAGTTACAACGCATGCTCGGGCCGGGTGGTTTCCAGCATGAAACGGACATCCTGGCGATCACGGTCAACCGCTGGTCACATGGTTATGCGAGCTTCTCCAACAGCCTGTTTGACGACGCCGATGAGAGCGAGGCGTGGATGAGCCTGGCGCGCAAGCCGGTGGGACATGTGAGCATCGCCAATTCGGATGCGGCGTGGAGTGCGTATGCCCATGCGGCGATTGATGAGGCGTATAGGGCCGTCGGTGAAGTAGGCTGAAATACATTCTGAATGTGGGAGCTGGCTTGTGTGGGAGCTGGCTTTCACATTGAACCTTCATCTTTCCTGAGTAATGTGCCCGGCTGCGGCCCCCGGAAATGTCTTGTCGCACTTGCAATGCCATCACCCCGCTATCAATCATTTTTCCTACACCATCGAACCGCTTAAGCTATCCGGCGTCTGTTTATTGTCCGTTGCGTTTGGCCGAAGGCATGTCCGAACCGTAATTTCTGATCCAGCACGTGCCAGGAACGGCGCGGGATTTGCTCACGACAGGTTGTCTCTATGCACCGCAGGAATTTGCTCAAAGCGTCCATGGCCATCGCGGCCTACACCGGGTTGTCGGCCAGCGGCCTGCTCGCCGCGCAGGCCTGGGCCGGGAACCGTGCCGCCGACGGCAAGGCTGTGACATTCGATTTTGAAACACTCAAGGCCCAGGCCAAGCAACTCGCCGGCACTGCGTATAAAGACACCAAGCAGGTGCTGCCGCCGACCCTGGCGACCATGAGCCCGCAGAATTTCAACGCCATCGGCTATGACGGCAACCATTCGCTGTGGAAGGACTTGAACGGCCAACTGGACGTGCAGTTCTTCCACGTCGGCATGGGTTTCAAGACGCCGGTGCGCATGCACAGTGTCGATCCCAAGACCCGTGAGGCCCGCGAGGTGCATTTCCGCCCTTCGCTGTTCAACTACGAAAAAACCACCGTCGATACAAAACAACTGAAAGGCGACCTGGGCTTCTCCGGCTTCAAGCTGTTCAAGGCACCGGAACTGGATCGCCATGATGTGTTGTCGTTCCTCGGCGCCAGCTACTTCCGTGCGGTGGACAACACCGGCCAATACGGACTTTCCGCACGCGGCCTGGCGATTGATACCTACGCGAAAAAGCGCGAAGAATTCCCGGATTTCACGCAGTTCTGGTTCGAAACCCCAGACAAGGACGCCACGCGTTTTGTGGTCTACGCCTTGCTCGACTCGCCGAGTGCCACCGGCGCCTATCGTTTCGACATCGACTGCCAGGCCACCCAGGTGGTGATGGCCATCGACGCCCATATCAATGCGCGCACCGCCATCGACCAACTGGGCATTGCGCCGATGACCAGCATGTTCAGCTGCGGCACCCATGAACGCCGCATGTGCGACACCATCCACCCGCAGATCCACGACTCGGATCGCCTGGCGATGTGGCGCGGCAACGGCGAGTGGATCTGCCGCCCGCTGAACAACCCGGCCAAGCTGCAGTTCAACGCGTTCGCCGACAAAGACCCGAAAGGGTTCGGCCTGGTGCAGACCGACCATGAATTCGCCAGCTACCAGGACACCGTGGACTGGTACAGCAAGCGCCCAAGCCTGTGGGTCGAACCGACCACGGCGTGGGGCGAAGGCTCCATCGACCTGCTGGAAATCCCTACCACCGGCGAGACCATGGACAACATCGTGGCCTTCTGGACGCCGAAAAAACCGGTCGCTGCCGGCGACTCACTCAACTACGGCTACAAGCTGTACTGGAGCGCCCTGCCGCCGGTGAGCACGCCGTTGGCACAAGTCGACGCCACCCGCTCAGGCATGGGCGGCTTTACCGAAGGCTGGGCCCCGGGCGAGCACTACCCACCGGTGTGGGCCCGTCGTTTTGCCGTGGACTTCAAGGGCGGCGGCCTGGATCGCCTGCCGGCCGGCACCGGGATCGAACCGGTGGTGACCTGCTCCCATGGCGAGGTGAAGGATTTCAGCATTCTGGTACTCGATAACATCAAGGGCTACCGCATCCTGTTCGACTGGTACCCCACCAGCGACAGCGTGGAGCCGGTAGAACTGCGCCTGTTTATCCGTACCCAGGACCGCACTTTGAGTGAAACCTGGCTGTACCAGTACTTCCCGCCGGCGCCGGACCAGCGTAAGTACACCTGATGCAAAATGTGGGAGCTGGCTTGCCAGCTCCCACATGGGTTCAGTTGCGTATTCAGAACCGCGACACACTCTTCATCGCCCCAATCAGATACCGCATCGCCACCTGATCGTTCTCGGTCAGGGCGCGGTACTGCGCCAGCAATTCGGCCTCATCCGAACTCAATCTTCGACCCCATAAAGACATTCTGCGGGTCAGAAAAAACGCCACTGCACCCACAACACCATAGGACTTGGCCATGGACTACTACTCCTGAATTCAATCAACTGTTCCTGATGCCCATTAACCGCCTCCCGTGAAGCGCAATGCCTCAGCGGACAAACAGACTGACTCCCTGGGCCAGAAACCAGACTTACCCTAAGCGTAGAAACGATCTTGCCAACCGTGCGATTTTTTTAGAGTAATCACTTAAATAATTGGTATTGAGCAAAAATCTTGCAGAAGTTTCTTACCTGGCATTTAATTAAGTGACCACTCAATTAATAAATGAGGCGACGATGCGCACCGTTGATCCGCAACAACGTGAAAGCAAACGCATGGCATTGCTCGACGCCGCTTCCCGGTGTTTTGCCGAAGCGGGTTTCGTCGCCACCCGCACGGCCGATATCTGCACCGCTGCCGGGATGAGCGCCGGTAACCTGTTCCACTACTTCGCCAGCAAACATGAAGTGTTACTGGCGCTGGTGGCCCGCGAAGGTGAGCAGATCCAACAAGCCATGGCACCATTGGCCGCTGCAGAAGACCCGATGGCCGCGCTGCTGGCGTTCGTGGACCACACCTGTGAATTGGCGTGTGACCGCCATTACGCGGGCCTGGCATTGGAAATTTCCGCCTTGGGCCACCGTGATGAATCCGTCGCTTACCTGATGAAAGCCAACGACCGCTACTTGCGCGAAGGCCTGGAGGCGCTGATCGAGGCTGCCGGCAAGGCCGGGCAATTGCACACGACCTTGACCGTGCCCGAGGCGGCCAATTGGCTGGCCACCCTGATCGACGGCATGTTCGCGCGAGTGGCGGCCGACGCGGACTTCCACCCGAACCAGCAGATTGATGTGCTGCGCGGCCTGGTGACCCACCTGCTGCAAGGCCACTGAACATGACGCCGACACGCCTGGTCCACGTGGACGCGCTGCGCGGTTTTGCCTTGCTGGGCATTCTGGTGGTGAACATCTGTGCATTCGCCGACCCCTACTACGCGTCGCCCCTCAGCAACCCCGACTACGCCGGCACCGGCGACCACCTGATGCGCCTGGTGATTTCGCTGCTGTTCGAAACCAAGTTCTACCTGCTGTTTTCCTTTCTGTTCGGCTACAGCTTTACCTTGCAGATGGCCGCCGCCGAACGCGCCGATGCGGCGTTTGCACCACGCATGGTACGTAGGCAATTGGCCTTGCTGATCGTAGGAGTGGTCCACGGCGCCTTGTTGTATTACGGCGAAATCCTGTCCACCTACGCCTTGCTCGGCCTGGTGCTGCTGGCAGCGCGCAGCCTGGCGCCGGCCAAGGCGTGTAGGTGGGGAATCGGCCTTGTCGTCGTTGCCTGCTCGGGGTGGATGTTGCTCGGTGCGCTGCAAATCCTCGAGGGCGATGCCAGCGGTGCCGCCAGCAGCGAACCCGCAACAAAACTCGCGGCCTTCAGCGGCAGTGCCCTGGACACGTTGCACTTTCACAGCGGCCACCTGTGGAACACCGTGCAGGCACTTTGGCTGCTGCAAGGGCCGAGCGCCCTGGCGATGTTCTTCTTCGGCTATGCCGCCGGGCGGCGCCAATGGCTGGTGGCGCCGTATCCCTGGGCACCCCACTTGCGTCGCTTGCTGTGCCTCACCCTCCCCGTGGGCCTGCTGGGCGCGCTGATCTATGCGTTGAGCGCTGCCTACGCGCCCGGCGGTGGCCTGGAAACCGTCGCCTTTGGCGTCGGGCAACTCACGGCACCGTTGTTGAGCGCGGCGTATGCCCTGTTGATGCTGAAACTGTTCGGCTCTGCCGTCGGGTCTTGGCTGTGTCAGTGGCTGGCGCCCGTAGGCAAGATGGCCCTGAGTAACTACCTGTTGCAATCGGCCCTGTTGGGGCTGCTGTTCAGCGGCTATGGCGCAGGCTTGATCAACCAGCTGCAACCCTGGCTGATGTTGCCGGTGGTACTTGGGATCTTTGTCTTGCAACTGTGGCTGAGCGCGCGCTGGCTGCGCACTCATCCCTATGGACCGATGGAGTGGCTGCTGCGGGCAGCCACGTTATGGGCGTGGCCAAGCTGGCGGCGCACCCTATAAATAACCCACCGTCATCGGTGGGTTCTGCCAAGGCGCGCAGGTCAGTCGCGCAGATCGGACTCGTGGATCGGCTGGTCCCGATGGGTTGCACGCTGGTACTGCGCCGGCCAAATGGCCTTGCGCCCGCCCAGGTCATCGTCGGCATGCAACGGCCAATACGGATCGCGCAGCAGTTCGCGGGCGAGAAAGATGATATCGGCCTGGCACGTGCGCAGGATGTGCTCGGCCTGGGCCGGTTCCGTAATCATCCCGACGGTGCCGGTGGCGATGCCCGCCTCCTTGCGCACACGCTCGGCGAAGCGCGTCTGGTAACCGGGGCCGATGGGGATCTCGGCATTGGCGGCGGTGCCACCGGATGACACATCGATCAGGTCCACGCCGAGTGCCTTGAGGCGGAGCGCCAGTTCCACGGTTTCATCAGGGTTCCAGCCGTCTTCTACCCAGTCGGTGGCCGATACCCGCACAAACAACGGCAGCTCCACGGGCCAGACTTGGCGCACGGCCTCTGTCACCTGCAACACCAGGCGAATGCGGTTTTCAAATGATCCGCCGTACTGGTCCTGGCGCTGATTACTGATCGGCGAGAGAAACTGATGCAACAGGTAACCGTGGGCGGCGTGAATTTCCACCACTTCAAAACCTGCGGTGAGTGCGCGTTTGGCGGCGGCGACAAAGTCTGCGATCACTTGCTGGATCTGCCCTTCGTCGAGCTGTTTGGGCTGGGTATGCTGCGGGTCGAAGGCAATCGGCGATGGGCCTACCGGCACCCAGCCACCGTCGTCCGGCTTGACGCTGCCATGCTTGCCGATCCACGGCCGATGGGTGCTGGCCTTGCGCCCGGCGTGGGCCAGTTGAATCCCGGCCACCGCGCCTTGGGCGGCGATAAAACGCGTGATGCGTTGCAGCGGTTCGATCTGTGCGTCGTGCCACAGTCCCAGGTCCTGGGCAGTGATGCGACCGTCGGCAGTCACAGCGGTAGCTTCGGTGAAGATCAGGCCGGCGCCCCCCACGGCGCGGCTGCCGAGGTGCACCAAGTGCCAGTCATTGGCCAGGCCGTCTTCAGCGGAGTATTGGCACATCGGCGACACCGCGATGCGGTTGAGCAGGGTCAATTGACGGAGGGTATAGGGTTCGAGCAGCTGGCTCATGGCGCACCTCTTCTGGGTTCTATGGGCACTGTTCAACAGTGCTTAGAGCCTAGTCGACAACGGTGGATTGCACAGGGTTCAGAAGGAAACCGGGAGCCGATTGCCGGCTCCCGTACTGCAACAGCTTACATTTCGACCTGGGTACCCAGCTCGATCACCCGGTTTACCGGGAGCTTGAAGAAGCGCAGGTTGCCGTTGGCGTTCTTCAACATGAAGGCGAACAGGCTTTCGCGCCAACGCGCCATGCCTTCGATCTTCGACGCGATCACCGTCTCACGACTGAGGAAGTAGGTGGTGCGCATCGGGCTGAAATCCAGATCCTCCAGATGGCACAGCTTCAGCGCTTCGGGCACATCCGGCTCATCGGTAAAGCCGAAGTGCAGGATCACACGGAAGAAGCCGTCGCCAAAGGCGTCCACCTCGAAGCGCCGCTCTACCGGCACCCGTGGAATATCTTCGTAGACCACCGTCAGCAGCACCACTTGCTCATGCAACACCTGGTTATGCAGCAGGTTGTGCAACAAAGCGTGGGGCACGGCGTCGGGGCGCGCGGTGAGGAACACCGCCGTGCCCTGCACGCGATGGGGCGGCTGCACGCGGATGCTGCTGATGAAGATCGGCAGCGGCAGGCCGCCTTCGTCGAGGCGTTCCACCAGCAATTGCTTGCCGCGCTTCCATGTCGTCATCAAAACAAACAACACGATCCCCGCCAGCACCGGGAAGGCGCCGCCCTGGATGATCTTCGGCACGTTGGCGGCGAAGTACAGCCCATCCACCAACAGGCAGCAGACCAGTACCGGCACCGCCAGGATCGGCGGCCACTTCCACAGCAGCAGCATCACCGCCGACACCAGGATGGTGGTCATCAGCATTGTGCCGGTCACCGCCACGCCGTAGGCCGAGGCCAGGGCGTTGGAGGACTCGAAACCCAGCACCAGCAGGATCACGCCGACCATCAGCGACCAGTTCACCGCGCCGATGTAGATCTGGCCTTGCTCGGCACTGGAGGTGTGCTGGATGTGCATGCGCGGGATGTAACCCAACTGGATCGCCTGGCGGGTCAGGGAGAACGCGCCAGAGATCACCGCCTGGGATGCGATCACCGTGGCCAGGGTGGACAACACCACCAGCGGGATCAGCGCCCAGCTCGGCGCCAGCAAGTAGAACGGGTTGCGCGCGGCTTCCGGGTCGCCCAGCAGCATCGCGCCCTGGCCGAAATAGTTGAGCACCAGCGCCGGCAACACCAGGATGAACCAGGCGCGGGCGATGGGCTTGCGGCCGAAGTGGCCCATGTCGGCGTACAGCGCTTCGGCGCCGGTCAGTGCCAGCACCACCGCGCCGAGAATCGCCACGCCAATGCCCGGGTGCGCCTCGAAGAAGCGCACGGCCCACATCGGGTTCATCGCACTGAGCACTTCCGGGTGCAGGGTGATGCCATACACACCAAGGCCGCCCAGCACCAGGAACCAGGTCACCATCACCGGGCCGAACAGCTTGCCGATATGATCGGTGCCGTGTTTCTGGATCAGGAACAGCGCCACGAGTACGACCAGGGCGATGGGCACGACCCATTTCTCCAGGCCGTCAAACGCCAACTCCAGGCCTTCCACGGCCGACAACACGGAAATCGCCGGGGTGATCATGCTGTCGCCATAGAACAGCGCCGCGCCGCACAGGCCACACACCACGAGGAAACTGCGCAGTTTCTTGCGCTCCCCCGCCGCCCGCCGCGCCAGCGCAGTCAGGGCCATGATGCCGCCTTCGCCTTGGTTATCGGCGCGCAGCACAAACAGCATGTACTTGATCGACACCACCCAGATCAGCGACCAGAAGATCAGCGCCAGGATCCCCAGCACGCCGTCATGGTTGACCTGCACCCCATAACCGCCGTTGAACACCTCTTTAAGGGTGTAGAGCGGGCTGGTCCCGATATCGCCGTAAACCACCCCGACCGCGGCCACCAGCATGCCAATCGGCTTCGTGGTGGAATGCGCGGCGCCTGCCGCCGGACTACTTGCCTGACCCATCAACCACTCCTGCCCTTTGACCTGAGGTCTTTTATAAACAGCGCGTCTCAGCTGACCGTAGCATGCGCTGTTTTACTTCTCGTAACAGACGTTTTATTGACCTTGGCGTTTTACCTGTGGGCAACGGCGCGAAGCATAGCGCAGCGGTTGGGGGATTTCGCGGTTCGCGTGTGTTCGGAGCCCTTTTAGAGCGTGGCCACTAAATGACGCGGCACTTTGGAGCCTTTTAGCCTGCATTGAACACACTTACAGCCAACCGTATATTTCTGGCCCGGCTCAATAGCGCGTCCTCGCTTGACGCCCCCCATCAATAAATCGAGCCCCCATAGGGCAGGTTCAGTCGATATAGAAACTCAATCACCGATCTGTCTCTTTTAAGGTACATTTCTCATGTATGAGGTGAAACACGTATTGTCAGTCAATGGCGTGGATATCTACCAAGCCTGGCTGGACACCGTGCAAGACACGCGTTCAAAAGCAAGAATCACGACCAGAGTGGACCGAGCGTCCCTTGGTCACTTTGGCGTTACCGAGCCGGTGGGAGATGGGGTCTTTGAGATGAAACTCGATTTCGGCCCCGGGTTTCGCGTGTATTACGCAATTCAGGATCGGCAGATTGTTTTTCTGTTGGGCGGAGGCTCAAAGGCCAGACAGCAAAACGATATCGATCAGGCCAAGGCTCTTTGGAAGTCCTACAAGGTGCAGCAAAAATGACCATTCATACTCGCTCTCATGAAGATAGCGTCCTTGAAATGCTCCGTGACGACGAAGCATTTGCCCTTGACTATCTTTCTGTCGCCCTTGAGGAGATCGATGAAGCGGGCGGTGAAGACGCCTTCCTTGTCGCTGTTCGCCGGGTGGCGGAAGCTCGCGGTGGAATGCTGAGTTTGTCGCAGAACACAGGGCTCAATAGAGCGAATCTTTACCGATCCATCGCCGTCGGCGGCGACCCTAAGCTCTCCACGCTCCTGAAAGTACTCCAGGCGTTAGGTGTGGGAATGTCTAAAGTTGTATCGCACCGCACAGAGCAAGACGTCCGGGCTTGAGAGCATGGTCAGGGAGCGGTGAATCGACCAACACCGCACTCGTCGCATTTCCCCGCATAAAGCTGGTCAAGCGCGTTGCCCATCGATAGAATTGCGCACTTTTTGATCAGAGGCACACCAAGTGCCCGTCCGCTGCCTGCCCTTCACGGCGGCGGCGTCATTCAATACCGAGGTTAGACATGTCCACCACCATCGCAAAAGCCAACCCCAAGGTTGGCTTTGTTTCCCTGGGTTGCCCGAAGGCGCTTGTCGATTCCGAGCGCATCCTTACGCAACTGCGTATGGAAGGCTATGACGTCGTGTCCACTTACCAGGACGCCGATGTGGTGGTGGTCAACACCTGCGGTTTCATCGATTCGGCCAAGGCTGAGTCCCTGGAAGTGATCGGCGAAGCGATCAAGGAAAACGGCAAGGTCATCGTGACCGGCTGCATGGGTGTGGAAGAAGGCAATATCCGCAACGTGCACCCGAGCGTGTTGGCGGTGACCGGCCCGCAGCAGTACGAGCAGGTGGTCAACGCCGTGCACGAAGTAGTGCCGCCGCGCCAGGATCACAACCCGCTGATCGACCTGGTGCCGCCGCAAGGCATCAAGCTGACCCCGCGTCACTACGCGTACCTGAAGATTTCCGAAGGCTGCAACCACAGTTGCAGTTTCTGCATCATCCCGTCGATGCGCGGCAAGTTGGTCAGCCGTCCGGTCGGTGATGTGCTGGACGAGGCCCAGCGCCTGGTCAAATCCGGGGTGAAAGAGCTGTTGGTGATCTCCCAGGACACCAGCGCCTACGGTGTCGACGTGAAATATCGCACCGGTTTCTGGAACGGCGCGCCGGTGAAAACCCGCATGACCGAACTGTGCGAAGCCTTGAGCAGCCTGGGTGTGTGGGTGCGCCTGCACTACGTTTACCCATACCCGCACGTCGACGAGCTGATCCCGCTGATGGCCGCCGGCAAGATCCTGCCGTACCTGGACATCCCGTTCCAGCACGCCAGCCCGAAAGTGCTCAAGGCCATGAAACGCCCGGCCTTCGAAGACAAGACCCTGGCGCGCATCAAGAACTGGCGCGAGATCTGCCCGGAACTGATCATCCGTTCGACCTTCATCGTCGGCTTCCCCGGCGAAACCGAAGAAGACTTCCAGTACCTGCTGGACTGGCTGACCGAAGCGCAACTCGACCGCGTCGGTTGCTTCCAGTATTCGCCAGTGGAAGGCGCACCGGCGAACTTGCTGGACCTGGCCGTGGTGCCGGACGACGTCAAGCAAGACCGTTGGGAGCGTTTCATGGCGCACCAGCAGGCCATCAGCTCGGCGCGCCTGCAACTGCGCATCGGCAAGGAAATCGAAGTATTGATCGACGAAGTCGATGAGCAAGGCGCCGTAGGCCGCTGCTTCTTCGACGCGCCGGAGATCGACGGTAACGTGTTTATCGACGATGCCAGCGGTTTGAAGCCGGGCGACAAGGTCTGGTGCACCGTGACCGACGCCGACGAGTACGACCTGTGGGCTGAAAAGCGCGACTGATCCAGTACACACTAAAAAGCCCTGCATCTGATCAAGATGTGGGGCTTTTTTAGGTCTATCGTTTGCTCATCGCCAATCATCGGCAGGGGCAGCGGGCATGCGTCGGCATTCGGTTATCCACACACCTAAAACCAGCGACTATCAAAAACTGACTGAAATCTGGGAGTCCTCGGTGCGGGCTACCCACGATTTTTTGCCGGACAGCTACATCGAACTGCTGCGCAACCTGGTGCTGACCCATTACCTGGATACGGTGATGCTGATTTGCACCAAGGATCCGCATCAACGCATCACCGGGTTTGCCGGGGTCGCCGCGGGCAAGGTCGAGATGTTGTTCATCGACCCACAGTACCGTGGCCAGGGGCTTGGCCAGCAATTGCTGGGTTATGCCATTGAACACATGAACGCCGATGAGCTGGACGTCAACGAACAGAACCCGCAGGCGCTGGGTTTTTACTTAAAACAGGGCTTTGAGGTGATCGGACGGACGGAGCATGATGGTTTGGGCCAACCTTATCCGTTGCTGCACCTGCGTTTACGCTCTTCTGTGGGAGCTGGCTCCCACACAAGCCAGGTCCCAGCAAAACCAGAGCTTCCACAAAAAACGCCGGCACTGAAATGGGGCCGGGATTAACCGGCGCCAGGCAGGTACAATAGCCGCCCCCTTTTGTTACGGCCCCTGTCATGACTGACCCCATACGCCTCTCCAAACGCCTTATCGAACTGGTCGGTTGCTCCCGTCGGGAGGCTGAGCTGTTTATCGAAGGCGGCTGGGTCTCGGTGGACGGTGAAGTGATCGACGAGCCGCAGTTCAAGGTCACCACCCAAAAGGTCGAGCTCGACCCGGACGCCAAGGCCACCGTGCCAGAGCCGGTGACCATCCTGCTGCACGCGCCGGTTGGCGTGGACGCAGAAACGGCGATGGCCTCGATCAGCGCCGACACCCTGTCCGAAGAACACCGCTTCAGCAAGCGCCCGCTCAAGGGCCACTTCCTGCGCCTGACCGCCAGCGCCGACCTGCAAGCCAAGGCCAGCGGCCTGCTGGTGTTTACCCAGGACTGGAAGATTCTGCGCAAGTTGACCGCCGATGCCGCCAAGATCGAGCAGGAATACGTGGTGGAAGTCGAAGGCGACATGGTTGCCCACGGTCTCAACCGCTTGAACCACGGCTTGACCTACAAAGGCAAGGAGCTGCCGGCGGTCAAAGCCAGCTGGCAGAACGAAAACCGCCTGCGTTTTGCGATGAAAAACCCGCAGCCGGGCGTGATCGCGCTGTTTTGCGAAGCGGTGGGCCTCAAGGTCATCGCCATCCGTCGCATCCGCATCGGCGGCGTGTCCATCGGCAAGGTGCCGGTCGGCCAGTGGCGCTACCTGTCGGCCAAAGAGAAGTTCTAAGCCGCTACCCCTTTCTCGACACCGCCGGATTTGCGCGGTGTCCTCAGTTGAATACCAGGATTACCCACCATGATTCACAACGACGTACTGCGTAGCGTGCGCTACATGCTCGACATCAGCGACAACAAGATGGTCGAGATCATCAAGCTCGGCGGCATGGACGTGACCAAGGACGACCTGCTGACCTACCTCAAGAAAGACGAGGAAGAAGGCTTCGTGTTCTGCCCGGACGACGTCATGGCGCATTTCCTTGATGGCCTGGTGATCTTCAAGCGTGGCAAGGACGAAAGCCGTCCGCCGCAGCCGATTGAAACCCCGGTGACCAACAACATCATCCTCAAGAAGCTGCGCGTGGCCTTCGAACTGAAAGAAGACGACATGCACGCCATCCTCAAGGCCGCCGAGTTCCCGGTGTCCAAGCCTGAGCTGAGCGCGTTGTTCCGCAAGTTCGGCCACACCAACTACCGCACCTGCGGCGACCAGTTGCTGCGCAACTTCCTCAAGGGCCTGACCCTGCGGGTGCGTGCGTAAGCCATGAGCTACAACGTCTCGCCCGTCGGCTTCGTGCGCTCCTGTTTCAAGGAGAAGTTCGCCATCCCGCGCCAACCGCAACTGGCGCCTGCCGCCCGTGGCGTGCTGGAGCTGGTGGCGCCGTTCGACGGCGGCGAGGCGGTGCAGGGGCTGGAACAGGTCAGCCATGTGTGGCTGCTGTTTCTGTTCCACCAGGCTCTGGAAGACAAACCCCGCCTGAAGGTGCGCCCGCCGCGCCTGGGTGGCAACACCTCCATGGGCGTGTTTGCGACCCGTGCGACGCACCGGCCCAATGGCATCGGCCAGTCGGTGGTCAAGCTGGACAAGGTGGAGCCGGGGCGGCTGTGGATTTCCGGGATCGACCTGCTCGACGGCACGCCGGTGCTGGATATCAAGCCGTATGTGCCCTATGCGGACATCATCGACACGGCCACCAATGACATGGCCAGCGGCGCACCCTCGCTGATTCCCGTGCAGTGGCTGAAGACCGCGCTGCACCAAGCACAAAGCCACGCCCAGCGGCTGGATGAGCCGTTGGTGGCGTTGATTGAGCAGTGTTTGGCGCAGGATCCGCGGCCGGCGTATCAGACGCCTGGGCCTGAGCGCGAGTATGGTGCGCAGTTCTGGGATGTGGATGTGCGCTGGCACTATCCCGAGGCTGGGACGATATGTGTGCTGGAAGTGCTGCCCGCTGAATAAACGCCGGAAACAACTGTGGGAGCCGCTTATGTGGGAGCTGGCTTGCCTGCGATGCAGACGCCTCGGTCATTCAGTTGAACCAAGGTGATGCTATCGCAGGCAAGCCAGCTCCCACACAAGCCGGCTCCCACATTTTTTGAGCGGTGCTTACTTCTCGACGAACGCACGCTCAATCAGGTAATCACCCGGCTCACGCATGCGTGGCGAAACTTTCAGGCCGAAGCTGTTCAACACTTCGCTGGTCTCGTCCAACATGCTTGGGCTGCCGCACAGCATGGCGCGGTCGTCCTCGGGATTGATCGGCGGCAGGCCGATGTCGGTGAACAGCTTGCCGCTACGCATCAGGTCGGTCAGGCGGCCTTCGTTTTCGAACGGCTCGCGGGTCACGGTTGGGTAGTAGATCAACTTCTCACGCAGGGCCTCGCCGAAGAATTCGTTCTGCGGCAGGTGCTCGGTGATGAACTCGCGGTAAGCGACTTCGTTGACGTAACGCACGCCGTGGCACAGGATCACTTTTTCGAAACGCTCGTAGGTTTCCGGGTCCTGGATCACGCTCATGAATGGAGCGAGGCCAGTGCCGGTGCTGAGCAGGTACAGGTGTTTGCCCGGCTTCAAATCGTCAAGCACCAGGGTGCCTGTCGGTTTTTTGCTGATGATGATCTCGTCGCCTTCCTTCAAGTGCTGCAATTGGGAAGTCAGCGGGCCATCCGGCACCTTGATGCTGAAGAACTCCAGATGCTCTTCCCAGTTCGGGCTGGCAATGGAGTAAGCGCGCATGAGCGGGCGGCCGTTGGGTTGTTGCAGGCCGATCATCACGAACTGACCGTTCTCGAAGCGCAGGCCCGGGTCGCGGGTGCACTTGAAGCTGAACAGAGTGTCGTTCCAGTGATGAACACTGAGGACACGCTCGTGGTTCATGTTGCTCATGTACGGGGAACTCCTGGAAATAGGTCTGCGCCAAAGAGATAGATGCGCAATTGCACAGCATTCTAATGGCGGCGACAATATCTGTTAACTGGATTATTAAGATAAGGGTTATCGGTTATATCGATATGCGATTTACTCTCCGTCAACTGCAAGTCTTCGTCGCCGTCGCCCAGCAGGAAAGCGTCTCCCGCGCTGCTGGCCTTCTGGCCTTATCTCAATCCGCCGCCAGCACCTCGATCACCGAGCTGGAGCGCCAATCCAGCTGCCAATTATTCGACCGCGCGGGCAAGCGGCTGAGCTTGAACGCCCTCGGTCATCAGCTATTGCCCCAGGCCGTGGCGCTGCTGGACCAGGCCAAGGAGATCGAGGACCTGCTCAACGGCAAGTCCGGCTTCGGCTCCCTGGCGGTCGGCGCCACGCTGACCATCGGCAATTACCTGGCCACCCTGCTGATTGGCAGCTTTATGCAGCAACACCCCGAGAGCCAGGTGAAGCTGCATGTGCAGAACACTGCGCATATCGTGCACCAGGTCGCGCACTACGAAATTGACCTGGGTCTAATCGAAGGCGACTGCAGCCACCCGGATATCGAGGTGCAAACCTGGGTCGAGGATGAACTGGTGGTGTTTTGCGCGCCCCAGCATCACCTGGCCAAGCGTGGCGTGGCGAGCATGGATGAGCTGACCCGTGAGGCGTGGATCCTGCGGGAGCAAGGTTCGGGCACGCGCCTGACATTTGACCAAGCCATGCGCCATCACCGCAGCGCGCTGAACATCCGCCTGGAGCTGGAGCACACCGAGGCAATCAAGCGCGCCGTGGAGTCAGGACTGGGTATTGGTTGCATATCCCGGCTCGCGCTACGCGATGCATTCCGCCGTGGCAGCCTGGTGCCGGTGGAAACCCCGGACCTGGACCTGGCCCGGCAGTTCTACTTCATCTGGCATAAACAGAAGTACCAGACCTCGGCCATGCGCGAGTTCCTGGAGCTGTGCCGCGCCTTCACCGCCGGAGTTCAGCGCAGCGACGAGATCGTGCTGCCGAGCATTGCCTGATCGTTAGATCAGGATCACGGCCCACACCAGGGTGATCATGGTCAGCGCGACGAATTGCGCGGCGCTGCCCATGTCCTTGGCGTTTTTCGACAAGGGATGACGGTCCAGGGAGATCCGGTCGATCGCCGCTTCCACCGCCGAGTTGAGCAACTCGACGATCAGGGCCAGCAGGCACACAGCGATGAGCAAGGCACGCTCGACCCGGCTGACATGCAGGAAGAAGCTCAACGGGATCAGGATCACGTTGAGCAACACCAGTTGGCGGAAGGCCGCCTCGCCGGTGAAAGCTGCACGCAGGCCATCCAGGGAATAGCCCCCTGCATTGAAGATACGTTTGATACCGGTTTGACCCTTGAAAGGCGACATAGACGTAGGCAACTGAACCAAAGAAGTGGGGAAACTAGATCACGCAAAGTCAAAAAAGCGTGAATCGGTAACAACTTAATGCTGCGAAATTGACTCAAGTTGTTGCAAGAGCAGCGCCGCCTGGGTCCGCGTACGCACCCCCAGCTTGCGGAAAATCGCCGTGACATGGGCCTTGATGGTCGCTTCCGACACGCTCAGCTCGTAGGCGATCTGCTTGTTGAGCAACCCTTCGCAGACCATGGTCAGCACACGAAACTGCTGGGGCGTCAGGCTGGCCAAGCCATCCCGCGCGGCCTTGGCTTCGTCAGACACATTGATTTCTTCAAACGCTTGCGGCGGCCAGGACACGTCGCCATCCAGCACACTGCGCACGGCGTTCTGAATATCTTCCATGGCGCTGGATTTTGGAATGAAGCCGCTGGCACCGAACTCCTTGGAGCGCACCACGACATCGGCTTCTTCTTGCGCCGAGACCATCACCACGGGGATCTGCGGATATTGCCCACGCAACAGCACCAACCCCGAGAACCCGTAGGCGCCCGGCATGTTCAGGTCGAGCAGCACCAGGTCCCAGTCGGATTTTTCGGTGAGGCGGGCTTCCAGTTCGGCAATGCTAGCCACTTCGACCAGGCGCACGTCCGGGCCAAGGCCCAGGGTCACTGCTTGGTGCAGGGCGCTGCGAAACAGCGGATGGTCATCGGCTATCAGGATTTCGTATGTGGCCATTGATTAAATGATCCTGTTTTTTATGGGAGCCCTGATGGGTTCAGGGTTCGCCAATACACTAGGCGACGGCCAGGCAGCCGTCGCCACAGGGCAAGTTCGACGTCAAAAGCACGTGGAACGACGTCGAAAATTCACGGTTGTGCCCCAATCGGCGCTCAGCATGCCCAGCGTAGCCTGGAGGGTCAAGCACTACGCCCTTGGGCATTTTAGCGGCGGCGGGTTTACGGTGCCATCATGCAAACGTCGTCTGGCTATACCGCTGGGATATAGGGTGCAAGACGAGTATGGACGATGTCGGTGGGGTCCAGGGGTAACTGGAATTTTGCCGCCAGGTAATGGGTGCTGAAGACGTCGAGATAGGCGTCCAGCACTTCACTGGCGGCGCCGTCGTCGGCCAGTTCCAGGCACAGCGCTGCGACCTCGGCCGTGCAGAAATGATCATCGCGCTTGGAACGGCGCAACTTGTAGCGCGACAGTTGCTCAGGCGCCAGGCTCAGTACCGGCAAATGCTCCAGGTACGGGCTTTTGCGGAACATCTTGCGCGCTTCGCTCCAAGTGCCGTCCAGCAGGATAAACAATGGGCGCTTGCCCTCTTCCACCTGTACTTGGCTGACAACCCGCTCGGGCACCACGAATTCACCGGGGAATACGATATAGGGCTGCCATTGCGGGTCGGCCAGCAAAGTCAGCAAGTCGGGGTCAACCTCGGTGCGCGACCAGGCGAACGCGGTGGTGTCGTCGATCACATCGGCGATCAGCCAGCCGGTGTTGCTGGGTTTCATCGGTTCAACGTCATGCATCAGCAGGCACATCGCGGACCTGGCCGCGACTTTTGGCCGCCAGGCGCACAGGCAGTACTCGGGAATGACTCGGCAGCCAGGGCAGCGCTCGGCGCGGGAACCACGATTGAGGAACGGCCTCACGGCGCGAGCCAGACGCTGGGTGCGCAGGCGGGAGACGGCGTGGCTCATCGGATGCGCCGTTGGGACGGGTAAATCGACACGGTGAAAACTCGTGGAAGGCTTTAAGTGCCGGCAGTTTACCAGCGATACGCCTGGCTGTAGTGGCAACGGCTCACCTATAATTGCGCGCCACTGAACGCACAGCGCAGTGGCTGGTCTATGCACCAGTACCCGAATCAGGAGAGTTTCATGTTGCGTTCCATGCTGCGCCTTGCCGCCCCATCCATCGCCCTCGCGCTGGTATTGCCTGTGGGCGCCCAGGCGGCCTCGCTGCTGGAGGCCCAAATGAACCGCAAGCTGCAAAGCGTCGCAGCTGAAAGCAACAAGGACCTGCCCCGGGAAATCGACGAAAAGACCCTGGAAGTGGCCTACACCGTTGAAGGCATGCAACTGATCGATCACCTCAGCGTACTGCCCGACCGCGCCGAACAGATGCGCGCCAACCCCAAGGCGGTGTATTTCCAGCTCGGCCAGAGCGTGTGCCTGAACAAGGGCTACCGCGAGTTGATGGCCAAGGGCGCCGTGATGCGTTATGAGATTACCGAGAACAAGACCAACCGTCCTGTCGCGTCGGTGAAGTTCGTCGAAGCCGATTGCCCTGCCCCGGCGAAGAAGAAAAAGTAACGGCATAACCTTCGCGCACCGCCGTCCGGTGGTGCGCGCTCCCCCGCTTCAAGTCCTTTCGGACAGCTAGACTCTCTCAAGCAACCAATAAGTGGTTGCCAGCCAAGGGTTTTCCGGCCCATGATCAAGCCATCCCAACCTTTCATTCGCAGCATTTCCCCTGCTGTTCTGTAACATTTTCAGGGCAAAAGAAGGTTGCCCCCAGCGGCAAGCAGCGACACATGCAGTGTCGTCGCCTCCGGCGAATGGCTCGTCGGGCACCCGGGCCCTGCAAGAAGGAGAAGTTGAATGCCTTACGAACCGAATGACCGCCTGCTCCGCCATTTTGAACAAAACGGAGCCGACCTCACGCAGCAGGTCGAAGCGCAACTCCAGCTGATTGCCCCCAATAGCCCGAACATCCCTCTTTATCGCGACATGATCCTCACCGTGCTGCGCATGGCCCAGGACAACGGCGACCGCTGGAACGCGAAAATCACCTTGCAAGCCATCCGCGAACTGGACAACGCCTTCCGCGTGCTGGAACAGTTCAAGGGGCGGCGCAAAGTCACGGTGTTTGGCTCGGCGCGCACGCCCGTCGAAAGCCCTTTGTATGCCTTGGCCCGTGAAGTCGGTGCAATGCTCGCGAAATCGGACCTCATGGTGATCACCGGCGGCGGCGGCGGCATCATGGCCGCCGCCCATGAAGGCGCCGGCCTGGAACATAGCCTGGGTTTTAACATCACCCTGCCGTTTGAACAGCATGCCAACCCGACCATCGACGGCACCGAAAACCTGCTGTCGTTTCACTTCTTCTTCACCCGCAAGCTGTTCTTCGTCAAGGAAGCCGATGCATTGGTGTTGTGTCCAGGCGGTTTCGGCACACTGGATGAAGCGCTGGAAGTGCTGACATTGATCCAGACCGGCAAAAGCCCATTGGTGCCCGTCGTATTGCTGGACGCTCCCGGTGGTGGCTTCTGGCAAGGCGCCCTGGACTTTATCCGCAGCCAGCTGGAAGCCAATCGCTATATCCTGCCCACCGACCTCAAGCTGGTACGCCTGGTGTACAGCGCGGAGGAAGCGGTGGCGGAGATCAATCAGTTCTACGCCAACTTCCACTCCACGCGCTGGTTGAAACGCGAATTCGTGATGCGCATGCATCACCCTCTCAGCGATCGGGCACTGGCCCATTTGCAAAGCGAATTTGCCAGCCTGCGGTTGAGCGGGGAATTCCAGCAACTCGCTTATACCGGCGAGGAACATGACGAGCCGAGGTTCAGCCATCTGACGCGACTGGTGTTCAACTTTAATGGTCGCGACCAGGGCCGCTTGCGCGAGCTGGTGGATTTCATCAACTTGCCGGAGAACTGGGCACAGGCTCAGGGCAAGACGCAGCAGCGGGTGGCGCCGGAGCCGGCGTGATTTTTTGAGCAAAAAAAAAGGCCCACTATTTTCATAGTGGGCCTTTTTGCAAGATAACAACTCAGTCGTCCATGTCTCGGCCGCTGAGTAGGCGGCTGATCATTTCCATCGAGAAACCGCGATAACTCAGGAAGCGGCCTTGTTTTGCACGCTCCCTGGCATCGATGGGCAGATGGCCAGAAAACTTGCGCCGCCAGGTCTCTTCCAGCTGCGACTGCCAGCTGATTCCACACTCACGCAAGGCAAGGTCGATATCAGCACGTTGCAGGCCCCGCTGGCTCAACTCTTCACGAATCCGCGCCGGGCCGTAGCCGGAGCGGGCCCGGTAGGACACAAAACTTTCGAGGTAACGGGCTTCCGACAGCAGCCCTTCTTCCGTCAAACGGTCGAGAGCGGTGTCGATCATCTCGGGCTCCGCGCCGCGCTGACGCAGCTTACGCGTCAGCTCGACTCGACCATGCTCGCGGCGAGCGAGCAGGTCCATTGCAGTGCGCCGAACGGCGACGAGTGTATCCAGTACAACTGTCATCGTTTGCTTCAGATATCAGTGTCGGCTTCTTCTACTTCTGCAACCGGCTCGCGGTTGGCGGCAGCCTTCACGTCCGGCGCGGCGGTCAGCAGCTTGTCGCGGATCTGCTTCTCAAGCGTGGCGGCGATATCCGGGTTTTCTGCAAGGAACTTGGCCGAGTTGGCCTTGCCCTGGCCGATCTTGCTGCCGTTGTAGGCATACCAGGCGCCGGACTTCTCAACAAAACCGTGCAGCACGCCCAGGTCGATCATCTCGCCGTTCAGGTAGATACCCTTGCCGTAGAGAATCTGGAACTCAGCCTGGCGGAAAGGCGGGGCCACTTTGTTCTTCACGACTTTGACGCGGGTTTCGCTACCAACAACTTCGTCGCCTTCTTTCACCGCGCCAGTACGGCGGATGTCCAGACGGACCGAAGCGTAGAACTTCAGCGCGTTACCACCGGTGGTGGTTTCCGGACTGCCGAACATCACGCCGATCTTCATACGGATCTGGTTGATGAAGATCACCAGGCAGTTGGCGTTCTTGATGTTACCGGTGATTTTACGCAGCGCCTGGGACATCAGACGGGCTTGCAGGCCCACGTGCATGTCACCCATTTCGCCTTCGATTTCAGCCTTGGGTACCAGGGCAGCCACGGAGTCGACCACGATCACGTCGATGGCGTTGGAACGCACCAGCATGTCGGTGATTTCCAGGGCTTGCTCACCGGTATCCGGTTGGGAAACCAGCAGGTCGTCAACATTGACGCCCAGCTTGCCAGCGTATTCAGGGTCGAGGGCGTGCTCGGCATCGACGAACGCGCAGGTGGCGCCCATTTTTTGTGCCTGGGCAATCACCGACAGGGTCAGGGTGGTTTTACCGGAAGATTCAGGACCGTAGATTTCAACGATACGGCCTTTTGGCAACCCGCCAATGCCGAGCGCGATGTCCAGACCCAGAGAGCCAGTGGAAATAGCCGGGATCGCCTGACGGTCGTGATCGCCCATACGCATTACGGCACCCTTGCCGAATTGACGTTCGATCTGACCCAGGGCCGCAGCCAAGGCTTTCTTCTTGTTGTCGTCCATTAAAGTCCTCACGTAATCAATAAGGCCGGGGCGGCCAACACCTGTATAAGTAGACAGTATTGTTCCACAAAGATCGGAGATCGCCTACCCCTGATTTTCTATTTCTGCTGCAGCTCGTCGCAACAAGCCCTCTAGCGCGGCCTTTACCGTTTGTCGGCGGACCTCATCGCGGTTGCCGGTGAAGTGCTCAAGCTCAGCCGTGACGTCATCGCCGACACCAAAGGCGAGCCATACAGTGCCCACCGGTTTGTCCGGCGAACCGCCATCCGGCCCGGCGACACCGCTGACCGCCACGGCAAAGCGCGCCAGGCTTTTTTCCTGGGCGCCACGCACCATCGCCTCCACCACCTCCTGGCTGACGGCGCCCACTTTTGTGAACAAGGCTTCCGGCACATTCAATTGCCGGGTCTTCTGGCGATTGGAATAAGTGACATAGCCCGCCTCGAACCAGGCCGAACTTCCCGGAATCCGCGTGATCGCCTCAGCAATACCGCCGCCAGTGCAGGATTCGGCGGTGGTGACGTGGGCGTTGAGCACCTGTAAACGGCGACCCAGTTCAGCAGCCAGTTGAGTGATTTCCTTCACGGCTTGTCTCCAGTCTTGGGCGGGGGTTCGCCTACCCTACAGGAGCCAATCGCACACGCAAGTGACGGACTGTCTCAAGAAGCTGGCACGCACCTAAGAAACCCACAGCACCGTCTTCGCCCGCGCCCACAAGCGCAAGCGGTCTTCCAGCCCATTGAGCCCGCCATTGATACGTCGCGTGATCGTGGTGAACTGATCCTTGTCGGCCAGTTCATTCAGGCCGTTGCTCTGCCAGAACCAGGCGGCCGACGCGACGGCCCATTGCGGCTGCTCCAGCAGCGCCGGTTCCCGCAACAAACGATCGTCACCGAACAACGCCTGGCTACAGGCCAGGTAGTTGCGCCGGCCAGTGATCTGGATCAGGCCACGGCCGCGGTACCGCTGGCCATCGCCGTCCTGTTCCGGCGTATTGCCCAGGCGCGCGGCCAGCAACCCCGTGTCGTACTTGCTCAGATACTGCTCGCTCCCGAGTTCGCGTACATAGCGCAATTCACCGGACTCATGGCCGATTTGCGCGATAAACGCAGCGACGCGTCGGGCACTGTCGATCCCATACAGGGCAAACGCGGCATTGAACCCAGGCAAAAAAACGCCCGCGACAAGGCGGGTTCCCGGCAGGATTTGCATCAGTTGCGCCAGTGTGATCTGCATCAATAATCGTCCCCTGAAAAGTGACTATTCCGACAAACCGCCCGCGGTGATGGAGCTGCGATACCCCGCCACCGGATCGTTCGCATTCACCACCTGGGTGATCGACCACCGCCCCTGCATGTAAGCCGGCCAGGTCTCATCGAGCCGCAACAGCCCTTCGGCGGCCAGTAACGGATTGCCAGGGCAATCGATCAGCAACTCCAACCCTTCGCGCCCGGCCCTGCGCAGCTCGGCCTCAGCGACGGCGCGGGCTTCCGCCGCGTTTTGACAACGCTGGCGCACGGCCTTGAACGGCGCAATGCCCACTTCAACCACATGCTGCTTGCCCCCCGCCGCATCCCACCAGGTGACACGGCTGCCCTGGTATTTCGCGCGCGTCTTGTCGTTGAGCGTGGCGGTGATAAAGGCCTGATCACCAGGGCGATTGTCCTGGGTCACGGACAACTTCACCTCCGGCAACTGCTGCAGGGTCAATGTGCGGGTTTTCCCGGCTTCGGCGAGGACATACAGTTCGTTGAACGGCTTGGTGATCGCGCAATAACGTTTGGCCAGCCGGGTAATGAACGCCATGTCGCTTTCATTGGACTGGTCGATATGCGGCACCGGCACGCTTTCCAGCGACGGCGCCACACGCGGCGAAAACCCATGCCGGCTGACCAACTGGCGAAACAGCACACCCAGCGTGGTGGGCCCATAGCTGGCGGATCGACGCTGGCGATAGCCGCTCGCGTCCTGTTCGCTGAAGGGCGCCGCTGTCGCGACAATCAGCAAGCGCATGGGAAACAGCACGGGGGTGCGCTGACTGATCAGAAACTGGCCTTTTTCCACCAGCCCCGTCTCTTTGTAACCCACGCGTAAGCCAATCTTGCCACTCATGCTCGGCAGGCCTTCCAGCCCTTCAATATTGAGGGTCAGTTCCAGCCGGTCAGACTGGATGCCGACCCCATCGGTATGGCTCCAGCGCATGACGCGTTGGTTGAGCAATGCCGCATTGGCGCCGTAAAACTCCACGATTGGTGTAAATCCCTGTGTCATGCAGCCTCCTTAATCCCACGCCAGAACGGGGCGCAGCGCCGCCGGCCGCGTTTGCATTTCCGGCACGATCACCCACACACCCGCCGGCAAAACAGGGCCGTGCTCGGCAAGCGTGGGGTTCAGGCGCCACAGGGTTTCTTCGGCCGCATCATCGCAACGCCCCAGCTCGCGGTAGAGCAGCAGGTTGACCGAGTCACCGGCGATACTTCGTACTCTACGCATTGACGAATTCCTCCAGCACAAGGGTCCAGATCATCAGCATCGCCGTACCGTCATCGATCACATTGCTCTGGGTTTCCTTAATCGAATTGATACGCCACAGGCCCCAGTTACGGCCGATGCCATCCACCAGCGGCAACGGTGTGCGCAAGCCTTGCAAGGCACGCAACTCATCCAGGCGTTGCATGCCGATGCCGTACATGGCCTTGCCGCTGAAGGTGAGTTTTTCCAGCTTCTGGCCGCTCTGTCGCGACTGCGGCTTGCTGGCAATAATCGCCAGGTCGCTCCAGCCGCCGTCGCTGTTGCGGATCAGCGAGGCATAGGCAAAGCCCCGGGACAAACCAAAAATGAAATCGCCCAAAACCATCTGTTGTCGCATCAATCACCTCCTGGATCGGCGAGAGCCGCATTGCGGCGGACTCCCAGCGCGTCCGTGACCATCGGCATGCATTGAAATTGCAGGGCGTGGATCACCTGGCTGACCACCTGTTGGGCATCGGCAGGGTTCACACCGGTGATCTGGATACTTGGCGCAATGGACACCTGCACGTTATCCGCGCGGGCACTGTTGAGCTCTTTGCTCACGGCATCGGGCGCCGGCAGGCGATCACTGGGGCCGAACAGTTTGTCGCCCAGCCAGCCGCCCGCTTCGCTGCCCAGCAAACCACCGATGGCGCCGCCGACCGCTGTACCGATACCGGGAAGAACCAGAGTACCGAGGGCCGCCCCCGCAGAGGCGCCCGCCCACGCTCCACCCGCCGTGCTCAGGCCGGAGCCGATGGCGTTGGCATCGCCGTTGCGTACGCCCTGGATCACATCCACGGCAGCTGCGGCGGTTCTCAATGGCCCAAGCCGGCGAATGCCGACGGATTGCAGTGTGCCGACAGCATCGGCCAAGGCACCTGCGCTTAGGTTGGGTGCGCTAGCTGCAACGCTGGCCCCGGCAAAGGACTGAAAACGTTGCGAGCCCGCCCCCGGTTGAAAGCCGTTTGACAAGCCCCGCAAGGCCTGGCGGGCTCGCTCGTACAGAGCGCGCCACCCTGCGCTGTGCCCACCGTTTTTTTTGAGCTCTTTGACTTGATTGACGGCCGCGTCCATGACCAGATCAACCGCTTTTTCTATGACCTTGTCTTTGATCGTGTCCAACAAGCCAGCGCCGGCAGCCTCGGGCTGGTCCTTCGGCGCGCTCGCGGCCACATCGGCAGACTTGGGCAGCAGTGCATCGCCGTTGATGAACAGCGTGCTGTTGAGCGTCTCCAACGTCTCGCGCAGCCGCACGTTTTCCTGGGTCAAGGCGTTGATATCCACACTCAGCGTGACCAACGTCGAGCGCAGCTCCAACTGCGGCTGCCCGGCCCCAACCAGGCTGACAGGTGCCGCAGCACTGGCGGAAAACGGCGCCAGCACATTGCCAAGGTCGGCGTCGCCGATCATCCAGCGCAAGTCCTCCTGGGCGAGCCTCATCCCATATTTAGTGTCTTGCATCCCGCTCTACTCCTGTTTGACGCCAAGGCGAGTGATCGCGATGTCGTAGCGGCGCATGGCTTTGGCGGCGTCCCATTCCAGGATCTCCGCTTCATTGACCGAGTAAACCAGCGGCACCACGTCGAGGATTACGTCAATGTCCCGTTGCGAAAGAAGGCCGCCGGTTGATTTAAAAAATCGTCAATGCGCTCCTGCAACCCCGTCCAGTCGGGCACGGTCAGGCCGGCGAGATCGGGGATCATCAGCCCGGTGCAATGGGCGGTAATGAATTCGGCGCGGTCCTTGGCGGTGGCGAGTTTTTTCATCACCTTGGTCGCGCGCAGGGCGGGCATTTCCAGCTCGAGTTCGGCATGGGTGCGACCGCCGGCATCCACCGGCAGCAGCAGTTGCACCGGTTGTTCGTGGCTCGATGGCGCCGGTTCGCCGAGGAAGAACGACGCAGGACGGGTCGACATCTCATGCACGAATTGGGCGATGGTCACGTAATCCGGGCGCTTGAGTTGGTCGAGCTCTTTTTCCGACAGGCCGGTGGCGAGTTTCGCCAGTTCGAAGAACTGATCGTCCTCATCATCACCGGCCCGGGCCAGCGCGTCTTTTTGCGCGGCGTAGTACAGCGGCTTGAGTTGGACCTGCTCGATCGTCGCGCCAGTGTCGGCGGTGATCGGCGAGAGCAGGCGGTGCAGCGGTGGCATCCAGGCCATGGGGCAATTCCTTGGGTAACGTTGTAAAAAAGGGCGAGCGCCGATTCCTGTGGGAGCCGGGCTTGCCCGCGATAGCATCACCTCGGTCGACCTGAAGGACCGAGTCGCCTGCATCGCAGGCAAGCCAGCTCCCACAGGGACCGCGATCATTCTTAGGGCATCAGCACGGCGCGGCGTGCATCGCCGAGGATATCAACGCCGTTGAGCACGAACTTCTGGGTGCGTACGTCGATGTCGATCACCGGGATGCCGTTTTCCAGGCGGCTGTAGGTGCGGCAGGACAGCTCCAGGGTGGTGAGGGCCTTTTCGCCCATTTTCAGCTTGGCTTCCGCCAGGGATTTAAGCTTGCCGCCGACCGTGTGGTAGGTGAAATAGGTCTTGCCGTCCTGGTCCTGGCCGGCTTCGCGCACGTTCAGCAGGATGTCGTCACCCAGGCGCACACCCAGGGCCAGCATGATTTCGGGGCCGGCGCCTTGCAGCATCAATGTGGCATTGAGCACCTTGCCGCTCTTGGCCATTTCCTCGGCGATAAAGCGCCCGCCGGACATGGGCTCCATCTCGAACTCGATCGTCGGCGGGGTGAATTCCTCCACCGTCGCGGACAACGGCAGGCCTTGAAGGGTGGCCGCAATGGCCTGTCTGACTCGGTTGGTAAACATTAGAGAACGTCCTCCAGGAACTGCTCGATGATTTCATCGCGGGCATTGAGTTGATAAATCATGTGTTCGTTCGGCGCGTAGCGGCCGTAGTCGATGACGATGAACCAGGTGCCGTTCTTGTATTTCTCGACACTGTTCAGTTCCGGGTGCAGGTATACGCTGCCGCCGGGGATGGTTTCGTCGGCGACCAGGGTTTGCAGCCAGTCGTTGATGCGCTTGACCTCCTGGTCCATGAAGGACTTGGTGAGGTTCTTGGCCATGGCTTTCTGGCCGGCCTTGACCAGCTTGCGGCTGATGGCATCTTCCAGGCCGACATAGCTGATGAACTTGCCGGTGATGGAGCGGTTACCCAGCAGCGAAAAACCGCCGAGGATGGTGCGCGCGTAGTAGCTCACGCCGTAGCGGTTGAGCAGGTCGCCTTCGGTGGAGGTGTCGAGGATGTTGTACTCGACCACGCGGGAAACATCCTCGGCGAACGTCACCTGATTACCCGGGCTTTCCCACTGCTTGACCTTGGCCAATGCGGCGATAGCCAGGGACGACGGCGCCAGGAACACGTTCTTCTTCGCCGCCTTGGAGTACACCGACGGCATGTTGTGCACCAGCAGGCAACGGTCGAAGCCAAGGTCGGCACCGCCCAGTTCGCCGCTGTAGGTCACTTGGCCGGCGACCGCCACGTCCTTGCCATCCAGCACCACACGGGCCTTGATGCGCTTGCCGAAGGCCGCGAACTCACCGGCCACCGCCTTGGCGCCGGTGAAGCCCGGGGCACCGATGATGGTCAGGTCTTCCGGCACGCTGGCCAGTGCCGCCAGGCCCAGCTTGCGACCGGTAACCGGCTCGTCGCCGCCGATCACATTGTTCTGGGTATCGGCCGGGGTGGCGCCCTCCTCCACGATCACTACGTAGACCGGCACCTTCACCACCTTGAGGATCTGGTACACCGCATGAAACAACGTGCCCGACTCGCTGCCGGTAGGATCCAGCAGCGCCTGGGCGGTGAAACTGTTGATACGGAACGGCGAATTTTTCGGGATAGACGCGTGGGCTTTCGGTGCGGTGCCGACCAGGCCGATCACGTTATCGCCCAGCCCCCCCATGGCCTCGGGGGATTCGGTCGCGTTGACGGTGATGCCGTTGTGCTCGAAGTTCAAAACCTCAGCCATGATTAGTCAGCCTTCTGGGAGGTGGCCTTTGGGGCCGGGGTGGTGGTGAGGACGCTGGTCAGTTCCAGGCGGCCAGCGGTGCGCAAAGCGGTTGCTTCGACGTCCAGCAGGTCGAGTTCCTCGCCGACGACAGACCAATGGCCGGCGTGGGTGGGGAATGGGATGAGGACGGTGTAGGTTTGGCGGGTGGGCATATGCACTCCATGCACAAAAAAGCCGCTCAAGGCGGCGGGGTTTTGGATCAGGAAAGAAAACGCCCCGTCAGTGCGGGGCGTTTATTCGGTTTGGTTGGCGAGCCACGACGGTGCAACAGGCCGATGTTCACTATTCGGAAAGTCGGATGACTGAGGCCAGTCACGCAACGCCTGCATATAAACCAGCAGCGCTTTGAACTGCGCCTCGGAGAGCGTGGGATCAACTTCAATTTCAAGCTGATCGCGATGGCGTTCGCGCAACCACTTCACTGACGACAACGCATAACCACGCCAAGCTTGTTCCCGAGCGACAACATCTTCAGCGGTTGGAGAAACACCAGGATCCGAAATTGCGAAACCCCGTTCGCTGAGATCCGCATACTCCTTTTCCGACATTTCAATCACATCGGCCGGCATGTTTTTGCCATGCAGCGACAACGAGTAAAGCCCGTGGGTGGACGGTGAATAAAACATGGAACCTCCTCAATAACCGATTGCAATGACCAGCGGAAAGACAAGCCCTTGGTTCGCGGTACCGAACCACTGAGGAAATAGTTTGACGGTCTCTTTGTTCCAGCTACTTACTTGGAACATCTGGTCAGAAAACACCGTGTCATTTCCCATGGTCGAGACAGAAGAGATCAGACACGCATTGGGAAATGCGAGAGGAAAACTGACCGCGGGATAAGCGACTGATTCAAGACCGCTGACGGGCCCTTTAAACCACTGGATAACCAACCCGCCCAGCCAGGAAGGAAATGCGATATGCCCAGGCATGCCGAGTGAAATGGAAAACCCTGCACGCAGTTTTTTGGGGGTCACAACAACTGCATCATCCACCCCGGCATTCACTTGTGCCTGAGTTGCAACTTTCGCAGTGCCTTGATTGATTTCCGTCGCCTGAACCGCCAAAGGCGCCAACGCCGAAACATCAATAGTTCCCTGATTGATCGGCGCGCTCCAGGTCTTGATGCACCACATCACCGCCACGTTGCGTGGGCGTGTTTCATTGCCGCCGGTGAAACCTACGTCCTTGAGGACATCAAAAGTGGTGCCGCCGAGCGCTTTAGCACCACCGGGAGTGATTTCTGAATTGATACCGGTCTGATAGGGCGGTGTATGGGTGTGGCTCTTGAACGCATCCGCCTGGAAACTGGCAATCGCACGCCCAGCATCCACGCCACGCCCATGATCCCAACCCCTGAAAAACTCCCCTCGCGACTCCGGCAACCGGGTGAACCCAGCCGCATCGCCCGCAACGTTGAACTTCTTCGCCAGATACGCCGCCAAGTCTGGATAAACAGAGTCCTTGAACAGGCTGTTATCCACCTCCAGATACCCCGACGGCACGATTCCAAGCGGAAACGGCACCATCGCCCCGACCGGCAACGCCGACGCCTTGGCGATCAACGCCTCGACCTCTGCCTTGGTATACGACCCCTTCGCCAACTGCTGCGCGAGGTAGTCCACTACCCACGCCCGAGTCGCCTTCACCACCGTGTCGTCAATCAACAACGTCACATTGGCGGCATTGGTCGTCTCGAAAATCGAGCGGATGTAAAACTCTTTGCCGGCCCCCGACGTCGTCAACACCGGCTTATACGACTCCGGATATTTCACGATGGCGTACAAGATCCCGCTATCCGTCCACAGCCCGGCTTCCCGCACATACCAGCCGCCGACATTCGACGGGATGGTGACTTCGGCCATCAGCCAGTTGGCGTTTTTTTCATCTTGAAACAGCGCGTTCAGCGGCCCGCGCCAGACTTCGCGTTTCAGCGCTTTTGCGCTGGCGTCTGGGTTATAGACAGCGCCGTTGCCGTCGCCGACGGAAATCTGCGCCAGTTTGATCGGCACGCCGGCAGCCTTGCAGGCGGTTTCGTAGGCGATCCCCGCGTTGGTGAGCAGGGTGTAATAGTCAGCCATTTAGTGCTCCTGTGGATAAAGCGTGGTGGTTTCAACGGTGTAGAGCCCGGCCGCCAAACAGGCGCGGCCCGTGGCCTCAACGCCGGCCAGCACGTTTGGGTAGATCGTGGTGAGTTCGCCGCACAGCGTGGCAGCGCCAATACTGTGGCGGCCCGACGCACTCAGGCCGATGGAGACCGAGACGATGTCGCGCTCGCTTTTGGCATCGGCTAGACGTCGATCAAGTCGCAGGTCAGTGGCTTCGCTGTAGGGCAAATCGGTCCAGACTCGGACGGCAAAGCTGTAGGGCACACCTCGCGGTTTCTGCTCGTACCAGGCGCGCATCTCGGGGCGTAGTCGCAGGCCTTTGACGGCGTTTTCCAGGGCTTGGCGAGTACCGGCCTGGCGAGCGGTGGGCCAGGCGAGTTTGACGGTCAGGCGCTTTTCCGCCTCGGGGGCGGTGGTGCTCCATTCGTTCACCGCGCGGTCCGCTGCCAGGTAGGGCAAAAACGCTGCCGGTGTACGATCCGGGTCCATCAGTTGGGGAAACGGCGGCGTGACCCGTTCCAGCAAGTAGCCGAAGCCCAGGTCCAGGGCCTTTTCCAGGGGTGAGCTGTTGGCGGGCAACAGGCTCGTCTTGGGCTCACTCATAGCGTGCGCACCTCCACCTCGACACCCGTGCAGTACGGGGCCTGGAACGCCGAACTGATGATCGGCGCCAGCGGTTCGAGGATCTGCAGTTGCGCAGCGCCAGCACTGTGGATGGCGTAGTCGATCCAGCTCGGATCGACCCGACCTTCCAGGCGATGGCAGGAATCGGCGTAGGTTTGCAGCAACTGTTGCGCGGCAACCTGGGTCAATCCCGAATCGGGGCCCGCGTTGATCTTGGCGACCACACGGATCTTGTAGCGTTGGATCTGCGCGCCCTGGACCGTGACCAGATCGGTTTCCGGTCGTACATCGGGCCGTGCGAAATGTCGCCGCACACCGTCAAGCAAATCGGCAGAGGCACTGCCATCGCCGTCCCGGGAGAGCACGGTGACCATCACCTCGCCAGGCGCCGTACGCCGACCGTTGCCATCCTTGATGCGCGCGGCATAGCCGTCCGGGTTGAAGGTGTAGCTGACCGTCACCACGCCCGGCGCGGCGCTTTGCACCTTGACCGCTGGCCGCTCGCCCAAGGTGAACACTTCGCGGCGATATTGCATGCGCGAGCCCGCCGCTGGGGCGTGGGGTGCCAGGTAATAGCGCAGGCGAGCATCGTCGTCGCTTTCCAGCGTCGGCGGCACAGGCGGGAACGCGGCCGGATCGCCGGGGTCGAGCACCTGGCGCTCCAGGCCCATGTCCGCGAGGCGCGCATCCAGGTTGCTGCCGGTAGCCCACCACGCCAGCATCTGCTTGATGCGCGCATTGTATTGGCGTTCGTGGGTTTGCAGGCGTACACAAAACGCTTCCAGGGCCAGGGTCAGCAGCTCGCTTTCATTGTCGAGGCTGAGCTTGAGCTTGGCCGCACTTTGCGGCGCGCGGGTGGCCACATAGTCGACGACGAACGCCTTGAATTCCGCCAGCAACGGCTCGAAGGCGTCGACTGCGATAATCGCCGGTTCCGCCAGTTGGTTCTGGCCAGGGATCAGCATGCTCATGTGACGACCTCGAAGGATTGTTGGCGGTTTTTCCAGGTGCCGGCAAAACGCAGTAACAAGCCGGCGCCCTGACGGGTCGCGACGATGACCTGGGGTTGAAAGTCGGTGATGCCGTTCTGCGCGTTGTAGAACGCGTCGGCGGCATGGCTCTGGGCGAGGATCAACAGGTCGTCGCCGAGGTTCTGGCCGAGCAGTTGCGGGATCTTCGAGCCGTACAACGGGCGCTTCTGGCGAGTGCCCACGGGGGTGGTCAGCGCTCGGGTGGCACGCTGGACGAATTGCAGCCAGTCATCGACCGCTGCCCCGCTGTTCCTATCGATTCCGATCATGGCAAATCCTTATGCGCTGCTGATCACACGGCCGTTGTGGTCCACCACTGGGCCGCTCAAATGCACGCCGGCGGCATCCAGCAGCAAGCCGCTGGCGCCGAGTTGCAGGGTGATGCTGTCTTTGGTCAGCGCCAGTGTGGCGGCGCCGACAGTCACGTTCAGCTGTTCACGGGAACCGCTGACAGCGGTCGGTCCGTTGCTCCAGTTGAACGTATGGCTGGCATCGTCGTAGTCGCTTTGGGTGCCGTCCTGATACCGACGCCGGGTCAGCGAGGCCACGCCGGAAACCGGCGGAAACAGACTACTGTTGAGGCCGAACAAGGCCACGGACTGTGCTCCGCCTTCGCCGCCGCCGTAGTTGAGCAACAGGCATTGCTCACCCACCGTGGGAATGCGGGTTTCAGTCTGCGAACCAGCGCTGGGGTTGAAAAAACGGATCGCCGGGCTGAGCAAATCCCCATGGCTGACCTTGCAGGTGTTGCTGGCGGCGTCGACCTCCTGGCACACGCCAATCCGGCAGAAACTTTCCGCACGTCGGTACAGGTCTTCGAGCTGGGCTTCCATGTCCACCAGGCGCTCGACGATCGGCCCGAGTTGCATGCGCAGCAATGCGTCGAACATGGACTACTCCTGGAGTGGGCGATATTGGTCCGGGTCGTTGATGTCGGAGACTTCCCAGGTGCGGGCAAACAGAGGCTTGCCGGTAGGATCTTCGAGCAGTAACGGGCCGAGGTAGAGGGTTTGGCTGAAGGAAACGATCCAGGTGTCGTAGTCCGTTTCCACGCCGTTCAGCGCAGAAGGTGCAGCGACGATGGCCGTGGGCAAATCGCACTGATCCGGCGGCAGGCCCCAGCGGTTGTCCAGGGCCAGGTCCATCAGTTGACTGGCCAGGTCGCACGCATCAAACGCGGCGGCCCCGCTGGCGACAGCGACCTTGAGGGAAACCGCCAGCACATGCGCCTTGCGCCCCTCAAGGGAGCGCACGCCAGGGCCATTACGCTCCATGCTGACAAGCACACCGGTCTTATCGCCGGAACCGCTGAAGTCTTGATAATTACCTACACGCAATTGTGGGAAGGCGCTCTTCAGCGCGTCCTCAATCGCCATGGGCAGTTGGGAGATTTTTTCGATAGAGGTCATCTTGTTGCGTCCTTGCAGCGGTTACTGCTGATCCGGGCGGTTGATGCCGATACGCTTGGCCGCCCAACGTTCGTAAAGGCCGATGGCCACGTCCGCACCGGCCATGGCGGTCAGGCACCCCAGTGCGGCGGCGGTCCAGACCGACAGGCCGGCGGCGTACAACAACATCACGGCCGAGACCCCGCAGACCATGCACGCCCCAGACCGCAAGGCCAGGCGACGGACCAGCGACCAGCCTCGGGCGCCTTCCTTGTCGGCGCGCCACATTTCACCGCTGACCCCGCCGATCAGGGCCAGTACGATCACTAGCCAGATCGGCATTTCCGCTAACGCTTGCTGCTCGTTTGTCATGTCACGCCTCCTGGCTGAGCAATGCCGGCACAGTGCCGGGGTTTGGATACTTCCGTGTGTGGGTAGGCATTCCAAAAAGCCCGGTTGCCCAGGCTTTTCAGTAATGCGTCCCGCGAACTGTCGGCGCTACTGGCGCGGTACGGTTCTTCCCTCGATGTTTTTCCGACCACGATCCCTGTCTGCCGGATAACTGCTTCTGGTGCTTTACGCTGCACACCCGGGTCAGTTGCCAACCCTCTGAACCGTTGAGGCCGGTTCATCGCTGCCTGTTCTTGTCATGCGGTGTAACTAAAGAGCGTCGGCATCCTTGCCGGTGTTGCCTGGCGTCCTTGCCATCGCTGTGATGGCGTCCATGCCGATGTTGCGTGCCTTCCCTGTCTTCCTTGGCAGCATCCTTGCTGCCTCCACCAGGCCTTCTTGGCTGGCTTGAGATGGAGAATATGCATGTATGCATATACAGTCAATGCACAGATGCATTTATTTTCGCGACGATATTGCATCAGTGCATCGACAGCCTTGCGGGCATTGGGCGCGCCTGCTTTTGATAGGCGAAAAAAAACCCGCGCACTGGCGGGTTTTGTCTTACATCAGGTGGTTAGCGGGCGTACATACCCCACCAGAACACATGGCCAAGGATGCTGATCTGCTCATCCTGGATGTCCTGGAAACTGTAGTCCTCGTCCGGGTGCTCATCGCGATTGAAACTGCGCAGGCGAATCCCGGAAGGCAGGCGATAGAGCTGTTTCACCCGCAGTTGGCCGTTATGGTTGATGGCGTACAAATCACCATCGACGATATCGCCAATCCCGCTCTTGCCCGCGTTGACCCCAACCGTCGCCCCATCACGCAGCACCGGCAACATGCTGTTGCCACGTACGGTCACGCACTTGGCCTGGTCAAACTGCACACCGTTATGCCGCAGGCTGCGCTTGCCAAACCGCAGGCTGGCCTTTTCGCTTTCCTCGATGACGAATCTTCCTGATCCAGCAGCCAATTCAACCTCGCGCAGAAAAGGGATCGACACCTCGTCATCATTCACGGGGGTGTCGTCGTCCCACAGGCTGATGTCCTTGAGTTCCGAATGGGTTGGGTCACGCAGGTCTTCGCGCAAGGCGCCGATGGCGACGCGTCCGCGCAGCTGGTCGGTGCTGACGCGAAAGTACTCGGCGATGCGCGAGATGTGTTTGTCCGAGGGATCAACGATCTTGCCGCTGAGGATCCGAGACAGCGTGGATTGAGGCACGCCGGTGCGCCGGTGAAGCTCCATGGGAGAGATCCGGTCGCGGTCCAGCAGTTCTCGTAGGACGATAGAAACGTTGCGTTTTTGCATAGCGCGGATAGTGACGGGAGTTTTTTGGCTTGGCAAATGCTAATCCGCATATTGTTTGCTTTCATCGCGCCTGTGCAGCTATCCGCTTGTGACCTGCGAAGCCCCGACCTCGCGTGTTAACCTTGCTGCCATCGCAAAATCAGCTGGGCCAAGCGCCCCCTTTGCCCCACTCCTTTTAACGAATTTGCCTACTATCCAATGAGTAAAAACACTTCCGACTTGTCCTCCCACACCCCGATGATGCAGCAGTACTGGCGCCTGAAAAACCAGCACCCTGATCAGTTGATGTTCTACCGCATGGGCGACTTCTACGAGATCTTCTACGAAGACGCGAAGAAGGCCGCCAAGCTGCTGGACATCACCCTGACCGCCCGTGGGCAATCGGCTGGGCAGTCGATTCCGATGTGTGGGATTCCTTACCATTCGTTGGAAGGTTATCTGGTCAAGCTGGTGAAGCTGGGCGAGTCGGTGGTGATTTGCGAGCAGATCGGCGACCCGGCCACCAGCAAGGGGCCGGTGGAACGCCAGGTGGTGCGCATTATTACGCCGGGGACGGTGAGTGATGAGGCGTTGCTGGATGAGCGTCGCGATAACCTGATTGCCGCAGTGTTGGGCGATGAGCGTTTGTTCGGCCTGTCGGTGCTGGACATCACCAGCGGCAATTTCAGCGTGCTGGAGATCAAGGGGTGGGAAAACCTGCTGGCCGAGTTGGAACGTATCAATCCGGTGGAGTTGTTGATCCCGGATGATTGGCCAAAGGATCTGCCAGCGGAAAAACGTCGTGGGGCCAAGCGTCGCGCGCCGTGGGACTTTGAACGTGACTCGGCGCTGAAAAGTCTATGCCAGCAGTTCTCCGTGCAGGACCTGAAGGGCTTTGGTTGCGAAACCCTGACCCTGGCCATCGGCGCCGCCGGTTGCCTGCTCGGCTACGCCAAGGAAACCCAGCGTACCGCCCTGCCGCATTTGCGCGCCCTGCGCCATGAGCGCCTGGACGATACCGTGGTGCTGGATGGCGCCAGCCGGCGCAACCTGGAGCTGGACACCAACCTGTCCGGCGGGCGCGATAACACCCTGCAATCGGTGGTAGACCGTTGCCAAACCGCCATGGGTAGCCGCTTGCTGACCCGTTGGCTGAACCGTCCGCTACGGGACTTGAGCGTGCTGCAGGCGCGTCAGTCTTCTATTACCTGCCTGCTGGACGGCTATCGCTTTGAGAAACTGCAACCGCAGTTGAAGGAAATCGGCGATATCGAGCGCATCCTCGCGCGAATTGGCCTGCGCAATGCGCGGCCCCGCGATCTGGCGCGCCTGCGCGATGCCCTCGGCGCCCTGCCGCAATTGCAAGCGGCGATGACCGAACTGGACACGCCGCACCTGCAGCAGTTGGCCGTGACCACCAGCACCTACCCGGAACTGGCGGCGCTGTTGGAAAAAGCCATCATCGACAACCCACCGGCGATTATCCGTGACGGCGGTGTGTTGAAGACCGGTTACGACAGCGAGCTGGACGAGCTGCAATCCCTCAGCGAAAACGCCGGGCAGTTCCTGATTGACCTGGAAGCCCGCGAGAAAGCCCGTACCGGCCTGGCCAACTTGAAAGTCGGCTACAACCGCGTGCACGGCTACTTCATCGAATTGCCGAGCAAGCAGGCCGAGTCGGCGCCGATCGACTATCAGCGTCGCCAGACCCTCAAGGGTGCCGAGCGCTTTATCACCCCGGAGCTCAAGGAGTTCGAAGACAAGGCGCTGTCGGCCAAGAGCCGTGCCCTCGCTCGGGAGAAGATGCTGTATGAAGCCTTGCTCGAAGACCTCATCGGCCAACTGGCACCGCTGCAAGACACCGCCGCCGCCCTGGCCGAGCTGGATGTGCTGAGCAACCTCGCCGAGCGAGCGCTGAACCTTGACCTGAACTGCCCGCGTTTTGTCAGCGAGCCGTGCATGCGCATCGTGCAAGGCCGCCACCCGGTCGTCGAGCAAGTACTGACCACACCGTTCGTCGCCAACGACCTGTCGCTGGACGATGACACCCGCATGCTGGTGATCACCGGTCCGAACATGGGCGGTAAATCCACCTACATGCGTCAGACCGCATTGATCGTGCTGCTGGCGCATATCGGCAGCTTCGTGCCGGCGGCCAGTTGCGAGTTGTCGCTGGTGGACCGGATTTTCACCCGGATCGGTTCCAGCGATGACCTGGCCGGTGGCCGTTCGACCTTTATGGTGGAAATGAGCGAAACCGCCAATATCCTGCACAACGCCACCGAGCGCAGCCTGGTGCTGATGGACGAGGTCGGTCGCGGCACGAGCACCTTCGATGGCCTGTCCCTGGCATGGGCGGCGGCCGAGCGCTTGGCGCACCTGCGGGCCTACACGCTGTTCGCCACCCACTATTTCGAACTGACCGTATTGCCGGAAAGCGAGCCGCTGGTGGCCAACGTGCATCTCAATGCCACTGAGCACAACGAGCGCATCGTGTTCCTGCACCACGTGTTGCCTGGGCCGGCCAGCCAGAGTTACGGCTTGGCCGTGGCACAACTGGCTGGCGTGCCGAACATTGTGATCAGCCGGGCCCGCGAGCACCTCAGTCGCCTGGAAACCACGGCATTGCCCCATGAAACCGTGGTCGCCAGCCCAGCCAAGGCCGCGAGCAAAAGCGCCGCACCGCACCAGAGCGATATGTTCGCCACCCTGCCCCATCCGGTGCTGGAAGAGTTGGCAAAGCTTGACCTGGATGACTTGACGCCGCGTAAAGCGCTCGAAATGTTATATGCACTGAAGGTTCGGATATAACGCTGGCGCTTGCAAGCTGGTAGACTCTCGCGCGGTTTGGGATGCTGCGGGCTTTTTAGCCTGGCCTGCAGACTATCGCTCCCGAACCTCGCGAGCCCTGCCACAAAGGGTTTCGCTGCCGCCGCCTGAGGAGAGAATTAGAAATGACCTTCGTCGTCACCGACAACTGCATCAAGTGCAAGTACACCGACTGCGTGGAAGTATGTCCGGTGGACTGCTTCTACGAAGGCCCGAACTTCCTGGTCATCCACCCGGATGAGTGCATCGACTGCGCCCTGTGTGAACCAGAATGCCCGGCCGTCGCGATTTTCTCCGAGGACGAAGTCCCGGCAGAGATGCAGGAATTTATTCAGTTGAACGTCGAGCTGGCGGAAATCTGGCCGAACATCACTGAGAAGAAAGACTCGCTGCCGGATGCAGCAGAGTGGGATGGCGTCAAAGGCAAGATCAAAGACCTCGAGCGCTAACAGCGCCGCCGCCAAACAAAAAAAGGCCCTTAGGGGCCTTTTTTGCGTCCGGGGACTTTTTTGCAGGCAAAAAAAGGGGCGGTATGACCCGCCCACATTTTTTCCCTAGTCCCTGTATTCCTTTTCATCATCCTGATGAATCGCATCCTGCGACGTTCCTTCAAACCATCGTTCCTTGATGGCTGTGTCAATCCGTGGACACAGGGCTGATCTTAGAGACTTCCAAGGGAAGTTCAACGGGATCCAACCCATGGACTGACACACAAAGGCCCTCAACAAGATTTAATTAATTGTTATTTTTCAACGTCTTATAAAAAACCTTCAGCGTTTCGGGACGTACATGTCCGGTAAAAAAACCAAACACTTACGAAAAAGTAAGCAAATGCTTACACGAGCAATTGCGCAAAAGCGTAACGGCCACGTTCTGGGCATCTTGCGGGCATGAAAAAGCCCCGACACTGTCGAGGCTTTTCCCCTTCACACCGCTTAGTCGTCGCTGACAGTAATCGTCGGCATTGCCGGCGCCGCCGCTTCCTGCAAGACGATGCGTGCGCCCACATGACGGGCCAGTTCCTGATAGATCATGGCAATCTGGCTGTCAGGCTCGGCCACAACAGTGGGCTTGCCACCGTCAGCCTGCTCGCGAATCAGCATCGACAGCGGTAGCGAGGCCAGCAGTTCAACACCATATTGGGTGGCCAGTTTCTCACCGCCGCCCTCACCGAACAGATGCTCGGCGTGGCCGCAGTTGGAGCAGATGTGCACCGCCATGTTTTCGACAACGCCCAGCACCGGGATATTGACCTTGCGGAACATCTCCACGCCTTTCTTGGCATCGAGCAGGGCCAGGTCCTGCGGCGTCGTGACGATCACCGAACCGGCCACCGGGACTTTCTGTGCCAGGGTCAGCTGGATATCACCGGTGCCTGGCGGCATGTCGATCACCAGGTAGTCCAAATCGCCCCAGGCCGTCTGGGTAACCAGTTGCAGCAAGGCCCCGGAGACCATCGGCCCGCGCCAGACCATCGGCGTGTTGTCGTCGGTGAGGAAGGCCATGGACATGACTTCCACCCCGTGGGACTCGATCGGCACAAACCACTTCTGGTCCTTGACCTTGGGCCGCGTGCCTTCGGCGATGCCGAACATCACGCCCTGGCTCGGGCCGTAGATATCGGCGTCGAGGATGCCCACGCGTGCGCCTTCACGGGCCAGCGCCAGGGCCAGGTTGGCCGCGGTGGTGGATTTGCCCACGCCGCCCTTGCCAGAGGCGACGGCAACGACGTTCTTGACGTTGGCCAGCCCCGGGATCTGCGCTTGGGCCTTGTGCGGCGCAATCACACACTGGATATCGACCTTGGCCGAGCGCACGCCGTCCAGGCCTTCGATAGCCATTTGCAGCATCTGCGCCCAGCCGTTCTTGAACAGGCCTGCGGCATAGCCCAGCTCCAGCTGGACCGACACCTGGTCGCCCTGTACCTCGATGGCACGTACACAGCCGGCACTGACCGGGTCCTGGTTCAAATAAGGGTCGGTGTACTGGCGAAGAACGGCTTCCACCGCTGCGCGATTGACGGCGCTCATGGGCTACTCCCGAAAAAAGACTGACTGAAACAGGCGGCTATCCTAACCGTTCCCGCCCGTCAGCGGCATGCTTTCGCAGGCCGGGAAGATGCTGAAACAGCTCCACGGGGTGAAATATATTTCCCGGCGCTTTATAGTGGCCGACCTCCGTTTCATCAAGTAGCCGAGCCCCATGTCCGAGCCACGCAAGATCCTCGTCACCAGCGCCCTGCCCTATGCCAATGGTTCCATCCATCTTGGCCATATGCTTGAGTACATCCAGACCGATATGTGGGTGCGCTTCCAGAAGCATCGCGGCAACCAATGCATTTATGTCTGCGCGGACGACGCCCACGGTTCGGCCATCATGTTGCGCGCCGAAAAGGAAGGCATCACCCCGGAACAACTGATCGCCAACGTGCAGGCTGAACACAGCGCCGACTTTGCCGAGTTCCTGGTGGACTTCGACAACTTCCACTCGACCCACTCCGAAGAAAACCGCGAGCTGTCGAGCCAGATCTACCTGCGGTTGAAAGAAGCAGGGCATATCGACCAGCGGTCGGTCACCCAGTACTTCGACCCGGAAAAGAAAATGTTCCTGGCCGACCGCTTCATCAAGGGCACCTGCCCGAAATGCGGCACCGAAGACCAGTACGGCGACAACTGCGAAAAATGCGGTGCAACCTACGCACCAACCGAACTGAAGGATCCGAAGTCGGCGATTTCCGGTGCCACCCCGGTGCTCAAGGATTCCCAGCACTTCTTCTTCAAACTCCCGGATTTCCAGCAGATGCTGCAAACCTGGACCCGCAGCGGCACCCTGCAAGACGCCGTGGCCAACAAGCTCGCCGAATGGCTCGACAGCGGCCTGCAACAGTGGGACATCTCCCGCGATGCGCCGTACTTCGGCTTCGAGATCCCAGGCGAGCCGGGCAAGTACTTCTATGTGTGGCTGGATGCGCCAATCGGCTACATGGCCAGCTTCAAGAACCTGTGCGATCGCACGCCGGAGCTGGACTTCGACGCGTTCTGGAACAAGGATTCCACCGCCGAGCTGTACCACTTCATCGGCAAGGACATCGTCAATTTCCACGCCTTGTTCTGGCCAGCGATGCTCGAAGGCTCGGGCTACCGCAAGCCGACCGCCATTGCCGTGCACGGCTACCTGACGGTCAACGGCCAGAAGATGTCCAAGTCCCGTGGCACCTTTATCAAGGCGCGCACCTACCTGGACCACCTGTCGCCGGAATACCTGCGCTACTACTACGCCTCCAAGCTGGGCCGTGGCGTCGATGACCTGGACCTGAACCTGGAAGACTTCGTACAGAAGGTCAACTCGGACCTCGTGGGCAAAGTCGTCAACATCGCCAGCCGTTGCGCCGGGTTTATCCACAAGGGCAACGCCGGTGTGCTGGTGGCCGAGAACGCTGCGCCAGAGCTGACCGACGCGTTCCTGGCCGCCGCGCCAAGCATCGCCGACGCTTACGAGGCCCGTGACTTTGCCCGCGCCATGCGCGAGATCATGGGCCTGGCCGACCGCGCCAACGCCTGGATCGCCGACAAGGCACCGTGGTCGTTGAACAAACAGGAAGGCAAGCAGGCTGAAGTCCAGGCGATCTGCGCCACGGGCGTCAACCTGTTCCGCCAATTGGTGATCTTCCTCAAGCCGGTGCTGCCACTGCTGGCCGCCGACGCCGAGGCGTTCCTCAACGTCGCGCCGCTGACCTGGAACGACCACGCCAGCCTGCTCAGCAACCATCAGTTGAACGAGTTCAAGCCACTGATGACCCGGATCGACCCGGTAAAAGTCCAGGCCATGACCGACGCTTCGAAAGAAGACCTGGTCGCCAGCCAGACCGACACCGGTTCGGCTGCACCCGCAGGCAATGGTGAATTGGTAAAAGACCCGATCTCGGCGGAAATCGACTTTGACGCTTTCGCCGCCGTGGACCTGCGTGTCGCGCTGATCATCAAGGCCGAAGCCGTGGAAGGTGCCGACAAGCTGCTGCGCCTGACATTGGATATCGGTGACGAACAGCGCAACGTGTTCTCCGGGATCAAGAGCGCCTACCCGGACCCGTCCAAGCTGAATGGTCGCCTGACCATGATGATTGCCAACCTCAAGCCTCGGAAAATGAAATTCGGTATTTCCGAAGGCATGGTGATGGCGGCGGGCCCTGGCGGTGAAGAAATCTACCTGCTTAGCCCTGACAGCGGCGCCAAGCCAGGTCAACGCATCAAGTAAGCCTGCAAAACAACCCTGTCGTTTCGGCGACAGGGCTTTTGCGCTAGTCCCCTCTTCTCGCTTGCCGGATAATCAGGCTCTGTTTGTCTAGCCGGCATGCCAATGATCCCAGCATGAACCTCATTCAACGTATCGACGCGCTGCTGCCGCAGACCCAATGCGGCAAATGCGGGCACCCGGGCTGCAAGCCTTACGCCGAAGGCATCGCTAAAGGCGAGGCGATCAACAAATGCCCGCCGGGTGGGCAGGAAACGATCATCGGCCTGGCACACCTGCTGAGCGTCCCCGTGCTGACGCTGGACACCAGCCGTGGCGAAGCCCCAGCCCAGGTCGCCTACATCCGCGAAGCCGAGTGCATCGGCTGCACCAAATGCATCCAGGCGTGCCCGGTAGACGCCATCGTGGGTGCCGCCAAACTGATGCACACGGTGATCAGTGACGAGTGCACGGGTTGCGACCTGTGCGTCGCGCCTTGCCCGGTCGACTGCATTGATATGCGGCCGCTGGTCAACCTGGTGCCAATGGTGGGCGGGTTGGCGGCCAACGAACACGAGCAGCACGCACGCAGCCTCAAGCGTGACCGGGCGCGGCGGCGTTATGAACAGCGCAACGCGCGCTTGCAGCGCGAAGAACAACGCCTGCTGGCTGAGCGCCTGGCACGAGCCAAGCGCGCGGTGCCGACGCACACGGCCCACGCAGATACCGGGCAAGCGGCCTCGGATGCAGCAATCAAGAAAGCCAAGATCGGCGTCGCCATGAGCCGTGCGCAACTACACAAATCCTTGAAAGCCTTCGGCCACCCGCCAACGTTTGAGCAACAATCGCAACTGATCATCCTGCAACAACAGTTCGAAGGTGCGGAGCAGGCACTTGCGGCGCTGGAAGCGAGCAGCCCGCCGCCGCTCCCGGCCAACAAAGACCCCGAGCTCAAGCGTGCAAAAATCCAGTTGGCCATGCGGCGCGCCGAGTTGAAAAAGGCTCAAGAGCAGTGCGCCGACGAGCAACAGCTGGCAACGCTCAGCGCGGCATTGACCGCTGCCGAGCACGCCCTGCATCACGTCGAGGCGATCTCCGAGCAACCCCGCCCCGACTTGCAGCGCGTGGAAAAACGCCCCATTGATGCCCAACTGCGCCAGCTGAAAACCGCCCTGGCCTACGCCCGCGCGGAGGTCAGCAAGTTGCAGCGCCAACCGGGCGTCGGCGCAGAAGCGCTGGCTGCGGCGCAACACAAACTGGAAGAGGTGCAGCGCCAGGTCGATACCCATGTCGGCGCCTGACCTCTATCCTGTTGAGGTTGTTGCTCATAGGGCCCCGTGCCTGGAACCTCTTTTCACCATTACGCCGACCGTCTGCAAGGAATTGCCTGCCCCATGAACGCCGTAAAACGCCTGGAAATTTTCCGCAGGTTTCACGAAGACAATCCAGAACCGAAAACCGAACTGGCCTACTCTTCGCCGTTCGAGTTGTTGATTGCGGTTATTCTGTCGGCACAATCCACCGATGTGGGCGTGAATAAGGCCACGGCCAAGCTGTACCCGGTGGCGAATACACCGGAGGCGATCCATGCCCTGGGCGTCGATGGCTTGTCCGAATACATCAAGACGATTGGCCTTTACAACAGCAAGGCCAAGAATGTCATCGAGACCTGCCGGATGCTGGTGGAGTTGCACGGCAGTGAAGTGCCGCAAACCCGCGAAGCCCTGGAAGCGCTGCCAGGCGTAGGCCGCAAAACCGCCAACGTTGTACTCAATACGGCATTCCGCCAGTTGACCATGGCGGTGGACACCCACATTTTCCGGGTCAGCAACCGGACGGGCATCGCCCGCGGCAAGAATGTGGTGGAGGTGGAAACCCAGTTGATGAAGTTCGTGCCCAAGCCCTACCTGCTCGACTCCCACCACTGGTTGATCCTGCATGGGCGCTATGTTTGCCAGGCACGCAAGCCACGCTGCGGCAGCTGTCGCATCGAAGACCTGTGTGAATACAAGGACAAGACGTCCGACGATTGAGTAATCATTGTTTTTTTCGATCAGTCGATTGAAAAAATCTTTTTTACCCATTCATGGATTATCGTTATAAGGAGCGCCAACGGCAGTCTTAGCCCGGAGTGAACCTTATGAGCACTGGCAAAGAACAACTGGATGTAGAAGACGAACTCGTTGCGGAATCGGATGACGATGGCGAAGCCCCCGTTGCGGAGGTAGCCAAGACCAATCTAAGCAAACGTCGCACTATCGACAATCTTCTGGAAGAGCGACGCTTGCAAAAACAACTGGCCGATTACGACTTCGACCTCTGACCTGCCCGTTGACGACCAGAAGCCTCCCTGACGGAGGCTTTTTTCTAGCTGGCTCACTGGCCGGATATCACATGAGTTGTTGCACCCTCCCCTATACGAGCCCGTTGCGTTGCGCCAACTCAATCAGGTCTACCAGCGAGCGTGCATTGAGCTTGAGCAGCAAACGCGTCTTGTAGGTACTGACGGTCTTGTTGCTCAGGAACATGCCGTCGGCGATTTCCTTGTTGGTTTTGCCGCGTGCCAACTGCTGCAGCACCATCATCTCCCGGCCCGAAAGGCGCTCGACCATGTCGGCCTCACTCGCGTTGCCCATGGTTGAGCGCACCGAATTCAACGCCTGGTTTGGGAAATAGCTGTAGCCGGAGAGCACCGCCTTGATGGCGCTCAACAACTCGGTCAAGTCCTGCTGCTTGCAGACGTAACCCGCAGCGCCAGCCTGCATGCAACGCATGGAGAAATGGCCAGGCGCCTGGGACGTCAGCACCAGCACCTTGAACGGAGCTGGCTGTTTGACGGAGGAAAGCCGGCAAATAACTTCCAGCCCATCGAGCTTGGGAATTCCAATATCCAGTATGACGATGTCCGGCATATGCTCCCGCGCAAGTTGCAACGCATCGACACCGTTATCGGTCTCGGCAACGACCTCATAACCATGACGCTCCATTAGCATACGCACAGCAAGACGAATGACGGGATGATCATCCACGATCAGCACTTTATTCATAAGGAAAGTCCAATTTCGCTGTTCGAATTATTCAGAGCAAGCACAATAGCCTAGTCGTTTCCTAGTTGGCATAGCGTTCCCCCCTGAGTAACAGCAAGCAGAGACCCAAGCCACAACGATATAGGAATAAGCCTACAAAAAAACACTGATTCGGATGTATCGAGTTTTATGGGGGCTTTCAGACTTTTCTGGACCCTCACACAATTTGAATGAAATATCCAACGGGTACGGGGCAAGCGGTGAAGGTAGCGCACATGACTTTCAGCAAATGCCCCTTGCTTGTTGCCTTCGCGCAGGTAAGCCGGCAAGAAAAACCCTATCATTTCAGTTCCCTTAAACACATTCACTTACATCATAATTTCCTACAGATATTTCTCTCAGAAACACCCATGTCACGCTTACATGAGTGAATCTTCTGTAAGACATAGTTCCTACTTCGGTGTAAATAATTCATTCTCCTTTTAATACGCCGCCTCCAGAACAATTTCCTACACCCACAAAACTTCACAAACGCTAACTATTCAACATTCTTTAAACATCAATAAACGCCGCCAACACGCGCTATTGCCTTGATTTTTTAACAGGCAAAAAAAAGGCCCCTTTAACAAGGGGCCTCTCTTAAAGCGTCACGGGCATTCAGAACAACTTGCGACCTTTGTTGGCCGCGATGCGCATGCGCAATGCGTTCAACTTGATAAAGCCCGCTGCGTCCGCCTGGTTGTAGGCACCGCCGTCTTCTTCGAAGGTCGCGATGTTGGCGTCGAACAGCGACTCATCGGACTTGCGACCGGTGACGATCACGTTGCCCTTGTACAGCTTCAGGCGCACAACGCCGTTCACGTGGGCCTGGGAGGCGTCGATCATCTGTTGCAGCATCAGACGCTCAGGGCTCCACCAGTAGCCGGTGTAGATCAGGCTGGCGTACTTGGGCATCAACTCGTCTTTGAGGTGAGCCACTTCGCGATCCAGGGTGATGGACTCGATAGCACGGTGAGCGCGCAGCATGATGGTGCCGCCCGGGGTTTCGTAGCAGCCACGGGACTTCATGCCCACGTAACGGTTCTCGACGATGTCGAGGCGGCCGATGCCGTGTTCGCCACCGATACGGTTCAGGGTCGCCAGCACGGTGGCCGGGGTCATCTCGACGCCGTCCAGCGCGACGATGTCGCCGTTGCGGTAGGTCAGTTCCAGGTACTGCGGCTTGTCTGGAGCGTTCTCCGGGGAGACGGTCCATTTCCACATGTCTTCTTCGTGCTCGGTCCAGGTGTCTTCCAGCACGCCACCTTCATAGGAGATGTGCAGCAAGTTGGCATCCATCGAGTACGGGGACTTCTTCTTGCCGTGACGCTCGATCGGGATTGCGTGCTTTTCAGCGTAATCCATCAGCTTTTCACGGGACAGCAGGTCCCATTCACGCCAAGGGGCAATCACTTTCACGCCTGGCTTGAGGGCGTAGGCGCCCAGTTCGAAACGCACCTGGTCGTTGCCTTTGCCGGTGGCGCCATGGGAAATGGCGTCAGCGCCGGTTTCGTTGGCGATTTCGATCAGGCGCTTGGCGATCAGCGGACGTGCGATGGAGGTACCCAGCAGGTACTCGCCTTCGTAGACGGTGTTGGCGCGAAACATCGGGAAAACGAAATCGCGGACGAATTCTTCGCGCAGGTCGTCAATGTAGATCTCTTTCACGCCCATGGCTTGCGCCTTGGCACGTGCAGGTTCGACCTCTTCGCCCTGACCCAGGTCAGCGGTGAAGGTCACCACTTCACAGTTATAAGTATCCTGCAGCCACTTGAGGATCACCGAAGTGTCCAGGCCGCCGGAATACGCGAGAACGACCTTGTTTACGTCGGCCATGCCATCACTCCACGGGGTTGTACGGAAAGGCGACGATTCTACCGATCAAAACCGTGAAATTACAGGGGCGCGACAGCAAATGAAGATAAAGCGACAGATTATGTCGAACGAGCGACCGATGGTCGCACGTCAGGAGGTGGCGGCTGGGTTGCTCGGCCCGGTGGCCGTGGGCGCCGGTTTCTCGGGGGCTGCCACCCGTTCCAGCTGAATATTGACCCGGCGGTTGCGCGCGCGGTTGGCGGCATTGGTGTTGGGCGCCAGCGGGTAGCTTTCGCCGTGGAAACGCAGGGTGACCTGCGACTCCTGGATGCCGTTGGCCTTGAAGTACTCCATGACCGCCAAGGCGCGCCGACGCGAAACATCGCGATTGGTCAGGCGATTGCCGCTATTGTCCGAATGGCCATTGAGCTCGATGTGGTTGACGGTAGGGTCAGCCTTCATGAATTCAAGGATCACCGCCAGCTTCTGCTTGGCTGCTGCGTCCAGCTCGATGCCGCCACCGGGGAAGCCGACCTCAGTCTGCTTGACCTGGTCGTAGTTCATCGGCAGCAACTTGGCGGTACACAGCTGATAGTCGCTGTAGGCTTTGTTGAAGCGCACCGGCAACAGGCGGATTTCCGAGTAGCCACCTTCACGCCCGTAATGCCGAACCGTCGGCGAGCGGCCCTCGAGCAAGCCATTGAACAGCCGCCCCGCTTGGGCCTGGGAACTGTTGAACAACACATCGCCACTGCCGGCACGCACCGCACCCAGGTTGATATCACCTCGGCCCGGCTGCCAGGGTGCAGCGGCGGCCAACAAGGTCGCAGAACCTGCCCCCAGCGATCCGCCATAGGCTTTCAGACGAAACGTCGCCTGCTCGCCCGCCCGGCGCACGAACTCACCCGAACCGAAATCGGTGATCGGCTGGGTCAGACGGCACTCAAACTTGTCGCCCTCCACCTTCCACTCAATATTCTCCAGACGTGTCTGGAACGTGAGGGCCATCGCAGGCAGGCTGGCGAACACACTGAGCAGGGCTAGATATTGCTGGCGCACGGGAGGCTCCACTGGTTTCTACAACACTTCAAAGCGTCATACATCGATAAGGCATACGAAAGGCTATCGGATGCATCCTGCAAAACTTGATAGCGAGTGCCTGCAAGAGTCTTTTCCGGTAGCATTCCCACCAGATTGACCCGCCTGGAATCCCCAATGTCCGACCGCCTGACCCTGCTGCGTCCCGACGACTGGCATATTCATCTTCGCGATGGTGCTGCGTTGCCCCAAACCGTGGCCGATGTTGCGCGCACGTTTGGCCGCGCCATCATCATGCCTAACCTGGTACCTCCGGTGCGTAATGCCGCTGAAGCCGACGCCTATCGCCAGCGTATCCTCGCTGCGCGGCCGGCCGGCAGCCGCTTCGAACCGCTGATGGTGCTCTACCTCACCGACCGCACCCAGCCCGAAGAGATTCGTGAAGCCAAGGCCAGTGGCTACGTGCACGCCGCCAAGCTGTACCCGGCTGGCGCGACCACCAACTCCGATTCCGGCGTGACCAGTATCGACAAGATCCTGCCGGCCATCGAAGCCATGGCCGACGTCGGCATGCCGCTGCTGATCCACGGTGAAGTCACCCGTGGCGACGTGGACGTGTTCGACCGCGAGAAGATCTTCATCGACGAGCATATGCGCCGTGTGGTCGAGCTGTTCCCGACCCTCAAGGTGGTGTTCGAACACATCACCACCGCCGATGCCGTGCAGTTCGTCACTGAGGCTTCGGCCAACGTCGGCGCGACCATCACCGCCCATCACCTGCTGTACAACCGCAACCACATGCTGGTGGGCGGGATTCGACCGCACTTCTATTGCCTGCCGATCCTCAAGCGCAACACCCACCAGGTGGCGTTGCTGGATGCGGCGACCAGCGGTAACCCGAAGTTCTTCCTCGGCACCGACTCGGCGCCCCACGCCCAGCACGCCAAGGAAGCCGCGTGCGGCTGTGCCGGTTGCTACACCGCCTATGCGGCGATTGAGCTGTACGCCGAAGCGTTCGAACAGCGCAACGCCCTGGACAAGCTTGAAGGGTTTGCCAGCCTCAACGGCCCGCGTTTCTACGGCCTGCCGGCGAACACCGACCGCATCACCCTGGTCCGTGAAGACTGGACCGCCCCTGCCAGCCTGCCATTTGGCGAGCTGACTGTTATCCCGCTGCGCGCCGGTGAAACACTGCGCTGGCGCCTGCTGGAGGAAAGCAAGTGAGTGAAGACCATTACGACGACGAACACGAGCACAGTGGTGGCGGTTCCCGTCACCCGATGGCCGAGCGGTTTCGCGGCTATCTGCCGGTTGTCATCGACGTAGAAACCGGTGGTTTCAATTGCGCCACCGACGCGTTGCTGGAAATTGCCGCAACCACCATCGGCATGGATGAGCAGGGTTTTGTGTTCCCGGAACACACCCACTTCTTCCGCGTCGAGCCGTTTGAAGGCGCGAACATCGAAGCAGCCGCTTTGGAATTCACCGGGATCAAGCTCGATCACCCACTGCGCATGGCCGTGAGTGAAGAGGCCGCACTGACCGATATCTTCCGTGGCGTGCGCAAGGCGTTGAAAGCCAATGGCTGCAAACGCGCGATCCTGGTCGGGCACAACAGCAGCTTCGACCTGGGCTTCCTGAACGCCGCCGTGGCGCGGCTGGACATGAAGCGCAACCCGTTCCACCCGTTCTCCAGCTTCGACACCGCCACCCTCGCCGGCCTGGCTTACGGTCAGACCGTACTGGCCAAAGCCTGCCAGGCAGCCGGTATCGACTTTGACGGTCGCGAAGCCCACTCGGCGCGCTACGACACCGAGAAGACGGCCGACCTGTTCTGCGGCATCGTCAATCGCTGGAAGCAGATGGGCGGCTGGGAAGATTTCGGCGACTGAAGCCATTTCCCGAGCATAAAAAAACCGGCCTTCTCAGGCCGGTTTTTTTGTACCGCGACTCTGGCTTACAGCTTGCCAGCGTTCTCGGTCAGGTAAGCCGCAACGCCTTCTGGCGAAGCGTTCATGCCTTTGTCGCCTTTTTTCCAGTTGGCTGGGCAGACTTCGCCGTGCTCTTCGTGGAATTGCAGGGCGTCGACCAGGCGGATCAGCTCTTCCATGTTACGGCCCAGTGGCAGGTCGTTGATGATCTGGGAGCGCACAACGCCCTTGTCATCGATCAGGAATGCGCCACGGAACGCCACGCCGCCTTCGGACTCAACGTCGTAGGCCTTGGCGATGTCGTGCTTCATGTCGGCAGCCATGGTGTATTTGACTTTGCCGATGCCGCCATCATTGATGGCAGTGTTGCGCCAGGCGTTGTGGGTGAAATGGGAGTCGATGGAAACGGCTACCACTTCAACGTTGCGCGCCTTGAAATCGTCCATGCGGTGGTCCAGAGCGATCAGCTCCGAAGGGCAGACGAAGGTGAAGTCCAGCGGGTAGAAGAACACCAGGCCGTATTTGCCTTTGATGGCTTCAGACAGCTTGAAGCTGTCAACGATTTCGCCATTGCCGAGGACGGCTGGTACGTCGAAATCCGGGGCTTGTTTGCCGACGAGTACGCTCATTGGGTATCTCCTGATGTAAGGGTGACGATTGAAGTAAAAGGACCGGCCCAGTCTGTCGCGTATAAGCGACAGCCCTGTGACGCAGTCACGCTTCGTGAAGACCGGCCATCATACACTGAAAAAACCGTTCGTCAGTGCGGGCACGCCGCCAGCGAATACCCTACGAATCTACTTTGACAATCATTCTCGTTAACATTAAGATCCACCGCACTTAAGCCTTAAACCCGCGACGGTTCTCCCTTATGTATGTCTGCCTCTGTACTGGCGTCACCGACGGACAAATCCGCGAAGCAATCTACGAAGGTTGCTGCAGCTACAAGGAAGTGCGTGAAACCACCGGCGTTGCCAGCCAGTGCGGTAAATGTGCCTGCCTCGCCAAGCAAGTGGTACGGGAAACCCTGACGCAGCTGCAAACAGCCCAGGCCGCGATCCCCTATTCAGCAGAATTTACACACGCTTAAATAGGCGTGTTTTAAAGAACCGGACTTAGTGTCCGGTTTTTTTATGCCCGCAATTCAATTAGTTAGCGCCAAGACGCGGAACACAAACATTCTTATTCCGATTAATTTTCATTTATTATTCAATAACTTAGGTTTGACACTAAGGTTTTCGCCGCTCAAACTCCGCCCTATACACAGCGATTACAGGGCAGGACCCCAGTCATGAAAGGCGACATCTCAGTCATCCAGCAACTCAACAAAATCCTTGCCAATGAACTGGTCGCGATCAATCAGTACTTCCTGCATGCGCGCATGTATGACGATTGGGGCCTGGAAAAGCTCGGCAAGCGTGAATACAAAGAATCCATCAAGGCCATGAAGGACGCCGACGCGCTGATCAAGCGCATCCTGTTCCTGGAAGGCCTGCCGAACGTGCAGGACCTGGGCAAGCTGAACATCGGCGAGCACACCCAGGAAATGATCAGCAGCGACCTCAAGTTCGAGCAGAAGAGCCACAGCGACCTCAAGGCCGCCATCGCTCACTGCGAAACCAAGGGCGACTTCGGCAGCCGCGAACTGCTGGAAGACATCCTGGAAGACCAGGAAGAACACATCGACTGGCTGGAAACCCAGCTGGGCCTGATCGATAAAGTCAGTCTGGAAAACTACCTGCAATCGCAGATGGGCGAATAAGCCCTCAGTACTCAGGTATAAAAAAGCCCCGCTCTCTCACGAGAAGCGGGGCTTTTTATTGCATACGAATCAAGCGTCGGTCTTGGCCGCCGCATTGGCCGCTGCTTCTTTGATCAGCGTTTGCAGCGAACCATCAGCCGCCATCTCAACGATGATGTCGCTACCGCCGACCAGCTCACCGGCCACCCACAGTTGTGGGAACGTAGGCCAGTTGGCGTACTTCGGCAGGTTGGCGCGGATTTCAGGGTTTTGCAGGATATCCACGTAAGCGAATTTCTCGCCACACGCCATGATGGCCTGGGACGCCTTCGCGGAGAAACCGCACTGAGGAGCGTTAGGTGCGCCCTTCATGTAAAGCAGAATGGTGTTGGCAGCAATCTGCTCTTTGATCGTTTCGATGATATCCATGGAACACCTCGGCTGGAACTTTGCGACTCACAGGTCGGCACGGTGGCGCATTGTAACGCAAAATTCCAGCCGGGTGCTCAGGCAGCTGCGACCTGCACCGGAACGCCATTAAGCGCAGCGTTGCCCGACAACTCGTCCAATTGCCGTTCGTCGGTCAAGTCGTTCGCGCTCGCCCCCGGCTGCCCGCTGGCAATGCTCATCTGCACGCCCGGGCGGCCATGGCCCCAGCCGTGGGGCAGGCTGACCACGCCGGGCATCATGTCCAGGCTGGCCAGCACTTCCACCTCGATCATGCCGATGCGTGAACTCACGCGCACCCGCTGGCCATCGCTCAACTGCCGGCTGGACAGGTCATCTGGATGCATCAGCAACTGATGCCGCGGCTTGCCCTTCACCAAGCGGTGATAGTTGTGCATCCAGGAATTATTGCTGCGCACATGCCGGCGCCCGATCAACAACAGTTCGTCAGCTACCGGCAGCGGCTGCGCGGCAAACCGCGCCAGGTCGGCAAGGATCACCGCTGGCGCCGCCTGCACCTTGCCATCCGCGGTTTTCAGACGCTGGGCAAGGTTGGCCCTGAGCGGCCCCAGATCCATGCCATGGGGGTGATCGGCCAGCATCGCGACGGACAGCTTGTGCTCGGACGCATCACCGTACGCCCCGGCCCGTAGCCCGTAGTCGATCATCTGCGCCGGTGCCATGGTCGGCTTGAGCGCTGCCCCCGTCTGCGCGGCGAATGCCTGGGCCAAGCCGACAAAGATCTCCCAGTCATGCAACGCGCCTGGCGGCTTGGGCAGGATCGCGCGATTGAAACGGGTGACATTACGCACGGCGAACATATTGAACGTGGTGTCGTAGTGATCGTTTTCCAGAGCCGACGTGGACGGCAGGATCAAGTCTGCGTAACGCGTGGTCTCGTTGATATAGAGGTCGATGCTGACCATGAATTCCAAGCCATCCAAAGCCTGTTCCAACTGACGACCGTTCGGCGTGGACAACACCGGGTTACCGGCGACGGTCACCAGCGCGCGGATTTGCCCTTCGCCTTCCGTCAGCATCTCTTCAGCCAAGGCCGACACCGGCAACTCGCCGCCATACTCCGGGCGCCCGGAAACCCGGCTCTGCCAGCGATTGAAATGCCCGCCGCCGGTAGACGCCACCAGGTCCACCGCTGGCGACGTGCACAACGCACCACCGACCCGATCCAGGTTACCGGTGACCAGGTTGATCAACTGCACCAGCCAATGGCACAGCGTGCCGAACGCCTGGGTCGAAACCCCCATGCGCCCGTAACACACGGCCTTGTCCGCCGCCGCAAAGTCCCGCGCCAACTGGCGGATCTGCTCGGCCGGCACTGCACATTGGCGGCTCATGGCCTCGGCGGTAAACCCGGCAATGGCGCGTCGCACATCCTCCAGGCCTTCGACGGGCAAATGACTGGCACGGGTCAGGTTTTCGCTAAACAACGTGTTGAGCACGGCGAACAACAACGCCGCATCCCCACCAGGACGCACGAACAGATGCTGGTCGGCCATCGCCGCCGTCTCACTGCGCCGTGGATCGACCACCACCACCTTGCCACCCCGGGCCTGGATGGCTTTCAGGCGTTTCTCCACATCAGGCACGGTCATGATGCTGCCATTGGACGCCAGCGGGTTGCCGCCCAGGATCAACATGAAGTCGGTGTGGTCGATGTCCGGGATCGGCAATAACAAGCCATGTCCGTACATCAGGTAGCTGGTGAGGTGATGGGGCAACTGGTCCACCGAGGTCGCGGAGAACCGGCTGCGCGTCTTGAGCTGGCCCAGGAAGTAGTTGCTGTGGGTCATCAGCCCATAGTTGTGCACGCTGGGGTTGCCTTGATACACCGCCACCGCATTCTGCCCATGCCGGGCCTGAATACCTGCCATACGCTCGGCTACAAGCTTGAACGCATCGTCCCACGGGATCGGCTGCCATTCGCTGCCCACGCGCAACATCGGTTGGTGCAGGCGATCCGGGTCATTTTGGATGTCCTGCAACGCCACGGCCTTGGGGCAGATATGGCCACGGCTGAACGTGTCCAGCGGGTCACCCTTGATCGAGGTGATCGCCAGGCTGCCGTCGTGGGCGCGCGTGGTTTCCAGGGTCAGGCCGCAGATGGCTTCGCACAGATGGCAGGCACGGTGATGGAGAGTCTTGGTCATGGCCAGTCTCTTTATTAGGGCTTTGATTCCACTATGGGCCGCGACCGGCTGGGGCGCCACCAAGGTTCGTCCCGTGAATCGACGGACATCAGGCCAAGCCATGGGTAAGCATGAGTAAATGTTTCAGAAACTTCCGATATCGCCGCTGAAACCGACACAACCCGCCCCAGGCCCGCCCCAGCGGATTGCAAAAGGTTGCGGGGCCAGTGTACAAATGGCTCGCTGCTGTCAGGAATTCGTCTTCAAAAGCGCTCAGGCGCCCTTCTTGAACACCCCTAAAAACGTAGCCCCTATTGGTAAGACGCGACATTTAATGTCAATATCGCGCCTTCCCCTATTTCGTCGCCCCGTGCGGCTTTCGCCGCAGGTCTCGCCCGTTGTCACAATAAACAAGGCTTTGAGTATCTGCGGTCTGTTGCAAAAAGGTAGTTAATGATGAGCGCAAGGCACTTTCTCTCCCTGATGGATTGCACGCCCGAAGAGCTGGTCAGCGTGATCCGTCGAGGCATTGAGCTTAAAGACCTGCGTAACCGCGGCGTACTGTTCGAGCCTTTGAAAAACCGCGTGCTCGGGATGATTTTCGAAAAATCCTCGACCCGCACCCGCGTGTCTTTTGAAGCCGGCATGATCCAACTGGGCGGCCAAGCCATCTTCCTGTCATCGCGCGATACCCAACTGGGCCGTGGCGAGACCGTTGCCGACAGCGCCATCGTGATGTCGAGCATGCTCGATGCGGTGATGATCCGCACCTTTGCCCACAGCACCGTGACCGAATTTGCCGCCCACTCCCGCGTTCCGGTGATCAACGGCCTGTCCGATGACCTGCACCCGTGCCAGTTGCTGGCCGATATGCAAACCTTCCTTGAGCATCGCGGTTCGATCCAGGGCAAGACCGTGGCCTGGATCGGCGACGGCAACAACATGTGCAACAGCTATATAGAAGCAGCGATCCAGTTCGACTTCCAACTGCGCGTTGCCTGCCCGGAAGGCTACGAGCCTGACCCACGCTTCCTGGCACAGGCCGGCGATCGCGTCACCGTCGTACGCGACCCACGCGATGCGGTGATCGGTGCACACCTGGTGAGTACCGACGTCTGGACCTCCATGGGCCAGGAAGAAGAAACCGCCAAGCGCCTGGCCTTGTTCGCGCCGTTCCAGGTGACCCGCGCCCTGCTCGACCTGGCCGCACCGGATGTGCTGTTCATGCACTGCCTGCCGGCCCACCGTGGTGAAGAAATCAGCCTCGACCTGCTGGACGACACCCGTTCGGTCGCCTGGGACCAGGCCGAAAACCGCCTGCATGCGCAAAAGGCCCTGCTCGAATTCCTCGTGCCCCCGTCGTACCACCACGCATGAGCCAGCCATTCCTGCTGAACCTGCGCAATCTGGCATGCGGCTATCAAGATCAACGGGTGGTGCAGAACCTCAATCTGCACCTCAACGCCGGCGACATCGGCTGCCTGCTGGGCTCGTCGGGCTGCGGCAAGACCACCACCCTGCGGGCAATCGCCGGGTTTGAGCCGGTACACGAAGGGGAAATCAGCCTGGCGGGCGAAGTGATCTCCAGCGCCGGTTTCACCCTGGCACCGGAGAAACGTCGCATCGGCATGGTGTTCCAGGACTACGCGCTGTTTCCCCACCTCAGCGTGGCGGACAACATCGCCTTCGGCATTCGCAAGCACCCGCAAAAAGACCGCGTGGTCGCCGAACTGCTGGAGCTGGTCAACCTGAAGAACCTGGGCAAACGCTTCCCCCACGAGCTTTCCGGCGGCCAGCAACAACGCGTTGCCCTCGCCCGCGCCCTGGCGCCGGAACCGCAACTGCTGCTGCTGGATGAGCCGTTCTCCAACCTCGACGGCGAACTGCGGCGCAAGCTCAGCCACGAAGTGCGCGACATCCTCAAGACTCGCGGCACCAGTGCGATCCTCGTCACCCATGACCAGGAAGAAGCCTTCGCCGTGAGTGACCAGGTCGGCGTCTTCAAGGAAGGCCGCCTGGAGCAATGGGACACGCCCTACAACCTCTATCACGAACCGCAGACAACCTATGTCGCGAGCTTTATCGGCCAGGGTTATTTCATCCGTGGCCAATTGAGTTCGCCGGAGTCGGTCAGCACCGAACTGGGCGACCTGCGCGGGAACCGGGCCTACCCTTGGCCAACCGGTAGCGCCGTGGATGTATTGCTGCGCCCCGATGACATCGTCTACGCGCCAGACAGCGCCTTGAAAGCGCGGATCGTGGGCAAGACCTTCCTCGGCGCATCGACCCTGTACCGCCTGCAACTGCCGACCGGTGCACAGCTGGAGTCGATTTTCCCAAGCCATGCCGATCATCAGGTGGGGGCGGACGTGGGGATTCGGGTGGCGGCTGAACACCTCGTACTGTTCCAGGCGTCAGGAAGTGTGGCGGCGCAAATCCCTCAATCCGACTCAGGCGTACGCCGTTACAGCGCTGCCCACTGACAAAACCGGATCAAAAAAATGTGGGAGCTGGCTTGCCTGCGATAGCGGTATGTCAGTCAAAAATATATCGACTGGCATACCGCTATCGCAGGCAAGCCAGCTCCCACATTGGTTTTGTATAGGTTTCAGATGCAGTGATCAGGCCCGCCCAATCGGCGCAAATTTGGCCTGGGTATGCTCCGCCAGCACCGCTGCCGGCAGCTCAACCTCCAGCCCCCTTCTCCCAGCACTCACAAAAATCGTCGCGAACGGCTGCGCCGTCTCGTCGATAAATGTACGCAAGCGCTTCTTCTGCCCCAGCGGGCTGATCCCGCCCAGCAAGTAACCGGTAGAGCGCTGCGCCGCCGCTGGATCCGCCATTTCAACTTTTTTAACCCCCGCCGCATGAGCCAAAGCCTTTAAATCCAGACTTCCGACGACCGGCACCACCGCCACCAATAATTCGCCCTTCTCACTGCTGGCCAGCAAGGTCTTGAACACCTGCGACGGATCCAGCGCCAACTTCTCCGCGGCCTCCAGGCCATACGAAGCCGCCTTGGGATCATGTTCATAACTGTGGATACGATGTTCGGCGCGAACTTTTTTCAACAGGTCCAATGCAGGGGTCATGCTGGCTCCAGGCGTGGCAAACAGATGGCCAATTCTAGGCCAACCCCGCGCAAAACGCTCTACTGCGCACGCTTCGCCGTACACACACATTGTTACAAGCGTGATCATTCACCCGATCAATAGTTTGAAAGTGACCAATGGTTCACTTTCGACCTTTGACAGCCGTCATTCTTGTCTATATTTTTTCGTTTCCGAATACTGTAGGAATGCACCTGCAGCACTCGAGCAGTAAGCCGTTTCCGGGATGGGGATCCTTGCCACGGTGAAAATCGCGCAACGCTCCGTTGAGAGCGTGCGCCAGACAAGAACAACAACTGAGGTTTTCCATGACAACTGCTCTTCAACAGCCTTCACTTTCGAGCCAATGCATGGCCGAATTCCTGGGGACTGCGCTTCTGATCTTCTTCGGTACAGGATGCGTCGCCGCGCTCAAGGTCGCGGGTGCCAGCTTTGGTTTGTGGGAAATCAGTATTATCTGGGGGGTAGGCGTCAGCATGGCGATCTACCTGAGCGCCGGTATTTCCGGGGCTCACCTCAACCCGGCGGTAAGTATCGCCCTGTGCATTTTCGCCGACTTCGAAAAGCGCAAACTGCCCTTCTACATTCTCGCCCAGATCGCCGGTGCCTTCTGCTCGGCCGCCCTGGTGTACACCCTCTACAGCAATCTGTTTTTCGATTACGAACAAACCCACCATATGGTGCGCGGCTCCCAGGCCAGCCTGGAGTTGGCGTCGGTGTTCTCCACCTACCCCCATGCGCTGCTGAGCACCGCCCAGGCGTTCCTGGTGGAAATGGTCATCACCGCGATCCTGATGGGCGTGATCATGGCCCTCACCGATGACAACAATGGCCTGCCACGCGGCCCGTTGGCCCCGCTGCTGATTGGCCTGCTGATCGCCGTGATTGGTAGTGCCATGGGCCCGCTGACCGGCTTTGCGATGAACCCGGCGCGGGATTTCGGGCCCAAGCTGATGACCTTTTTCGCTGGCTGGGGTGAAATAGCCTTTACTGGCGGCCGCGATATTCCTTACTTCCTGATTCCGGTTTTCGCGCCAATTGTCGGCGCATGCCTGGGTGCTGCGGCCTATCGCGGGCTGATCGCCCGTCATCTGCCGAGCGCCGCACCTACTGCTGCTGAAGAAACACCTGACACGGCTGTCAACGGCAAGACCCGTATTTCCTGATAGCGCCAGCCTGGACGCACCTGCCCTTTTTGCGGCCCAGGCTGATTACCGACTTTCTTATTTCCCAAGGCATTCGACATGACCGACATTCAGAATAAGAACTACATCATCGCCCTCGACCAAGGCACCACCAGCTCGCGAGCGATCATCTTTGATCGTGACGCCAACGTGGTGTGCACCGCCCAGCGCGAGTTCGCCCAGCATTACCCGCAAGCCGGCTGGGTCGAGCATGACCCGATGGAGATCTTCGCCACCCAGAGCGCGGTGATGGTCGAGGCCCTGGCCCAGGCCGGCCTGCACCATGACCAGGTCGCCGCCATCGGCATCACCAACCAGCGTGAAACCACCGTAGTGTGGGACAAGATCACCGGCCGCCCGATCTACAACGCCATCGTATGGCAGTGCCGCCGCAGCACCGAGATCTGCCAGCAGCTCAAGCGCGACGGCCACGAACAATACATCAGCGACACCACCGGCCTGGTCACCGATCCGTACTTCTCCGGCACCAAGCTCAAGTGGATCCTCGACAACGTCGAAGGCAGCCGCGAGCGTGCGCGCAACGGCGAACTGCTGTTCGGCACCGTCGACAGCTGGCTGATCTGGAAATTTACCGGCGGCAAGACCCACGTCACCGACTACACCAACGCCTCGCGCACCATGCTCTTCAACATCCACACCCTGGAGTGGGATGCGAAGATGCTGGAGATCCTCGACATTCCCCGCGAGATGTTGCCGGAAGTGAAGTCGTCGTCGGAAATCTACGGCCGCACCAAAAGCGGCATCGCCATCGGCGGTATCGCCGGCGACCAACAGGCCGCGCTGTTCGGCCAGATGTGCGTCGAAGCCGGCCAGGCCAAGAACACCTACGGCACCGGCTGCTTCCTGCTGATGAACACCGGCGACAAGGCGGTGAAATCCAAGCACGGCATGCTCACCACCATCGCTTGCGGCCCGCGTGGCGAAGTGGCCTACGCCCTGGAAGGCGCGGTGTTCAACGGCGGTTCCACCGTGCAGTGGCTGCGTGATGAGCTGAAAATCATCAACGACGCCCACGACACCGAATACTTCGCTGGCAAGGTCAAGGACAGCAACGGCGTGTACCTGGTGCCCGCCTTCACCGGCCTGGGCGCTCCCTATTGGGACCCGTATGCCCGTGGCGCGCTGTTCGGCCTGACCCGTGGCGTACGTGTGGATCACATTATTCGTGCAGCCCTGGAGTCGATTGCCTACCAGACCCGTGACGTACTCGACGCCATGCAACAGGACTCCGGCGAACGCCTCAAAGCCCTGCGTGTGGACGGCGGCGCCGTGGCCAACAACTTCCTGATGCAGTTCCAGGCCGACATCCTCGGCACCCAGGTCGAGCGCCCGCAAATGCGCGAAACCACGGCACTCGGCGCGGCCTACCTGGCTGGCCTGGCATGCGGTTTCTGGGGCAGCCTGGACGAGTTGCGCGGCAAGGCGGTGATCGAGCGCGAATTCGAACCACAACTGGACGAAGCGGCGAAAGAGAAGCTCTACGCCGGCTGGCAAAAAGCCGTTAGCCGCACCCGTGACTGGGAGCCCCACGAAGGCGCCGAATAAGCCAACGTCAGGTTGTAACTGGCCGGGAGTCGATTCCTGCGTCATCATGGGCCACTTTTGTATGGCAGCCCAAAGGACGCCCAATGAATCTGCCTCCCCGCCAACAACAAATCCTCGAACTGGTCCGCGAACGCGGCTACGTCAGTATCGAGGAAATGGCGCAGCTGTTCGTCGTAACCCCGCAAACCATCCGCCGCGATATCAACCAGCTGGCGGACGCCAATCTGCTGCGCCGCTACCACGGCGGCGCGGCCTATGACTCCAGTGTCGAAAACACCGCGTACGCCATGCGTGCCGACCAGATGCGCGACGAAAAACAGCGCATCGGCGAAGCCATTGCCGCACAGATCCCCGACCACGCCTCGCTGTTCATCAATATCGGCACCACCACCGAATCCATCGCCCGCGCGCTGCTCAACCACAACCACCTGAAAATCATCACCAACAACCTCAACGTCGCCACCATGCTCAGTGCCAAGGACGACTTCGATGTGTTGCTGACCGGCGGTAATGTGCGTCGTGACGGCGGCGTAGTGGGTCAGGCCAGTGTGGATTTCATCAACCAGTTCAAGGTGGATTTTGCCTTGGTCGGCATCAGCGGCATTGATGAAGACGGTAGCCTGCTGGACTTTGATTACCAGGAAGTGCGGGTGTCCCAGGCGATTATTGCCAATGCACGGCAGGTGATCCTGGCGGCGGACTCGAGCAAATTTGGGCGCAATGCCATGATTCGCTTGGGGCCGATCAGCCTGGTGGATTGCTTGGTGACCGACCAACAGCCGGTGCCGGCGTTGGTACAGTTGTTGAATGATCATAAGGTGCGGCTGGAAGTCGTTTAGCGCCTGTACTGGCGCCATCGCGGGCAAGCCCGCTCCCACATCGAACGCATTCCCATGCTGGAACTCGGTCAACTGTGGGAGCGGGCTTGCCCGCAATGGCGGCCTATCCAATACCCATGCCCTAAAGCCTACCCCGGGCTCATATTCACAATTCCGCCCTCCCCAGCCCTTCGATGAATTTTTTCAATCAAAGTCGGGTGGCTGTGCGCGCATTTATCAGCTACCATTTTCGCAAATGAACATTAATGTTCGAATTCCAAGACGAATAAATCGCGAGGCCAGCCGATGAACCCTTCCACCTTGCCTGCTCCACCGCTTGCCGAAGTCTATGACGTCGCCGTAATCGGCGGCGGGATCAATGGCGTCGGCATTGCAGCAGACGCAGCCGGGCGCGGTTTGTCGGTGTTCCTTTGCGAAAAGGACGACCTGGCCAGCCACACCTCTTCTGCCAGCAGCAAGCTGATCCACGGCGGCCTGCGTTACCTCGAACATTACGAATTCCGCCTGGTGCGCGAAGCCCTCGCCGAACGTGAAGTGTTGCTGGCCAAAGCCCCGCACATCGTCAAGCAGATGCGTTTCGTGTTGCCGCACCGCCCGCACCTGCGCCCGGCGTGGATGATTCGTGCGGGCCTGTTCCTGTACGACCACCTCGGCAAGCGCGAAAAACTCGCCGGTTCTAAAAGCCTCAAGTTCGGCGCCGACAGCCCGCTGAAAAGCGAAATCACCAAAGGCTTCGAATACTCCGATTGCTGGGTCGATGACGCCCGCCTCGTGGTGCTGAACGCCATGGCCGCCCGTGAAAAAGGCGCACACATCCACACCCAGACCCGTTGCATCAGCGCACACCGCAGCAAGGGCCTGTGGGAAATGAACATGGAGCGTGCCGATGGCAGCCTGTTCTCGATCCGCGCCCGCGCTCTGGTAAACGCCGCGGGTCCGTGGGTCGCCAAATTCATCAAGGACGACCTCAAGCTGGATTCGCCCTACGGCATCCGCTTGATCCAGGGCAGCCACCTGATCGTGCCGAAACTGTACGAAGGCGCCCACGCCCACATCCTGCAGAACGAAGACCAGCGCATCGTCTTCACCATTCCGTACCTGAACCACCTGACCATCATCGGCACCACCGACCGCGAATACACTGGCGATCCGGCGAAAGTTGCGATCACCGAAGGTGAAACCGACTACATGCTCAAGGTGGTCAACGCGCACTTCAAGAAGCAGCTGAGCCGCGACGACATCGTGCACACCTACTCCGGCGTGCGCCCGCTGTGCAACGACGAGTCGGACAACCCGTCGGCCATCACCCGCGACTACACCCTGGCGTTGTCCGGCGGCACGGGCGAAGCACCGATCCTGTCGGTGTTCGGCGGCAAGCTGACCACCTACCGCAAGCTCGCCGAGTCGGCGATGGCCCAACTGGCCCCGTACTTCACGCAGATGCGCCCGAGCTGGACCGCCAAGGCCAGCCTGCCCGGCGGCGAAGACATGACCACGCCAGAAGCCCTGGCCGAAGCGATTCGCCAGAAGTTCGACTGGGTGCCGAGCGAAATCGCACGCCGCTGGTCCACCACCTATGGCAGCCGCACCTGGCGCCTGCTGGAAGGCGTGCAGTCGCTGGCCGACCTCGGCGAGCACCTCGGTGGCGGCCTGTACACCCGCGAAGTCGATTACCTGTGCACGGAAGAATGGGCGACCCAGCCCCAGGACGTACTGTGGCGCCGCACCAAGCTTGGCCTGTTCACCACGCCGGAAGAACAGGACAACCTGCAGCGTTATCTGTCCAAGGTTGAGCGCAATCGCGGCAAGATCGAAGCGGCCTGACAGACCGATCGTACAAAAGCCCCTGCACCGGAAGGTCCAGGGGCTTTTTTATGGGTTCCGTCATTCGGTTTTCCGAACGCAACGCCCCTGCCTATTCGGTTTGCCGGATCAAATCTCGGAGACTCCACCGTCACACAAAGTTAATCACCTTATAAATCATAGAGTTAACCTTTTGTGCAAGGTCTGGCACGACTCATGCTCTACACTCCTTGACGATTGCCTGAGACGCCTCAGGAGCCGTCACGGGCATTCGCTGTACAAGAGAGCCGTTTAGCCGGCTTCATAAAAAAAACAAATGTCGAGGAAGTATTGATGCGCATCGTTCCCCATATCCTGGGCGCAGCTATCGCTGCTGCTCTGATCAGCACTCCAGTTTTCGCCGCCGAACTCACCGGCACACTGAAGAAAATCAACGACTCCGGCACCATCACCCTCGCGCACCGCGACAGCTCCATTCCGTTTTCCTACATCGCGGATGGTTCGGGCAAGCCAGTGGGCTACTCCCACGACATTCAGTTGGCCGTCGTTGAACAACTGAAAAAAGACCTGAACAAACCCGATCTGAAGGCCAAGTACAACCTGGTGACTTCGCAAACCCGTATTCCGCTGATCCAGAACGGCACCGCGGACCTCGAGTGCGGCTCCACCACCAACAACGCCGAACGCGCCCAGCAAGTTGATTTCACCGTCAACATCTTCGAAATCGGCACCCGCCTGCTGGTCAAGAAAGACAAGGAAGGCAAGCCGTCCTACGCTGACTTCGCCGACCTCAAAGGCAAGAACGTCGTGACCACCGCCGGCACCACGTCCGAGCGCATCATCAAGGCGATGAACGCCGACAAGCAGATGGGCATGAACGTCATCTCCGCCAAAGACCACGGCGAATCCTTCCAGATGCTGGAAAGCGGCCGCGCCGTAGCCTTCATGATGGACGACGCCCTGCTGGCCGGTGAAGAAGCCAAGGCCAAGAAGCCGGACGACTGGGTCATTACCGGTACTCCGCAGTCCTTCGAAGCGTACGCGTGCATGGTGCGCAAAGACGACCCAGCCTTCAAAAAGGCCGTGGATGACGCCATCGTCGCCCTGTACAAATCCGGCGAGATCAACAAGATCTACAGCAAGTGGTTCGAGAGCCCGATTCCACCAAAAGGCCTGAACCTGAACTTCCCGATGAGCGACAAGGTGAAGGAGCTGATCGCCAACCCAAGCGACAAACCAGCGCCTGACGTAAAAATCTGATACCTGACTAAGCTTATCTCCTGAGGGAGCCAACCCTCCCTCAGGCGTCTGTTACTACCTGCTGGCTTTTATTTGGAACACTCGACCTGGCGGTTTTCGAGCCGATCTTGTGTGCCTGGCGTTCACCGCCGGGCGGGAATGGATTTTCCCCAAGCGGGTGCTTGTACATTGATCGACTTCGAGGGGAGACCCTAATGAATTACAACTGGGACTGGGGCGTGTTCTTCAAGTCCACCGGCGTGGGCAGCGAGACTTATCTCGACTGGTACATCGCCGGCTTGGGCTGGACCATCGCCATCGCTGTCGTGGCATGGATTATCGCCTTGCTGCTGGGCTCCATTCTGGGGGTCATGCGCACCGTGCCAAACCGCCTCGTATCGGGCATCGCGACCTGCTACGTGGAACTGTTTCGTAACGTGCCGCTGCTGGTGCAGCTGTTCATCTGGTACTTCCTGATCCCCGACCTGCTGCCGCAAAACCTGCAGGACTGGTACAAACAAGACCTCAACCCGACCACCTCGGCCTACCTGAGCGTTGTCGTGTGCCTGGGCCTGTTCACCGCCGCCCGGGTGTGCGAGCAAGTACGCACCGGCATCCAGGCGCTGCCACGCGGCCAGGAATCAGCCGCGCGCGCCATGGGTTTCAAGCTGCCGCAGATCTACTGGAACGTGCTGCTGCCCCAGGCCTATCGGATCATCATTCCGCCGCTTACCTCGGAATTCCTCAACGTGTTCAAGAACTCCTCCGTGGCGTCCTTGATCGGCCTGATGGAATTGCTGGCGCAAACCAAGCAGACCGCCGAGTTCTCGGCCAACCTGTTTGAAGCCTTCACCCTGGCCACGCTGATCTACTTCACCCTGAACATGAGCCTGATGCTGCTCATGCGCCTGGTCGAGAAGAAAGTCGCGGTGCCCGGCCTGATCTCCGTGGGGGGTAAATAATGGAACTCGATTTCAGCGGTATCATCCCCGCCATCCCGGGCCTGTGGAACGGCATGGTCATGACCTTGCAGCTGATGGTCATGGGCGTGGTCGGCGGCATCGCGTTGGGCACGGTCCTCGCGCTGATGCGCCTGTCGTCCAACAAATTGCTGTCGCGTGTGGCTGGCGCTTATGTGAACTACTTCCGCTCGATCCCGTTGCTGCTGGTGATCACCTGGTTCTACCTGGCAGTGCCGTTCGTGCTGCGCTGGATCACCGGCGAAGACACCCCGATCGGCGCGTTCGCTTCCTGCGTCGTGGCCTTCATGATGTTCGAAGCCGCGTACTTCTGTGAAATCGTACGGGCCGGCGTGCAATCGATCCCCAAGGGCCAGATGGGCGCGGCGCAAGCGATGGGCATGACCTATGGCCAGACCATGCGCCTGATCATCCTGCCCCAGGCGTTCCGCAAGATGACCCCGTTGCTGCTGCAACAGTCGATCATCCTGTTCCAGGACACCTCGCTGGTCTACACCGTGGGCCTGGTGGACTTCCTCAACTCCGCCCGCTCCAACGGCGACATCATCGGCCGCTCCAATGAGTTCCTGATCTTTGCCGGTGTCGTCTACTTCATCATCAGCTTTTCCGCCTCGCTGCTGGTCAAGCGTCTGCAAAAAAGGTTTGCCGTATGATCTCTATCAAGAACATCAACAAGTGGTATGGCGACTTCCAGGTGCTGACCGATTGCAGCACTGATGTCAAAAAAGGCGAAGTGATCGTGGTGTGCGGGCCGTCCGGCTCGGGCAAATCCACCCTGATCAAGTGCGTCAACGCGCTGGAACCGTTCCAGAAGGGCGACATCATCGTGGACGGCACCTCCATCGCCGACCCGAAGACCAACCTGCCGAAACTGCGCTCGCGCGTGGGCATGGTGTTCCAACACTTCGAACTGTTCCCGCACCTGACCATCACCGAAAACCTGACCATCGCGCAGATCAAGGTGTTGGGCCGCAGCAAGGAAGAAGCCACCAAGAAAGGCCTGCAACTGCTTGAGCGCGTCGGCCTGTCGGCACATGCCCACAAGCACCCCGGCCAACTCTCCGGCGGCCAGCAACAACGTGTGGCGATTGCCCGCGCGCTGGCGATGGACCCGATCGTCATGCTGTTCGACGAACCGACCTCGGCCCTCGACCCGGAAATGGTCAACGAAGTGCTCGACGTGATGGTGCAACTGGCCCAGGAAGGCATGACCATGATGTGCGTGACCCACGAAATGGGCTTCGCCCGCAAAGTGGCCGACCGCGTGATCTTCATGGACGCCGGCAAGATCATCGAAGACTGCCCGAAAGAAGAGTTCTTCGGCGACATCAGCGCCCGCTCCGAACGCGCTCAGCACTTCCTTGAGAAAATCCTGCAACACTAAAACCGGGCTCGCGCTCCCTGTGGGAACCGGGCCTGTGCAGGCACTGGCTCTTGTGTGGGAGCTGGCTTGTGTGGGAGCTGGCTTGCCTGCGATGCAGACACCTCGGTGCAGCAGTGACACCGAGGCAATCCTATCGCAGGCAAGCCAGCTCCCACACAAGCCACCCCCACACAGTCCCGGTGCCCACACAAACACCGGGCCAACAGCTCTGGTTGACCCAAGGCATCTGTGATGAAATGCGACCCCAACCAATTTCGCGCCGCACCGCCATCACTTGCCGTGAAACCACGCCTGATTCGCCAACTGTTCCTGCCGCCGTTGATCATCGCCCTGATGATCGGCCTGGGTTATGTCGGCTTCTGGATCAGTGAGTACTATGGCATCCGCACGCTCAGCGACACTGGCGAACGCCAGCTGGAGCTGCACGCCCGTACCGTCGAAAGCGAACTGAGCAAATACACCTACCTGCCGAGCCTGCTGGAGCTGGAAGCCAGCGTCTCCAAGCTGCTGGCCGAGCCGAGCCAGGAAACCCGCAAATCGGTCAACGACTACCTTGAAGGCCTGAACCGACGCAGTCGCAGCCGGGCCATCTACGTGATGGACACCACCGGCCGCGTGTTGGCCACGAGTAACTGGCGCGATGCCGACAGTTACCAGGGTGAAGACCTGTCCTTCCGTGCCTATTTCCAGAACGCCGTACGCGGCCAGCCCGGGCGTTTCTACGGCATCGGCAGCACCAATGGCGAGCCCGGCTATTACCTGGCCCATGGCCTGGAAGAACACGGCAAGATCATCGGCGTCGCGGTGGTCAAAGTGCGCCTCGAAGCCCTGGAAGAGCGCTGGCAGCGTGCGCGCCTCGAAGCATTTGTCAGCGACGAGAACGGCATCATCATCCTCTCCAGCGACCCGGCCCGCCGCCTCAAGGCCGTGCGCCCGCTGAGCGATGACACCAAGGACCGCCTGGCCCACAGCCTGCAATATTACTGGGCGACGCTCAACGAGCTGGAACCCCTGGCCCGCGAGCGCCTCAACGAAGGCACCGAGAAGCTCACCTTCCCGGCCAACAGCGAAGTGGTCAACGACGAGCACGAAGTCAGCTACCTGGCGCAAACCCGCCCGCTCAACGACACGCCGTGGAACTTCACCCTGCTCACCCCGCTCAACGACCTGCGCCGCGCTGCGATCAACCAGGGCATCCTGGTGGCCGTCGCCTTTGGCCTGGTGGCGTTCCTGCTGATCGCCTGGAACGAGCGGCGCAAGGTCATCGCCACCCGCCTCGCTGCGCGGGAGGCCTTGCAGGAAGCCAACAGCCAGCTGGAGCGTCGGATTGCCGAACGCACCACCGATCTGCGTGCCAGCAATGAACGGCTCAAGGGCCAAATCCGCGAACGCCGCCAGGCCGAAGAAACCCTGCGCCGCGCCCAGGACGAGCTGGTACAGGCCGGCAAACTGGCAGCCATCGGCCAGATGTCCACCAGCATCGCCCACGAATTGAACCAGCCGCTGGCCGCACTGCGCACCTTGTCCGGCAATACCGTGCGCTTCCTTGAGCGCGGCGCCCTGGACACCGCCAGCGCCAACCTCAAGACCATCAACGAACTGATCGACCGCATGGGCCGCATCACCGCCAGCCTGCGCTCGTTCGCCCGGCGCGGTGACGACCAGGGCGAAGCCAACCTGGGCAAGGCGGTGGATGCCGCGTTCCAGGTCCTCGGCGCACGCCTGGACGGCCTGCCGCTGACCGTACACAGGGACTTTTCCCACGCCCAATTGCAGATTGATCAGACGCGCCTGGAGCAGATCCTGGTTAACCTGATCGGCAACGCCCTCGACGCCATGCAAGCCCAGCCCGCCCCGGAACTGTGGCTGGACGGCAGCAGCGCCGAGGGCAAATACCGCCTGCACGTGCGCGACAACGGCCACGGCATCGACCCCGAGGCGCGCAAGCATTTGTTCGAACCGTTTTTCACCACCAAACCCGGTGAGCAAGGCCTGGGCCTGGGCCTGACCCTGTCCGCTAGCCTCGCTGCAGCCACCGGCGGCAACCTTGCCGTGGAGCATCCGGTGGGGGGTGGTACCGCCTTTGTCCTGTGCCTGCCGTTGGTAGGCGCTCAAAAAGCTGAGCCGACATGACTACTGATCCCAAAGACCTCACCGTCCTGATTGTCGAGGACGACCCCCACGTGCTGCTGGGCTGCCAGCAAGCCCTGGCCCTGGAAGATATTCCCAGCGTCGGCGTGGCCAGTGCCGAGGAAGCGCTCAAGCGCATCGGCGAGAACTTCGCGGGCATTGTCATCAGCGATATCCGCCTGCCGGGCATCGACGGCCTGGAGTTGCTGACCCGCCTCAAGGCCCTGGATAAGAGCCTGCCGGTGGTGTTGATCACCGGGCATGGCGATATCTCCATGGCCGTCGGCGCGATGCGCAACGGCGCCTATGATTTCATGGAAAAACCCTTCTCCCCCGAGCGCCTGGTGGACGTCGCCCGCCGCGCCCTGGAGCAACGCGGGCTGGCGCGGGAAGTCTGGGCGCTGCGCCGTCAGTTGGCCGAGCGCGATTCCCTGGAAGGCCGCATCATCGGCCGCTCGCCGGCCATGCAAAACCTGCGCGAGCTGATCGCCAACGTCGCCGACACCTCGGCCAACGTGCTGATCGAAGGCGAGACCGGCACCGGCAAGGAACTGGTCGCCCGTTGCCTGCATGATTTCAGCCGCCGTCACGCGCACCAATTCGTCGCGCTGAACTGCGGCGGCCTGCCGGAGAACCTGTTCGAAAGCGAGATTTTCGGCCACGAAGCCAACGCTTTCACCGGCGCCGGCAAACGCCGCATCGGCAAGATCGAACACGCCCACGAGGGCACGCTGTTCCTCGATGAAGTGGAAAGCATGCCGATCAACCTGCAAATCAAATTGCTGCGGGTGTTGCAGGAACGCACCCTCGAACGCCTGGGCTCGAACCAGAGCGTGGCGGTGGATTGCCGGGTGATCGCCGCGACCAAATCCGACCTTGACGAACTGAGCCGCGCCAGCCAGTTCCGCAGCGACCTGTATTACCGCCTCAACGTGGTGACCCTGGAACTGCCGCCCCTGCGCGAACGCCGCGAAGACATCCTGCAACTGTTCGAACACTTCCTGCAGCAGTCGTCCCTGCGCTTCGACCGCGCCGCGCCGGAGTTGGACAACCAGACCGTGTCGAGCCTGATGAGCCACGACTGGCCGGGCAACGTGCGCGAACTGCGCAACGTCGCCGAGCGCTTCGCCCTTGGCCTGCCCGCCTTCAAGAAAAGCGGCGCCGCCGGCAGCGGCCATGGCCTGGCCTTCACCGAAGCGGTGGAAGCCTTCGAACGCAACCTGCTGGGCGATGCCCTGCAACGCAGCGGCGGCAACCTGACCCAGGCCAGCCTGGAACTGGGCATGGCCAAGACCACCTTGTTCGACAAGGTCAAGAAATACGGGTTGAGCCACTGATGGATCTGTTCTTGAAAGCCGCCCTGGGCGCGGCCGTCGTGTTGATCCTGGCTGCACTGGCCAAAACCAAAAACTATTACATTGCGGGTCTGGTGCCGCTGTTTCCGACCTTTGCGCTGATCGCCCACTACATCGTCGGCAAAGGCCGTTCGGTGGAGGATTTGAAGACCACGATCCTGTTTGGGATGTGGTCGATCATTCCGTATTTTGTGTATTTGGCGACGTTGTATGTGGTGGTGGATCGGTTGCGGTTGGAGGCTTCGCTGGCAGTGGCGGCAGTGGCTTGGTTGATGGCCGCGACTGTGCTGGTGAGCATCTGGGTCCGCGTCCACACCTGACCCAACTCGGTCAAAAACTGTGGGAGCTAAAAATGTGGGAGCGGGCTTGCCCGCGAATGCGGTGGTTCAGTTGGAACATCTTTGACTGACACACCGCCATCGCAGGCAAGCCAGCTCCCACATTTGGATCACTGCCTGACAGAAAGATCAGCGGACTATTTTGTCGACCTGGATGCCCAGCTTTTTCAGGCGATACCAGAAGCTCCGCTCCGAAATCCCGATCTTCGCCGCAGCCGCCGCCTGCACCCCGTTGCTCTCCTGCAACGCCGCCAGAATGTAAGCCTTCTCCACCTCAGCCAGCGCCGCATCCAGATCCTGCGGCACGCCCGGGCCATCACTGAGGATCGCCGCAACACCGCCCTCACTCGGCCTCGACGCAAACAGATACCCCGGCAAGTCGATGTCTTCGATCACCGGCGTAGCCGCCACAATCGTCGCCCGCTCCACGCAGTTTTGCAGTTCACGGATATTGCCCGGCCAGTGATACGCCGCCATCGCCTGCAACGCCTCGGCGCTGAAGCCGGTGATGCGCTTGCCGGCCGTGGCACTCAGGGTGTGGGCGAAGTGTCGGGCCAGCGGCGCGATGTCTTCCACGCGCTCGCGCAACGCCGGCAGGGGAATCGGGAACACGTTGAGGCGGTAATACAGGTCTTCGCGAAACTCCTTGTTGGCCACCGCCTCCAGCAGGTTCTTGTTGGTGGCGGCGATCACCCGCACATCGACCTTGCGCTCGCGCGGGTCGCCCACCGGTTCGATCACCCGCTCCTGCAACGCCCGCAGGATCTTGGCCTGCAACGCCAGCGGCATGTCGCCCACTTCGTCGAGGAACAGCGTGCCCTTGTCCGCCTGCTGAAAGCGCCCTACCCGGTCCGACACCGCGCCGGTAAACGCGCCTTTGCGATGGCCGAACATTTCGCTTTCCAGCAAACCCTCGGGGATCGCCGCGCAATTGACCGCCACGAACGGTTTGTCGGCACGGCTGCCGTGCTTGTGGATAGCCCGCGCGACCATCTCCTTGCCGGTGCCGCTTTCGCCGGTGAGCAGGATGGTCGCGGCGCTGTCACGCACCGCGTCCACCGCTTGCAGCACGCTGCGGAACGCCGGGCTGTCGCCCACCAGGCTGTCGAACTGGGCGTGCTCATCCAGCTCGGCGCGCAGGCGTGCGTTGTCGCGCAGGATGTCGCGAAACTGCAAGGCCTTGGCCACCGTGATGTCCAGCTCGTCGATGTCGAACGGTTTGGCGATGTAGTCATAGGCGCCGTTGCGCATCGATTGCACGGCGTTCTTCACCGTGCTGTAGGCGGTCATCACGATCACCGGCACCTGGGGATAGCGCACCTTGATCTCGGCCAACAGCGCCGGGCCGTCCATGCCGGGCATGCGCCAGTCGCTGATCACCAGGTCGATGTCTTCCTGCTCCAGCACCTTGAGCGCGTGCAAGCCGTTGCCGGCGACAAACACCTGCACCTCGCTCTGGCCCAGGGCCGATGCGAGCAAGTCGCAGAGCTTGGGCTCGTCATCGACTACCAGAATGTTATGCGTCATGACTGTCCTCGTCGTCTTCGCCGATAGCCGGAATGTACAGGCTGAACGTGGCGCCGGCATCTTTCTCGCTGACGCATTCGATGCTGCCGTCGTGACTTTCCATGATCGAATAGACCTTGGCCAGCCCCAGGCCGGTGCCCGAGGCCTTGGTGGTGACGAACGGGGTAAAGATGCGCTCGATCATTTCTGCCGGAATACCCTGGCCGCTGTCGGCGATGCTGATCAGGGTGTTGTCGCCGACACTGCGAATGCCCAGGCTCAGGCGCCCGCCGTCGGGCATGGCGTCGATGGCATTGAGGATCAGGTTGAGGCACGCCTGCTTGAGTTGCTTGGCATCCGCGTAGATCGTCGCGCCCGGCGCCTGGTCATCGACCTGCACATCCACATTGTGCGCCGCCAGTTCCGGCGCGCAAAAGCCGAGGATCTCGTCCACCAACGGCCGCGCCGGTTGCAACACACGCAACGGCGGGTTGGGCTTGGCGAAGTCGAGAAACTCGGTAATCAGTTCGTTGATGCGGCTGACCTCGCTGACCACATATTCCAGGTGACGCTTGTCGGTCTCCGCCAGGTCCGCACGCCGATGCAACAGTTGGGTGGCGGTCTTGATAATGCCCAGCGGGTTGCGGATTTCGTGGGCCAGGCCCATGGCGACTTCGCCCAGGGCATGCAGGCGATCACGCCGACGCAGTTGGGCTTCGAGGTGATGCAACTCGCCCAGGCGCTCGGTCATGTGGTTGAACGTGCTGCTCAGTTGCGCCAACTCATCGCCGCCGCTGACCGCCACGCGGTGCTGGTAATTGCCGGAAATCACCGCATCCACGCCTTGGGACAAGTCGCGCAAGGGCCGGGTCAGGCGCCGTGACACCAACACGCCCGCGCCCAGGGACAGCGCCGAGCTGACCAGGAAGATCAGCACAAACAGATTGCTCTGGTTGACCAACCCCACCAGGCTCGAATGGCGCAACAGACCGCTGAAGATCACGCCCTGCAAGTCACCGGCGTCGTTGAAGATCGGCCAGTACAAACCGCTGTAGTTGTTGGTGAACTGCTCGCTCGGCTGCTTGGTATTGCGCATTGCCGCTTCCACGTCCTTGGGGATGCGCGAGGGGTGATCCTGGAAACGCTGGGTGGAGAAAATTTCCGAGAAGCCTTTCGGGTTGGCCAGGTACAGGCGCAGGTCGAGTGAATGCACTTCGGCCACGCTGGTGAGGAAGCTGCTGTCCAGGTACGTCGCCACCAGCAGCAGGTAATCCACCCCTTCCTTGCTGGTCTCGAAGGTGGAGACGACGATGCCGGTGTCGACGCCGGACACGCTCACCGTTTGCAGGACCGCGTTGCTGGTCAGGCTGATCTGCTTGACGATGTCATCGGACGCTGTGCTGAACATGATCTTGTGGTCGCTGACGCGAATCAGCGCGACCACGTCGATGTCCGTCGCATCGGCGATGTCGGCGGTCAAGCGGTCGTGCTTGGCGGCCAGACGGTCCGAGGGCGGGCTGGCGTAGCGCAGGAACAGTTTGGCCATGCGCGCGTTGTCGTGAACGATGTCGCCAATCTCGTCCTTGACGATGCGGGTGGACTCTTGCAGCCAGATCCGCACGTTGCTGTCGAAGATCTGCGACAGGGTGGTCGCGGCCAACTCGGCGGCGATCATCGTCGGGATCACGCTGACCAGCCAGAACGCCAGCACCAGCTTGCGCTGGACACTCCAGCGTGAAATCGCAAACGGACGGGCTTTCTGGCGGGTCTTGGTGATCATCAGGTTTCGCTTATCGCAGCAGCCATGGCAGGGTCGGAACGATCCGGTCGAATAAACAGTTTTACAAGCTTGAGCAGGCCGTTGACCAGCCGGTTGCGGTGGCGGAAGAACACGCTGTTGCCCTGGAACTCGCAGCCCAGGCGCAGCTTACTGGCATACCCGGCCTGCCCGCACTCGTACAACGCAATATTGTGTTCAATACAGTAGTCCACATTGGTCAGCCAGCTGCGGAAGTACAGGTTGTAGTCGCGGGTGAATTCGACGTCATGCCCGAAGAACTTGTCCACCAGGCGGTGCTCGTCCACGAGGATCAGGTTGAACGCCACCAGGTTGTCATCTACCCAGTACAGAACACACACCGCGCGTTCTCCGAGGCGTTCCAGCACACCGGTGAAGTAGCCGGCGGGCAGGCGCTCGAACTGCAAGTCGGCGCGGGTGAGCGTGGCTTCGTACAGGCGCATGATCTCGGGCAGCACATCGTCGATAGTGCGCCGCCACTCCACCCGTGGCCCCGGCGCGCGCAGCTTGCGGCGCAGGTCCTTGCGCGTGGATTTACCCAGGGAGCCGAGGTAGGCGTCCACCGAGCCGTAGGGCAGCGGCAACACGCCTGTGGGCAAGCTCGGCATGCTTTGGAAGCCGGCGGCGCGGCAGCTGTCGGACCAGTGCGGATCGTTGCTTGGCGCGTCCTTGACCGCGACGAGGCCGATGCCGAATTCATCGGCGTCCTGGCGTGCGGCGGCGAGCAGGTGCTTGAGCAACAGCGGGCGGCGTGATTCAGGCACGTTGCTGGCGAAACCGGCATCGCAGCGCTCGGCCACCGGCGAGCCGATGGCGTACAAGCCCAACTGCAAAAGACCCGGCCACAGTCGGTCCAGGCGTTCGGTCAAACGCTTGCCGGCGCCTGACACTGTGGTGTCGAGGCGGTAATGGGTGATGAACGCGGCAGCCACGGCCACCAGCGTTCCATTGTCGTACACCGCGAGGTATCGCCATTGGAAATCCGCGATGGCGGCGCTTTCCACGGCGACGTAATAGTCCCAGTCCTCCAGGGCACCGGGGAAGCAGTCATTCCAGGCACTGCGCTGGAGGGCCCGGATGCTGGGGAAGGCTTGGGCGGTAATCACATTTTTCCCTTATCGCTATGGCCAACACCATTCAACTGTGTGCAGCTTTTTGTGGGAGCGGGCTTGCCCGCGATAGCAGTGGATCAGTCAACACCGCCATCGCAGGCAAGCCAGCTCCCACATTGACCGGTGCTGGCTTGAAGGCGGTGTGTTGCTCTACGAACTGCGCACTCAACTCGATCACCCGGCGGTATTGCAGGTCCACGGTGATCATGTGGTAGCAGTTGTCCAACAGGATCTTGGTCACCGGCCCGCCCAGGTGGCGCTCGACGTAATCGGCGTTCCAGCGGCTGGTGATGTCGTCCTCGATGGAATGCAACACCAACGCCGGCACCTTGACTTCGGGCATGCGTTTCTTGACCACGGCGTTCATCCGGTGCAACTCACGCACGGTGATGCCCTCCATGGTCAACAAGCCCGCCTCGCTGCTCTCGCCCTGCTTCATCTGCCGTTCGACGATGGCCCGCAGGCGTTCGTTCTTGATGCCGTACGGCGGCTTCTCCTCGAAGCTGCAGATATGCACGCCGAATGGAATCCGCATCAGCAACGGCGTGAGGAACGCCAGTTTGTTGATGCTCCAACCGTCGTACTTCAAGGTGGTGGAATACATCAGCAGCCCGGCGACCTGCCCCGGGTGCTCAGCGGCCACGTACATCGACATCACCGCGCCCATGGACAAGCCACCGACAAACACCTGTTCGTGGCGCTGCTTGACCTGGGCGAAGGTGTTGCGCACACCCGCGTACCAGTCCAGCCAGCCGGTGGCCTGCAAGTCGCTGTTATCGCCGCAATGCCCGGCCAGGGTGGGCACGTACACCGTGCAGTTGCCCGCCTTGGCCAGGCCCTTGGCGACCTGGCGCAATTCCGTCGGCGTGCCGGTCAGGCCGTGGATCAACAGGATCCCGACCGGACCTGCACCGAGAACGAAGCCGGCATCACCTTCACCGAGGTCGATCCCGATGTTGTTCACCGTTTGGTCGCCCGCACCAGCAGTTGCTCCAGGAGTTTCAGGCCCAGGTCAATTTCCGGGTAGCTGATTTCCAGGGACGGCGCCAGGGTGATCACGTTCTTGTAGTAGCCGCCCACGTCGAGGATCAGGCCGAGTTTCTGGCCGTCCACGATCATGTCGCCTTTCATGCCTTCCTCGACCATGTAGTCCAGGGTCGCCTTGTCCGGAGTGAAGCCGTCCGGGCCGCAGATTTCGCAGCGCAGCGCCAGGCCCAGGCCGTCGACGTCGCCGATGATCGGGAAGCGTTTTTGCAGGTCTTGCAGGCCTTCAAGGAAGTATTTGCCCTTGGCCATGACCATCGCGCCGTAGTCGACTTCGCTGGTCATCTTGAACATTTCCAGGCCCACCGCTGTGCCCAACGGGTTGGAGGCGAAGGTGGAGTGGGTCGAACCTGGCGGGAAGACTTTCGGGTTGATCAGCTCTTCACGGGCCCAGATGCCGCCCAGTGGGTTGAGGCCGTTGGTCAGCGCCTTGCCGAACACGATCACGTCCGGCTGCACGTCGAAGTGCTCGATCGACCACAGCTTGCCGGTGCGGTAGAAGCCCATCTGGATTTCATCGCTGACCATCAGGATGCCGTGCTGGTCCAGCACGTGCTTGAGCTCGCGGTAGAAGTTCATCGGCGGGATCACGTAGCCGCCGGTGCCCTGGATCGGCTCGACGTAGAACGCGGCGTATTCGCTGGAACCGACTTTCGGGTCCCACACACCGTTGTATTCGGTCTCGAACAGGCGGGCGAATTGCTGCACGCAGTGGCTGCCGTACTCTTCCTTGGTCATGCCTTTAGGGCCACGGAAGTGGTACGGGAACGGGATGAACTGCGCGCGCTCGCCGAAGTGGCCGTAGCGGCGACGGTAGCGGTAGCTCGAGGTGATCGACGAAGCGCCGAGGGTACGCCCGTGGTAGCCGCCTTCGAAGGCAAACATCAGGCTCTTGCCGTTGGTGGCGTTACGCACAACCTTCAAGGAGTCTTCGATGGACTGCGAACCGCCGACGTTGAAGTGCACACGACCGTCGAGGCCGAACTTGTTCTTGGCGTCGACGGCGATCATTTCCGACAGCTCGATCTTGCCCTTGTGCAGGTACTGGCTGGCGATTTGCGGCAGGGTGTCGATCTGCTGTTTCAGCGCGTTGTTCAGACGCGGGTTGGCGTAGCCGAAGTTGACGGCCGAGTACCACATTTGCAGGTCGAGGTAGGCCTGGTCTTCGGTGTCCCACACGTAGGAGCCTTCGCAACGGCTGAAAATGCGCGGCGGCTCGATGTAGTGGACGGTGTCGCCGTAGGAGCAGTACTTGGCTTCTTTATCCAGAAGGATCTGGTCTTCGGCGGTAGCGATACGGATATCAGACATGGTGGAAGAGTTCCTGGTTGTCGGCAGCAGTAAAGGCGGTGGCGTTGGCGGCGTTGCCCTGGGGCAGCAGCGCCAGCAGTGCAGGCACTTCGGCAAAGGTGTCGAAGCGCGCGTGAGGAATCTGGTGGGTGACGCAGTAATCGGCGAGGCTGCCCTTGGCGAACACGAAGTCGGCGGTGGAGGCCACGCACATGTCGGACTTGCCGTCGCCGATCACCAGCACGCGCTTGTTGCGCGGCGTGGATTTGCACTTGCAGTTGCCGGACGCGGCACGGCAGGCGTCGCTGGCATACGGGAAGTCGATGCGCCAGCTGTTCTGGTCAACCTGGCGCAAGCGGTTGGCGAGGATCGGCAGCAGGGTCACGTAGTTGCGCGACAGGATGCGCGCGATGCCCTGCTCGATGCCGTCACTGACCACTTCGATGGACGCGCCCAGGCCAATGACCTGATCAACGAAGTCGGGGAAGTCCGGGTCGATCTCGACGCTGTCGAAGTAGGCCAGCAGTTCGCCCGGCGTGGCCTTGATCAGCGCCAGTTGGCGGCTCAGGCATTCGCGCGAACCGATATGCCCATCCAGCCATTGCTGCTCGATGGTTTCCCACTCGGGGCCGGCGAAGCGTTGGAGGACGTTGTCGATGACGTCGGTGGGAGTGATGGTCCCGTCGAAGTCGCACACGATATGCCAGTCAATCATTGCGGTTACCTTGAAGATGAGCGCGCTGTCTGCGCTTTCACAAGGGGTAGAGCAGGGACTGTGCCAACCGGCGAATCCCCAGCGGGGCTGGGCGTGCGGGCGCCTATGTGTCGTGGAAGCTACAATTTTCGTAGCTTGCTACAAACAAGATCAGTGCTTGCGCGAAGGCAGCCCTTCGCGCGTTCATGCGCGCATGTTCAGAGAAGGAAGCCGTTCCATGCACAAGGTCAGTTCTGCTGTATTCGCCGGTTTACTGGGGCTGTGGGGCGTTGCCAGCACGGCCCGGGCCGATGGCATCAGCGGCGAAGTGGGCGCGGGCCTCAGCTACCAGCCCCACGACCCCACCGGCAGCCGCTACGAAACCCGCCCCGTGCCCTATGTGGACCTGGACTGGGGCAATGTCAGCCTGAGCACCGATGACGGCCTGAGCTGGAGCGCGCTGAACACCCAGGGGTTTACCGCCGGGCCGTATATCAATTACTTGCAGGGGCGTACGTCCAACGGCTCGCTGCAGGGCCTGCGCAATGTCTCGGACATGGCTGAAGTGGGCGGTTTCATCCAATACGCCCCGGCCGAGTTCTGGCGCGTGTACGCCCAGGTGGGCCAGGCCGTGGGCGGCGGGCGCGATCAAAGCGGCGTGCTCGGCAAGGTCGGCGGCGAGCTAGGCTACCCGCTGGGCGGCGGGATCATCGGCAGCAGCGGCCTGATGGCGCACTTTGCCGACGCGCGCCAGACCCAGACGTATTTTGGGGTGGACGCCAATGAGTCTACGGCGTCGGGGTTTCGGCCCTATAACGCCAGTGCGGGGTTCCAGAACCTGACGCTGACGCAAAGCTTTGAATTTCCGCTGGCGCCCAATTGGTCGTTGCTGACCAGTGCGAGCTGGGTGCATTTGGTGGGTTCGGCGGCGAACAGCAGCATCGTCAAGGACACGGGGGATGTGAACCAAGGCCAGGTGCAGACGGCGATCAGCTACAAATTCAACTGACTCACCGCAGAGCAAAAAATGTGGGAGCTGGCTTGCCTGCGATGACGGTGGATCAGTCAGTACAGCAATAACTGATAGACCGCTATCGCAGGCAAGCCAGCTCCCACAGGGGCCTGCATTTCATCGCAGGCGTTTCAGTTTTCTTCGCCTTCGGCCAGCAAGGCAATTCCGCCGATAATCACCGCCACCCCCACCCAGTGCAGCGGGCTGATATGTTCCCCCAGCCCCAGCCACGAACCGAGCAACACCACCACAAACACCAGTGAACTCAGGGGGAACGCCAGGGACAGACTGCTGCGCCGCAGGATCAGCATCCACACGAAAAACGCGCCGATGTAGCAGGCAATCGCCGCGAGAATCCCCGGGTTGCGCGCCACATCCGCCAACCACTGCCAATTGAAATCCATCTGCCCCAATTGATCGCCGGCCACTTTGGTAAACAACTGCCCGGCGCTTTCAGTACAGATCAACAAGGCCCACAGCACCACAGTGCCGAAGCGCCCATGCAACCACGCGTGCGTATTCATGCCTGCCCTCCTGCAATCGCCACCAACATCACGCCCAGGGTAATCACCCAGGTCCCCGCCCAACGGCGGCGGCTGACGGTTTCACCCAGCACCACTTTGCCCACCAGCACCACCCCGCAATAGGCCAACGCCGCCGCCGGAAACAACAGGCTCAACGGCGCGCGGGACAAGGCTTCCAGCCAGACAAAAAACTCGATGACGTAAGCCCCGATCCCCGCCCACAACAGCGGCGCATTGAACACCTGGCCCCAGAACGCATTCAGACGAAAGCCGCCTTCCAGCTCCGGCAAGCGGTCCAGGCCGAGCTTGAAGCACAATTGGCCGATCACATCGAGCACGATGGAAAACGCCACCAGCAACACCACGGTCAACGTCACGGGAACAGCTCCTCAGACAGGTCGATCAGGGCTTCATTGGTCGCGGCATTGCGCTGCAAATCCTCGGGGCTCCAGCGCTCGGCCGGCGGCTGGTCGGACTTGGCCTCCCAGCGCTTGAAGGCGTTGCTGAACGCTGGCTTGGCGAACTCGCCGCACACGTCGATACCGATGATCCGCTTGCCCGCCGCCAAGGCGCGCAGGGCTTGCAGCAGATGGGCCAGGCGCATACCGCCCTGGTCCCAGTTGGTGGCGGCGTCTTCGCTGGCCAGCACGTCTTTGTCGATGGTGATCCAGATCGCGTCGGTGGGCAGGCTGGCGATCATCTGCTCGAGAAACATGCCCCAGTCCAACTCGGCGAGGTTGCGCCAGTGCAGGTGATTTTCCTGCTGTTGGTGACCGGCGCCGTCCCCTACCCGGCCCCAGACTTTCGACGGCGGATGCTGCCAGGGAAACAGCTGCAAATGCCCGCGCTTGAGCGCACCCAGGTTACCGCCACGCAGTTGCGGGTTATGCAGGTCATCGCTGCACGGGCCGAGGGTGACGATGCGTTTGATCGCCGGCATGTTCAGCGCGCGGTTGACCCACGAGCCACAGTGACGCTTGGGCGCAAAGCGCACCCAGTCAGGGTGGTTGTCGAAGTGGATCAGGCTGATGGGTTCTTTGAGGTCGGCGAGAAACGCCGGCGTGAGGTGGTGATAGTCGCCGGAGCCGACAAATAGGATTTCCGGCCGTGCATCCACCGGCCGGGGCCGCTGGGCCAGGCGCGCGGAGAAGGCGTTCCAGGTTTTTTCGGTGGACCACAGGCGCAGCTTCGGGCCCAGGTCCAGCAGGTCGAGGCGCGTGGCCTGGCCGCTGGCCAGACGCCGGGCAATCGGTGCCTGGCTGGTGAGGCTGTGGTCGAGATCAAGAATATTCAAGGCAGAGGTGCCCCCTTTATGGCTTCAGGGGGGCAATGCAAGGGCCGGGCCAGCGGATCTCTTGAGGACAATGAGTAACCCATGTGGGAGCTGGCTTGCCTGCGATAGCGGTCTGTCAGTTATTGCTGCACTGGCTGACCCACCGCTATCGCAGGCAAGCCAGCTCCCACACTTGGAATTGTGTTCGAATTTAGTTTTTTGTGTCGTTGATGATCTGCCGAATCGCCCCCACAAACGCCTCGGCCGGCTGCCCACCGCTCACCGCGTACTGGTCGTTGAACACAATGGTCGGCACCGACGTCACGCCACGGGACACCCACAACTGCTCCTGCTCACGCACCTCGGCGGCGTATTCGTCAGAGGCGAGAATCTCGGCGGCGCGCTTCAAGTCCAACCCAACGCTTTCGGCAATGATCGCCAAGGTTGCGTGGTCGGAAGGGTCTTGGCCGTCGCTGAAATACGCCTTGAACAGCGCTTCCTTGAGGTTGTACTGCAAGCCTTCCAGCCCGGCCCAATGCAGCAGGCGGTGAGCATCGAAGGTGTTGTAGATGCGGCTCTGGCCATCGGTGCGGAAGGCAAAGCCCAGCGCGGCGCCCATGTCGCGGATGCGCTCGCGGTTGGCCTGGGATTGCTCGGCGGTAGAACCGTATTTTTCAGTGATGTGCTCGACGATGTTCTGCCCTTCGGCGGGCATGTTCGGGTTCAGTTCGAACGGCTGGAAGTGGATCTCGGCCTGCACCTCGGCACCCAGCTGGTCGAGGGCTTCGGTCAGGCCGCGCAGGCCGATGATGCACCAGGGGCAGGACACGTCGCTGACGAAATCGATTTTCAGGGGAGTACTCATGGCTAGCAACCTCGTAGGCAAAAAAACGCCGTAAAGGTTGCACGATACACCAATGTCACAGCACCTTCGAAGGCTCGCCCAGGTCAATCTGCGCCCAGTGCGCCGCATCTTCGCGATGGGCTTGCAGGTACGGCAACACCGCCGTCAGCAACGGCGCCTTGAACGCTTCCTGGAAACGGTGGGCCATGCCGGGAATCAGCTTCAATTCACTGCCCTGGATATGCGCGGCCAAATGCACGCCATGCATCACCGGCAACAGCGGGTCGGCGGTGCCATGCACCACCAGGGTCGGCACGCGCAGTTGGTTGAGCAACGGCACGCGGCTCGGCTCGGCAAGGATCGCCATGATCTGGCGCTTGACGCCGTCCGGGTTGAACGCGCGGTCGTAGGACAGCGCCGCCTGGTGCAGCAAGGCCTGGCGATCATCCTTCACATTCGGGCTGCCCAGCGCCGCCAGCAGATCGGCCTGTTGCTCCAGCGCCACCTCGCGGTTGGGTGCGCTGCGCCGTGACAGCAATTGCACCAGCGCCGCGTTCGGTGCCGGCAGGCCTTCGGCGCCGGAGCTGGTCATGATCAACGTGAGGCTTTCCACGCGCTGCGGGGCCATGGCCGCCAGGTGTTGGGCGATCATGCCGCCCATGCTTGCGCCCAGGACGTGGAATTGGCGGACCTGCAGCGCGTCCATCAGGCCGAGCGCGTCGTCGGCCATGTCGGTCAGGGTATACGGTGCCGACACCGGCAGCCCGAGCTTGTAGCGCAGCACTTCAAAGGTCAGGTTGGCGCTGGCCGGCGCCTGGCGCCAGGTGGACAGGCCGACGTCACGGTTGTCGTAGCGAATCACCCGGAAACCCTGCTGGCACAGGGCGACGACCACTTCATCCGGCCAGTGGATCAACTGCCCGCCCAGCCCCATCACCAGCAGCAACGCCGGATCGGAGGCACGGCCGATGCTCTGGTAGGCGATGCTCACCTGAGCCAGATCGACCGTTTGGGTCGGGACATTGACATCACATCGAGAAGCCGCAAAAGACGGCAGGCCGAACAATAGAGCGGCCAGTAAAAGCAACACGCGCATGAAAAACACCGAAACGCAGAACCCCAGTAGAGCGCGAGTCTGATGAAGTTTGTTCAAGCGCGCTGCCACAGTTCCATGACAGTTTAATGAAGAGTGCCCAGCGGTCATGGTCGACACAAACGGAAACATGAGACAAACTCACGCGATTGCGCTTCATCACAAATTGCCTTCATGGAGAGCCCGTGCTCGAGATCCGTCACCTCAAGACCCTGCACGCCCTGCGCGAAGCCGACAGCCTGGTGGAAGCCGCCGAGCGCCTGCACCTGACGCAATCGGCGTTGTCCCACCAGTTCAAGGAGCTGGAGGAACGCCTGGGCATGCAGCTGTTCGTGCGCAAGACCAAGCCGCTGCGCTTCACCAGCGCCGGCCTGCGCCTGTTGCAACTGGCCGATGCGGCCCTGCCGCTGCTGCGCGGTGCCGAGCGTGACATCGCGCGGCTGGCCGGCGGCACCGCCGGGCGCCTGCACATGGCCATCGAATGCCACAGCTGCTTCCAGTGGCTGATGCCGACCATCGACCAGTTCCGCGATGCGTGGCCGGAAGTCGAGCTGGACCTGGCCTCCGGTTTTGCCTTCGCGCCACTGCCGGCCCTAGCCCGTGGCGATCTGGACCTGGTGGTGACCTCTGACCCGCTGGAGCTGCCGGGCATCACCTATGTGCCGCTGTTCACCTACGAAGCCATGCTCGCGGTGGCCAACCAGCATGCGCTCGCGGGCAAATCCTACATCGTGCCGGAAGACCTGCTGACAGAAACCCTGATCACCTACCCGGTGGAACGCGACCGCCTGGACATCTTCACCCGCTTCCTCGAACCCGCCGACGTCGAACCGGCCCAGGTGCGCACCTCGGAATTGACGGTGATGATGATGCAACTGGTGGCCAGCGGCCGTGGCGTATGCGGTATGCCGCACTGGGCGCTGCATGAATACAGCTCGCGCGGGTATGTGAAGGCCAAGCGTTTGGGTGAGAAAGGCTTGTTTGCAACGCTGTATGCGGGGATTCGTGCGGACATGCTGGATGCGCCGTATATGCGCGATTTCTTGCTGACAGCGAAGGACACGTCGTTCTCGACATTGGATGGCGTCAGCGCCGTTCGCTGAAGGAACCGGCGCCCACAAACAATGTGATCTAACTGTGGGAGCTGGCTTGCCTGCGATGGCGGTCTGTCTGTGCCAGATGTACTGGCTGATACACCGCTATCGCAGGCAAGCCAGCTCCCACAGGGAATATCACCGGTCGACCAATTCGCGCCACATGTGGATCTTGTCGAAGTATTCAACGCCCACCCGCACGGCCAGCGGTTCCAGGCCGTATTGGATGAAACCGCAGCGTTGGTATAGCGCAAAGGCGGCGTCGTTGCCGGCGGTGACGGTCAGTTGAATCAGCTTGAGACGCGGCTGTTTGCGTGCTTCATCCAGTGCCGCCTCGACCAGTTGACGGCCCACACCCTGGTGCTGATAACGGGCATTCACATACATGCCAAACAACGTCACCTTGTGCTTGGCCTTCTCCCGAGGCTCGTACGCCAGGCCGACAATAGCGACCAGTTCATCCCCGTCAAAAGCACCGAGCAGGCAATCCAACGGGCTGTCCAGGCGCTTCTCCCACCAGCTCAGGGGCATCGCTGCCCACTCGGCCACGCTGGAGGTGAACGCCTGGGGATAAACGCCATACGCCTCCAGCATCAACGCTCGATAAGCCTCGGCATCCTGGGGGCCGAGCGTGCGGATGATCATGCGTTGCGGCGCTGCTCAAGCATCAGCCGCACCGCCAGCGCCGCCAAGACAAAGCCCATGAAATAACGCTGCACCGCCAACCAGGTCGGATTGTTGATAAACCAGCTGGCGATACTCGCGGCGAACACCGCGATCAGCGCGTTGACCATAAAGCTGACGCTGATCTGGGTGAAGCCCAGCAGCACGCTCTGGGTGAACACCGAACCGTGCTCCGGGGTGATGAATTGCGGGAATACCGAGAGGTAGAACACCGCGATCTTCGGGTTCAGCGCACTGGTGAGAAAGCCCATGGTCACCAGCTTGCGCGTGGAGTCAGGCGGCAGTTGCTGGGCTTCGAACGGCGAACGCGCGCCGGGTTTCACCGCTTGCCAGGCCAACCACAGCAGGTACAGCGCGCCGGCCCATTTCAGCACTTCGTAGGCCATCGGCACCGCGAGAAACACCGCCGTCAACCCCGCAGCAGCGGCGAACAGGTGCACAAAGAACCCCGCGACCACGCCCAATAACGACACCAAACCCGCCTTGCGTCCCTGGCAGATCGAACGTGAGATCAGGTAGATCATGTTCGGGCCGGGGGTCAACACCATCAGCAGGCACGCCGCAGCGAAAATCAGCAACTCGTTGAGTGGGATCACGGTTCAGTCCTTTGCGCCTGCACGTCAGGCGATGGTGGTCAGCGATGCGCGATAAAACGGCAGGATCAGGTCACGTGTCAAGGGCGCCAACACCAGGCCGCCATCGCCGGCCGGGTCGATCCAGCGCACTTCTTCGATTTCGGCGGCGGGGTTCACCGGTACGTCGATATTCACCTGGAACAGCTGCGCTTCCACGGTGAACCCCGGCTCGTTGGCCGCCGGTGCCGAGAAGTGGCCGAGGTAGACGGCGGCGCTGGGGTCGATACGCAGGTTGAGTTCTTCGTGCAGCTCGCGCGCCAGGGCTTCGGCTGGTTGTTCGCCGGCGTCGATCTTGCCGCCCGGTTGCATGAACGCCTGGGTACCGCGCTTGCGCACCAGCAGGGTCTGGCCGTCGCTGCCGATCAGGAGGGCGGCGGCGATGCGGATGGTGGTTGGCATGGGAGGGCTTCCTTGGCTGCGAAAAAGGGCGCAAGGATCACATGATCGTTGGGAACGCCGCAATCCAATGTGGGAACCGGGCTTGTGTGGGAGCTGGCTTGCCTGCGATAGCGGTCTGTCAGTCAAACCGCTATCGCAGGCAAGCCCGCTCCCACATTTTGACTGCGTTCAACCTGGAGTTTCAGTGTGTTCTTTGATGAATACGCTGTACCGCGCGCCCTCCATGGTTTCGAAGGCAATCAACTTATCCACCAACGGCAGGTTCAACACCTTGCCCGCATTGAGCAGCAACATGCCGTTATCGGCATTCAAACTGCGCGCCAGCACCATGCCCTCCGCAAGCTCCCGGGTGCCGAGCACTTTGACATTGGGGTCGCCCAGGGTCACGTCATTGAGGTAAGTGGCACACACCTGCACAAAGTCCTCGACCATCACCGGGTCATACAGGCGCCCGGCGTATTTGCGGATGTACAGCAGCGCCTCGTCGCTGTTCATCTGCCGCTCCAGGATCAGGCCCTTTTGCAGCTCGATAAAATCCACCGCCAGTTTCAACAGGCGCGAACCGGCGGGAATCGCCTCACCCTTGAGGTGATCCGGGAAACCGCTGCCGTCCCAGCGCTCCTGGTGATGGCGGATCAGCCGCGCAGCATCTTTCATCGGATCCAGGGTCATCAGCAGCGATTCGCTCTGGGTGGCGTAGGCGCGATAACGCTCGCGGTCACTGCTGTGCAGCAGGTCCGAGGGCGAGGCCATCATGCTGTCGCTCCAGCTCAATTTGCCGATGTTGTAGAGCGCGGCGGCCATGGTCAGGTCGCGGTTGCTGGCGTCATCCACGCCGTGAGCCACGCACCAGGTGCGCACCAGTTCGATGATCTGCCGGTTGGTCTGCTTGGCGCGCGGCAGGCGCAGGTTGGCCAGCAGCGAGAACACTTCGGTGCCGGTGGCGTAGCTGTGTTTGAGTTCTTCGTAGGCCAGGTCGAGCATGTCGGCGGTTTGTTGCAGCTCGCTGGTGCGCGCGGCCACGTGTTTTTCCAGGGAGGCGTTGAGCCGTTTGAGCTCGTCGTTCTGTTGCAGGATCAGTTGTTCCAGGCGCAGGCGTTCACGCTCGGAATGCTGGTGGGCCAGGGATTGGCGCAGGGCCAGCAGCAACTCCTCGTCGTTCCAGGGTTTGCTGAGGTAGCGGTAGATCTCGCCTTCGTTGATGGCTTTGACGATCAGGGTCAGGTCGGTTTCGCCCGTCAGCAGGATGCGCACAGTGTGCGGGTAGTGCTGGTGGATATGCGCCAGCAACGAAGCACCGTCCATGTCCAGCAGGCGCGCGGCGCTCATCACCAGGTCGATCGGTTGGCTGGCGAGGATCGCCAAGGCGTCAGCGGCGCAGGTGGCGCTGTACAGGTCGAAAGGCTCCAGCCGCAGCAGTTGGGTGAGGCTGTGGAGGACGTCCGGGTGGGCATCGATCAACAGCACCACGGCACGGTCGGCATCGGTAAAGGTAACGGACTCTCCCATGGGACACCTCGGATCGGCGGTGTGCGTTCCTTAGGGTATGGGCCTGCCTTCCTGGCGATTACTGAGTAGTTTAGTAGGTTTTTGCAAAAATGATGGCCTTTAGATATCAGCGCATAAAAAAACCGCTCCTAAAACAGGAGCGGCCTTCGCGGTGAAACCGGCACGCCTCACGCGTCGGCTTTTTTCGGGCTTGAGCCAAACGACGCAAAACGTTTGTTGAACCCGGCGATCCGGCCTTCGACCTGGGTCTTGCGCTGTTGCCCGGTGTAGATCGGGTGCGAGGCGCTGGACACGTCCAGCGGGATGTAGGGATAGGTGTTGCCGTCGCTGTGTTTGTGGGTGCGGTCGCTGTCGGCGGTAGAGCCGATCAGGAAGAACACATCAGCGGCGGTGTCGTGGAACAGCACGGTGCGGTAGTCGGGATGGATTCCAGCTTTCATAAGGCCTCCGGGGCATACTTAGTGTTATACAGTAACACAAATAATGCACCCAAACGAGAACCGATTGCAATAAGCATAGACCCGCAGATTCCATGCAGAACAATCCCTTAGGTTGTCTGTGGTTTCCTTACTGGCGCAGAATGGCGGATCGACCTCAAGAGTCCGAACCCAAGGAAACCGTATGAGCCTGTCTTTGCTAAGCCGTTACGCCTTCTTTGCCGTGTGCGTCATTTTCACCCTCGCCAGCCTTCCGTTTATCCAGCATGAGTGGCTGTGGCCGATCACCGTGGTCACCGGCATTCTCAGCCTGATCGGCATTTTCGACCTGCTGCAAAGCCCCCACGCGGTGCGCCGCAACTACCCGATCCTGGGCAATATCCGTTACCTGGTGGAAGCCATCCGCCCGGAAATCCGCCAGTATCTGCTGGAGTCCGACAGCGACGCCCTGCCCTTCTCCCGCGCCCAGCGCTCGCTGGTGTATTCGCGCGCCAAGAACGAATCCGCCGACAAACCCTTCGGCACTCTGATCGACGTGTACCAGTCGGGCTTCGAGTTTATCGGCCACTCCATGCGCCCAGCGCCGTTGAGCGATCCCAGCGCGTTTCGCGTGATCGTCGGCGGCCCGCAGTGCAAGCAGCCGTATTCGGCGTCGGTGTTCAATATCTCGGCGATGAGTTTTGGCTCGCTGAGCGCCAACGCGATCCGCGCGCTCAACCAGGGCGCCAAGCTTGGCAACTTTGCCCACGACACCGGTGAAGGCAGCATCAGCCCCTATCACCGCGAAAACGGCGGCGACCTGACCTGGGAGCTGGGCAGCGGCTACTTCGGCTGCCGCACCAGCGACGGTCGTTTCGACCCGGAACGCTTCGCCGTGCAGGCGCAGAACCCGCAAGTGCGCATGATCGAAATCAAGATGAGCCAGGGCGCCAAGCCCGGCCATGGTGGGATTCTGCCCAAGCACAAGGTCACCGAGGAAATCGCCGAGACCCGCGGCATCCTGATGGGTGAAGACTGCATCTCGCCGTCACGCCACAGCGCGTTCTCCACGCCGATCGAGCTGATGCAGTTCATCGCTCAACTGCGCGAACTGTCCGGTGGCAAACCGGTGGGCTTCAAGTTCTGCCTGGGCCACCCGTGGGAATTCATGGGCATCGCCAAGGCCATGCTCGAAACCGGCATCCTCCCCGACTTTATCGTGGTCGACGGCAAGGAAGGCGGCACCGGCGCTGCACCGGTGGAGTTCACCGACCATATCGGTGTGCCGCTGCGTGAAGGCCTGCTGTTTGTGCACAACACCCTGGTGGGCCTGAACCTGCGCGACAAGATCAAGCTCGGTGCCAGCGGCAAGATTGTCAGCGCGTTCGACATTGCCAGCGTCTTGGCCATCGGCGCCGACTGGGCCAACTCGGCACGCGGCTTTATGTTTGCCATCGGCTGCATTCAGTCGCAAAGCTGCCACACCAACAAATGCCCGACGGGCGTCGCCACCCAAGACCCACTGCGCCAGCGCGCGCTGGTGGTGCCGGACAAGGCCCAGCGGGTGTTCAACTTCCACCGCAACACCCTCAAGGCCCTCGCGGAAATGCTCGCCGCTGCCGGCCTTGATCACCCGTCGCAATTGTCGGCCAAGCACTTGGTGCGGCGTATGTCGGCGACCGAGATCAAGCTGTTCTCGCAACTGCATGTGTTCCTCAAGCCCGGCGAACTGCTGACCGGCGAGGTGAATGGCGAGTTCTATTCGCGCATGTGGCAGATGGCGCGGGCCGACAGTTTTGAACCCCATGAAGTTGTTGCCGCTTAAGGAGCCGCACTGTGTTGAAGGTCATCGCCGAAGATTTCATCAAGCCCGAACACGTCGAAACGGTACGCGCGTGGTACGCCGAACTGGTGGAAAAAACCCGCCAGGAACCGCTGTGCATTGCCTACGATCTGTTCATTGATCAAAAAGACCCCGGGCACTTTATCTTCATCGAGCTATGGCCCGACCAGGCCGCCCTCGACACCCATTGCCAGACCGAACACTTCACCCGCCTGGTGCCGCAGATCAACGCGTATCAAGCCAAGCCGTGCCGAGTGCTGCTGATGGATGCGTTCTGAGCCAACCACCTTTCCCCCGCTGAACCGGACCACCGACGGCATTGTTGAAACAAGGAGATTCACATGCCGTTGCTGGACTTCACTGCCATTGCCGCACAACTGCCCGACACCTGGAAATCCACGCGCCTGGGCCAGGTCGGCCCGGCACAGATCAAGGTGCTGCGCATGGATGCGCAGGCCTATGAGGAAGAGACCCACGATTACACCGAAGGGCTGCTGGTGATCAGCGGCCATCTGCTGTTGAGCATCGCCGATCAAGCCATCCGCGTGGAGGCCGGCCAGATGTACCTCGTGGAAGCCGGCATTGCCCATGGGGTTCTCGCCGGTAGCCAAGGCACCCTGGTGATCATTGATGTCTAGAGACATTCAGTAATACCCAACCTTTGCAATTGCTTACAAATACCGCCAACCTGCGCCCGCCCGACGTGAGGCGCCCTCGCGCCTGCCCGTCACTACTCAACATTCTGTACAAGAGCCCGCTGCCATGCTGAACGGACGCGACCCGCGCATCGATTTTTTTCGGGGCCTGGCGTTGATCTTCATTTTCTGGGATCACGTCCCCCACAACCCTCTCGGCCAGATTACCCTGCGCAACATCGGTTTCAGCGATGCGGCGGAAGTCTTCGTGTTCCTCGCCGGCTTCGCCTCGGTGATGGCCTACGGCAAGGTCCTGCAGCGCGAAGGCTACTGGATGGCCTGCCTGAAGATTTTGCGGCGCACCTGGGTGCTCTATGTGGTGCACATCTTCTTGCTGGCGATGCTGATGGGCATCGTGTTTTTCGCCAACAGCCATGTGGAGACCCGCGATCTGGTGCAAGAGATGGGCATGACCCACTTCATCACCCACCCGCAGCAAGCCTTGCTGGATGAGTTGCTGCTGCGCTTCAAGCCCAACCTGATGGACCCTTTGCCGTTGTACATCGTATTACTGGCCAGCCTGCCGCTGGTGTTGCCACTAATGCTGCGCGCGCCGTGGGCAGTGGTGGCGGTGTCGGCGACGGTGTACCTGTTGGCGCCATGGATGGGCTGGAACCTGCGGGCCATCGAGGATGGCGTTTGGTATTTCAACCCAGTGACCTGGCAATTTCTGTTTGTGCTGGGCGGTATGGCCGCCATCCGCAGCCAGCGGCCCAAACCCATCGGCATTACACCCTTGGCGCGCCAGCCAGTGTTTGTCGCAGCGGCGGTGTATGTGCTGGTGGCCGGGGTTCTGACTTTGTCCTGGCGTTGGCCGCATCTTCACGACGCGGTGATGCCGGCAGTGATCAGCGACCTGATCTACCCCATCAGCAAAACCGATCTGTCGCCGGTGCGCCTGCTGCACTTCCTTGCCCTGGCCTATGTCACCGCGAAACTGCTGCCCGGCGCCAGCTGGACACACAATGCGGTGGCCGCACAGGTATGCCGCATGGGCCGCTACTCGCTGGAAATCTTCTGCTTGGGGGTCGTGCTTGCACCGTTGGCGGACATGCTCAACGCCATGGCCGGGGATGCGTTGGCCATGCAGTTGCTGACCGCCGTGGTGGGGGTGCTGTTGATGGCCGCACTCGGTGCCTGGCTGGAGCTGAACAAGCGCCTGAGCCAGCCCCGCCCTATATAGGTAGCGCCTGCACCGGGCGGGCGGATGCTTCCATTTCTTTCCACGTATCTCAGTGAAAAGGAAGCAGCCCATGCCCACCTCTCCCCTCATCAACGGCCTCTCCGGCCATCTACAATCCAGCGAATCCTGGGGCCAACAACTGGCCCTGGAACTGCTGCGCGAAATCTTCGCCCAGTCGATGAACAGCCTGACGTCCGCGCAGCAGCGTGATTACGTCAAGCTGCAACGCGAAGCGCTCGCCGCCCTCAACGCGGTGGAGGACGAAAACGCCAGGCTGATCGCCCAGTTCAAGTCCGATGGCCTGCGCCAACTGCGCGACAAACTCGGCGGCCTCGACCCCAACGCCATCACCCTGCATACACGCTACCTGGAAAAAGTCGAACCACCACTGCCCTGGGAACCGCGAAGCAGCGACGTCAAAAGCCTGCTCACCACGCCACGGCATCGCCGGACGCTGGACGAATGGAAATACCGTTCACACCACTCCAGCCTGACGTTATGGGAAGCCGCCTGCCTGAACTTCGACTTCGGCACCAGCGTTCGTCAAGTCTCGGGGCACAGCTTCGTCGATGCTTCCTACCTCAGAGGCGTGGAGGAAAAACAGCTGACCGTCAGCCAGTTCATTTCCATCTGCCGCGAACTGGACCTGGGCGGCAAGCTGCAGGCCAGCCTGGCCAAATCCCTGGGGCCGGAAGGCAAATTGCACAGCATGATCCAAGCGTGCACGCGCACTCAATTACGCTTTGACGCACTGGAAGCCTATCGCAACCGCGCCAACACCGGCGTGACCCTGACGATGTATGAATCGATACTCGACACCATCGAAGGCCGCCCCGGCGCACTGTCCATCGACACATTAAGCATGGACCTGGACAAGACCCTGATACCCATCGTCGCGTTTGTGCCTATTGCCGGTAATCGCATCCCGGTACCACTGCTGCTGATTCATACCGCCAGCCTGGGCGTTGTCTCCTATTTCCCGTTTCGCCCCAGCGGGGCCATGCGTTTCCACCTCGATACCAAGGCGGCCAGTGCGCACTTTCACGCGGAACTCAAAAGCGGCCATCGCGACGGCGACCTGGGCTGGTTCTCGCGACAATTACCGGTCACCGAAGTCAATCTGTTCAAAGAGCTGTTGACCACTGAACCCCGTCCAGAGGGGCTGAGCCTGGTGGCGGGCTTTCTCTATGACTCGTTTCACACCCTGTTTCCAGAGCGCACCCTGGACGATATACGGTTCGTCGCCGACCCCAAACATGGTCGCGCCCAGGGCCTGGTGCAAGCCCTCTCGTTGCGCCACGTGCACCATTACCAAACCAATCTCGGCCTGCTGGCGAGCCAACGTTCGGAGCGCGATTTGCAGGGTGTGATCGACGGTACGGCCGCGCTTGCCAGGGAGCTTATGAATCTGCTGATGACCCCTGTACCGGGTGGTGTCACCGGCTTGAACCGCGTCATGCAACTGGTGGTGTTCGGCAACCTGGGCTACAGCCTGATCATCGGTATCGACCAAGCGGCCAAGGGCGAGGCGAGTGATTTCGCGGCCGCCTTGGCGGATGTGGCTGACCTGGCGGTCAACGGCCTGTTGATATCCACCGCCGGGCGGGTGCATCGCCAACGCATCGAGGGCCTGCTGAGTCGCATGGGTAACCCCCGCAAAATCACCCACAGCGACGGCACCCACGCGCTGTGGAAACCCGACATCAGCCCCTATGCCGTGTCAAACCAACGAGTGCTCAGAGGCCAGATACCGAATGCCCAAGGCCTCTACCTCCTCAACGGCAAGCACTATGTGCAGGTACAGCAAGGCGATCAACGCCTTGTGGCTGAGGTCACCGCCGATCCGAAAACCATGGGCTTTGTGCTCAAACGCCCCAACGGCAACGGCTACGCAGCGCCCATCGTGTTCGAGCCCAAGCTGCAAGCCTGGGTGCTTGACCTGCACGGCGTCAGCCAACTGTCGGACAGCCAGTTGATCGAACAAATGCTGCCCAACGGGGCGGCAACGATCGCGCCTGCGCAGGTACGCAACCTATTGCGCAGTACCGCCGTTCCACGCGCCACCCTGGACAAGATCTGGGCGGGAGAGCCGTCCCCGGTCAACCTGATCGAAGCGATCAGGCGGGTGCAGATCGATCGTGTCATCGACCAATTGACCGGCGGTTTCCATCGTCACGGTGATATGCCGGCCCATGCCGGCAGCGCGATCCTCAGCCTGTTGACGCAATTGCCCACCTGGCCGAGCGAAGCGGTTATCCATGTGCACGACCAGCAAAAAAACCGGATAGAAAGCTACGCGGCCCAGGAAAACGCCACGCTGGCAATCAACCTCAAGCGCAAGGACGACGGCACCTACATTGCCCTGGACGCCGCCGACACCACAGTTGCCAGCCAGGAATCGTTGTTCGAGCTGATCATTGCCCAGCAACCCCACACCTCCACCCTGGGCAAGGAAGGCAGCAAGCACCTGACCGAGCGCCAACGCATTGCCCGCCTGCGCCTGCAAATCAGTGCGCTGGCGGGAACGCACCGCATTGCCCTGTTCAGCGCTATGACTCGCTATGCCGGCCAGGCGCGGCATCAAGTGCCGGCGGGTGATGCAGCGCGCCGGTTCGTGCCGATCATGGCCGCCGGAACCGGTGTAGACCTCACGCCATTGCTGACGAAACTGCACGAGCGATTCGCGCCGCTGAGCCCCGCCAACCTTCAGCAGTTGCTGGAACACACGCCCCTGGACAGCGCCCAGAAAAACACCTTCCTCAAGGACGGCACATTGCCCGACCGCGTCCGCGAACACCTGGAGCTGCACCGCACCGCATTACGCATCGACGCAGTAATCGACGGCCTGTATCACCCACGCGCGTTCAATGCGGACACCGACCTGTGGGCCCGGGAATTCGCCGCAAGCGTGCTGCTCGAACGCTGCAAACGTCAGTTAGTGGTCACCGAAATGGCCAGCGGCACGGCTCAAGATCGCTACCAGAACACCGGCCCGGACGACACCACCGTGGAACTGATTCATTACGGTGACGGCCGCTACGAAGCCTACGACATGCGCAACGCCGGGACCATTCCGGTATCACCGGTGATCGATAGTTTTTACCTGGCCATCGGCTCGGTGTTGCAGCCCCACGAACGCACGTTGCTGGGCATGAAGTCAGCCAGCGATGCCCAAGGCCTGCGCGAAAACCTGGGCGACCTGATGAGCGAACGCCGCAGCCCCGACGGGCTGGTCAGTCTATTTGGCGACTCGCTGGTGCAATACCAGAAGCACGTGGTACTGCCAACGGATGTGCAACCCAACCCCGAAGGCCTGTACGACTGGAATGGCGACCAGTTGGTCGCGCTTGGCAGCGCGTATTACCCGGTGACGTTCGACAAGCAACGGCTCAAGTGGCGCCTCAAACACCCTGGCAAAATCGGAGTCGACTCACCGCACCTTGAACACAATCGCCAGGGCGCCTGGCGCCTGGAAAGTGAAAGCCCGCTGAGCTGGGACGACCATCTGTTGTTCTCGCGCCTGGGCGTGAAGCATTTCAATGTTGACCAGGCGACCGCTACTCGCATCCTCCAGCTCACCGACACGCCCGCACGCGCGCTGCGTGAGGTGCACTGCGCCGGCCTGCCCCCGCCGCCGTTGTTACAAGACAGCAGCAAACGGTTTGGCATCGAGAAGCACATCCTGCACTTCATCAACGCCATGACCACCTATTCGGCCAAACATACCGCACGCCCCTCCCTGCAACTGCTGCTGGTGACCGGCCTGCCCAAATGGCCGCCAAGCCACGTCCTGCAAGTGCTTGACGATGACGGCCAGGTGCTGGCGCATTACCCGGCGGCCAATGCCGGCGCCGCCGAGAAGATCCGCCTGACCCAGGCGCAAAGCCGCAGCGCGGAACCGCTGATCGAATTGGTGCGCAACGACGCGCTGACCCGCGCGCTGCTAGACGAGCTACCCGATACTCTAGAAGAGCGGCTATTCAAGTTGGCCAAAAGCATCGCCGAACACGCCTACCGTGAACGCACCCAATTATTCGACACTCTCTATGCCCAGAGCGAGCGCAGCAGCAATGGCCTGCATACACGTTTACGCACGCACTACCCGCAACTGCCCGCGAGTGTGATCGATGCCCTGCTTCACCATGCCACCCCCAACGAACTCAAGCAGCTGCGTGACCACAACCAGGTGCCGTTGCGTTTGTCCGAACAAGCCCGGCTGACCGCCGATGACGTGCGTCTGAACCGGGCGTACGAAGGCTTGTACCTGACGACTCTGGCCAACCCTGACAGCGAAAAGATCGTTCTGCATGTGCTCAGGTCGGTCCCCGGCTGGCCCGCCGATGTGCGCCTGGATATCCACCAGGGCAGCGCCAGCGGCCCGTTGCTTGAAAGCGCCGGGCACCTGAGCGGGAAAACACGAAAAATCCTCGCACGAGTCGATGAGCGTTATCAGGCGTACGATGCCGAAGGTGAACCGATCGGTGCCGTCAGTGACTTGCTCACCGCTATCTACAATGTGCTCAGCGACAGCCAGCGCACAGCCTTGGGCCTGGATGACAGCGGCGACCTCGGCGCCCTGCGCCAAACCATCGCCGAACTGGCGCTGAACCAACGGATTGCCATCAAGGACTTGCTCGGTTTGCCGCACATTCCATACTGGCTGCAACCACCGACGCGGGTTAACAGCTCGTTCGCCGCCTACCCTTTCAGCCTGCGTAACCTGTGGCCTGCCAGCAATACTCAGCCAGTGGACCTGGTGAGCAAGGTGCAGGCGTTGTACCCGAGAATGAGCCGCGCCGATGCCAATGATTTGCTCGCCTCCCTGAACATGAACGACCCGGCAGCGCTATTGGAACTGGAACGACGCAAGGCCGAATACCAGACGCTGGAATACGGCCTGGAGCATTGGGCGACTACCGAGCAGCCTCATGACGCCGATGACCCGACGGGGCTGAACCTGGCCTGCCGCCGTTTTGCCGTGCAGCAAATACTGCAAGCCTGGCGACGGGAGACGCAACAGAACATCGCCGGCGGTTTATTCCATCCCCACGCTCTGGTACTGCAACTGGACGCCAATAGCCTGCCCGACGTCGACTTCATGCTGGGCACCCAGGGCTTTGCGCACATTGAGTACCTGAAAATTTCCGGCAACGCCTTTCCCGCCACCGGCAATGCCTTCCTTGGCAAATTCATCGGCGTCAAATCACTGCGGCTCGACTGCATGCTCACTCATCTTCCCATCAGCGTCACCGACATGGCGCACCTGGAATTTCTCGACCTGAGTGACAACGACATCGTCCTTACCCCAGACGCACGCCAGCGACTGGCCGGCCTGCACCACCTGGAAATGTTGAACCTGGATGGCAACCCACTGAGCTTGACGCCGGACGTGACGGGCATGAACTACCTGCGCAACCTGAACCTGCAACAGACCGGCATCAGCCAATGGCCCATCGGCGCTGAACAGCTGACCCGCCTGCACAGCCTGTTGTTGCAGGAAAACCAGATCACCAGCGTGCCCGAAACGCTGTTCACCAATGCGGCCATGCGCAGTGCCAATCGCGGCACCATCCTGCATGACAACCCCTTGGACGCTGAGACCTTGCAGCGGCTGACCGAGTACCACAGGCGCACCGGCACACTTCTGGGTGGTGCGATGCCGGGGGCATTGCACGTGCTACGGCTGCCGGATGACCTCATCTCCTGGCTGGAAGGCGTGCCGAAACATGAGCACGCACAGCGCAAAGTCGTCTGGGAACAGCTTCAAAAACATGAGGGTGCAAGCCCGGATGATGTGTTCCGGGTACTGCGGGATTTGACCCAGGCCTACGACTACATCACACCCTTGCGACGACCGCCCCTGATTGCCAGGGTCTGGCGCATACTCCACGCCATGGCCGGCTCCCACCAATTGCGCGAGAGCATTTATCTCAACACCTACCAGTCCGGCACGTGCGGCGACGGTGCCATTCTGGTCTTGAGCAACATGGAAATCCTGCACAAGCAGCACCAAGCCATGGCACGCCCCAATTCCAACCAGGCCAACCGGGATTTGTTGGAGCTGGCAGAAGGCTTGTTTTACCTACGCAGCCTGGATCAGTTGGCCGACGACCACCTGCTGGCACTGCGCATCGAACGCGGGCCAGGTGGCCCGGTACCGGATGACGTGGAAGTCAAGCTGTACCTGCGGCTTCACTTCAGAGTGGACTACAAACTGCCATTGCAACATGAAGAACGGCTTTACGCGCCAGGCGACGATCTCACCCGGGAGGCCTTGACCCAAATCACTCAAAAGATGGCCGCGTTAAAAACCACCAGCGCCGCCGAGAACTCATTATTGATGGAAGATTTCTGGATCAAATACCTCGCACGCTGCCTCCCGGAACCCTTCGCCACCATTGAGGATGTGACCCGCTACAAGCTAGATGTACTGAAACAGGAAGTGCCAGACACTCACTCCATGGATTATCAGGAGCGGCGCCAATCGATCAACGAAGAAAAGGAAGCTGAACTCAACCGTCTGGTCGACCAGTTGACCCGTGCGGCCCGCAGTGGCGCGCAACGGGTCAGCTGAGGATCAAGCCGAGTGCGGGGTCACGCTGCCGGCATTCGTCGGCTGCAACTTGAACACATAGAACAGCACCGTCAGCAGCACCAGGAACACCGGCCCCACATACAGCGCCACGCGGGTGTCCGGGAAGTAAGCCATCAGGCCGACCACCAGCACCAAAAATGCCAGGGCCAGGTACGAACTGACCGGGTACAACCACATGCGGTACTTGAGCCCTGCCCGTTCAGCGGGGCTCAGGCCTTTACGGAACTTGAGCTGGGCCAGCAGGATCATCAACCAGGTCCAGATCGCGCCGAACGTGGCGATGGACGTTACCCAGACAAAGACTTTTTCCGGCACCAGGTAATTGAGCAACACCCCCAGCAACAACGCAAAAATCGACAGCAGCAAAGCCTTGCGCGGCACGCCATTACGCGATGTGGTGCCAAAGGCCGCCGGTGCCTGGCCGTTCTGCGCCAGGCTGTAGAGCATGCGCCCGGTGCTGAAGATGCCGCCGTTGCACGACGACAGCGCCGCAGTGATCACCACGAAGTTAATGATACCGGCGGCAGTCTTGATGCCCAGCCGTTCGAACGTCATCACGAACGGGCTGCCCTGGGTGCCGATTTCGTTCCACGGGTAGATCGACAAGATCACGAACAACGCACCGACGTAGAACAACAGGATGCGCCAGAACACCGAGCCAATGGCACTGGGAATGGTCTTCTGCGGGTTCTTCGCTTCACCGGCGGTAAGGCCGATCATCTCGACGCCCAGGTAGGCGAACATCACCATTTGCAGGGACATCAACACGCCCTGGATACCATTGGGCATAAAACCGCCGTGGGCCCAGAGGTTGGAAATGCCCAGCGCCACGCCGTCGTTGCCAAAGCCAAAGGCAATGATGCCGACGCCGCCGATAACCATCGCAATGATGGTGACGATCTTGATCAGGGCGAACCAGAACTCGAACTCACCGAAGGCTTTTACCGCGATCAGGTTGATGGAGCCCATGCTGATCAAGGCCGCCAGGGCCCAGATCCAGCGTGGCGTATCGGGGAACCACACGCCCATGTACACCGCCACGGCGGTGATCTCCGCGACGCAGGTCACCAGCCACAAAAACCAATAGTTCCAGCCGGTGAGAAAACCCGCCAATGGGCCCAGGTAATCCTGGGCATAGCGGCTGAACGAACCGGCGACGGGGTTGTGCACCGCCATCTCACCGAGGGCACGCATGATCACCAAAATGGCCAGGCCACCGATGATGTACGACAGCATGATTGCAGGGCCGGCCATTTCGATGGCCTTGGCAGAACCCAGGAACAGGCCGACACCGATACAGGCGCCAAGCGCCATGAGCCGAATGTGGCGTTCGCCGAGTTCACGTTTGAGCGGGCCGCCTTGAGCGGTCTCGCCCTGGGGCAGTGGGTTGCCGACTGGCATAAAGGTACAACCTCATCTTGTTATTGGAGTATCCGCCTCGGACAAGCTCGGCGGGCGTGCAGTATAAAAAGCGTAGCGCAGGGTCTTTCACTATAAAACGGGTGCAATTTAGTGAAACAGTCTGCAATAAAGCAACTTTACAGGAGCATCATTCCTACCCTAAGCGGCAAAACGCCGCAGCGCTCCCACAAGGAAACTTCCGACAAACAAAACACAAATCCCTCACGGCCAGCGCTCAGCGACTAAGCTTCAACCAAGTCCGATCAATCTGCGTGAAGGGATCAATCGACTATGGGCGCACTGTGGCAAACCGATTCGAACAAGGCTGCGCAACACCGCAGCAGTGAGACACCGGCGCCGTTGCCCGCGAAAAACCACCCCTACACCCGCCGCCTGATCTGGTGGGTACTGCTGATGGCGTTGATTGCCCTCGGCGTTGTCGCCAACCAGGAAATGCGTACTTCACGCCTGCAGGCCGAGCACTTGAGCCGCCTGGCCAACGACTTGACCTACCGCGTGCAACCCGGCCCCAGCGACACCATGGTCTATCCCGGCGCCGGGCCGTTTGACCGGCGCCTGGGTTACAGCGACCTGAATGATTTCCTTGCGCGGCTGCTCAAGCGCGGTTACGTGATTGAAGCCCAAGCGCGGTTCTCGCCGGCGTTGATGGACTACACCGCCAAAGGCCTGTTCGTGCCCTATGCCGAAAAAAGCCAGGCCGGCCTGTCGATCACCGACTGCCGCGCGCAACCGCTGTACCAATACACCTACCCGCAACAGCTCTACGCCAGCTTCCCCGCGATCCCGCCGCTGGTGGTCGCCAGCCTGCTGTTTATCGAAAACCGCGACCTGCTCGACCCCGCACAACCGCAAGCCAACCCGGCGGTGGACTGGCCACGTTTTGCCAAGGCGGCCTGGTCGCAAATCGCCAAGGTGCTGCACCTGCCCGGCCAGAGCGCCGGCGGCAGCACCTTGGCCACCCAGTTGGAAAAATACCGCCACTCTCCGGACGGGCTGACGCTGTCGGGCGGTGAAAAACTGCGGCAGATGTTTTCTGCTGGCGTGCGCGCCTACCAAGCCGGGCCGGATACGTTGCAGGCACGGCAAACCATCGTGCGTGACTACCTCAACAGCGTGCCGCTGTCGGCCGTGCCCGGCCACGGTGAAGTGCACGGCATGGCCGAGGGGTTGCGGGTGTGGTTCGGCGCCGACTTCAACCAGGTCAACCAGGCCTTGAATGGCCAGGCCGTCGCGCCCAAGGCCTTGGCCCTGCGCCAGGTACTGGCGCTGATCATTGCCCAGCGCCGCCCGTCACATTACCTGGCCAAGGGGCGGGACGAACTGGCGCAGCTAACCGACAGCCACCTGCGGCTGCTGGCGCAGAACGACGTGATTGATGCCGGCCTGCTCAAGGCCGCACTGGCGGCGCAGGTCACTTATCGCGACTGGCAGTTGCAACCGACCGTGCAACCAATCGAAACCAACAAGGGCATCAGCGTGGCCCGCAGCCGCTTGGCCACCCTGCTCCAGCGCCCGCTCTATGACCTGGACCGCCTGGACCTGTCGGCGACGTCCACCTTGCAAGGCCCATTGCAACAGGACGTCACCGCTTACCTCAAGCACTTGGCCGACCCAGAGTTCGCGCGCCAGACAGGCCTGCTCGGCGAGCGTCTGCTGACCCCAACCAGCACGCCCCAGGTGCGCTACAGCTTCACCTTGTTCGAACTCACTGCCGATGGTGCGCGGGTGCGGGTGCAAACCGACAACACCGACCAACCCTTCGATATCAACGAAGGCAGCAAGCTGGAGTTGGGCTCTACCGCCAAGCTGCGGGTGCTCACCACCTACCTGCAAATCATCGCTGAGCTGCATGAGAAATACGCCGAGCAAAACCCGGCGACCCTGAAAAACCTGCAATTTGACCCCCAGGACCACCTTAGCCGCTGGGTCGTGGACTACCTGCTGCAAAGCCCGGACAAGGGCCTGGCGAAGATGCTCGATGCGGCGCTGGACCGCACCTACTCGGCCAGCCCTGGCGAACGTTTTTTTACCGGCGGAGGGTTGCATCACTTCAATAATTTCCGCAGCCAGGACAACGGCCGCAACCCCACCCTGCGTGACGCCTTGCGCGAGTCGATCAACCTGCCCTTTATCCGCCTGATGCGCGACGTGGTGCGCTACACCACCTACTCCGGCGCCAACAACAGCGCGCAATTGCTCAAGGACGACAACGACCCGCGCCGCCAGGAATACCTGGCGCAGTTTGCCGACCGCGAAGGCACCACGTTTTTGCAGAAGTTCTGGAAGAAGTACCAGAAGAAGGACACCCAGGCCCGGCTGGATACTTTTCTCGACAGCGTGCGACCCACGCCGATCCGCCTGGCCGCCGTGCACCGTTACTTATTGCCCGAAGCCAGCCAGGAGACGTTCAACCGCTTCGTGCGCTCGCACCTGGTCAGCGAAAAACTCAGCGACGAGCGTTTGCAGCGTCTGTACGAAAGCTACCGGCCCGGCGCCTATGACCTGCCCGATCAGGGCTATATCGCCAAGGTCCACCCGCTGGACCTGTGGTTGCTCGGCTATCTGCTCAATCACCCGGACGCCACGTTCAGCGATGCGGTCAAGGCCAGTCGCTTCGAGCGCCAGGAAGTCTACAGTTGGCTGTTCAAGAGTCGTCATCAAAGCGCCCGCGACAGCCGCATCCGCACCATGCTGGAGGTCGAAGCCTTCCTGGATATCCACCAGCGCTGGCAGGCGCTGGGTTACCCCTTCGATCACCTGGTGCCGTCACTGGCTACCGCGATTGGCAGCTCCGGCGACCGTCCGGCGGCCCTGGCCGAGTTGATGGGGATCATCCTCAACGATGGCGTGCGCGGCAAAGTGCTGCGCATCGACAGCCTGCATTTTGCCGCCGATACGCCCTATGACACCCGTGTGGTCAATGACCCCGCACCGGGAAAACGCGTGCTGGCGCTGGAAGTCGCCCAGGCGCTGCGCGGTGCACTGTCCCAGGTGGTGGATGCCGGCACCGCCAAACGCGTGGCCGGCAGTTTCAAGCTGGCCGACGGCACACCCCTGGCCATGGGTGGCAAGACCGGCACCGGCGACAACCGCATCGAGGCCATGGGTGCCGGTGGGCGGGTGATCAGTTCCAAATCGCTGAACCGCACGGCAACCTTTGTGTTCTACCTGGGCGAGCAACACTTCGGCACCCTCACCGCCTACGTACCGGGGCGTACGGCGCAGCAGTTCACCTTTACGTCGGCCCTGCCGGTGCAGGTGCTCAAGGGCATGGCGCCGATCCTGATGCCGTACCTGCAACCGGGCAGCCACACGCAATGCACCGCGCGAGTCAACGCTGAAAAATAGCGTGCGGGCCAACGGCAGATGAATCTGTGCACGTTGAATATCCAAGCTTGGCTGCGGCGCCACGGCGTAACTATCTAACCCCAGGTGCTCCCCCCCCACACTTAGGCTGCGGGCCTTGTCTACGACTCAAGGTCTTCCGCCATGCCCGCCACACCGGATAAAGGTCCGCATTACTCACTGATAAAACAAAGCCTGCCCGACTGGCTGCTCACCACCGCCTGGCCACGGGCGCAAGCGCTCAGCCACACGCCGTTGGACTGGCTCGCGCACCTGCAAGAGGTGCCCGCCGGCCAACATGTCCCGCTCAAGGCCGCCAATGCCCAGGCCTGGGCCACGCAAAACACCGTCGATCAACGCTTGAACGCGCTGCAGGATGTGTACGCGTTTGCCACGCCGCTGTTGACGGCCGCTTTGCAGCAGCAGTACGAGCTCACACTGGATGTACGGGCCACCCACGTGTTGCTGGTCACCGAGCACGGTTCGATTTTCAAGGGCAGCACCAGCCGCACCCTGTCACTGCTCAACGCTGCCCTGCAAAACTTCGCCGACGATGAGCAGTTCACCAGCAGCTCGCGCTACATCACCCAGCCCGATGCCGGTGGTCATTTCGATGTCCTGGCGCACCACACCCGCATGAGCATCGACCAATTCATCGATTTATGCCGTGAACTGGACCTCGGCACCCTGTATGCCCAGCACCTCAAGGAGCACCTGCTGCCGCCCTTGGAGGCCGACAAAAAAAGCCTGCAAGCCCAGGTGATTGCCAGCCAGCAAGCGGCCCTGAACAGCGCGGCGCACTTGGCCCAACTGCGCGGCGAGATCGATGCGGCGACCTTTCACCTGGTGCAACGCACTGTGCGGGGCGAGCGTGGTGTCATGCAGTTTTATCGGCTGCGCCTCATGGAGACGCTGTTGACCGGCGTCCTGCTGATCGCCAGCGACCTGGACCTGGCCAAAGACGTCGTGCCGGTGGTGGTGTACATCCCCCATGACCCCAAAGGCGCAATCCGGGCCTACTCCAGCACCGTGGCGTTTCGCGATGACCTGGCCAGCAAATTGAAGGACCCGGACTATCGCCAATTTTTCAGCCAATTCGTCGACCACCCACACCGTGCTGCCTTTATCGACGGCCAGCGCCAACGCGCACCCTACAGCGCAATCCCCATCAACGGTGAGCTGTGGCCACAGCTGTACCAGGCGGCGCTGAACAAGATCCTCAACGACGGCCGTGAACTGGCGGTGCCTACCGCCGATATAGACCGCCGTGCGCGCAGCGCCTGGTGGGATGCCTTCGCTCACATCCTGGAAAGTGTGCTCAACGTCGCCCTGTTGGTGGCCAGCCCATTCGTGCCGGTGCTGGGCGAAGTGATGCTGGCCTACACCGCCTACCAACTGCTGGATGAAGTGGTGGAAGGTGTGGTCGACCTGGCCCAGGGCCAAGTCCGCGAAGGCGCGCTGCATCTGGTGGGGGTGGTCACCGATGTGTTGCAACTGGCGACGTTCGGTGTCGGCGGCAAACTGGCCCAGTCGGCGTTCATCAATCAGCTCAAGGCCGTGGAGGTCAACGGCAAGACGCGGCTGTGGAACCCGGACCCGACCCCCTATCAACACGACCTGCAAATGCCCGCTGATTCGGTGCCGGATGAGGCCGGCCTGCACAGTCACGCCGGCCAGCAGGTATTGCCGTGGGAGGGCGCGCATTACGTACTCAAGCCCGAGGCCGCCAGTGGCGATTATCGCGTTCAGCACGCCACGCGGGCCGAGGCCTATGCGCCGCCGATCGCACGAGACACCAGCCCACGCGCCTGGAGCGATCAACGACGCCTGAGCGAACTGGGCCCGTTCAATACCGAGCAACAGCAACAGGTCCTTGCCATCAGCGGCCTTGACCACAACCAGTTGCGTGCCGTTCAAACCGACAGCCGCGCCGCACCGCTATTGGACGACACGCTCAAGCGCATGCGGCTGCTGCAGCAGGCCAGCGAAATGCCCGAACAACTGCGCGCCGGTGAGCCTGTTGACCAGGACACTTACTGGAGCCCCTACATCGCCCGGGAGTTGGCGGGATGGCCGCAACAACGCGCAATCCTGGTGTATGAAAACGCCGACTTGAGCGGCGAGCACCTGCGCTTCGGTGAAGCCGACGCCAGCCAGACCCTGTCGATCAGCCGCGACGAGCTGAACCAGGGAAAACTACCCGAGCGGATCGTGGACAGTCTCGACAGCACCTCCCTCAGCACCCTGCTGGGCGAAACACCTGAGGGCCGCACCGCGCAGATAGACGCCCTGCGCAACCGAATGGCCGATCAACTGGCCCAGCGCCGAGGTTCGCTGTTCGCGTACTTGTATAAAAACACTGAAGACCTCACCACCGCGCGTGGCGTGCAGGTACGCGATGCCTTCCCCGGGCTGCCCAAAAGCCAAGTCGACCATGTACTCGACCTGGCCTGGCCCGAGGAACTGGACAGGCTGGACGCGGACAAGCGCTTGCCCTTGCGCCTGAAAAACATCGCCCGCGAGCTGGATGGGCAAGCCAAGGTTGCCCATGCCTTGCAGGGCTTTTACGACCCGCAACTGCTCGGCCCGGGCACCGAGCAAATCCTGCTTGATACCCTGAACGTCTACAGCGATAGCCTGGAAGACTGCCGCATCGAAATCCGCCAGCACACGCCCGTCGCCAACGTACGTGCCAGCGCCGGACCGCAGAACGCCAGCACTCACCGCCTGCTGGTCAAAGACGACGGGCTCTACGAGCTTTACGACAACAACCTGCAGGCACCGCAACCGGCCGGCAACTTATTCGACGCCGTGCTCGACGCGCTGCCGCCGCAAAAGCGCAAAGCGCTAGGCTATGCACGGGGTGATGGCGAGGCGCTGAAAGACTGGGTGAAAGACACCCTGTGCACGCCCGACTCGCGTCGCGAGGTGTTCGCCGACCGGCCCGTAGGGTTGCGCCAGCCGGCCAAAGACATCGATGTACTGGCGCAACCCCCCATGCACACGACAGTGGGCTGGTTTTGCCAGATGTTCCCCAGCGCCCTGGAACGTCGGGTCAAAGCGCTGTATCCGTACACCCGCCTGGAGGAGATCGAAGCGTACCTGGACACCCTTGACGACCCGGTGCAACTGCAACGGTTTGAGGCACGTGAGCGCGAAAAACTGCAGTTGCACCGCGAGCTGACGCAATGGACCAACGCGGTCAGCAGCGAACACACATTACGTCGGAACCTGGCCGATGGCATCTTGCGCGCCTGGGAGGCCAACATCCAGCAGACCGCCATGTCGCTGAAATTGAGTGGCCTCTCTTCTTCAGGCACGCTAGGCAGCCTGCGGTTGAGCGCCAACTTCGATCATATCCAGCACATGGAGATGTACCAAAGTATCCTGTCTGAGGCCGACCTGGCGTTCTTCGACCACTTCCCGCGCCTGATCAGCATCAACCTGAGCAGGAACATCATTGCGAGGCTGCCCCAATCCCTAAGGCGCATGACTTCGCTGAAGTACCTGACCCTGATGGACACCCGCACCCCATGGGACACCGCCACCCTCGAACAATTGGCCGACCTGACCCAACTGCGGCACCTGAACCTTAGCCACAATAGCCGGCTGACCGTCGCACCGAACATCGGCCGCATGCAGCACCTGGACGCCTTGTATCTGAACAACACCGGCATCCGTGATTGGCCGGGCGGGCTGTTCGATCAACCCAGATCGCCAGGGTTCTACCTGAACCTGCAAAACACCGAGGTCACCCAGGTGCCGCAATTCTTGCCATGGACGCCTGAAGCCGAGGTAGTGGCCAATACCCGCCTGGACCGCAATCGGCTGACCACCGACGCCGAACAGCAGTTGATCAGTTACCGCCTGGCGGCAGGCCTGGACCCCTACCGCACCTATGAACCCCGGGGAGACAGTGCGTTCTGGCTGGTGGAGGAACCCCAGCGCAGCCATGACGAGCTTAAACAAATATGGCAAGACCTCGAACAGGAACACGGCGCCCAAGGTTTCTTCGAAGTCATTAAAAGCCTGGAGGTTACCGACAACGTTCAAACGTCGGTTGACTTGCTACTCGCTCAAGCCGGCCGCACAGAATTGACCGGTAAAGTCTGGCGCACGCTGCGCGCCATGCACGGCGACCACGAACTGCGCGCACGCCTGTTCTTGATGGCCAGCAACCCGGTGAACTGCGCCGACGCCGGCGCACAGGTTTTTAATGCCATGGGCATCGAAGTGCGGTTGGCCGAGATCAACCGCAACCTCGCCAGCGTTTCGCGCGAGCGTGAGTTGACCGAGTTGGCCCGAGGCAAGTCGCGGCTGGACCGGCTCAACCAGTTCGCCAAGGCCGACATCGCCCAGCGCATCAAACCTGTCGCCGAGGGCGGGCAGGGTTTGCGGTTCAACACCGAAGTGATCAATGGCGTTCCCGGCACCGTCGATGAGGTGGAGGTGTACCTGGCCTACCAGACCGCCTTGCAGGAACGCCTGAAATTGCCTTGGGTCTCGCCGCACATGAGCTACCGGGTAACGGGCGATGTGAGCTCGACTCAGCTTGAGAACGCCTTTGACGCTGTGCGTTTACCGGAAGCCGGCGACGGTCTAGCGAATGCCTTGCTGGAGCAACCGTTCTGGGACCTGTATCTGCACGAAACCCATGCACCTCAGTTCCAGGCCAGCCTCGATCACGCCCATGCATTACTCGACCCCCTCGATGACCTGTCGTCCGCCCAGAGCCAGTGGGCCAGCGCAAGCGCCGAGGAACGTCTTGAGCAACAGCCACATTTACTGGCGCTGGCCGACGCCCTCAAGGTGCCACACGCGGACGTGCTGACCGGTCATCCAATGACCACCCACACCTACGAACGCATCCTCGCCGCTGGTTTTACCGAAGCGCTGCCCAGCCAAACGGACCTGGCTCGCCGCCTGACCCGCGAAGCCTTGCAGCGCCTGGAAGCGCACGAGGCAACCGGCGCCTGAATCCCTGAGCCCACACCGCCGTGACCATGCCGCTGCCCTGGCGTGGCCACAAGTGACCGTTTGTCGGGGAGCCTTGCGCAAGCAATAAGATATATCTTACGTTATATCTAGATACACACAGAGGCTCCCACCCATGCGAGACCATCCTCACCAGCGCGACGGCTTTGACCCTCGCGCAGGCCGCGGTCGCGGCCCCCGGGTATTTGCACCCGGCGATTTGAAACTACTGCTGCCAGCGCTGATTGCCGAGCAGCCGTGCCACGGTTACGACCTGATCCGCCAGATCGAAAGCCTGTTCGACGGCGCCTACACCCCCAGCCCCGGCGTGATTTACCCGACCCTGACCTTTCTGGAAGAAAGCGACTTGATCCAGGGCGACGCCGATGGCGGAAAAAAACGCTACACAATCACCGACGCCGGTCGTCTCTTCTTAAGCGAGCAGCAAGTGGCGTTGGACGGCGTGCGCATGCGCATCGACGTGAGCAAACGTTCGCTGCGCGGCCATGACCGCCCGCCCGAGATCCACGAGGCGGTACACAACCTGCGCCATGCCTTGCACTCGCACCACGGGCGCTGGAGCCCGGAAGAAATCGTTCGTGTCGCGGCGCTGCTCAATCGCACCGCTCAAGCCATTGCCGACGGGAAAGACCAATGAACAGCCAAGTGATCCACCGCGTCAGTCACGAAATCAAACGCCGCCGCCTCGAAGTATTGCGGGTGGTCGATATCACCCCACGCATGCGCCGTATCACCTTGGGCGGGCCTGAACTGGCGGGGTTCGTCAGCCTGGGCAGCGACGATCACATCAAGCTGCTGTTCCCGCAGAACACTGCCGAACAGGCCGCGCTGGAAAGCCCGACGTTCAGCATCAAGGGCGACGGCCCGCAACCGGCGATGCGCGACTACACGCCACGGCGGTTCGACCTGGACATCGGCGAGCTGGACATCGATTTTGTGCTGCACGGCGATGGCCCTGCGTCCACCTGGGCCGAGCAGGTGCAGGTCGGCCAGCACCTGTATATCGGCGGGCCACGGGGTTCGATGATCGTGCCGGACATCTTCGACAGCTATCTGCTGATCGGCGACGAAACCGCCCTGCCCGCCATTGCGCGGCGCCTCGAGGAATTGCCGGCTGGGCGCAAGGTGCTGGCGGTGATCGAGATCGCTAATGCGGCAGAAAAGCAGGCGCTGAAGAGTGCCGCAGACGTTGAGGTGATCTGGGTGATTCGCGGTCAGGATGACCTGCTGGACACCGTGCAGAAGCTGACGCTGCCGAATGGTTCGCTATACAGCTTTGTGGCGATGGAGACCAAGCTGTCGCGCCAGGTGCGCCGTGTGTTGCTGGATACGCACAAGGTCAACGAAGAGTTCCTCAAGGCCGTCGGTTACTGGCGTGCAGAAGGCAACGAAGAAGACTAACTTCCTGAGTATGAGTAACCCCTGTGGGAGCGGGCTTGCCCGCTCCCACATTAGTGCAGAGGTGACTTCAAGAACTTATCCAAGCCCACCACCGCTAAAGCAATCACCACAAACCCCACCAGAATCCCCCCAGCATTCACAAACACCTGTGGGTAACCAAGGCTGTCCACATCAATGAACGGGTACTGATACTGCCCCAGCAAATGCCCCCGCAGCAGCACATAAGCGAAGTACACCAACGGGTAAACCACCCAGGCGCCGATGTGCTTGAGCTGCAAAGTGCCCTTGGGCACGCACCGCCACCAGTAGATCAAAAACAGCACCGGCATCACGTCGTGGAGCAGTTCGTCGGCGATAAATTGAAAGCCTTCTGGCTGCCACAAATGCCGCAGCAACAGGCTATACGCCAGGCCCACCACCGCGATGCTCACGGCGATGCCGCTGCTGACCCTGGGCGCGAGGAAAAACCGCTTCGCCGCTGAGTCACGCTTGACCAGCGCATAACTCAACACCACCACGGCCAAGGTGTTGGTCAGCACCGTGAAGAAACTGAAAAAGTTGACCAGCCCGCCCAACAGGCTGGCGCCGCTGGACCAGCGCGAATAGAAAATCAGGTATTGCTGGATCGCCAGCCCCACCCATCCCGCCAGCGCCGCTGCCGCGACAAAGCGCTTCACCGGCTCAATCCAACGGGCGTTTGGTGCGCATCAGCTTGACGTACAATCCTTCGACTTTCTCCCGCGCCCACGGGGTTTTGCGCAGGAAGGTCAGGCTCGACTTGATGCTCGGGTCGCTCTTGAAGCAGCGGATATCAATGCGCTCGGCCAGGCCGTCCCATTCGTAGTGTTCCACCAGGGTGGTGAGGACGTGTTGCAGGGTCACGCCGTGGAGTGGGTCGTTGCTTGTCGCGGTCATGCCGGGCCTATGAAAAAAAGGGTCACTAAGGCGCACACCTTATCACCCCGCCCGCCCAGTTATAAAAAGTTCCCGTTCACAGCGAAAAAGAGATGTTATATTGTAACCATTACTTTCAAATCTTTTCGCCGTTTTGCCAAGGAATGTCCGATGTCCCTCTCTTCTCTGTGGCGCTTGTCCCCGCTTGCCGCCGCCCTGCTGATCAGCTCCCACGCCCAGGCCCTTGAGCTGCAACCGCAAGTCATTACCGGCAACCCGCTGGGCAGCGAGCAACTGGCCTCGCCCACCACCGTGCTCGAAGGCGATGACCTGACCCTGCAACAGAAAGGCAGCCTGGGCGAAACCCTGAACAAGCAGCCCGGCGTGTCGTCGTCGTACTTTGGCCCAGGCGCCAGCCGGCCGATCATCCGTGGCCAGGACGGCGACCGTATCCGCATCCTGCGCAACGGCGTCGGCGCACTGGATGCGTCGTCGTTGTCCTACGACCACGCGGTGCCGCTAGACCCGATCAACGTCGACCGCATTGAAATCGTGCGTGGCCCGGCGGCGTTGTTGTACGGCGGCAGCGCCATCGGCGGCGTGGTCAATACCTTCGACAACCGCATCCCCACCGAAGCCATCGAAGGCATCCACGGCGCTGGCGAATTGCGCTACGGCGGCGCCGACACCACCCGCAGCAGCGCAGGCCGCCTGGAAGCCGGCAACGGCACGTTCGCACTGCACCTGGACGCCAATGCGCGGGAATTCAACGACCTGAAAATCCCCGGCCAAGCCCGCAGCCGCCACGCCCCCGAAACCGAAGATGCGCCCGGCAAGAACGGCCGCCTGGGCAACAGCGACGGGCGCCAGGACGGCGGCGCCGTAGGCGGCTCCTACACCTGGGATGATGGTTATGCCGGCCTGTCCTACAGCAGCTATGACGCGAACTACGGCTCCCCCGCCGAACAGGACGTGCGCATCCGCATGAAGCAGGATCACTACGCGTTCGCCTCGGAAATCCGCAACCTGCAAGGGCCGTTTACCTCGGTCAAAGTCGACGCCGGCTACACCGATTACGAACACCGCGAGATCGAAGGCGGCGAGACCGGTACGATCTTCAAGAACAAAGGTTATGAAGCCCGCGTGGAAGCGCGTCACCAGCCCATCGGCCCGTTCAATGGCGTGGTCGGCGCGCAAGTGACCCGCAACGAATTCTCGGCCCTGGGCGAAGAAGCCTTCGTGCCGCAAACCGACACCAATGCCGGCGCGCTGTTTATTCTTGAAGAAATGCAGGCCACCGAACGCCTCAAGCTCAGCCTCGGCGGGCGCCTGGAACACACCAGCGTCGATCCCGACGCCAAGGGCAACGCGCGCTTCGCCGGCGCCGACAGGTCCAATGACTTCACCGCTGGCAGCCTGTCGTCGGGCGCTGTGTACACCCTCACGCCGATCTGGTCCGTCGCCGCGACCCTGGGCTACACCGAACGCGCACCGACGTTCTACGAGCTGTACGCCAACGGCGCCCACGTGGCCACCGGCACCTACGAGTTGGGCGACGCCAACCTGAAGAAAGAAAAAGCCGTGTCCAGCGACCTGGCCCTGCGCTTTGACAACGGCACCCACAAGGGCAGTTTCGGCGTGTTCTACAGCCACTTCTCCAATTACATCGGCTTGTTGGGCAGTGGTCGTACGCTGAACGACGAAGGTGAAGAAGACGCGGATGGCATCCCTGAGTACACCTACTCTGGCGTGCGCGCCCGTTTCGCCGGCTTTGAAGCCCAGGATCACTGGAAACTTGGCGAAGGCGCCTACGGCAAGTTCGCCCTGGAACTGTCGGGCGACTACACCCGCGCCACCAACCTCGACTCCGGCGAAGCCTTGCCACGCATCGCCCCGCTGCGCGTGAATAGCGGCTTGCTGTGGGAACTGGACCGCTGGCAGGCGCGGATCGACGTGGAACATGCAGCGGGCCAAGGCCGTGTGCCGGATAACGAAAGCGGCACCGACGGCTACACCACCTTGGGTGCCAGCGCGGGTTATCGCTTCAACGTCGGTGGCAGCCAGTGGCTGGCGTTTGTGAACGGTGAAAACCTGACCAACCAGACCGTGCGCTATGCCAGCTCGATCCTGCGCGACATCGCGCCGGCACCGGGCAGAAGCGTGCAGTTCGGTATCCGCACCACTTTCTAACCCACACAGAAATCCCCCCTGTGGAAACTGGGCTTTTCTGTGGGAGCTGGCTTGCCTGCGATAGCATCACCTCGGTATCACTGATACACCGAGGTGCCTGCATCGCAGGCAAGCCAGCTCCCACACAAGCCAGCTCCCACAAAAGCCCACCCACACCCGCCTTTTTGCAGCGACGTTCTGTCACTGTTACCAATTCAGAAATGATGCATATCGCGATTCGCCCTTTCTCTCCAACACAACTCCCTTTATCCTTCCCGGCAACAACCTGAAACGTTTCACTCTCCCGGTCGATCCCATCTTGCCGAATATCCCTCTTCGCAAAGACAGCGCTGTCTTACACCCCTCCGCGCCCGGGAATAAATCGCCCGCCTGTGGATAACCGCCTTTATCCACAGAAAAACCGAATATCGCTGAACCAAGCCTGTGCTGAATCGTCATCTACAGTGAAGCACGGGGTTACATAATTCCAACGTAACGGAGAAACACACTATGAGCACTGATGGTGCTTCAAGTCCAAGCCGCTTGCTGCCCAAGCTGCTAGGCGTCTTGCTGCTGATCATGGGCCTGGCCTTGCTGGCCGGCGGCGTCAAGCTGAGCATGCTCGGCGGGTCGTTGTACTACCTGCTGGCCGGTATCGGCGTCGGCCTGACCGGCATTCTGCTGCTGGCCAACCGCCGCGCCGCGCTGGGTCTGTACGCACTGGTGCTGTTCGCCAGCACCGTGTGGGCACTGTGGGAAGTCGGCCTGGACTGGTGGCAGTTGGTGCCGCGCCTGGCCCTGCTGTTCGCCTTGGGCATCGTCATGTTGCTGCCGTGGGTCCGTCGCCCGCTGCTGCGCGGCCAACCGGCGCCACTGGGCACCGGCGCGCTGAGCGTGGCCGTGGTGCTGGCTGGCGCCGCTGCTGTTGCCAGCCAATTCACCAACCCGGGTGAGATCAAAGGCCAACTGGACCGCGACGCAGTACCTGGCATGGCCAGCGCTGCACCGGCCCAGCCTGATGGCGACTGGAACTCCTACGGCCGTTCGGCGTTCGGTGACCGTTACTCGCCACTGGCCCAGATCACCCCGCAAAACGTGAGCAAGCTGGTGCCGGCGTGGACCTACCGCACCGGTGACCTGCCTGGCCCGAACGATCCAGGCGAGACCACCGCGGAAAACACCCCGCTGAAAGTCAACGGCATGCTCTACGTGTGCACCCCGCACAGCCAAGTGATTGCCCTGGACCCGGACACCGGCAAGGAAATCTGGCGCTTCGATCCGAAGATCAGCAGCATGGGCGCTGAGAACTTCAAAGGCTGGGCCCACATGACCTGCCGCGGCGTGTCGTATCACGATGACGCTGTGTACGCCTCCGAGCAGAGCCCAACCGGCAGCGCCAGCCCGGCAGCTGCACCGAATGCCTGCCCGAAACGCATTTTCGTCCCGACTGCCGACACCCGTCTGATCGCCCTGAACGCCGACACCGGCAAGATGTGCGAAGACTTCGGTGACAAAGGCCAGGTCGACCTGCGCGCCAATATCGGCGGCTTCGCCCCAGGCGGTTACTACTCCACCTCGCCACCGGCCGTGACCAAAAACCTGGTAGTGATCGGCGGCCACGTCACCGACAACGTCTCCACCGACGAGCCGAGCGGCGTGATCCGCGCGTTCGACGTACACACCGGCAAGCTGGTGTGGAACTGGGACAGCGGCAACCCGGACGACACCACCCCGTTGGCCGAAGGCAAGACCTACACCCGCAACTCGCCGAACATGTGGTCCATGTTCTCGGTGGATGAAAAACTCGGCATGCTCTACCTGCCGATGGGCAACCAGATGCCCGACCAATACGGCGGCGACCGTACCGAAGATTCGGAAAAATACAGCGCCGGCCTGACTGCCCTGGACATCGACAGCGGCCACGTGAAATGGACCTTCCAATTCACGCACCATGACCTGTGGGACATGGACGTAGGCGGCCAACCGTCGCTGATCGACATCAAGACCGAAGCCGGCGTGAAGCAGGCGGTCATGGCATCGACCAAGCAAGGCAGCATCTACGTGCTCGACCGTGCCACTGGCCAGCCGGTGGTGCCGATCCACGAAATCGCCGTACCGCAAGGCGCAGTCGCTGGCGACCGCACCTCGCCGACCCAGCCCAAGTCCGACCTGAACTTCATGCCGCCGCCGTTGAAAGAACGCGACATGTGGGGCGTGACCCCGTTCGACCAACTGCTGTGCCGGATTGATTTCAAATCCATGCGCTATGACGGCCCGTTCACCCCGCCGTCGCTGCAAGGTTCGATCGTATACCCAGGCAACTTCGGCGTGTTCGACTGGGGCGGCATCTCCGTCGACCCGGTACGCCAACTGGCGTTCGTCAACCCAAGCTACATGGCGTTCAAGTCCAAGCTGATCCCGGCTGCCGACATCGCCAAGCAAGGCCCACGCGTCAGCGAAACCGAAGGCGTGCAGCCGAACAAAGGCGCGCCGTACGGCGTGATCCTCGAAGCCCTGCTGTCGCCACTGGGCCTGCCGTGCCAGGCACCGGCCTGGGGTTATGTGGCGGCGGTCGACCTGACCACCCACAAAACCATCTGGATGCACAAGAACGGCACCGTGCGTGACAGCTCGCCAGTGCCAATCCCGCTGAGCATGGGCGTGCCTAGCCTGGGCGGCACGTTCACCACCGCCGGTGGCGTCGCATTCCTCAGCGGCACCCTGGACCAGTACCTGCGTGCCTATGACGTGAAAAACGGTAAGCAACTGTGGGAAGGCCGCCTGCCAGCAGGCGCGCAAACCACACCGATGACCTACACCGGCAAGGACGGCAAGCAATACGTGCTGGTCGTGGCGGGCGGTCATGGTTCCCTGGGGACCAAGCAGGGTGACTATGTGATGGCGTTTAAACTGCCGGATTAAGCTTCACTGGCGGTAATGAAAAGGCGGCTACGCAACAGGTAGCCGCCTTTTTTCATGATTGTTTCCACGCGAAGCGTGGGAACGATCACAATTGCAAATGCAATTTACCCACGAACGTCAAACTTCGCCTCGATATGATATTTTTCGCCTGAAAATTCTGAATAAATAAAGTCAACCTCACCCTCAATAACTTTTACCGCTTGAAAGTTTCGAAGTATCAGCTGGCCTTTTGTGGCAACGAATTGCAATTCAGTGGGATCAAAATACAGTTCACTGCCTCTCCAACTTGAATCGCCAACATTATAGGTTTGAGTCGGTGGTTCATCCTCATTAAAAAAAAGACTCATTTGATATATATAAATCGAATCGTCGTTCTCTGGGTTTTTCCCAACGATACCTATCATTTTAGCCCCAGGTTGTCGGTAAAAATGCGTAGCACTGATTGGGTAGGTAGTGTCCGTGGTAAGGTCTGTAAGAGTGCCTGTCAATGAGCCCGTGGCAAGTAAGGCGCCATCCGGTATGTTTTTTTTGCCTGACATAACGAAATCCTCAATCAATATTAATGTTTTAGGTTCATTCCATCACTCGCCAATTAAAACAGACCAACCCACCAATAGAACCTGTGAGAAATAACAGACCTAAAGACATTTTCGCTATAACACCCAGCTGATTTAATCTATTTTGATCGGGACTAAGACCATCCGGGGCTGCATTACCACGCGAAGCGTGGGAATGATCAACCGTCAGTGTTCGATCACTTCGCCGCGCATCACCGCCAAGCGGGCGATCAGGCGATTCTGAACTGGCACTGCAATCCCTTCGCTGTCCATCGCCTTGATCAAATCCTCCACCAGCGCATTGAAGTCACTGCGGCTCACATTCTGCCCTTTGTGACTCTCCGCCATGCTATCCCCGGTATAGGTGCACGGCCCACCCGCCTCCACACAAAACTGTTCGATCAACTTGTCGCGCAAACGCTGGATATCAATCCGTCGAAAACGCTCGACGATGCGTTCATCCCGGGCGATGTTCAGCAGCAGGCCTTCGACAATCCGCGTGATGCCAGGCATGGCGCCAAGGTCACGGTACAGGCTGTCATCCTTTGGCGGTTGTTGCGCGCAGGCGCTGAGCATCAGGACAAATACCAGCGGTAACAAGCGCATCAGAAACTCCCCTGCACAGACAAGTAGGTACCGTTCTGGTTATCCAGCGTGGCGATTTCGCCGAGGCGCGCGTAGGCCAATACAAACGACACATGTTTGTTCGGGAAGTAGCCGACAAACACATCGGCCCAATCGCTCTCACCGGCAAACGACAGGTTGTCGGGCTTTTCGCGATATTCCACGCCCAGCGCCCAACGCGGGTTGAACAGCAGCGCCACCGAGCCTTCCTTGAGCAGGCTGCGGCTGTCACGGCGGTCGCCGCCAAAACCGAGCAGGCCGGTTTCGTTGGCGCGGCTGTAGCGCAGGCTGCCGTTGACCAGCACGTTGTAGCCAAAGGCCGCGCCGATGAACAGGCGGCTGGCGGCGAGGTAGCCCTCGACGTCGCTGTTGCGCTTGGCACCGACCAGCTTGGGGATGTCGAAATTGGTCTGGTGCTTGTATTCCAGGCCCAGGGACACTTGGGGCAAATCGTCGTAGATCACATCGCCAAACAGCCGCACCTTGAGGCCGAGCACGTCCTGGCCGAGGTTGTCTTCGGGCAGGTTCAGCTTATGCACCAGCGTGCCGAGGTCGAAGCGCTGACGGGCGAAGGAAACTTCGACGCGATTGTCATAGGCCAGCGCCAACCCGGCCACGTCCAGCCGATAGTCCGGCAGGTTGACCGTGGTGGCGAACGCCGTGGCGCCCCACTCGCGCTGTTCGCCATAACCGGCCAGGACCGCCCACGGTGTGATTCCGCCGCCCGCAACGCCTTCAATGCTGCTGGCGCCACCGGTGGCGATCAGGCGGCCGTTGTCGGCCAGCGCCGTTTGCAGGGTCAGGGCGCCAAGGCAGCCGATCAGAAAAGAAACACGCACGCTCAGGTCACTCAATGAATCAGGGAAGTTTGCGCACTGAGGGGCAACGCCACCCAGGCTTCGAAAGCGTCGGCGCTCAACGGCCGACTGATCAGGTAACCCTGGGCCGTGTCGCACTGCCAGCGTTCCAGCAGGCGCAGGCTGTGGGCGTATTCGACACCCTCGGCAACCACCTTGAGGCCCAGGTTGTGGCTCATCTCGATGGTGGAGCGCACGATCACTGCGTCTTCACTGGTTTCATCAAGGTTGCGCACAAAGGATTGGTCGATCTTCAACTCTTGCACCGGCAGGCGCTTGAGGTGCGCCAGCGACGAGTAGCCGGTGCCGAAGTCATCCACCGACAGGCTGATGCCGCAGTCGCGCAACAGGTGCAGGACTTTCAGGGCTTTTTCCGGCTCGCGCATCACCGCGCTTTCGGTGATTTCGAACAGCAGTTGTTCGGCCGGCAAGCCATAACGACGCAACAACGCCGAGACCCGATGGGCCAGTTCGTCACCGAGCAAATCATCGGCCGAGATGTTCAACGACAGTTGCAGGCACAGGCCACGCCGGTTCCATTCGCACAGTTGGCGAATGCCCTCCTCGATCACCCAGTGGGTCAACAATTGGATGCTGCCCGAGCGTTCGGCCAAGGGGATGAATTCCGCCGGCGACACCATGCCGAACAGCGGGTGCTGCCAGCGCAACAAGGCTTCGGCCTGGCGTACGTGGCCCTGGCGGATGTCGAGTTTGGGTTGGTAATGCAGCAGCAACTGGCCTTGGTTGGGCGCGTGGCGCAGGTCGCGAATCAAGGTGATCTGGCGACGGTGCGCGAGGTCGCGACCGTGTTCGTAGATCTGCAAGCGGCCGGGCATTTGTGCGGCGTCTTTCATCGCAATCGATGCGCGCTCCAGCAAGGTATGCGCGCTTTCGCCGTCGGCCGGGTAAGCCGCGATGCCCAGGCGGCAATCCAGCGCCAGGTCGTGGCCGTTGATGCGGCGCGGGCGCAGCAGCGCCTGTTGCAACTGGTCGGCCAGGCCCACCGCTTCGTCACAACCGGCGCCTTCGAGCAGCAGCAAAAATTCGTCGGCGATCAAATGCGCCAGGGTATCGCCGGGACGCAGCGCGGCTTGCAGGCTGCGGCTGACGTCCAGCAACAGCTGGTCCACCGCATCCGGCCCGGCGGTTTCGCTGGCGACGCGCAGGTTGTCGATGCCCAGGTAGATCAGCGCCATCGGCCGGTGCGTGGCGATGGCGCTGCCCAGGCGTTCCATGGCCAGCGCGCGGTTGGGCAAGCCGGTGAGGCGATCATGCAAGGCGTTGTGCGCCAGTTGCTGCTCGCGTTCGGCGATGCCGCTTTGCATGGAGTTGACCGCGTTGGCCAGGCGCCCCAGTTCGTCACTGCGCTGCAACACCACGGGCGTCTGGTAATCGCCCTGGCCGATGCGTTCGGCGGCGAGGGCCAGGGCCTGCACCGGGCGCGACACGCCACGGGCCAGCAGCAAGGCACCGATCAACGAGGCAATCAATGCGATCAGGGCAATGCCGAGGATTTTTTCATCCAGCGGCGCAAAGGCCTGCATCGCCGCGTCCAACGGGCTCTGCAACAAGGCCAGGACCTGGCCGTCGGCATCGCTGGCCAACACCAGCGACTGGCTGAGAAAACTGTGTTCCAGGTGCTCGGTGGTGGCCACGCCATGCTGGCGCCCCTGCTCCAGCATCAGGCTGGTGAGGCTGTCGCGCAGTACCTGCGGTTGGGTGCTGACCAACTCCCCCGGTTGCTGGCGATCGATGGTCAGGAACGACACTTCCAGGTTACTCAGCGAACGCAGTTCTTCGGCGAACGCGCTGTCCATGCGCAAGCCCATCACCACCCGCGCAATCGGCAGCGGCGCCAGCACCGGCGCTTCCACCAACAGGTGCGGCATGCCTTGCAGCGGCACCATCAACATGGTCTGGCGATTGCGCCGTGCATCACGCAGGGCCTGGTCATAACGAAAAATCGAACCCTCGGGGACATCGTCGAGGGTACTGGCGAGGACGGTGCCATCCATGCCCAGCAGGATCATGTCGCTGGCATTGATGCGCTTGCCGTGGTTGAACAGCACCGAGCGCATGGTCGCCGAATCGCCGCTGGCCACCGCATCGCGAAAACCGAAATCTGCCGCCAGCAGTTGCACGCCATCGGCCAGGCGCCGGCCGCGCACGTCGAGCAAGCGTTCGAACACCCGCGCGCCGACGTCCAGTTGCGCCTTGGCCTGGCTGCGCACGGCGTCGCCCGTCGCGGCTTTCACGCTGAAGTACAGCGCGCCGATCACCACCAGCAACAGCAGGATCAGCACACTGGCGACACGCGCCTGGAAACTACTGCGCAGTTTCACGGGCGGCTCGATTGAAGGCGTCGCCAAAGGCCGTCGGTGTGGGCGTGGGCGGCAGGTCGGCGGACGGTGGTTCCAGGCTCAGTTGCACGGCGTGGCTCAGGCCTGCCACTGGAATGTTCAGCGTGCCGCCGTCCAGCGGTTGCATGTCGGCCAATTGCGGGTGCCACAGGGTGACGTGGTAGGCGCCGGCCGGCAGGTTGTCCAGGCGCACGTGGCCTTGGGCATCGCTGACGCCGAAGCGCGGGTCGTCGGTGACGTAGATGTAGCCGAGCATCCAGTCGTGGATATTGCAGCCGAGCACCACCACGCCGGGCTTGTCGAACAGCAACGGGTCGGTGGGCGTGCCTTCGTACAGGCGCAGTTCGAAGCGCTTGGCTGCCGAAAACGAATAGACCTGGTGACGGATATTGTCGCTGTTGGGGAAGCGCACCTGGGTGCCGGTGTGCACCGCCAACACATGGGGCGCGAACTTCTGGCCGCGTTGGTCCATGTCGGCCTTGAGCGTGCCGGCCGGCGCGCCGACCGGGCCTTGCAGGGTCACCACGGCGTCGCTGACCGGCGTCTGGTCGGCCTGGCGCAGCACCACGTCAAGGGTCGCCGCGCGCGCCAGGTCATGGGCCGAGAGCATCAAGGCGGCGAAGGAAAGTTGCAGGAAAATCCGATTCATCAAGGGTCCGCGCGGCAATAGAAAAATAGGCGGCCTGCCTTGGCACTGAAACTGGGGCAATACGTGTCACGACGCAGATGATGCCGCAAACAAGGCAAATTGCCATCATTGATTTTAGCGCAAAGCCTGACCGTTGGTCGGCAAAAACCTATGCAACCGGTCAAGGTATGTAGAGCTTATCGGCGCCGCCCAAAGAATCTGTAGGCGGGTAAAAGGCTATTTCTAGAGCGGCGCCCGCTCGCGGCGCATCCACATCTCGAACGCCATGGCGTTCAACGGTCGGCTGATCAGGTAACCCTGGGCGGTGTCGCACTTCCACTGTTTGAGCAGCTTCAGGCTCGGCGCGAACTCCACGCCTTCGGCCACCACCTTGAGCCCCAGGTTGTGGCTCATCTCGATGGTGGAGCGCACGATCACCCCGTCACCGCTGGTGCTGTCGAGGTTGCGCACAAAGGATTGGTCGATCTTCAACTCCTGCACCGGCAGGCGCTGCAATTGCGCGAGGGACGAATAGCCGGTGCCATAGTCATCCACCGACAGGCTGATGCCGCAGCCGCGCAGTTGCTCCAGCACGTTCAGCGCCTGTTGCGGGTTGTGCATGATCGCGCTTTCGGTGATCTCGAAAATCAGCTGCTCGGCGGCCACGTCGTATTGCATCAACAAGGCGGTGACGCGAATCGCCAGGTCATCATCGGCCAGGTCGTCCACGGAAATATTCACCGACAGCTGGATATGCAACCCGCGCTGCCCCCACTCGGCGATCTGGCGCACCGCTTCTTCGATCACCCACAGGGTCAGGCTGCCCATGCTGCCGGTGCGTTCGGCCAGGGGAATGAATTCGGCGGGCGACACCTGGCCCAGGGTCGGATGCTGCCAGCGCAGCAAGGCTTCGGCCTGGCGCACATGCCCCTGGCTGAGGTCGAGCTTGGGTTGGTAGCAGAGGAACAACTCGCCCTCGACCACCGCGCGGCGCAGGTCGCGGATCAGGGTGATCTGGCGTTGGTGCGCCAATTCACGGTGCTGCTGATAGATCTGCAAATGCCCCGGCAGGCTCGCCGCATCATGCCGGGCAATCGCGGCGCGGCTGATCAACTCTTCCACCTGCTGGCCATCGACGGGGTACGCGGCGATGCCGATGCTGACTTCGTGGCGCAGCTCGTCATTGCCGACGCGCTGAGGTTCGGTGAGCAGCGTGTAGAGGCGGTCGGCGCGCGCGACGGCGCGGTCGATCTCGGTGTTTTCCAGCAGCACCAGGAATTCGCTGCCGGTGATGCGCGCGGCGGTGTCGCTGGCCAGCAGGCTCATGGACAAGCAGCGGCTGGCTTCGCGCAGCATTTCTTCCACGCCTTGGGGGCCGAAGCCTTCGTTGATCACCCGGTAGTTTTCGATGCCCACGTACAGCAACACCACGGGCCGGCGCGCACTGATCGCACTGCCCAGGCGCTCCATGGCCAGCGCGCGGTTGGGCAGGCCGGTGAGCGGGTCATGCAAGGCGTTGTGCGCCAGTTGCCCCTCGCGTACGGCGATGCCGCTTTGCATGGCGTTGAAGGCGCGGGCCAGCAGGCCGAACTCATCGTGGCTGCGCACCCGCACCGGCGTGCGGTAGTCACCGGCGCCAATACGTTCAGCCGCCTCCACCAGCGCATTCAGCGGGCGTGACACCCGCCGCGCCAGGAACAACGCGCCCGCCAGCGACACCAGCAGCACCGCCAGGGCAATCCCGAGGAACTGGCGGTCCAGCGGCGCAAAGGATTCCAGGGCATGGTCCAACGGACTTTGCAGCAGTACCCGCACCTCATCGCCGGTACCGGTGTTGGCCAGCGACAGCACTTGGCTGAGCATGCGCTGGCCATGGAAGCCTTCGATATGGGCCTCGGAGTTGACCTGCGCCTGGCGCAGCGTCGTGACGATATCCGGCTGGACGGTGTCGGGCTGGGTGGTGAACAACGGCCCGGGGCGGCCGTCCTGCACGGCGAGGAACGACACTTCCAGGTTGCTCATCGCACGCAGTTCGTTGGCGAACTGTGTGTCCATCGGGAAGCCCATGACGATGCGCGCCACAGGCTGTGGGTTGACGACGTCCTTTTGCACCAGCAGGTACGGTCGCCCATCCATGGCCACGATGAGCATTTGCAGGCCACTGCGCCGCGCATGGCGCAAGGCGTCGTCTTGGGGGAACGGCGTGCCACGGGCAAACAGCGGCAGGGTGCTGACCATCACCTTGCCGTCGAGGTCCAGCACAAATACCTCGCTGGAACCGATGCCGGTGCCGTGGCGCTCCAGCGCGGCCAGGATCGGCGCAGGCTTGCCCTCGGCCACTGCTTGTTTGAAGGGCTCGTCAGCTGTCAGCCAGTCCAGCCCGTATTGCAGGCGACGGCCGCGCAGGTCGAGCAGGCGCTCGAACACCTGGCTGCCGGTCTCCAACTGGACCTCGGCCTGGTTCTCCACTGCACGGGTGGTGGCGGTCTTGACGGCAAAGTAAGTGGCCGCGACCACCACCAACAGCAACAGCGCGAGCACCCCGGCGATACGGGTCTGGAACGTATGGCGCCACCTCATCGCTGTGCCCTCTGGCAGCGTGCGTCTCTTTCTGCCACTACGTCCCTGTGTCATAGGCTTCCCTGGCGACTGCTGACCCGGCGTCAAAAAAACATCCATTTTTATTGGATATTCGGTTTAAGCAGATTAGCTGGGAGCTGGGAGAAGTACACCCAATAAAACAAGGAATGTTGCTGTCAAGTTATTGGCGGCACGAGCTTGACTGAGGGATCGAAGACCCCATGTGGGAGCGGGCTTGCCCGCGATGGCGGTGGGTCAGGCAACACATGCACCAACTGACAGGCCCTCATCGCGGGCAAGCCCGCTCCCACACAAGGCGAGCCCGCGCCTCTCTTCAGGCGCCGCGTGCGCGCATGAAATCGCCCCAGCGCCGCACCAGGTAGTTGTGTTCATCCATCACCGAGTTCCACACCGCAATATGCCCCATGCGCTGCTCATAAGAGCCGCCATCACGCACTTCACCAATATCGATCAACGGCAGGCCATCACTGCCCAGCAACTCTTCCCGCGCAGGTTTGCCGGCGTACCAGTAATCCCACTCGGCGCTGCTCAGGTGGTCGCGGCTGCGCGCCGGGTTGCCGATGTAGTAACCCTGGCGCGCCATCACCGCGCCGGGCCAGCCGGACAGCCACCAGTTGAGGTAGGCGTAGGCCGCATCCAGCACCGGCCCCTGGGCATGGCGCGACAAGGACAAGCCGCCGAACCAGGCGCGGTAGCCTTCACGCGGCACCGCCAGGCGGTATTTCACCGCGGCGCGGTGCAGGCGCATCAGGGTCGGCGACCACAGGCTCTGGATGTCGATGCTCGGGCTGAGCATCAATTGCGCGGCCTCTTCGTCATCCGACCAGAAGGCGGCGAAGTGGCCTTCCTTTTGTTTGCGCACGAGGATGTCGGCGAGCACGTCGATCTCTTCGATGCTCATGTTGCCGATGTCCTTGAACTGCGCGAGCCCCGCGCCCTGCACCGCCAGCGCGGCATCCAGGGCGCCGATGGCGGCGTCGCTTTGCAGCGCGGTGCGTGCGCGCCAGGCCGGGTCGAGCAGCCAGCCCCAGCTTTCATTGCCGTGGCAGAACCCTTCGGGCAGGCGCTCGGGGCGGTAGGCGAAGCTGTCGGCGTTGTGGGTCAGGGGCAGCATGCTGATGCGTTCGGTGACGGTGCTGCCGAGGCTGCCGTCGTGCTGCACGAACAGGCGCTCGCTGGGCACGCTGCCGCTGCCGAGGCGGTCATCCGGCGACAAGCGACCGCGCTTGGGCAGGTCGTTGATCTCGTGCCACAGCGCGATGCGCCGCGTGTCGATGGGCTGGATCGCCCGTGCCGGCCAGACGAAATCGACGTTGTGGAACCACTGGTCATACAGGTCGTAGCTGTCGGGCTGCATCACCGCGATGCGCTGGGCCTGCTCGACATCGTGCACCTGATACACCAGGCGAATGCCCAGTTCCTGCTCGGCACGTACGCGCAGGCATTCCAGTAAGGTCACCGACGTGCCGAGGACGCGCAGGGTAATCATGGGGCGAACCGCCGCGAGAACGCTTCAAACGAGCGACGCAACTGCGCCGGGTCGAGGCCGCGCAGGATAAACACCAGGCGCGATTGGCGATCGCTGCCTGGCCATGCAGGCAAGTGCACCGGGGCATGCAGGCAGTGCTGCACGCCATGAATGACGATGGGGGCGTTGCTGGCGTTCACGTTGAGCAGTCCTTTGACCCGGAGGATTCGTTCGCCATGGCATCTTAACAGCATCGACAGCCACACCCCGAAGCCGACCCAATCCAGCGGCTGGTCGAAGGTCAGGCAACACACTTGCGCCGCGCCGTGGGTGGCGGTGGTGGGTTGATGCAGTTGCCAGCGGCTGACTTCGACAGCAGGTTCGGCGCTGCGCAGGCCTTCGCCGAGCAGCAGTTGCTCGCCGCTGTGGATGTCCTGGGTATTGAGGATCGGCGTACCGGCGTTGAGCGCCTGCAAGTGCGCGCGCAGTGGGGCGCTGTCGCCGGCCAGGTCGGTCTTGCTCAACAGCAAGCGATCCGCCGCCGAGACCTGGGCCAGCCATTCCGGGTGCAAACGCTCTTGCAACTCGGCGTGGCTGGCGTCGACCAGGGTGATCACCAGGCCGATATGAAAGCGCCCGCGCAGTTGCACGTCGTTGTTCAGGGTGGCGAGGATCGGCGCCGGGTCGGCCAGGCCGGTGGTTTCCAGGATCACCCGTTTGAATGCAGGAATCTCACCACGCTCGCGACGTTGCAACAGGCCGAGCAGCGCGTCTTTCAACTCGCCGCGAATTGAACAGCACACGCAGCCGCTGGGCAGCAGCACGGTGTCCGGCGCGACCTCTTCCACCAGCAGATGATCGATGCCGACATCGCCGAATTCATTGATCAGCAACGCCGTGTCGCCGAGGCTTTCGCCTTGCAGCAGGCGCTTGAGCAAGGTGGTCTTGCCGCTGCCGAGGAAGCCGGTGATCACATTGAGGGCGATGCTCATGGGGCTGACTCCAAGTGATCCAGCAGGGTGGGATCGAGCGGGTCCAGCGGGCGACCGAGCATGCTTTCGGCGGCCTGCCACAGTTGATCCAGGCCGCTGGCCAACTCCTGTTTGCCGGTGGCACCGAGCAACAGGTACGAGGCGCCTTGAAAGTCTTCGACCTTGAGCCGGAACACCGCCAGCACCTGGTTGATCGCCGCGATCCGGCGCAGGCGTTCGCGGCGCCGGGGCAACTCATCGCCCAGGGGGTCGCTCCAGTGCAGGTCTTCACCAAGCAGCCCGCAGAGTCCGCACATGGCTACACCCCGCTCATGGCATGACGTCGCCGGAGTTCGGGCCGAGGGTTTGGCCGACGAACAAATTGCCGCCCGGTTCGCTGGCCAGCAGCACCGCGGTGGGCGCCACTTCATCGGCCAGGCCGAAGCGGCCCAGGGGCAATTCCTTGGCCTTGGCGCGTTTCCAATCGTCGCTGATACCGCCCACCAGCGGCGTTTCAATCGGGCCGGGGGCGATGGCGTTGACCAGCACGTTGTCCTTGGCGACTTCCAGCGCAAGGGACTTGGTAAAGCCGATCACCCCGGCCTTGGCGGCGGCGTAGTGGGTCAGCTCGGCGCCGCCCTTGATACCCAGTTGCGAGGCCACGTTGATGATGCGTCCCCAGCGCTGCGCAAGCATGTGCGGCAAGGCGCGCTGGCTGGCGACGAACACGCTGGTGAGGTCGACGCGCAGCATGTCGTTCCACATCGCGATGGACAGGTCGACACAGCGCGCCTGGGTGAGCATGCCGGCGTTGTTGACCAGGATGTCGATGCCGCCGAACTGCGCGACACAGGTATCCACACTGGCTTGGGCGCCTTCGACGGTGCCGACGTCGGCCAGGCATTCGACGACTTCGGCGCCGAGGTTGCGGCAGGTGATCGCGGTTTCGGCAAGGCTCGCGGCGTTGCGGTCGGCCAGTACCAGGCGGGCGCCTTCAACGGCGTAGGCGCGAGCGATGGCAGCGCCGATGCCGCTGCCGGCGCCGGTGATGACGGCGCGGCGGTTAACTAGTTGCTGCATACAAAACTCCTCAGACAAACACCGTTCCCATGTGGGAGCTGGCTTGCCTGCGATAGCGGTGGGTCAGCTGCAATTATGTTTACTGATACACCGCTATCGCAGGCAAGCCAGCTCCCACATTTGGACCGAGTACATCAGTTATTAATCAGGCCAGCGCACGGTCAGGCCGCCGTCGATGATGATGCTTTGCCCGGTGAGGTAACTCGACGCATCACTGGTCAAGAACTGCACCAACGACGCCACTTCATCCGCCCGCCCTACCCGCCCCAGCGGAATCGCCCGCGCGGCTTTCGCCAGGCCTTCCGGCCCCAGCGAGTTCTTCGCATCCAGCGACTGCGGCGTCTCGATCAACCCCGGGATCACCGCATTGCAACGAATGCCCTGGGCCGCCAATTCCACCGCCAGCGAGCGGCACAACCCCGGGACACCAGCCTTGGCCGCCGCGTAATGGCTGTGTTCCTGCCAGCCATACACCCCACCGGCAATCGACGAAATCGCCACCAGCGCGCCGCCTTCGCTCATATGCCGAGTGGCCGCACGGAAGGTGCGCATCACCCCCGTCAGGTCGACATTGAGCATCTCGTCCCACAGCGCGTCGGTCATCTCCAGCAGCGGCGCACGACGCAGCAAACCGGCGTTGGCCACGGCGTAGTCGAGGCGCCCGAAGTGCTGCACAGCTTGCTCGGCCAAGGCGTCCACCGAGGCCGTGCTGCCGACGTCCAGCGGCAGCATCAGGCATTCGCCGCCGGCTTCTTCCACCAGGGCCACGGTGGTGTGCGGGTCGTGGGGATCGGCCGGGTAATACCCGCCGACCACCGCCACACCGACCCGCGCATAGGCCACGGCGAGGGCTTGGCCGATGCCGCTGGCGGCGCCGGTAATCAAGGCAACTTTACGGCTCATCACTCACTCCTTACTGAACGGTTTCCGGGCGCACATGGCGCGCGGCGAACATCAACATGCCGGACAGGAAGCACGGCACGGCACCGAACCACAGCGCGGCGGTCTGCCAGTCGCTGCCGGCGGACAACACCTGGGTCGCGCCAAACCCTGCGACCACCGCGCCAATCGGACCCATGGCGTGGATGATCGCGCCACCGGTGGCACGGATGCTGGTGGGGAAACTTTCGCTGATAAAAAACAGCGCCGCCGAGTACGGCCCGATCAGGAAGAACAGGCCCAGGCTGTACAGCCCGACCACCATCGCCATGTTGCTCGGGCCAAACAGCATGCCGGCGAATGCCAGGCCGCCGAGCATCCAGCCCAGGCCGATGACGTTGCGACGGCCGATCTTGTCGCCCATCCAGCCGTGGCTGAGGTAGCCGCAATAACCCACCAGGTTCGACAGCACGAGGATGATCAGCGAGTTCTCGAACGAGATGTGGTGCACGCTGACGATCACCGACGTACCGAGCACGCTGAACACCTGGATCGCCGCCCAGTTGAGCAACAGCGCGGCGCCGATCACCAGGGTGGCGCGGCGGGCCGGGCCACGGAACGCGGCCTTGAGGCCGGCCTTACTGTGTTCGTCGTAGTCCACGCCGTAGGTCACGGCGACGTTCTGCGCTTCAGTCACCGCGCCGCTTTTGCGCAGTTGGCTGATGCGTTCGTGGATCTGGAACTGCGGGCTCTCCTTGAGCTTGCGCGCCATGATCGCGATCACAATCGCCGGGATCGCGGCGAAGATGAAGCAGCCCTGCCAGCCGATGATCGGCAGCAGCAGCGCGGTCAAGCCGGCGGCGATCAACGCACCGACCGGCCAGCCGCCCTGCACCAGGCTGTAGATAAAGCCACGGCGTTTGGTCAGGCGCGGGTCTTCGGAGGCGCCATACAGCTCGGTCAAATAGGTGGCGTTGACGGTTTCTTCGGCGTAACCCAGGCCGCCCAGCGAACGGATCAGGATCAACGGCGACTTGCCCCACGCACCACCGATGGCGGTCAGCGCCGAGCATAGTGCAGAGCCGGCCACGGTAAAAATAATGCCTTTGCGGCGCCCCAGCTTATCGACGATAGGGCCGATAGCCAGGGCGACCACGGCGGTACCCACCGCCACCCATGTCGCGATCTCGGCTTGCTCCACTTCACCCCAGCCAAAGTGGCGGCCGATTTCCGGCAGCAAGGTGCCGAAGAGGATGAAGTCGTACACCGCAAACACCCAGGCGAAAAACGCGATCCAGGTGGCGAAGCGCACTTCCTTGGAGGTCAGTTGCCGGGGTTTCCAGCCAGTCAGGTCAAGCTTGTTGTAGATGGACATGGGTCGCGCCTCAGGGATGGGGGCTGTTTTTTAAGGGTCAGGTACGCGGTTGGCGGCGGATAAAGTCATCGGCGATTTCGTCAAAGGTGACGAAGCGCACGCCGGCATGGCTCTGGATGTGTTCGATCAGGCGCTCCAGCATCAGCAGCACTTGCGGGCGGCCGGAGACGTCGGGGTGGATGGTCATGGTGAACACCGCGTGTTCGTGTTCGCGGTAGACCCAGTCGAACTGGTCGCGCCACATTTCTTCGAGGTGACGCGGGTTGACGAAGCCGTGGCTGTTGGGGGCTTTCTTGATGAACATCATCGGCGGCAGGTCGTCCAGGTACCAGTTGGCCGGGATCTCCACCAGGTCGGTTTCTTCGCCGCGCACCAGGGGTTTCATCCAGGTGTCGGGGTGCTGGCTGTAGTCGATCTTGGTCCAGCTGTCGCCCTTGCGTACGTAGTAGGGGTGGAAGTCGTTGTGCATCAGGCTGTGGTCGTACTTGATGCCTTTTTTCAGCAGCAGCTCGTTGGTGACCTTGCTGAATTCCCACCACGGCGCCACGTAGCCGGTCGGGCGCTTGCCGGTGACCTGGGTGATCAGCTCGATGGACTTGTCGAGGACGATTTCTTCCTGTTCGGCAGTCATGGCAATCGGGTTTTCGTGGCTGTAGCCATGCACGCCGATTTCGTGGCCGGCGTCGGCCACGGCCTTCATCTGCTCGGGGAAGGTTTCCATCGAGTGGCCGGGGATAAACCAGGTGGTGCGCAGGCCGTAGCGTTCGAACAATTTGAGCAGGCGTGGCGCGCCGATTTCACCGGCGAACAGGCCGCGGGAGATGTCGTCGGGCGAGTCTTCGCCGCCGTAGGAACCGAGCCAGCCGGCGACGGCGTCAACGTCGACGCCAAATGCACAGAGGATGTCTTTAGCCATGGTGTGTCTCCTTAAATAGTCATTGCGGATTCGACGGACAACGCGGCGCGCAACAGGCGTGCGTCTTCCCCCGTCGGGGCGCTGAGCAGCAACCCGGTGGGCAGGCCCAGGGCGTCGCGGCCGCTGGGCAGGTTCACGCCGGGCATGTCCAGGAAACTGCCGGGCATGGTCAGGCGCAGGGTGGCGAGGTTGGTGTGGATGAACAGGTCATCGTCGGCTTCCAGCGGCGCCAGGGGCGGCGCGACGTGGGCGACGGTGGGGGTGATCAGCAGCGCGCCGTCGAGGTCGTCGAGCAGTTGCTGTTGCAGGCGACGGCGGGCTTCGATCAGGTGCAGCAATTGGCTGGCGGGCAGCGCGCGGGCGGCTTCGAGGCGGCGGCGTACGCGGGGGTCGAGGTGGTCGGCGTCGGGGCTGTCGAGCAAAGCTTCGTGCAGGGCGAAGGCTTCGAAGGAACCGAGCCAGCCGTGGTCGCGGATCAACGCCAGGGTGGCCTGGAACGTTGGGCATTCACGTTCTTCGACGAGCGCGCCGTGGTCCTTCAGTTGCTCGACAGCGCGCAGCAGGTTGTCACGCACCGCCGGTTCGACGTCTTGCTGCGCCAACACAAAGCGCTGGCCCTTGAGGCTGCGGGGCGTGTGGACTTGGCGGCGGCCATGGAACAAATCGTCGATGACCAACGCGTCGCGCACGCTGCGAGTCAGCGGGCCGAGGCTGTCGAGGGTGCGCGACAACGGGAACACCGCGTCGCGGCTGTAGCGCCGACTGCTGCTGCGGTAACCCACCAGGCCATTCAACGCGGCGGGGATACGGATCGAGCCGGCGGTGTCGGTGCCCATGGCAATCGGTACGATCCCGGCGGCAACGGCGACCGCCGAACCCGATGACGAACCGCCGGGGATACGCGCTTGATCGCTGCTGTGCGGGTTGAACGGCGTGCCGAAATGCGGGTTCAGGCCCAGGCCGGAATACGCCAGCTCGCTGAGGTTGGTCTTGCCCAGGCTGACCATCCCCGCACGGCACAACAGGCCGACGCTGGGCGCATCGAGCAAGGCCGCAGGGGCGTTGCGGCGGTAAGCGGCGCCCGCCGTGGTGATGCTGCCGGCCACGTCGAACAAATCTTTCCAGGCCAGCGGCACGCCATCCAGCACGCTCAACGGCTGGCCAGCCCGCCAGCGCGCGGCCGAGGCTTCGGCCTCGCGACGCGCACGCTCGGCGGTCAGGGAAATAAATACGCTGGGGGCCATGCTCGCGTGGAGCAGTGCCTGTTCAAGCACCTGCACCGGGTCGCTGCGACCGCTGGCGAAATCCTCGGCCATGGAAGTGGCGTCTGACATCAAGATGACCCTCACAAAACGTACATATTAATAAAATGTACATTTTACAAAGGCAGCTTTCGTGCCAGTCTCTGTGTCGCCGGTTTTGCCAAACGCAGGTTTTTCGTCCAGAGCTACGGGATAGATAGCTTGGATGGCAGGAAAAATAGTTTGACGGAAGCCGGCGCAAGGCCTTGAATGAAATAATGTATCTTTTATGAATAAGTACATTTTGGTGCAGAAAAGTAACATTCCTACATTGGCAGCCCCAAAAAAGTGCCACCGACGTGGCGCAGGGTGACAGGCACAACTTATGAGAGAATCCCCGGCCACCGTCCTACAAGCCCCTGAGAAAGCGATGAAAGCAGTGTCTGCCTCGGCCTCCCGCTACGCGATGATTCACCAGGTATTGCGTGACGCGATCGTCAACGGCACGGCCCGCCATGGCCTGGTCTTGCTGGAAGCGCCGCTGGCTGAATTGTTTGGCACCAGCCGCGTGCCGGTGCGCAAGGCCCTGGACCTGCTGCACGACGAAGGCTTGATCTGCCGCTTCAACGGCCGGGGTTACCTAATCAATCCCGAAGGCCTGGCGATGGAGCCGCTGCGCCTGCCCTTGAGCCATGCGCACCTGGGGCTCAATGGTGAAGCGGAGCTGGTGGACACGCGGCCGCTGGGCGAGCGCATCGTCGAGGAAATCGGCGCGGCGCTGTCCACCTGCATTGCCTTCGGCCATTACCGCCTGGACGAGCAAGCCGCCGCCGACCACTACGGCGTCAGCCGCGCCGTGGTTCGTGAAGCGCTAATGCGCTTGCGCGACCGTGGCCTGGTGGAAAAGGAGCCCTACTCCCAATGGCTGGCCGGGCCGCTGACCGCGCGGGAAGTCACTGAAGACTACGAACTGCGCGCCTGCCTGGAACCCGAAGCCCTGCGCCTCAGCGCGCCGGGCCTGGATCGCGAGGTGCTGGAAGCGATGTTGCAGCGGGTGCTGGACGCGCAGGACAGCCCGCAGTGCAGCCTGGAAGCCATCGAGCAGATCGAAGAGGATTTGCACCAGCGTTGCCTGGCCGGGTTGCAGAATCGCAAGATCGCTGCACTGATTCGCCAGGGGCAGAGTCCGATGATCATCAGCCGGATTTTTTACCGGCTGCTGGGGATCGGCGCGGATCCTGCCATGTTGGCCGAGCATCGCTTGATTTTGGAGTTGTTGTTGCATGGGGCGGTGGATGCGGCGGCGTTGAATCTTCGTGAGCATTTGCAGCGGGCCAGGCAGCGGATGTTGCAGCGGTTGAAGGTGTTGTCGGTATTGCCGGAGCAGCCACTGCCCTCCTACCTCCACAAAATCAGCTGACTAAACACCATTTAGAATGTGGGAGCTGGCTTGCCTGCGATAGCGGTGGGTCAGTTGGTTATGCATTGACTGACAGACTGCTATCGCAGGCAAGCCAGCTCCCACAGGGTTCGTGTTGAGGCAAATACTATGCAATATGTTGCTAACTTCACCTGACCATTGAAACCACCGCTACCCCGCCCCATCTAACCTGCATACTTCCTGATGCAGGTGCCCCATGAGCGACCAGCAAGAATTCCCCGAATACGATCTAAACGACTACGCCGACCCCGAAAACGCTGAATCCCCTTCGTCCAACACGGGCCTGGCACTGCCTGGGCAAAACCTGCCGGACAAGGTCTATATCATCCCGATCCACAATCGGCCGTTCTTCCCGGCGCAAGTGCTGCCGGTGATCGTCAACGAAGAACCGTGGGCCGAGACCCTGGAGCTGGTGAGCAAATCCGATCACCACAACCTCGCCCTGTTCTTCATGGACACGCCGCCAGAAGACCCACGCCATTTCGACACCTCCAGCCTGCCGCTGTACGGCACCCTGGTGAAGGTGCACCACGCCAGCCGCGAGAACGGCAAGCTGCAATTTGTCGCCCAGGGCCTGACCCGTGTGCGCATCAAGACCTGGCTCAAGCACCACCGCCCGCCGTACCTGGTGGAAGTCGAGTACCCGCACCAGCCGTCCGAGCCGACCGATGAGGTGAAGGCCTACGGCATGGCGCTGATCAATGCGATCAAGGAACTGCTGCCGCTCAACCCGCTGTACAGCGAAGAGTTGAAGAACTACCTCAACCGCTTCAGCCCCAACGATCCGTCGCCACTCACCGACTTCGCCGCCGCGCTGACCTCGGCCACCGGTAACGAGTTGCAGGAAGTGCTGGACTGCGTGCCCATGCTCAAGCGCATGGAAAAAGTGCTGCCGATGCTGCGCAAAGAGGTGGAAGTCGCGCGCCTGCAAAAGGAAATCTCCGCCGAGGTGAACCGCAAGATCGGCGAGCACCAGCGCGAGTTTTTCCTCAAGGAACAACTCAAGGTCATCCAGCAGGAGCTGGGGCTGACCAAGGACGACCGCAGCGCCGATGTCGAGCAGTTCGAACAGCGCCTGCAAGGCAAAGTGCTGCCGGCTCAGGCGCAAAAGCGCATCGATGAAGAACTGAACAAACTGTCGATCCTCGAAACCGGCTCGCCGGAATACGCGGTCACACGCAATTACCTGGACTGGGCGACGGCGGTGCCGTGGGGCGTGTATGGCGAAGACAAACTCGACCTGAAACACGCGCGCAAGGTGTTGGATAAACACCATGCGGGCCTGGACGACATCAAGAGCCGCATCCTCGAGTTCCTCGCAGTGGGCGCCTATAAAGGCGAAGTCGCCGGTTCCATCGTGCTGCTGGTGGGCCCGCCGGGCGTGGGCAAGACCAGCGTCGGCAAATCCATCGCCGAGTCCCTGGGGCGGCCGTTCTATCGCTTCAGCGTTGGCGGCATGCGCGACGAGGCCGAGATCAAGGGCCACCGCCGCACCTACATCGGCGCCCTGCCGGGCAAGCTGGTGCAGGCGCTGAAAGATGTGGAAGTGATGAACCCGGTGATCATGCTCGACGAGATCGACAAGATGGGCCAGAGCTTCCAGGGCGACCCGGCGTCGGCGCTGCTGGAAACCCTCGATCCGGAGCAGAACGTCGAATTCCTCGACCATTACCTGGACCTGCGCCTGGACCTGTCCAAAGTGCTGTTCGTGTGCACCGCCAACACCCTGGATTCGATCCCCGGCCCATTGCTGGACCGGATGGAAGTGATTCGCCTGTCGGGCTATATCACCGAAGAAAAAGTCGCCATCGCCAAGCGCCACCTGTGGCCAAAACAGCTGGAAAAAGCCGGCGTGGCAAAAACCAGCCTGACCATCAGCGACGGCGCCCTGCGTGCGTTGATCGACGGCTATGCCCGCGAGGCCGGGGTGCGCCAGCTGGAGAAACAACTGGGCAAACTGGTGCGCAAGGCAGTGGTCAAGCTGCTGGATGAGCCGGACTCGGTGATCAAGATCGGCAACAAGGACCTGGAAAGCTCCCTGGGCATGCCGGTGTTCCGCAATGAGCAAGTGTTGTCCGGTACCGGTGTGATTACCGGCCTGGCCTGGACGAGCATGGGCGGCGCGACCCTGCCGATCGAGGCGACGCGCATCCATACACTCAATCGCGGCTTCAAGCTCACCGGGCAGTTGGGTGAAGTGATGAAGGAGTCCGCTGAAATCGCCTACAGCTACATCAGCTCGAACCTGAAGTCGTTTGGCGGTGATCCGAAGTTCTTCGACGAAGCCTTCGTGCACTTGCACGTGCCGGAAGGCGCCACGCCGAAAGACGGCCCGAGCGCCGGTGTGACCATGGCCAGCGCGTTGCTGTCGCTGGCCCGCAACCAGCCGCCGAAAAAAGGTGTGGCGATGACCGGCGAGCTGACGCTGACCGGGCATGTGCTGCCGATTGGCGGGGTGCGTGAGAAGGTGATCGCGGCGCGGCGCCAGAAGATTCATGAGTTGATCTTGCCGGAGCCGAACCGTGGCAGCTTTGAGGAGTTGCCGGAGTACCTGAAGGAAGGCATGACGGTGCACTTTGCCAAGCGGTTTGCGGATGTGGCCAAAGTGCTCTTCTGATAGTTGTGCAGTGCCTGGTCTGGCCTCATCGCGGGCAAGCCCGGCTCCCACAGGGATCGGTGTTGTTGATGACAAATCGGTCAAATGTGGGAGCGGGCTTGCCCGCGATGGCGTCAGCCGCCATAACCCACCCCCCTCTTGTCACACCTTGTCTCATCTTCGGTTATGCTCGCCCTTCGTCGTGAATCAACGGAGCCCCCATGACCGCTGCCCGCCTGCTTATCCCCCTAAGCCTTGCCCTGCTGGCCGGGTGCGCCAGTGCCCCCAAGCAAAACATCAGCGTAGACGCGCAAAGCGCCTGCCCGCTGCAGCTCAAAACCGGGCAAAACCTGATCCTCACCCTGCCGAGCAACCCCACCACCGGCTACCGCTGGGCCATCCAGGATTCCGCCGGCGGCGTGCTCCGCGCGCTGAGCCCCGAGGTCTACAGCAGCCGTGAATCCGGCGTGATCGGCGGCGGCGGGCAATCCACCTGGCGCTTCCAGGCCTTCGCCGCAGGCCAGGGCCGTTTGCGCCTGACCTCCCAGCAACCCTGGGAACCCGAAGCCGAACCTGCCGACACTTTCGACTGCGCCATTACGGTGAACTGATATGCCATGGATGATTCTTGCGTTGATGGGCGCCGGCACCTTTATCTACGGCCTGGCCACCCACGCCACGTTACTGTGCCTGCTGGTCAAACCGCTGCCGGTCCTGGCGCTGCTGGGCTGGCTGCATGATGCACCACCCACCGACTATCGACGCTGGATCAGCCTGGGGCTGATTTTTTCCCTGGTCGGCGACGTGTTGCTCGCCTGGCCGGGTGATCTGTTTATCTTTGGCCTCGGCGCGTTTCTGTTCGCGCACCTGGCGTATCTCAAGGCCTATTTCAGTGACTGCCGGCGCTTCGCGCTGCTGCCATTGCTATTGGCCCTGGGCGTCGGCGCGGTACTGCTGAGCATTCTGATTTCCCACGGCCTTGGCGACTTGCTGATCCCCGTGGTGGTTTACGCCCTGGTCATCAGCGCCATGCTCTGGCGTGCGCTGGCACGCCTGGGCAGCGACGTGCCGAAGCGTTCGGCGCTGCTGGCGGCGGCGGGTGCCGCGTCGTTTGTGTTTTCCGACACGCTGATCGGTATCAATCGGTTTGTGCTGGCGTTCGATGCGGCGCCGTATTTGTTGATCGCCACTTACTGGCTGGGGCAGTGGGGCATCACCGCGTCGGCTTTCCATCAGACAACCCGCGCACACGAGGGCCAACTTGGCTAAAATGCCGGCCTTTCCCCCATCGTCGCCGGAACAACCGTGAGCAAAGAACCCGATCGCCTATTCGCCCAGCCCCTGCCCCAGGTGCCGGACTTCGCCTTTAACGAGGACGTGGTGCGGGTGTTCCCGGACATGATCAAGCGCTCGGTGCCCGGTTACCCGACCATCGTCGAAAACCTCGGCGTGCTCGCGGCGCAGTTTGCCCAGCCCCACAGCGTGCTCTACGACCTGGGTTCATCCCTGGGCGCCGTGACCCAGGCCCTGCGTCGCCATGTGCGCACCGATGGCTGCCGGGTGATCGCGGTGGATAACTCGGCGGCGATGGTCGAGCGCTGCCGCGAATACCTCAATGGCCAGGACTCGATGTTCCAGGAGTTGCTGCCGGTGGACGTGATCGAGGGCGATATCCTCGCGTTGCAATTCCAACCGGCCTCGGTGGTGGCGCTGAACTTCACGTTGCAATTTATCGCCCCCGACGAACGCCTGGCCTTGCTCACGCGCATCCGCCAAGCGCTGTTGCCGGGGGGCGCGTTGATCCTCTCGGAAAAGCTGCGCTTCAATGATCCCGAAGAACACGCGCTGCTCACCGACCTGCACGTCGCGTTCAAACGCGCCAACGGCTACAGCGAGCTGGAAATCGCCCAGAAGCGCAGCGCCATCGAAAACGTCATGAAGCCCGACAGCCTCGAAGAACACCGCGAACGCCTGCTGGCGGCCGGGTTTTCGAAAGTCGTGCCGTGGTTCCAGTGTCTTAACTTTGCCTCGTTGATTGCCTTGCCATGATTGATCTGTCTCCCCTCGCCCGCCATTTGGTCGGCACTCCCTTGGCCGTGTGGGCCCAAGGCCTGCAAGCGCAACTCGATAGCAAGATGGAAAAAGGCCATGGCGACCTGGAGCGCTGGCAAAGTGCGCTGGATGCGCTGCCGAAGATCCAGCCCAGCGACGTGGATTTGCTCAACGGCCTGACCCTCGACACCGATTGCGACGACGAAACCCGCGCGCAAATGCACACCGCGTTGATGGGCCTGAGCCCGTGGCGCAAAGGCCCGTTTCACCTGTTCGGCGTGCACGTAGACACCGAATGGCGCTCGGACTGGAAGTGGTCACGGGTGGCACCGCATTTGAACCTGAAGGGCAAACGCATCCTCGATGTGGGCTGCGGCAATGGTTACTACATGTGGCGCATGCTCGGCGCCGGGGCCGACAGCGTGATTGGCGTCGACCCGAACTGGCTGTTTTTCTGCCAGTTCCAGGCGGTGCAGCGTTACCTGTCAGAGCCCAAGGCGTGGCACCTGCCGTTCCCGTTCGAAGACCTGCCAGCGAACCTGGAAGGTTTTGATACGGTGTTTTCCATGGGCGTGTTCTACCACCGACGTTCGCCCATCGAGCATTTGCTGGCGTTGAAAGACACCTTGGTCAAAGGCGGCGAACTGGTGCTGGAAACCCTGGTGGTGGAAGGCGATCAGCAACAAGTGCTGGTGCCGGAAGACCGTTACGCGCAGATGCGTAACGTGTGGTTCCTGCCGTCGGTGCCGGCGTTGATGCTGTGGCTGCGGCGCGCCGGGTTCAGTGATGTGCGCTGTGTGGATGTGAGCGTGACCACGGTGGAGGAACAGCGTGGGACGGAGTGGATGAAGTATCAGTCGTTGAGCGACTTCCTTGATCCACAGGATCACAGCAAGACGATTGAAGGGCTGCCGGCGCCGATGCGGGCCGTTATCATCGCTCGCAAGTAAGCGTGCGGTTTCACTGAATAAATAGAGATCAAAACTGTGGGAGCTGGCTTGCCTGCGATAGCGGTGTATCAGTCACTGATGAGTTGACTGACAGATAGCTATCGCAGGCAAGCCAGCTCGCACATTGGTCTGCGGTGTTAGTTGGATTGTGGTTTGGCTCGGCGGGCCTTGAAGAATTCGCTGAGTACGGTACCGCACTCCTCGGCCAACACCCCCCCCTCAAACAACACCTTGTGATTGAGAAACCCCTGGGTAAAAAACTGCCCCTGGCTTTGCACAATCCCCGCCTTCGGCTCCAGCGCGCCATACACCACCCGCGCCACCCGCGAGTGCACGATCAAACCGGCGCACATGCTGCACGGCTCGAGCGTCACATACAGCGTGCTGCCCACTAAGCGGTAATTGCTGATGGCTTGCGCCGCATCACGGATGGCGACCATCTCGGCATGGGCGCTGGGATCGTTACCGCTGATGGGGCAGTTGAAGCCACGGCCGATGATTTCACCGTCCTGCACCAGTACTGCACCCACTGGCACTTCACCCAGTGCAGCACCTTGGGCGGCGAGGGCCAGGGCTTCGCGCATGAAGTCCTGGTCGCGGCTGCGGTCGATGATCGCCACGGGACGAAACTGGCGCATCACGCCACCTCGATGGCGGCCATCAGGCCGGTTTCCATGTGGTCGATGACGTGGCAGTGGAACATCCACACCCCCGGGTTATCCGCCACCAGCGCCACGCGGGCGCGTTCGTTCTTGCCCAACAGGTAGGTGTCGGTGAAGTACGGGATCACCTTGTGGCGGTTCGAGGCGATCACCTTGAAGCTCATGCCGTGCAGGTGGATCGGGTGTTGGTACTGGGTCATGTTCTTCAATTCAAAGATGTAGCTCTTGCCCTTCTCCAGCTTGGCGATGGGGCGGTCGGCGCAGGTCTTGTCGGTGATGTCCCAGGCCTGCCCGTTGATCTGCCACAGGCTCGGCGGGCGACCATCGTCGACCGAAACGGTACCGACCCATTCGAAATTGAAGTTGAGTTTCTCGGCGTTGGCCAGGTCCGGCTCGGCAATCGGGTTGGCCGGCAATGCGGGTGGCCACTCGGTCGGCGCGTCGGTATTGGCCACGGAACGGAATGTACCCAGGCGTACCGGCCCGTTGCGGATCGACAGCTCTTCGCCGGCCGGCGGTGCCTTGATCGCCAGGCAGATACGCATACCCGGGCCCAGCCAGTATTCCTTGCCCAGTGGGCGCGGCTCGATGGGGTTGCCGTCCAGCGCGTAGATCTGCGCTTCAACGTCGGGGATGTTGATACGATAAGTCAGGGTGTTGTCGAGGTTGAGCAGGCGCACGCGGGTGATTTGCCCGGCCGGCAAGTCGATCACCGCCTGGGACACGCCGTTGATCGTCGACAAGCGCCCGGCCGTACCGCCACGCGCCGCTTCACGCGGCACGCTGAAGGCGACGAAAGCGCCCTCTTCGTCCACATGCCAGCTCTTCAGGCTGAGGGTGCGCTCGTGTTTGAAACCGGTGGGTTCGCGCTCTTCGATGATCAGCGGGCCGACCAGGCCACGGCCGAGTTCTTCGCTGCTGTTGACGTGGGGGTGATACCAGTAGCTGCCGGCGTCGGGCACACGGAATTTATAGTCGAAGTACTCGCCGGGCAGCACCGGCAATTGCGAGACGTAGGGCACGCCGTCCATCTCCAGCGGCAAGCGGATGCCATGCCAGTGGATGGTGGTGGCGACCGGCAGGTGGTTGATAAACCGTACCCGCAGCCATTCGCCCTGGCGCACACGCAACTCGGTGCCCGGCGCCGACGGGCCGAACGCCCAGGCCTCGGTTTTGTGACCCGGCACCAGTTCCACGTCCAGCGGTGCGGCGATCAGCTCGTAGTCGTGGCCCGCTTCGGCCTCGGCGACTTTCCCCAGCCAGTAGCGATAGGCGCCACCGGCACCGACGCCCACTACAGCGAGGCCGGCAAGGCCACCCAGGATTTGTCGACGGGAAAAGGATCGGGACACAACAACCTCACGTATCTGCCGCAAGCCCAGGGCCTGCAAAGGGCAGATACGATACACCTGCATCGCCTAAACAGTAAGGCTTCGCATTGCCGCATGGCTGAATTCAAAGGGTTTCGCCGGGCGACCACAGTTCTGAACACACCAAAGATCAACTGTGGGAGCTGGCTTGCCTGCGATAGCGGTGGGTCAGCCAATGCAGCTTTGACTGGCTCATCGCAATCGCGGGCAAGCCCGCTCCCACATTTTTTTGATCTTCAGTGGTTTTTAGACGGTGTTAGGTCAGGCCTTGGCCGCAGCCAGGATCAGGGCCTTCATCTCGGCCACAGCACCTTTGAAGCCGACGAACAGCGCATGCGCCACCAGCGCATGGCCGATGTTCAGCTCATTGATACCCTTGATCGCCGCCACCGCTTCAACGTTGTGGTAGTGCAGGCCATGACCAGCATTGACGATCAAGCCCTCGCGCAGGCCAACCGCGACACCGTCGATGATGCGTTGCAGCTCATCGGCCACTTCGGTCGGGGTGGTGGCATCGGCATAACGCCCGGTGTGCAACTCGATGGCCGGTGCACCGACACGGCGCGAGGCTTCGATCTGGCGCTCGTCGGCGTCGATGAACAGCGAGACTTCGCTGCCGATCTGCGACAGGCGATCCACTGCGGCCTTGATCCGCGCTTCCTGGCCAGCTACATCGAGGCCGCCTTCGGTGGTGAGTTCCTGGCGGGTTTCCGGTACCAGGCAGATGTGCGCCGGGCGGATGCGTTCAGCGAACAGCATCATCTCTTCGGTCACGCCCATCTCGAAGTTCATGCGGGTTTGCAGCACATCCTTGAGCACCAGCACATCGCGCTCCTGGATGTGGCGGCGGTCTTCGCGCAGGTGCACGGTGATGCCGTCGGCGCCTGCTTCTTCGGCGTCCAGCGCGGCCTTGACCGGATCAGGGTAACGGGTGCCCCGGGCCTGGCGCAGGGTAGCGACGTGGTCGATATTGACGCCAAGAAGAATGCGATTGCTGCTGGTCACGGAAGCGCTCCTGAATAGGGAAAGAAACGCTGCACAGCATACACGGGGTTGTCAGGGCTTTCGAAACAACTCGCGACTGACCAGCGGCCGTCCGCCCAAGTGCACGGCCAGGGCTTGGCGCATCAGGCGTTTGGCGGCGGATAAAGCACCCGGCGCGCTCCAGTCGGCTTCGCTCATGGCCAGCAGCTCGGTGCCCTGGAACAGGCCCGGTTGCAGCAGGTAGACGCGCTCCAGGCCGGCGTCCACTTGCAGGCGGTACATGCCATCGGCGGCGATGGGGTCGCCATGCAGGTCGTTGGCCAGTTCGAAGCCGTAGCCCAGATCGTCGAGCAGGCGCCACTCGAAGGCGCGCAGCAAGGGTTCCAATGGACGGCCTTCGGCGAGGGCAAGCAAGGTAGCGGCGTAGTGATCGAAGACAGCCGGATGGGGGTCTTCGGCGGGCAGCAGGCGAATCAGCAATTCGTTGAGGTAGAGGCCGCTGAACAGCGCTTCGCCATTGAGCCAGGCGGAGGTGCCGATGCTTTCCAGGCGGCCGACGTTTTTCAGCTCGCCCTTGCCACGAAACTCCACGTCCAACGCCACGAAAGGCCTAGCCTGCGTGCCCGCCTTGCCCCGCGCGCTGCGCAACACTGCACGCAGGCGGCCTTGGGGCGTGAGGAAGTCCACCAGGGCGCTGGTCTCGCGATAGGCGCGGCTGTGCAGGACGTAGGCGGGTTGGCTGAGGGGTTGGGACATGGGCTCTCACTGCTGGAATGCATTGTTGAAAACTACACAAACCGAATGTGGGAGCGGGCTTGCTCGCGAATGCGGTGTGCCAGTCGACTTATCAGTGACTGATCCACCGCATTCGCGAGCAAGCCCGCTCCCACATTTTTCGTCCTGCGGTGTTCTTACAGGTCGCCGTAGCCCAGGGAACGCAACGCACGCTCATCATCGGACCAGCCACCCTTAACCTTCACCCACAGGTTAAGCATGATCTTGGAATCGAACAGCAACTCCATGTCCTTGCGCGCCTCGGTGCCGATGCGCTTGATGCGCTCGCCCTTGTCGCCAATGATGATTTTCTTCTGGCCGTCACGTTCCACGAGGATCAGCGCATGGATATGCAGGGTCTTGCCCTGCTGCTTGAACTCTTCGATTTCGACGGTGATCTGGTACGGCAGCTCGGCGCCCATCTGGCGCATGATTTTCTCGCGCACCAGTTCGGCGGCGAGGAAACGGCTGCTGCGGTCGGTGATCTGGTCTTCCGGGAAGAAGTGCTCGTTCTCCGGCAGGTGGCCGGCGATCACGCGCTCCAACGCTTCCAGGTTATGGCCGTGCTGGGCGGAGATCGGGATGATCTGCGCGTTCGGCAGTTGTTCCTGCAGCCAGCTCAGGTGCGGCATCAGCTCGGCTTTGTCTTCGATGCGGTCGGTCTTGTTCAACGCGACGATCAATGGGCCGGTGACGTACTGCACACGTTCAAGGACCATTTGGTCTTCGTCGGTCCACTTGGTGCGGTCGACCACGAAGATCACCACGTCGACGTCTTTCAACGCCGCCGAAGCGGTCTTGTTCATGTAGCGGTTGAGGGCTTTCTCGCCACCCTTGTGCATGCCCGGGGTATCGACGTAGACCGCTTGCACGTTGCCTTCGGTCTTGATGCCCAGCATGTTGTGGCGGGTGGTCTGCGGCTTGCGCGAGGTGATCGCGAGCTTCTGGCCGAGGATGTGGTTCAGCAGCGTGGACTTGCCCACGTTCGGGCGGCCGACGATGGCAACATAGCCACAGCGTGTTGCGGTTGAATCAGTCATGGCCATTCTCCACGCCCAGGGCAATCAGTGCTGCAGCGGCCGCTACCTGTTCGGCAATACGACGGCTCACACCCTGACCTCGGCTTTTTTCGTTCAGTAAGGTGATTTCACATTCCACGAAGAACACGCGGCAATGGGGCTCACCCTGGATATCCACCACTTCGTAGCGTGGCAGTTCGCAACCACGGGACTGCAGGAATTCCTGCAGGCGGGTCTTGGGATCTTTGTTGGTATCGACCAGCGTGAGGCTTTCGATCTCGGAGGTCAGCCACGCGGTGACGCGTTCCTTGGCTGCTTCCATACCTGCATCGAGGTAGATCGCGCCGATCAGCGCTTCAAGGGCATCGGCAAGGATCGACTCGCGGCGGAAACCACCGCTCTTCAGCTCGCCAGAGCCCAGGCGCAGGTACTCGCCCAGGCCGAAACCACGGGCCAGCACGGCCAGGGTCTCGCCCTTCACCAGGCGTGCGCGCAGGCGTGACAACTGGCCTTCACGGGCTTGCGGGAAGCGCTCGAACAGCGCCTCACCGGCGACGAAATTGAGGATGGCATCACCGAGGAATTCCAGGCGTTCGTTGTTACGCCCTGCAAAGCTGCGGTGTGTGAGGGCAAGGACCATCAATTCCTGGTCCTTGAAGGTGTAGCCGAGCAGACGCTCGAGACGTGCTAGAGAAACGGTCACGGTTTACCCATATCTGTGTGGTGGCACCGGCGGCCATCGACGATTGACGCAGTGTTCAAATTCAAATCCTGGTTGGTGCAGCATGGGGCCGGAATTTGTCCAAGCCCCAGAAAAGCATTCGGCGCTGTGTTCACAGCGCCGCCTGTATTACTTGATCAGCCCGACTCGCGAGAAGTTCGGCAAGTGGCTGAGCTTGGACTCCGGCCAACTCATCCAGACCGCGAAGGCCTTGCCGACGATATTCTCGTCGGGAACCATGCCCAGCATGTCCTTGGGAATGTTGGGATCGTTCCAATAGCGGCTGTCATTGGAGTTGTCACGGTTGTCGCCCATCATGAAGTAGTGCCCGGCCGGCACTTTCCACTCGCCATCAGGCTGGCGGTAGCGCGACATTTCCTTGCGGATCTCGTGCTCCACCGCGCCGAGTTTCTCCTGGTACAGCTCGGCGCTGCCCAGGGAGTTCGGCTCGGAACCGATCAGCTTCTCAGCCACCGATTCACCATTGATGAACAGGCGCTTGTCGCCGGTGTAGCGGATCACGTCGCCCGGCAGGCCGATCACACGCTTGATGTAGTTGACGTTCGGGTCGCTCGGGAAGCGGAACACCATCACATCGCCGCGTTGCGGGTCGCCGACTTCAATGACCTTCTTGTCGATCACCGGCAGGCGAATGCCGTAGGCAAACTTGTTCACCAGGATGAAGTCGCCCACGTCCAGGGTAGGTTTCATCGACCCCGAAGGGATCTGAAACGGCTCTACCAGGAACGAGCGCAACACCAGCACGATGAACAGCACCGGAAAGAACGACTTGCCGTATTCAACCAGCAAGGGCTCTTTGTTCAGCTTCTCGACCACCACGGCATCGGGCTGGCTGACGCTGCCCTGATAGGACGCGATAGCCGCCCGCCGACGCGGGGCGAAGAACACCAGATCGAGCAACGCCAGGAGACCACAGACGGCAACGGCGATGACCAGCAACAGCGGGAAATTTAGTGACATAGGACCTAACTATCCAACCTGAGCACCGCAAGGAAGGCTTCTTGTGGAATTTCCACGTTGCCCACTTGCTTCATGCGTTTTTTACCGGCCTTTTGCTTCTCAAGCAGCTTGCGCTTACGGCTTACGTCACCGCCGTAGCATTTGGCCAGTACGTTCTTTCTGAGAGCCTTGACGGAGGTCCGTGCAATGATCTGCCCGCCAATGGCGGCCTGGATCGCGACGTCGAACATCTGGCGCGGAATCAGTTCTTTCATCTTCTCGGTCAACTGGCGACCTTTGTAGTGCGCGTTGTCCTTGTGCACGATGAGTGCCAGGGCATCGACCTTGTCGCCGTTGATCAGCACATCCAGTTTCACCAGATTAGCCGATTGGTAACGGTCGAAGTGGTAATCCAGCGAAGCATAGCCGCGACTGGTGGATTTGAGACGGTCGAAGAAGTCCAGGACCACTTCGTTCATCGGCAGATCGTAGGTCACTTGCACCTGGGTACCGAGGAACAGCATGTCGTGCTGCACGCCACGCTTCTCGATACACAGGGTGATCACGTTGCCCAGGTGCTCTTGTGGCACGAGGATGTTGGCCCGCACGATCGGCTCGCGCATGTCTTCGATGGAAGACAGGTCTGGCAGCTTGGACGGGTTGTCGACGTAAATCGTTTCACCGGTTTTCAACGCCAGCTCAAAAATAACCGTTGGCGCGGTGGTGATCAGGTCCAGGTCGTATTCGCGCTCCAGGCGCTCCTGGATGATCTCCATGTGCAGCATGCCGAGGAACCCGCAACGGAAGCCGAAGCCCAGGGCGTCGGAGCTTTCCGGGGTGTACTGCAACGAAGAGTCGTTGAGGGTCAGCTTTTGCAGGGCTTCGCGGAAGTCTTCGAAGTCGTCGGAGCTGACCGGGAACAGACCGGCGTAGACCTGCGGCTGGATGCGCTTGAAGCCTGGCAGCACGTCAACGTCGGGGGTGGAGCTCAAGGTCAGGGTGTCACCGACCGGTGCACCGTGAATGTCCTTGATACCGGCAATGATAAAGCCCACTTCACCGGCTTTCAGATCGGTGGTCGCGGTGTGTTTCGGGTTGAATACACCGACGCTGTCCACCAGGTGGATCTTGCCGGTGGATTTGACCAGGATCTTGTCGCCTTTCTTCACACGGCCGTGGCGCACGCGCACCAGGGACACAACGCCCAGGTAGTTGTCGAACCAGGAGTCGATGATCAACGCTTGCAGCGGATCTTCGTAGTTGCCGGTCGGCGCGGGGATGGTCTTGACCAGGCGCTCGAGCACTTCGTCGACGCCCAGGCCGGTCTTGGCGCTGCACTCGACGGCGTCGGTGGCGTCAATGCCGATGATTTTTTCGATTTCTTCTTTGACGCGGTCTGGATCGGCCTGTGGCAGGTCGATCTTGTTCAGCACCGGCATCACTTCCAGGCCCTGCTCGATCGCGGTGTAGCAGTTGGCGACGGACTGGGCTTCAACACCCTGGCCGGCGTCCACCACCAGCAAGGCGCCTTCGCAGGCAGCCAGCGAGCGGCTGACTTCGTAGGTGAAGTCAACGTGGCCGGGGGTGTCGATGAAGTTCAACTGGTACTTGATACCGTCTTTGGCGGTGTAGTACAGGGTAACGCTGTGGGCCTTGATGGTGATGCCGCGCTCACGCTCGAGGTCCATGGAGTCCAGGACCTGGGCTTCCATTTCACGCTCGGCAAGGCCACCGCACATTTGAATGAACCGGTCGGCCAGCGTCGACTTGCCATGGTCAATGTGGGCGATGATGGAGAAATTGCGGATATGACTCAAATCACTCACGGATCAACACTCAAAAAGGCTGCAGGCAGATTGCCCGCTGAAAAATAGCCGGGAATTGTACCTGATGCTCTGCCCGGGCGTCATCTTTGCTGACCAGAACAAAAATGCCCCGATCTCTCGACCGGGGCATTTTTTGCTCATAAGCGTGCTATCAACCGGCTCGGCGCAACAGCCAGAACCCGGCCACGGCACAGATCGCGGTCGGCACCAGCACCGCAAACAGCGGCGAGAACCCGAACACCAGGCTCGACGGACCGAGCAGGTCCTGGGCGATGCGGAAGGTGAAACCTACCAATACGCCGGTAAACACGCGCTGGCCGAGGGTCACGGAGCGCAATGGGCCGAAGATGAACGAAATCGCCATCAGCACCAGAGCCGCGGTCACGACCGGCTGCAACACCTTGACCCAAAACGCCAGCCAGTAACGACCGTTGTTCAGGCCCTGCTCCTTCAAGTAGTGGATATAGCTCCACAGCCCAGAGATCGGCAGGCTTTCAGGGATCATCACCACGGTATTGAGCAGTTCCGGCTTGAGGGCAATGTCCCACGCCTCGGTCGGTGCGTTGATCACTTCGGTGCTGGACTTGGTGCCCTGGCCCGCGTTGCGGAAATAAGTCGTGGTGATGTCGGTCAGTTCCCACTTCTCGGCGCTGTACTGCGCACGTTTGGCGAAACTGGACGACAGCAGGTGGCGCTCCTTGTCGAACGTGTAGCGCGTCACACCAATCAACAGGCCACCGGGTTGCACGGCGTTGATGTGGATGAACTCGTCACCCTGGCGGTGCCACAGGCCATGCTTGGAGCTTTGTGCATCCCCCGAACCCTGGGCCAGGGCGCGATTGGCCTGGGCCGTGGTTTCGGCCGGTGGCGCGACGTACTCGCCGATCAGCACGCTGCACAGCATCAGCAGCAGCATCGGCTTCATCACGGCCCAGACGATGCGGCCGATGGAAACCCCGGCGGCACGCATGATGGTCAGTTCGCTGTTGCTGGCCAGGCTGCCCAGGCCGATCAGGCAACCGATCAGCGCGGCCATCGGCATCATGTCGTAGAGGCGGCGCGGCGCGGTGAGCGCCACGTAGCTCAGCACGTCCCACACGGTGTAGGTGTCGGTGACGTTGCCGACTTCATCGATGAAGGCGAACAACGAGGCCAGGCCCAGGATGATGCCCAATACCGCCAGGATGGCGATCAGTACGCTGCTACCAATGTAGCGATCGAGCTTAGCCACGAGCCAACTCCTTCTGGCCACGACGGCTCAACATTTTCAGACGGATAGGTTCCCAGTAGAGCAGCCCGAGGCCGATCACCAGGAAGATCCCGTGAACCCACCACAGGCCCAGGGTCGGCGACAGCTTGCCCTTCTCCAGGGAGCCACGGGCGGAAATCAGGATGGTCAGGTAGGCCATGTACAGCAGGATCGCCGGCAACAGCTTGAGGAAACGACCCTGGCGCGGGTTGACGCGCGACAGCGGCACGGCCATCAGGGTCACGATAAACACCAGCAGCGGCAGGGAAATCCGCCATTGCAGCTCGGCGATGGAACGCAGTTCCTTGCTGCCAAACAGTTCGGCGGTCGGAATCGCATCGCGGTCGGTGACTTCGTCGCTGACGTCCGGGCGCGCCAGCAGCACGCCGTAGGTCTCGTACTTGATCGCACGGTAATCGGCCATGCCGGGGCTGCCGTCATAGCGGTAGCCGTTTTCCAGGATCAGGTAGCGGCTGCCGTCGGGCCGTATTTCCTGGCGGCCGGAGTCGGCCACCAATACGGAGATGCCACGGTCTTTCTTGTCCTGGCCCAGGCGTTTCTCGGAGATGAACACCCCGCCGAGGTTGGCGCGGTCTTCAGTCATGGTTTCGGTGTAGGTGACCCGCGTGCCGTCATTGAGCGCCTGGAAGCGGCCCGGTTCGAGGGTATCGAACTCGGTCATGGCGTCCTGTTTGTTCAGCACCAACTGGAATTGCATGGCACCTTGCGGCGCCAGGCTCAGGCTAAGCCAGGCCACGATCAGCGCCACACCTGCGGCCGGGATCATGGTCATGCCCAGCAGGCGTTGCTGGCTCATGCCGGTGGCCGATAGCACGGTCATTTCGCTTTCGAGGTACAGGCGGCCATAAGCCAGCAAGATCCCGAGGAACAGGCCCAGGGGCAGGATCAGCTGCAGGAACCCCGGCAGGCGAAAGCCCATGATCAGGAACAACGAGCCTGGGTCCAGGGCGCCAGAAGCGGCCTGGGCCAGGTATTTGACGAAACGACCACTCATGATGATGACCAGCAATACCGCACTCACGGCACTCAGGGTCAACAGGACTTCGCGGGACAGATAACGGAAGACGATCAAACCAGACACTCCAGGGTTGTCAGGCTAAGGCGGCCAAACAAGCAAGCATACCGAGTCAGCCCGTTTGAAGGGGCTGGCTAAAAAGATGGCGCATTATCCTGTGATTGGCCGCGCCTGTCACGGAGCATGCTCATTGACGGGGACAAAGCTTACGCCAAGGGTTGTCAGGCTCCGCCGCCGAGGTTCAAACTGCGGCCTTTGTCGCTGGCGGTTTACACAGCTGCCAAGCATTAAAGCCTGCGTACAGACGCAAGGCTCTCAGACCTTAATAAGGGACCCGAAAATGGAATTGGTTGTAAAAAGCGTTAGCCCCGAAACGTTGAAAACCGCCACCCTCGTGGTCGCCATCGGCGAAGGCCGCAAACTCGGCGTTGCCGCCAAACAACTCGACGAACTGAGCGGCGGCGCCATCAGCGCCATCCTCAAGCGCGGCGACCTGGCCGGCAAAGTCGGCCAGAGCCTGCTGCTGCAAAGCCTGCCAAACCTCAAGGCCGACCGCGTATTGCTGGTGGGCGTGGGCAAGGACGCCGAACTGGGCGACCGCCCGTTCCGCAAGATCATCAGCGGCATCCTCACCACCCTCAAGGGCCTGGGCGGCAGCGATGCCACGCTGGCGCTGGACGAAGTCGTGGTCAAGGGCCGCGACAGCTACGGCAAGACCCGCCTGCTGGCCGAGAGCCTGGTCGACGGCGGCTATATCTTCGACGAGTTCAAGAGCACCAAGGCCGAACCGCGAGCCCTGAAGAAAATCACTCTGCTGACCATCAAGGCCGCCCAGGCTGAAGTGCAGCGCGCCGTGACCCACGCCACCGCCATCGCCAACGGCATGTCGTTCACCCGCGACCTGGGCAACCTGCCGCCGAACATCTGCCATCCGACTTTCCTCGGCGAACAGGCCAAGGCATTGGGTAAAGAGTTCAAGGGCCTCAAAGTCGAAGTCCTCGACGAGAAGAAGATCAAGGAACTGGGCATGGGCTCGTTCTATGCCGTGGGCCAGGGCAGCGACCAGCCGCCACGCCTGATCGTGATGCAATACAACGGCGGCAAGAAGGCCGACAAACCTTACGCCCTGGTGGGTAAAGGCATCACCTTCGACACCGGCGGCATCAGCCTCAAGCCAGGCGCCGGCATGGATGAAATGAAGTACGACATGGGCGGCGCCGCCAGCGTATTCGGCACCCTGCGTGCCGTGCTGGAGCTCAAGCTGCCGATCAACCTGGTGTGCATCCTGGCCTGCGCCGAGAACATGCCAAGCGGCGGCGCGGCGCGTCCGGGCGACATCGTCACCACCATGAGCGGCCAGACCGTCGAGATCCTCAACACCGACGCCGAAGGCCGCCTGGTGCTGTGCGATGCCCTGACCTACGCCGAGCGCTTCAAGCCGCAAGCCGTGATCGACATCGCCACCCTGACCGGCGCGTGCATCGTCGCCCTGGGTTCCCACACTTCGGGCCTGCTGGGCAACAACGACGAGCTGATCGAGCAACTGCTCAGCGCCGGCAAGGCCGCCGACGACCGCGCCTGGCAACTGCCGCTGTTCGACGAGTACCAGGAACAGCTGGACAGCCCGTTCGCCGACATCGCCAACATTGGCGGCCCGAAAGCCGGCACCATCACTGCGGCCTGCTTCCTGTCGCGTTTTGCCAAGAACTTCAACTGGGCGCACCTGGACATCGCCGGTACGGCCTGGACCAGCGGCGGCAAGGACAAGGGCGCCACTGGCCGTCCGGTCCCCTTGTTGACCCAGTACCTGCTGGATCGCGCCAAGGCCTGAAAATGAGAACACCAGGGCGGCCTTTATAAAGCCGCCCTGGGTTCCAGGAACCGCAATGACCCAAGTCGACTTCTATATATTGCCCAGCGCCGACCCGCTCGCGCGCCTGGACTTTGCCTGCAAACTCACCGAAAAAGCCTGGCGCATGGGCCACCGCATCTACCTGCATTGCAGCGATGCCGCCCAACGCGACGAGCTCGACGCCCGCCTGTGGCGCTTCAAGGGCGAAAGCTTCGTGCCCCACGGCCCCGCCGAATCCGAACCCGAAGGCCTGGTTGTACTGGGTTTGGGCGACAGTTGCGGCGATCACCATGACCTGCTGGTCAACCTGGACCTGAAAGTACCGCCGTTCGCCAAGGCGTTTGCCCGCGTGGCAGAGGTGGTGGTGGAAGATCCGGCTATTCGTCAGGCCGCGCGGGAGAGTTTCCGTTTCTATCGCGAACAGGGCTATCCTTTGCAGGATCACCGGCTACAACGACTTTGAGTAAATGATGGACACGCCCAACCCTACAAAAAAAGACGACCACCTGCTGGACGACCTCGAGTCGATCCGCCAGTTGCTCGGTGATGATGACTTGCAACCGCCGCTATTGACCGATTCGGTCGATCCAGAGGTACAGATTCCGCTGTTGTTCGATATGGTCGGCGCCAAGGCCGCTGCGCCGGAGCCGGTTGCCGCCGCTGTCGAACCCGCCCCCGTCCCCGCCGAAAAAGGCCCGGACGCCCTGCTGCTGCACCTGGACAACGAACTGCGCGCCGCCGCGCAACTGATCATGCAAGACGTGATCGACGACTTCGCCCCGCATATCGAGACCGAGATCAAGCGCCGGCTGGATGCGCGGATGGAGCGGTTGCTCAGCCAATATCAGTCTTGAGACGGACGTAGGTCTCCTGTGGGAGCTGGCTTGCCTGCGATAGCGGTGGATCAGTCAGTGCATCAATAACTGATAGGCCGCTATCGCAGGCAAGCCAGCTCCCACATTGATTTGCATCGACCTCTAGACCGTCTTCAACTCGCCCTCCACGCCCTGCCCCGTTATACTTGCCGGCTTTCCTGAATTAATGCCAACTAGGGTCCCGCCGCGCATGGATAAGACCTACCAGCCGCACGCTATCGAAACTTCCTGGTACAACACCTGGGAATCCGAGAATTATTTCGCCCCGCAAGGCGCGGGCGATTCCTACACCATCATGATTCCGCCACCGAACGTCACTGGCAGCCTGCACATGGGCCATGGCTTCAACAATGCGATCATGGATGCGTTGATCCGTTTCCGCCGCATGCAGGGCCGCAACACCCTGTGGCAGCCAGGCACCGACCACGCCGGTATCGCCACCCAAATGCTGGTGGAACGCCAACTCGAAGCCACCGGCCAGAGCCGTCACGACCTGGGCCGCGAGAAATTCCTGGAAAAGATCTGGGAATGGAAAGACCAGTCCGGCGGCAACATCAGCCGTCAGATCCGTCGCCTGGGTTCGTCCGTAGACTGGAGCCGCGAGCGCTTCACCATGGACGACGGCCTGTCGGAAGCCGTGAAAGAAGCCTTCGTGCGCCTGCATGAAGACGGCCTGATCTACCGCGGCAAACGCCTGGTCAACTGGGACACCAAGCTGCACACGGCAATTTCCGACCTCGAAGTGGAAAACCACGACGAGAAAGGTTTCCTGTGGAATCTCAAGTATCCGCTGGCTGACGGCGCCAAGACCGCCGAGGGCAACGACTACCTGATCGTCGCCACCACCCGTCCGGAAACCATGCTCGGCGACGCCGCCGTTGCGGTGAACCCGAACGACGAACGCTACCAGGCGCTGATCGGCAAGTTCGTCGAGCTGCCGTTGGTTGGTCGCCGCATCCCGATCATCGCGGACGATTACTGCGACCCAGAATTCGGCACCGGCTGCGTGAAAATCACCCCGGCCCACGATTTCAACGACTACGAAGTCGGCAAGCGCCACAACCTGCCGCTGCTGAACATCTTCGACAAAAATGCTGCCGTACTGCCGGCCTGCCAGGTGTTCAACCTGGACGGCACGCTGAACGACAGCATCGACGGCAAGATCCCGGCCGAATACGCCGGCCTCGACCGTTTCGAAGCGCGTAAGCAGATCGTTGCGGCCTTCGACGCCGCCGGCCTGCTGGTGAGCGTTGACGACCACGGCCTGAAAGTGCCGAAGGGCGACCGTTCCGGCACCATCATCGAGCCGTGGTTGACCGACCAGTGGTACGTGTCCACCAAGCCGTTGGCCGAGCCTGCGATTGCTGCCGTTGAAGATGGCCGCATCCAGTTCGTGCCAAAACAGTACGAAAACATGTACTTCTCGTGGATGCGCGACATCCAGGATTGGTGCATCAGCCGTCAATTGTGGTGGGGCCACCGTATTCCGGCCTGGTACGACGAGTCGGGCAAGGTCTACGTAGGCCGCGACGAAGCCGAAGTGCGTGCCAAGCACAACCTCGGTGCCGACATCGCGCTGCAACAGGACAACGACGTACTGGACACCTGGTTCAGCTCGGGCCTGTGGACCTTCTCCACCCTGGGCTGGCCGCAGCAGACCGAATTCCTCAAGAAATTCCACTCCACCGACGTGCTGGTTACCGGTTTCGACATCATTTTCTTCTGGGTTGCCCGGATGATCATGCTGACCATGCACCTGGTGAAGAACGAGGACGGCACCCCGCAGGTACCGTTCAAGACCGTGTACGTGCACGGCCTGGTGCGTGATGGCCAGGGCCAGAAGATGTCCAAGTCCAAGGGCAACGTCCTCGACCCGCTGGACATCATCGACGGCATCGACCTGGAAACCCTGGTGCAAAAACGCACCTCGGGCCTGATGCAGCCGAAACTGGCGAAGAAGATCGAGAAGCAGACCCGCGACGAGTTCGCCGACGGTATCGCCAGCTATGGCACCGACGCCCTGCGCTTCACCTTCTGCTCGCTTGCGTCTACCGGTCGCGACATCAAGTTCGACATGGGCCGCGTCGAAGGCTATCGCAACTTCTGCAACAAGATCTGGAACGCCGCGCGCTACGTGCTGGACAAGGGCGAAGACTGCGGTCAGAACGGCGAAGCCTACGAGCTGTCCCTGGCCGATCGCTGGATCATCTCGCAGCTGCAACGCACCGAAGCCGAAGTGACCCGCCAGCTCGACCAGTTCCGCTTCGACCTGGCGGCACAGGCCTTGTACGAGTTCATCTGGAACCAGTATTGCGACTGGTACCTGGAGCTGTCCAAGCCAGTGCTGTGGGACGAAAACGCGCCGGTCGAACGCCAGCGCGGCACCCGTCGTACCCTGGTGCGCGTGCTGGAAGTGGCGCTGCGCCTGGCGCATCCGTTCATGCCGTTCATCACCGAAGAAATCTGGCAGCGCCTGGCGCCGCTGGCCGGCATCGAAGGCAAGACCATCATGCTGCAACCTTGGCCAGTGGCCAACGAAGCGCGCATCGATGAAGCGGCCGAAAGCGATATCGAATGGCTCAAGACCCTGATGCTCGGCACGCGCAACATCCGCGCCGAGATGAACATCGGGCCGGGCAAGCCACTGGCAGTGTTTGTGAAGAACGCCAGTGCTGAAGACCAGCGTCGCCTCACCGAGAACGATGCGCTGCTCAAGAAGCTGGCGAAGCTGGAGTCGATTACCGTATTGGCGGCCGACGCCGAAGCACCGCTGTCCGCCACCGCACTGGTTGGCGAGATGGAAGTGTTGGTGCCAATGGCCGGCCTGATCGACAAGGGCGCGGAACTGGCTCGTCTCGATAAGGAAATCGCGCGCCTGCAAGGCGAAGTGCAGCGAGTGGGCGGCAAGCTGTCCAACGCGGCGTTTGTCGACAAGGCCCCGGCCGAAGTGATCGACAAGGAACGCGCCAAGCTGGCCGAGGCTGAGCAGGCTTTGGGCAAGCTGGCGGAGCAACATGCGCGGATTTCCAGCCTGTAAGGTGGATTCCCTGTAGAAAAGAGGCCTTCGGGCCTCTTTTTTTTTTACCTTGAAAACCCAATCAATGTGGGAGCTGGCTTGCCTGCGATGCAGACAACCCGGTCCTTCAGCAGGCCAAGGTGATGCCATCGCAGGCAAGCCAGCTCCCACAGTTGACCGAGTAAGGCTCAAGATGTGTGACAATGCCCACCACTTTGAGCCAACACCAGAATCATCATGACCGCCCCCAGCACACCCAAGCCTCCGCGCAAGAAGCCTAAAACCGCCGCCACGGCCAAACCCGTCGCGCCGCGCAAAGAGGCCACGCTGCACCCGCGCAACCGCCACACAGGCCGTTACGACTTCCCGGCGCTGATCAAGACCACGCCGGAACTGGCGAAATTCGTGATCCTCAACCCGTACGGCAAAGAGAGCATCGACTTCGCCAGCCCGGATGCGGTGCGCGTGTTCAACCGGGCGTTGCTCAAGTCCTTCTATGGCATCCAGCACTGGGACATCCCGGCTGACTACCTGTGCCCACCGGTGCCAGGGCGTGCAGACTACGTGCACTTCCTCGCCGACCTGCTGGCCAGCGTCAACGACGGCAAGATCCCGCGTGGTTCCATCGTCAAGGTGCTGGATATCGGCATGGGCGCCAACTGCGTCTACCCGCTGATTGGCTATATGGAGTACCGCTGGAACTTCCTCGGCTCCGAGGTCGACCCTATTGCCGTGGCAGCTGCCAAGGCGATCGTGCAGTCCAATGACCTGAGCAAGGTCATCCAGCTACGCCAGCAGACTAACCCCAAGCAGATCCTGCTGGGCCTGTTGGAGCCTGGCGAACGCTTTGACCTGACCATGTGCAACCCGCCGTTCCATGCCTCCATGGACGAAGCCACCAAGGGCAGCGAGCGCAAATGGCGCGCCCTGGGCAAGGCTGATCCCAAGCGCAAATTGCCGGTACTGAACTTCGGCGGCCAATCGGCGGAACTGTGGTGTGAAGGCGGCGAAGCGCGGTTTGTGACGCAGCTGATCGCCGAGAGCGCGCATTTTGCCCACAAGGTGTTGTGGTTCAGCTGCCTGGTGTCAAAAGCGTCAAACCTGCCCGCGATCGAGACAGCCCTGAAAAAGGCCGGCGTGCTGGAAAGCCAAGTGGTGGAAATGTCCCAGGGGCAGAAACAAAGCCGCTTTGTCGCCTGGACCTTCCAGACCAAGAACGAGCAACAGATCTGGCGCCAGCGCTGGGTTCGCGACTGACAAATCGCAGGCAACAAAAAACCGTGCCCGGATCGCTCCGAAGCACGGTTTTTTTTGCTGCGTCTTACTTGTTAACAGCGTCGGTCAGGCCTTTGGCCACAACCAGCTTGATAACTTTCTTGGCAGCGATTTCGATGGCAGCGCCAGTCGAAGGGTTACGGCCAGTACGGGCAGGACGCTCGCTCACTTTCAGTTTGCCAACACCTGGCAGAGTGATTTCCTGAGCGTTTTCCAGCTGATCAGCAACGATCTGGGACAGTTGCTCCAGAACTGCACGCACCTGAACCTTGGTGGTGTCGGTGGATTCAGCGATATCAGCGATCAGTTGGTCTTTAGTCAAAGCCATTGTGGTGTTCCTTCCCTATCAAATTCATATGGATTGCAGAGTGCAGTGTCAGCCATCGAGCCCGACCGTCAAGGCCTGGCACCCCTGACCATAACCACGAAGTTCGGGGTTATAGATGCTTGAAACGGGGATTGGTTCGACCTGACAGATGCTGAATGCACGCTTAACGCCGAGACTTGGCGTAAGACGGGGCAAAACTAGCACAGAGACGGGGAAATATCCGCTTCTACCTACCCATTTGGTCAGCTTTATCGCTCTAAACCGTGAAAAAAAGGAATATGCCTCGTCGGAGAGCGCCAAAACGGCCTTCGGAGCGCGTCTTGCCCAATGGGTGCGGTACACTGGGCGACTTTTCGGGGAGGCCGACCGCTCCCCTTCAACCAGCCGAGAAGCCTATGCCGATCCGTCATTGCATCGTCCACCTGATCGACAAAAAACCCGACGGCACCCCCGCAGTTCTCCACGCCCGCGATTCGGAGCTGTCCGAATCGGCCGCCATCGAGAATATGCTTGCCGACCTCAACGAGAGCTACAACGCCAAGCAAGGCAAGGCCTGGGGTTTCTTCCATGCCGAGTCCGGTGCGCACCCGTTCAGTGGCTGGTTGAAGGAGTATTTCGACGGTGGCCAGGATTTCACCACCTTCAGCCGCACCGCTGTCGAGCACCTGCAGAAGCTGATGGAAGAGTCCAACCTCTCCACCGGCGGCCATGTGCTGTTTGCCCACTACCAGCAAGGCATGACCGACTACCTGGCCATCGCCCTGCTGCACCACAGCGAAGGCGTGGCGGTGACCGATGAGCTGGACGTGACCCCGTCGCGCCACCTGGACCTCGGCCAACTGCACCTGGCGGCGCGCATCAACGTGTCCGAATGGCAGAACAACAAGCAGTCCAAGCAGTACATCTCGTTTATCAAAGGCAAGAACGGCAAGAAGGTCTCGGAGTACTTCCGCGACTTTATCGGCTGCCAGGAAGGCGTCGACGGCCCAGGCGAGACCCGCACCCTGCTCAAGGCATTCAGCGACTTCGTTGAAAGCGAAGACCTGCCGGACGAATCCGCCCGCGAAAAAACCAAGACCCTGGTGGACTACGCCAGCAGCCAGGCCAAGCTCGGCGAACCGATGGGCCTGGAAGAACTGTCGGGCTTGATCGACGAAGATCGGCCTAAGGCGTTCTATGACCACATCCGCAACAAGGACTACGGCCTGTCGCCGGAGATTCCAGCGGATAAGCGCACCCTCAACCAGTTCCGCCGCTTCACCGGCCGCGCCGAAGGCTTGTCCATCAGTTTTGAAGCGCACCTGCTGGGCGACAAGATCGAATACGACGAAGCCGCAGGCACCTTGATCATCAAGGGCCTGCCGACCCAACTGACCGACCAGCTCAAGCGCCGCAACTGATGCTCGGCGGGGTCTTTAAAAAAGTCCTGCTGGTGTTGCTGGTCGTGCTGGTGATCCAGAACTGGGGCAAGATCGAGCGGGTGTTCAATCCGTCGCAGGTGGTCTCGGAGCAAGTCCGCGCTTCGGCGCGGGTGGTGCTCTATTCCACCGAATGGTGCGGGTACTGCAAGCAGATCCGCCGCTTCCTCGATCAGAAGGGCATCCCGTACCAGGCGTTCGATATCGACAAGGACGCTAAGGCGCGCAAGGCCTATGAGGCGTTGGGCGGTGGCGGGATTCCGTTTGTGGATGTGAACGGCACGTTGATTCGGGAATTCAGCCCGGAAAAAATCACGGCGGCGCTGAAGTAGTCAGCGCACCACGATCATCCGCCCGAGCACATTGTGCTGTTCAAACCCCAGCACCGCCTGCAACGCATTCAGCACTGCCTGCGGGTCTTTGCTCGGGAAGCTGCCACTGACGCGCTTGGCGCCCATGTCGTCGTTGAGCAACAGGATGCGCCCCGGGTAGTAACGTTCCAGGTCTTTGACCACATCGGCCAATGGCGCCTTGTAATAGTTGAGCCAACCGTCGCGCCAGGCCAGGCGCGATTCGCTGTCTACCGGGTGCATGGCATCGGCCACACCCTCGGCGTAGGCCACTTGCTGCCCGGCGGTAAGAATTTGCTGCTGGCCCTGTTTCGACGGCGTCACGCCAACCCGCCCCGACAACACCGTCACCTGCGCCCCCGCAGGTTGCAGGCGCACTTCGAATTGTGTGCCCAACACCCGCGCTTCACCGCTGCCCGCCTCCACGACAAAAGGTTGCCCCGTGTGGGTCACGCTGAAAAAACCCGCGCCACGGCGCAGTTGGATATGCCGCTCGCCATGGCTGAAATCCACGGCAATCGCACTGTCGGCGTCGAGGGTGACTTGGGATTGATCGGCCAGGGTGACGGTCTTCACCTCCCCCGGCGCGCTTACGTAGTCGGCGCCAAAGTCATCGACCCAACGCGAGGGCTGCCATCCTGCGCCCATGCCCACCATCAGCAGCAGGCACGCCGCCATCGCCAGGGCGCCGGACCAGCGCAGCGCCCGTGCACGCTTCGCGGTGTTCATCGCATTCAGGTAACCCTGCAACGCCAACGCCTCTTCGTCCGCAAGTTTTCGCGCAGGCACTTCACTCAATTCCCACACCACCTGGGCCTGCGAATAGGCCTCGACGTGGGCCGGGTCGGCGCGCAGCCAGTGGCTGAACGTGGCCTGGTCGCCGCTGCTGGGTTGGTCGTGCAACAGGCTCAGCCAGGCCAGCGCGGCGTGTTCCTGGTCGGGCGTGGGGGTGCGGTTCACGGTGCTTTCCCTGGCGTGCGTGGGGGCGATGGCTCACGAAGGCTGGCTTTGCAGGCTTCGAGGGCACGCATCATATGTTTTTCCACGGCACTTTGGGACAGGCCCATGGCCTTGGCGATTTCCGCGTACTTGCGGCCGTGGATGCGGTTGAGCAGGAAAATCTGCCGGGTACGCTCCGGCAGGCTGCGCAAGGCAGCTTCGACATGGCGCAAATCATTGCCCGCCTCCAACGCCGCCTGGGGTTCGCAGCCCTGGTTGCCCTGTTGTTCCGGCAGCCAGCCTTCGCTACTGCGCACCCGCGCGCCTTCGCTGCGCAAGTGATCGATGGCGATATTGCCGGCGCAGCGCAGCAGGTAGGTGCTGAGTTCTTCGACCTGCACCAGCGGGCGACGCCAGAAGCGCAGGAACAAATCCTGCACCAGGTCGGCGGCCGTGGCGCGACAGCCTACGCGCCGATTGACCAGGGCCTCCATCTGCGAACGCTGCGAGAGAAACACCTGTAGGAAATGCGCACGCCCACCCGCTGATTCAGCGCGCTGGCTGTCCTCGGACTCCGGTGGGGTGCTGATCATCATGGGCGCTGCTCAGAGGGTGGCGAAAGCAGCGACGGGGCTGGCCAGCAGGCCAACGCCTGCCAGGATCAAGGCCAACCTTGGCCGATACGGCAACAGCAACACCAGCAGCAACGCGCTGAGCATCAGCACCGCGCACCAATCCACCAGGCCCCGGCTCCAACCGCCGAGCGCCACGGCGGGCCAGATCGACAGCGTCAGCAGTAACCAGCCTGCTGCGCGCAAACCCAGGCGCCGACGGGGCGACGGCTTGCTGTGCAGCAGCTCACCGTGGTGACGGTCGGTGGACAGGCACAGCGCGGTAAACCCGGCATAGCACAGCAAGAGCGCGAGCAACATTCAGTTAGCCTCCTGCTTGAGGGTCAACGGCCGTGCGCGCTCGACCTTGGCTTGCGGCGCCACGCGGTGCTGCATCTTCCAGGCCGCCCAGGCAAGGAACACGCCGCTCGCCAGGCAGGTCAGGTCGAAGCCGGCCATGGCCCAGTCGCCCGTCGCCAATGAAACGCCCAGATGGTGCTGGGTGGTCAGCGCATTGAGCAATGGAATCGCGGCAAACAACAGCGCGCCCACACTCAATTGCTCGACCCAGCCCCGGCGGCCACGGCGCAGGATCGCGTGCAGCAGGCTCAAGCCCCAGGCGATAAAGAAGGTTTGCACTTCCCAGCCCGAGCGCTCGGCGAAGCTCACCGGCAACAGGCGGTTGGCCCAGAAGAACGCAGCAATGGCGATCATCAGCCCGGACATGCTGGCGATGTTCAGCACTTCCACCAGGCGCAGTTCAAACGGCATCACGCCGCTTTTCGCGTGCTTGAGTTGACGCTTGCCGAGCCAGATCACCAGCCCGGTGCCGATCATCGCCGTGCCCGCCAGGCCGCAGATAAAGTACAGCCAGCGCAGCACCGGGCCGGCGAAATGGCCCATGTGCAGGCCATAGAAACTGCCACCGATAATCGCCGGCAGCGATTGCCCGTCACTGCTGCGCAGCAGTTCGCCGGTGGTGCCGTTGAACGACAGGATGCTGTCGAATTCATGCACCACGTTGTCGGAACTGGCGCGAAACACATTGACCGAGGCATTCACATCACTGGGGTTGTTCACCCCCAGTCGGCCTACGTGGCCACCGTCCCACTGCGCCCGTGCCTGTTCGTACATTGGCAACAGCGGCAGCAATTGGCCCGGTTGTCCCAGCGCCGGCGCGTTATTAGTGGCAGGGAACACTTCGTTGAAAAAAGCGCGGGTATCGCCGCTGTAGGAGGCGAGGATCGGCGCCGGCATCACCATGCTCATGAAAATCACCAGGCTGCTGTAGGTGATCATCAAATGGAACGGCAACACCAGCACGCCCACCGCGTTATGCCCATCGAGCCAGGAGCGCTGGCCTTTGCGGGGGCGGAAGGTGAAGAAGTCCTTGAAGATTTTCTTGTGGGTGATGATCCCGGTGATCAACGCGACAAACATCACCATCGCGGCGATGGTGGACAGCCAGCGGCCCCAGGGGTGGGGCATTTGCAGTTGGAAGTGGAAGCGATAGAAGAAGTCGCCGCCCATGCTTTCGCGGGCCTGCACGTCCTGGCCGGTGACCGGATCGAGGGTTTTCTGGCTGAAATTGCCGCGCCGGCCGGGGTCGAGCTTGTCTTGCCACATCACCGACAAGGCCGGGTCGCGCTCGTCCGGCAGGTTGATAAACCAACGCGCGGCCTTCGGCGCCGTTTGCTGCAGGTAGGTTTGCGCGACGCTCAGGCTGCGTGCGTTGTCCAGTGGATAGGCCTGCACTTCGGGCTGCATCCAGTGGCTGATTTCTTCCTTGAAGTACGCCAAGGTGCCCGTCAGAAAAATCGCAAACAGCAGCCAGCCAAAGATCAGCCCGCTCCAGGTGTGCAACCAGGCCATGGCCTGGCGAAAGCCCTCTTTCATGTGCGCACCATCCACAAGCCCACACCCGCCAGCGTGGCAAACGCCGCGCTCGGCAGCATCACGCCAAACCAGGCACGCCAGGCCGTGCGGCAGGCAAAGCACCAGAGCACCGCCAGCAGATAGAACACAAACGAACTCATCATCCCGGTGATCACCGCGTCGGCGCGGGACGTGGGCAGCCACAGCGCCAGGCAGATGGCGGCCAGGGAGGCCATCAGGTAGCCGCCGACCACAGCCGCAAGCACCCGTGAGGTCACGGCAAGACGGTAAGCGACGGGAAGTGAGGTTTTGCTTTTCATGCAGGAGGCGCCAGGTTCATCAGCGCGCAATATTAATGATAAATATTCTCATAAGCAAAACAGAACGGATGAAACACCGCTGCTGGCGGATTGCCGAACCGTATCGGGCCGCCTACAATGCGAACAATTCTTGTTCTCTAAAGCATGCGAAATGCTTGTGGAGTGATTGCGTTGCAGCCGTCCAACACCGTCGAAGTTCTGTACAACGACCATCACCACTGGCTCACCGGCTGGTTGCGACGCAAGCTCGGCTGCCCGGAAAGTGCCGCCGACCTGGCGCAAGACACCTTCATCCGCGTGCTCACCGCCCGTGAAACGCCCACGTTGATCGAACCCCGCGCCTTCCTTACCACCGTGGCCAAGCGCGTACTGTTCAACTTCTACCGCCGCCAGGACCTGGAGCGCGCCTACCTCGACGCCCTCGCGCAGATGCCCGAACACGTGGCGCCCTCGGAAGAAGAACGCGCAATCATCCTGCAAACCCTGGTGGAGCTGGACCAATTGCTCGACGGCTTGCCCACCCAAGTCAAACGCGCCTTCCTGCTGGCCCAGCTCGACGGCCTGACCTACGCGCAAATCGGCGCGGAACTGGGCATCTCCATCGCCACCGTCAAACGCCACCTGAATAAAGCGGCCATGCGCTGCTACTTTGCCCTATGAATTTCTCCACTCAAGTCGCCGAACAAGCCGTGCATTGGTTGATGGAAATGCAGCAAGGCGCCCTCAACCCGCGCCAGCAAGCCGCCTGGCAGCACTGGCTGAATGCCCACAGTGAACACCAGCGCGCCTGGGACCATATGCAACGCGTCAACCAGCGCCTGCGCGGCATGCCCTCGCCCCTGGCCCATGCTGCGCTCAACGCGCCAACCTCCACCAGCCGGCGCCAGGCCCTCAAGCTGCTGCTGATTCTCGGCGCCGGTTCGGCCGCCGCGTGGAGCCTGCGCCAGCAACATATCCTGCCGCCGCTGACTGCCGACTACCGCAGCCCGGTGGGCCAACGGCGCAAGGTGCAACTGGCCGACGGCAGCCAGTTGCACCTCAACACCGGCAGCGCGGTGGATGTGCATTTCGATGGCCAGCAACGTTTGATCCGCCTGCTCGAAGGCGAGATCCTGCTGACCGGCGTCAAAGGTCCTGCACCGCTCAAGGTCTTGACCGGCCAAGGTCTGCTCAGCAGCCAGGCTGCACGCCTGAATGTGCGCCAGTTCAACGACCACACCCAGTTGGCGGTCCTCGACGGCCACGTTGATGTGATGCCCAACACCTACAGCGGCCTGCCGCTGAGCGTCGACGCCGCGCACCAGGTCAACTTCACCCGCAAAGGCTGGGACACCCCGCGCGCCACCGACGCCAACAGCGGCGCCTGGGCCGACGGCATGTTGGTCGCAGCCCACATGCGCCTGGAAGATTTCCTCAATGAACTGGGCCGCTATCGCCGCGGCCAGCTCAATTGCGACCCGCAAGTCGCCAACCTGTTGATCTCCGGCAGCTACCCACTGGACGACAGCGAGCGCATCCTCGACCTGCTCACCGTGAGCCTGCCGGTCAAGGTGCGGCGCTTTACCCGCTATTGGGTGACCGTCGAGGCGCGCGCCTGAAATTATTTTCAAACCCTGTGAGCCGTTTTCCACACCTCGCGTGACAGAGAAGGAAAGCCACCTTGATCCTTCCTTCTCAGGACGCTCTTCATGCCCCAGCAACCGACGCTTCTTGCCCGCTCCCTGCGCCAGCTCCTACTCGGCGCCAGCTTGAGTCTTACCGTGCTGCCTACGGTGATGGCGGCTGACGCCAAGCCCTATCACATCGCACCGACCTCGCTGGAAACCGCCCTGAACCAGTTCGGCCGCGAAGCCGGTGTGCTGATTTCCTTCGGCTCGGAAGTCACCGCGGGCATGCAGAGCCATGGCCTGTCCGGCAACTACAGCGCCGCCGAAGGCCTGCAAAAACTGCTGGAAGGCACCGGCCTGCAAGCCCGCGCCGAAGGCGACAATGCCTACAGCCTGCAGTCGGCCAATACGCCGGCGACCATCGAGTTGGGCACCTCCAGCGTGGTCGGCGACTGGCTCGGCGACGCCGCGCAAACCAACGTCTTCGAACACCCCGGCGCCCGTGACGTGATCCGCCGCGAAGAGTTCGAACGCCAGGGCGCCACCCAGGCCCGCGATGTGCTCAACCGCATCCCCGGCGTCAACGCCCCGGAAAACAACGGCACCGGCAGCCACGACATGGCGCTGAACTTCGGCATTCGCGGCCTCAACCCGCGCCTGGCGTCGCGCTCCACAGTACTGATGGACGGCATCCCGGTGCCCTTCGCGCCGTATGGCCAGCCGCAGCTGTCGTTCGCACCGATCAGCATGGGCAACATGGACGCGGTGGACGTGGTCCGCGGCGGCGGCGCCGTGCGCTACGGCCCGCAGAACGTCGGCGGCGTGGTCAACTTCGTGACCCGCGCGATCCCGGACGCGCCCACGGTCAAAGGCGGCTTCCAGACCGAAACCAGCCCGTCGTCCAGCCATGATGGCTTCAAGACTACCGGCAACCTGCTGGCCGGCGGCACTGCCGACAACGGCCTGGGCGGCGCGATCCTGTACTCCGGCACCCGTGGCGGCGACTGGCGCGAAAACAGCAATACGCGCATCGACGACCTGATCCTCAAGGGCAAATACCAGCTGGACGAAGCCAACAGCTTCAACGCCATGGCGCAGTACTACGAAGGCCAGGCGGATATGCCCGGTGGTTTGAACGTCAAGGACTACAAGGCTGATCCGTATCAGTCCACCCGTCCCTACGACAAATTCTGGGGCCGCCGTACGATGTTCAACGCCGGTTACCGCTACCAGGAAGACCGCCGCGAATTCACCGTGAACTCCTTCTTCACCACCACCCTGCGTAACGGCTACCTGGACCAGACCCGCTTCCTGTCCCTGTCGCCCCGCGAATACTGGGTGCGCGGCCTGGAAACCCGCTTTGCTCAGGGCTTCGACCTCGGCAACACCAGCCACGAAGTCGGCGTGGGCTATCGCTATATCAACGAAGCCGGCCACGAGTTGCGCTACACCACGCCGATCTCGGCCAACCAGCAGATCCCCACCACCAACAGCAAAAACGACCGCGACACCCGTGGCAGCACCGAAGCCAATGCGTTCTTTATCGACGACCGCATTGATATCGGCAAGTGGACCATCACCCCGGGCGTGCGCTACGAGATGATCAAGTCCGAGCAGACCGACCACATCAACAACCTCAACTACAAAGGCAACTACAACACCGCGTTGCCGGCGTTGAACGTGCTCTACCACCTCACCGACAACTGGAACCTCTACGCCAACACCGAAGGTTCGTTCGGCAGCGTGCAGTACAGCCAGATGGCCAAGCGCGTGCCCAAAGGCCAGGTCAAACCGGAAAAAGCCCGCACCTGGGAAATCGGCACCCGCTACGACGACGGCGCCTTGCGTGCAGAAATCGGCGCGTTCCTGATCAACTTCGACAACCAATACGAAAGCAACCAGACCGACGACTCGGTGATCGCCCGGGGTGAAACCCGCCATCAGGGCATCGAGAGCAGCATCAACTATGCCCTCGACGGCTTGAGCCCGGCCCTCGCCGGTTTTGATGTGTACGCCAGCTACGCCTACGTCGATGCGACCATCCGCGAAGACGGCCCGAACAAAGGCAACCGCGTGCCCTTCTCGTCCAAGCACAAAGGCACCCTCGGCGTGGGTTACACCGAAGGGCGCTGGAAACTCAACGTGGACAGCAGCTACCAGAGCAGTCAGTTCGCCGACAACGCCAATACCGAGCAGGAAAATGCTGACGGCAATACCGGACGTATCCCTGGCTACATGCTGTTCAGCAGCCGTGCGGCATACGACTTTGGCCCGCAGCTGTCGGATTTGAACGTCGCCGTGGGAGTGAAAAACATCTTCAACAAGCAGTACTTCACCCGCTCGTTCGACGACAACAACAAGGGCAAGTACGTCGGCGAGCCGCGCACGGTGTACGTGCAAACCTCCATCGCGTTCTAACTGCCCGCCAGGCAACTGGGGGTCGCGGCGACCAATGCGTCGATGGCGCAGCGGGTCTTGGCCGGCATATGCGGTGCGGTCGGCCAGATCACGTGGATCGGCGAAGGCTGTTCACGGTAGCCCGGCAGCACCGCCTCCAGTTGCCCACGCAGGACGTAATGGGCAATCAACCAACTCGGCAACCAGGCCAGGCCGACGCCCGCGATGGCGGCATCGGCCACGGCCTGGAGGTCGTCCAGCACCAGCGGCGCGATCAGCCGTGAGCGATGCGGGGTGTTGGTTCTGTAGGCAATCTCCCGACGGCCTGCCAGATCATCGATGGATTCGATGTGCCCCACACGTTGCAGGTACGCCGGCGCTGCGGCGAGGCCCACGGCTTGCTCCCCCAGGCGGCGGGCACTGAGACGATCGGTGTCGGGCAATGGGCCGATGCGCACGGCAATGTCGAAGCCTTCCTGCGTCAAATCGATCATACGGTCAGAGAAGCACACCTCGATCTCCAGTTCCGCATAACGATCCAGCAAGCCCCACAACGCAGGCGCCGCGTAGTGATGCCCAAATGCCAGCGGCACGCTCGCCCTCAACCGTCCGCGTGGTTGCTGGCGCCCGCTTTCCAGCACCGACTCGGCCGCCTCCAATTCCGCCAAGGCGCGCAGGCAATGCTCGTAGTACGCCTGCCCGTCTTCTGTCAGATGCTGACGACGGGTGGAACGCTGCAACAAGCGGGTACCCAACCGCGCCTCCAGGCGTGCCAAGCCTTTGCCCACCGCCGAACGGGTGAGGTTCAGGCGCTCGGCGGCTTCCGTCAGGTTGCCGCTTTCCACCACTTGCAGAAACAGTTCAACGCCATCAAAACGTGGGGTGCCCATGAGTCAATTGTCGCCCTTGATTCCCTTATCAACGGAAAACTTATCACGAATAAAGAAATGCATTCCCCTGAAAATAGCCCGACTTCACTATGACCAGGAGAATCCCATGCCACCCGCCGCCACGTTATCGGCCGCCCATCCACCCCGCGCCGCCAGAGACCGCCTCGCCCTCACTGCCGTATGCCTGGTGGCCCTGATGTTCGGCCTGGAAATCTCCAGCGTGCCGGTCATTCTGCCCACCCTCGAACAGCAACTGGGCACCGGTTTCCAGGACGCCCAATGGATCATGAATGCCTACACCCTGGCCTGCACCAGCGTACTGATGGCGGCGGGCACCTTGGCGGATCGTTTCGGCCGGCGACGCATGCTGGTGCTGTGCCTGTGGCTGTTTGGCCTGGCCTCGCTGGCCTGTGGTTTGGCCAACGATGCTTCGACGCTGATCGCCGCACGTTTCGTACAAGGTATTGGCGCCGGGGCGATGATGATCTGTCAGTTTGCGATTCTGTCGCACCAGTTCCGCGAACCGGCGACGCGCGCACGCGCCTTTGCGGTGTGGGGGGTGATCGCAGGCGTCGGGCTGGGCTTCGGGCCGATGGTCGGTGCGTTGATCCTGGCGGTGGCGGACTGGCGCTGGGTGTTTCTCGTGCATGTACCGCTGACGCTTCTTACATTGGGATTACTGCACGTCAGTGTGCAGGAGTCCCGCGACCCGGCCGGTCATCGCCTGGATATCGCCGGCATGCTGACCTTGACGCTGGCGGTGTTCGCCTTGGTGTACTTCATCACCCAAGGCAGCGAACACGGCTTCGGCACCCCGGCCATGCTGGGTTGGGCGGGCTTGTCACTGCTCGGCCTGGTGCTGTTCATGATTATCGAGAAGCGCAGCGCACACCCGATGTTTGATTTCTCGGTGTTTCGCATCCAGCGTTTCAACGGCGCCCTGATGGGTTCCATTGGCATGAACTTCAGCTTCTGGCCGTTCATGATCTACCTGCCGCTCTACTTCCAGGCCGGCCTGGGCTACGACACCCTGACCACCGGCGTCGCCCTGCTCGCCTACACCTTGCCGACCTTGCTGGTGCCGCCGCTGGCCGAACGCCTGGCCCTGCGTTATGGCGCCGAACGCATCATCCCCCTGGGGCTGGGCTTGATGGGTGCGGGGTTCTTGGGCATGGCGGCCGTCAACACTGCGGCGCAGCCGAGCATCGTGCTGGTACTGGTCAGCTGCGTGATAGCCGGCGTGGGCCTGGCGTTGACCAACTCGCCAACCACCAACACCACCACCGGCTCGGTGTCGGCCGACCGCGCGGGCATGGCCTCGGGCATCGACCTCAGCGCACGCCTGATCACCCTGGCGCTCAACATCGCGTTGATGGGGTTGGTGCTGTTGCTGGGCATCGGCCATCAACTGGCAACTATCTTGCCCGCTAGCACGGCAATGGATTGGCCCGCCATCAGCCAGGACATTGCGGCGGGCAAGCTGACGGTTTCCATGGGGCTGTCATTTGCCGAAGCCCAGGCCGCACTGCGTCAGGGCGCTGGTTGGGCAATGCTGTTCGCGGGGATGGGTGCGGGCGGGCTGGCGTTGTTGAGCGGGTACTTCTTCCGACGAAACCCCTAAACGCAAACGGGCCTGCAAATGCAGGCCCGTTTTCAGTGGGGTGGAAAATACTGTCAGCTATTGAGTGCAGCGTTTTCGTTTTCCAGGAATTCCTCTTCAAGCGCGTCATCATTCACGCTTTTGGCTGGCTGGGGTTTCGCGGCAGCGCGGGGCTTGCCTTGCAGTTTGCCAAACAGATGCTCCAGCGCGTGGTCCAGCTTGGTGGCAGCACCGTCGATCGCCTGTTCCAGGGTATCGGCCTTATGCAGTACCGAGAGCGGCTGATGGCCTTTTGGCCGTGCTTCCAGGCGGCAGCTCAAATCGTGGGGGCCGGGCTTGTCGCCGTTCTCATCCCGCAGGTAGACCTCAACGCGGGTCAGGTCCTCTTCGTAACGTTCGAGCGTGCTTTCAATGGTAGTACGTACCCACTCCTCCAGTCGGATGCTGCTTTCAATATGGTTATCGCTATTGACTTGGATTTGCATAGTTTTTCCCTTATTTCAGCTAGCTCGCGAGAGGTCACAACTGCAACACCGATGCGGTGAAACCATGACCTCTTGACTACACAATTGAGCAGTCAGCCGAACAATTCAACCCCTTTTCAAAGATAAATCCCACATTACAAATTAACCCTGACTACGATCAAAAACGCTGTTAGGGTGGGGAGTTAGTTACAACTTCCTACGCCCAGCAATCCTCACAATTGCCCGTCGCCCAACGGGTGCAAGCCGCGAAAAATTCCCGCCTCTTCCACCAGCCAATCATGCACCGCACGCACGCCCGGGTGGCTCAGCGCGCCTGGCGCATACAGCAGCACATAGCGTTTATGGTTGGGCACGGCCAGGCCGAATGGCACGATCAAGGTGCCGCGTTCCAGTTCGTCGTTGAGCAAGGTGCGTCGCGCAATGGCCACGCCCATGCCGGCGATGGCGGCTTCGATGGTCAGGTGGTTGCGGTTGAAGGTGTGCCCACGGCGCACGTCGGCTTCGTGATAGCCGATGGCATTCAGGTAGAACTCCCACTCCGCATATTCATAACTCCCACGCCAGGCGGTGATGTCGTGCAGCAGGGGAAAGTGCGCCAGATCCGCCGGACCATGCAACGGTGGCCGCCCGCGCAGCAGGCTCGGCGCGCACACCGGAAAAATCTGCTCGTCCAACAGGGCTGTGGATAACAAGCCGGGGTAGCTGCCGTCATTCAAGTCGATGGCCAGGTCGAAGTCGCCCTCGTGCAGGGCGATGCTGCTGTCTTCGGCGACCATGCGCAGTTGAATGTCCGGAAAGCGTTGCTGCAAACGCGGTAAACGCGGGGTCAGCCATTTGCCGAGAAAGGATGGGATCGAACGCAGGCGCAAGGTGCCGCTGATCATTCCCGCGTCCAAGCGCTGCAACTCGGCATCGATGCTGCCGTAAGCCTCCCCCACCGTCGCCGCCAGCCGCTGGCCTTCGGCGCTGAGCTCCACACCGCGTGCGCGGCGATGGAACAAGCGAAACCCCAGGCGCTCCTCCAACTGACGAATCTGCTGGCTCACCGCCCCCGGCGTGATGTGCAGTTCTTCGGCGCAGCGGGTGAACGACAAATGCCGCGCAGCGCAGGAGAAAACGTGCAACCAGACGTAGGTCTGGCCATGAAGGGGGCGAGCCATAGTGTTTAGTCCTGCTAAAGGGTGTCTTAGGATAATTCGTTGGTCAGTGCCAATCCAGAGGATCAGTATCGCGCCAATCCCGCTCGGCCGACAAAAAATGGCAGCGATTATCTTCCATTGCTTGTAAGGCTTTAGCATGGCTATCAGTGTTTTTGATCTATTCAAGGTGGGCATCGGCCCGTCCAGCTCCCATACCGTCGGCCCGATGCGGGCGGCGGCGACCTTTGCCCAAGCCCTGATCGACCAACAACTGCTGAGCGACACCCGCCGCGTTGAAGTGCGCCTGTACGGCTCGCTGTCCGCCACCGGGGTCGGCCATGCCACCGACCGAGCCTGTGTGATGGGCTTGATGGGCGAGTGGCCGGACCAAGTCGATCCCACATCGATCAACGCGCGTATCCAGCACCTGCGCGAATCCGGCCGGCTGTTGCTCGCAGGCCTTCAGGAAATTGCCTTCAACTGGCAAAGCGATCTCCTGCTGCTGGACGAAAGCCTGCCCTACCACCCCAACGCCATGTCCCTGCACGCCTACGGCGACAGCGGCCTGTTGAGCGAGCAAACCTATTACTCCGTAGGCGGCGGTTTCATCATCGAAGCGGCTGAGGCTGAATCCGGTATTGCGCCGACCAGCGACGTGCAATTGCCCTACGACTTTTCCAGCGCCGTGGAACTGCTGGCCCTGTGCAACAAGCATGGCCTGCGGGTTTCCGAACTGATGATGGCCAACGAGCGCGCCTGGCGCAGCGACGAACAGATCCGCAGCGGCCTGCTGCATATCTGGTCGGTGATGCGCGAGTGCGTGGAACAAGGCCTGCGCGATGAAGGCATCTTGCCGGGCGGCCTGGATGTGCCGCGCCGCGCCGCGAAATTGCACCGCAGCCTGTTGGAAATCGGCAAACCAAATGTGATCACGTCGACCTTGTCGGCAATGGAGTGGGTCAACCTGTTCGCCCTCGCCGTCAACGAAGAAAACGCCGCGGGCGGGCGCATGGTGACGGCACCGACCAATGGCGCGGCGGGGATCATCCCGGCGGTGCTGCACTACTACATGAAGTTCAACCCCGAAGCGTCGGATGACGACGTGGTCAATTTCTTCCTGGCCGCCGCCGCCGTCGGCATCCTGTGCAAGAAAAACGCCTCAATCTCCGGCGCCGAAGTGGGCTGCCAGGGCGAAGTCGGCTCGGCCTGCGCCATGGCCGCCGCCGGTTTGGCCGATGTACTCGGTGCCACCCCGGAACAACTGGAAAACGCCGCCGAAATCGGCCTGGAACACAACCTCGGCCTGACCTGCGACCCGGTCGGCGGCCTGGTGCAGGTGCCGTGCATCGAGCGCAACGCCATCGCCGCCGTCAAGGCGATCAACGCCACGCAAATGGCCCTGCGCGGTGATGGCAAGCACTTCATCTCCCTCGACCGTGTGATCCGCACCATGCGCGATACCGGCGCCGACATGCATGACAAATACAAAGAAACTTCACGGGGCGGCCTGGCCGTGAGCTGGGTGGAATGCTGAGGAGCATTCCCTGACCGTCCCAACGTGAGCCCGCGCAAAAATAATAACGAGGCAATAACGATGACCGATGTACGTACACCTGCTGCCGAAAATCCTGCTGAAACCGCAACAACGACCGTGAGCAAAGGCTGGACCAAACACGACACCACCTGGATGCTGGGCCTTTACGGCACCGCCATCGGGGCGGGCACCTTGTTCCTGCCGATCAACGCCGGTGTCGGTGGTTTCTGGCCGCTGATCGTACTGGCGCTGCTGGCCTTCCCGATGACCTTCTTCGCCCACCGTGGGCTGACGCGCTTTGTGCTGTCGGGCAAATCCGGCGACATCACCGAAGTGGTCGAAGAACACTTCGGCGTGGGTGCTGGCAAGCTGATTACCCTGCTGTATTTCTTTGCCATCTTCCCGATCCTGCTGGTGTACAGCGTGGCGCTGACCAACACCCTGAGCAGCTTCATGGAACACCAGCTGCACATCGCCCCGCCGCCCCGGGCGATCCTGTCGCTGGTGTTGATCCTCGGCCTGATGGCCATCGTGCGCTGCGGCCAGGGCGTGATCGTCAAGGCCATGAGCGTGCTGGTCTACCCGTTCGTCGCCGCCCTGCTGTTGCTGGCATTCAGCCTGATCCCCAACTGGAACGGCGCGTTCTTCGCCTCGGCCGGTGATGGCATGCCCATGCCACTGTTCTTCAAGACCCTGTGGCTGGCGATCCCGGTGATGGTGTTTTCCTTCAACCACTCGCCGATCATCTCCGCGTTCGCCGTCGATCAAAAACGCGTGTACGGCGCGCAGGCCGAGCGCAAGAGCAGCGGCATCCTTGCCACCGCCCACGGCATGATGGTGCTGACGGTGATGTTCTTCTGCTTCAGCTGCGTGCTGGCCCTGTCGCCGGCTGACCTCGCGGCCGCCAAGGCGCAGAACATTTCGATCCTGTCGTACCTGGCCAACCACTTCCAAACGCCAGTGATTGCCTACGCCGCACCGTTGATCGCGCTGGTGGCCATTACCAAATCCTTCCTTGGCCACTACATCGGCGCCAGCGAAGGTTTCCAAGGCTTGATCGTCAAATCCCTGCGCGGGCGCAACCGCTCGATGTCGGCCAAATGGCTGGAGCGTTCCACCGCGATCTTCATGGTGCTGACCTGCTGGGCCGTGGCCACCTTCAATCCAAGTATCCTGGGCATGATCGAAACCATGGGCGGGCCGATCATCGCGTGCCTGCTGTTCCTGATGCCGATGTACGCGATCCGCCGCGTGCCATCGCTGCGCCAGTATTCGGGCCAGGTGTCGAATGTGTTTGTGGTGGTGATTGGGCTGATTGCGCTGTCTGCGATCGTTTTTTCGGTATTGCCCTGAAACAACGCATAAACCTGAAGGACAACACTGAGTAAATGTGGGAGCGGGCTTGCTCGCGAATGCGGTGGATCAGTCAATGAATACTTGGCTGATGTACCGAATTCGCGAGCAAGCCCGCTCCCACATGGGGACCTCGGCGCTTGAGGGTTCGCCGTACGGCACGGCCCTTGCTGTACAGGGAATAAGGGAAATGGCCAGTGGTCAGGAAGCGCGAACTAATCCCGCCACCGGTCGTCAATGACTGCATGTTCTTATCAGGCGGTACGCACCATGGACAATCCTTTTCAGATCATCACCGACACCTTCACCCCTGAATACCGCGTCAACCTGAGCATCCAGAGGCTGGATGGCAGCATCATGCTCACCCTCTCCAACGAGGCGGGCGTGGTGGCCAAACGCATGATCAGCGCCGAGCAACGCAACGACCCGCAGCGGCTCAAACGCCTGGTGCAAAGCATCCAATTCGGCATCGCCATCGAGCAGGGCCATAGCGCCATGGAGATCCTGGCGGTGATGACCGATGGCGATCACAAACTGTTGCAGCGCCCGCCGGCGCGAGCGCTGCCCTTCAGCGTCGGGCTTTGACACACACGCTTGCAAATAAGCGACCAAACGACAAGAATGCGAACAATTACCATTAGTGTACTTGTCGCATGTCCGATCTGCGCCGTCCCTTGCAGGACCCCTTCCATCTGCTTTACGCCGAAAACCATCACTGGCTCCAGGGATGGTTGCGTCGGCGTCTGGATTGTCAGGCCGATGCCGCTGATCTGACCCACGACACTTTCCTGCGTACCCTCAAATCACCGCATTTGGGCCATATCAACGAGCCCCGCGCCTTTTTATGCCTGATTGCCAAGCGCGTACTGTGCACGTTCTGGCGTCGCCATGAGTTGGAACGGGCCTACATGGATGCTCTGGCCAGCCTGCCTGGCGAGTTCATCCCCTCTGAAGAAGAGTTCGCCCTGTTGCGCGAAGCTCTGGAAACCATCGACGCCATGCTCGACGGCCTGCCGGCACGAATACGCCACGCCTTTTTGCTCAACCGCCTGGAAGGCCTGACCCACCGCCAAATTGCCGCGCAACTGGATGTCTCCCTCGCCACGGTCGAACGCTGGATCAAACAAGCCATCACCCAGTGTTACCTGGCACAAGTGATGCGCGGATGAACCCTAGCCCTGCGCAACTGACCCCGCAGTTAAAAGAAGCCATCGACTGGATGGTGACCCTCGACTCCGGCAATGCCGACGCCCAGGTCCACAGTGCTTTCGAACGCTGGTTGGCGGCCGACCACCGAAACCAGCACGCCTGGCAAGCCCTGCAAAATGTGCTGGTCTCGCCCTTCAATCAACTGGCCCAAGGTGAACACACCGCAAAGGCTGCGAGCCGTGCACTGCGCTCATCGCGCCTGTCACCGGAGCGTCGCAAGTTGTTGCGCGATGGCACCGCGTTAGCGCTGTTTCTCGGTCTGGGCGGCGCGCTGGCGGTTCAACGGCGCCTGCCAATCGAAGGCATGTTCAGCGATTTCTACAGCGGTACCGCCGAACGCAAGCGCTTCACCCTGCCCGATGGGAGTGTGCTGATCCTCAACGCGCGCAGCATCGTAGACGTTCAATTGAGTGCCAATCTGCGCCGAGTGCAATTGAAGCAGGGTGAACTGAGCATTGAAGTCGCCAACGACCCGACACGCCCGCTCGAAGTGTGGACCGCCCAAGGCCGTGTGCGCGCCTTGGGCACACGCTTCAACGTGCGGCAAATGGACGGTGAAACCCTGGTGGGCGTGCAGCAACACAGTGTGCAGGTGCAGACCCAATTCGGCCCCCATGCCGTGGTGCAGGAAGGCTGCGCACTGCGCTTCACTCAAGCGCAGATGTTCCCACTCCCCGGTGACCAGTCGCGTGCGGACGCCTGGATCAGCGGATTGCTGGATGTTGAAAACGAATCCCTCGGTACCGTCATCGATGCCTTACGCCCTTATCGCTACGGCCTGCTGCGGGTTTCTCCAGCCGCAGCAAAACTGCGCGTATTTGGCGTTTTCAGCCTGGATGACAGCGGCCAGGCCCTGCAATCCCTCGCTGAAGTCCTGCCCATTGGCATCAATCACTATGGCCCGGTGACACTGATCGACGTGCAATAGCGTCTTTGTGCAAAAAAACTTCGATGCCGTGAGGGCTTTTTCCAACTCGCTGGACATACCCGCAAATGCCCAACACATTTCAGCGAGGAAACCCTTCATCATGCGTTCCCCTTCTCTGCGTCCCGCAAACCTGGCCATGGCCGTCGCACTGGCTTTCACGGCGGGTGCTGCAACCTTCACCGCAGACGTCTCCTGCGCGGCCGAAGCCGTCAGCCGCTACGACATCGCCCCCGGCCCATTGGAACAAACCCTTCGCCAGATCGCCCGCCAAAGTGGACGCGGTGTGGTCGCCGACCCGACCCTGGTGCGCGGCAAGTCCAGCGCACCTGTGATGGGCAGCTTTAGCCCCGAAGCCGCCGTGCAACAGGCGCTGGTAGGCAGCGGATTGCAATTGCGCGTCACCCCCAACGGCACCTTGACCCTGGAGCCCGTTCCCAGCGGTGATGCCCTGCAACTGGGTGCCACCAGCATTACCGGCCAGGCGCTGGGCGAGACCACTGAGAACACCGGTTCCTACACCACCGGCAGCATGAGCAGCGCCACCAAGTTCCAGGCTTCGGCGCGGGAAACGCCGCAGTCCGTGACCGTGGTCACCCGCCAGCGCATGGACGACCAGAACATGCAGAGCCTGGAGGACATATCCACCAACACCCCCGGCCTGACCCTGCGCAAAACCGGCGGCGAGCGCCCGGAGTTCTACTCACGCGGCAGCGCCATCGACAACATCATGATCGACGGCCTGCCCATCGGTTATGACAGCGACACACTGGGTACCTCGACATTGGCGATGTTTGACCGCGTGGAAGTGGTGCGCGGCGCCTCCGGGCTGATGGTCGGTTCCGGCAACCCGTCCGGCACGCTGAACCTGGTGCGCAAACGCCCTACGGTCGAACCACAGGTTTCCGTCTCCGTGGGCGCCGGCACCTGGGACAACTACCGCACCGAGATCGACGCCAGCAGCAAGCTCAATCAGGCCGGCACCCTGCGCGGGCGCGTGGTCGCGGCGTATCAGGATAAAAACAGCTTCACCGATGCCTACAGCAGCAAGCGCCAATTGTTGTACGGGATCAGCGAATTCGACCTTTCGCAGGCCACGACCCTGACACTGGGCGGCTACTACAATCGCGAAGACAACCCCGGCGCCGACTGGAACGGCATGCCCACCGCCGCCAACGGCGCATTCCTGCCACTGTCGCGCTCTACCCGCCTCACGCCCTCATGGACCTACTGGAACAAAGAAAACCAAAGCGTCTTCGCCGAAATCGAACACCGCTTCGATAACGCCTGGTCCCTGCGCCTCAACACGACCTGGCTCAAAAGCAATTTGGAGATGCTCGGCGGCAGCTTCTACCGCGATGCCGACAACAACCTGATCAGCAATGCCGGGCGCTATTCCTACGAACACACGCAAAAAAGCGTCGACGGTTATGCCAAAGGGCCCTTCAGCCTGTTTGGTGCGACCCATGAGTTGGTGGTCGGCGCCAGTTATCGCCGCGAAGACGACAACGATGGTCCTGGTGGTGGCCCGGGCGAAAGCTACAACCAGATCGTCGACCCGTTCAGCTTCGACTACAACGCCATCGCCAAGCCCGAAATCAACTATAACTGGTCGCGCAAGGGCTTTATCGACCAGTCCAGCGTGTACGGTGCGTTCCGCTTCAACCTGCGTGACGATCTGAAGCTGATCCTGGGCTCACGCCTGGATTGGTATGAAAACGACATCCACACCCAGTCCGGTACCTACGGGTTTGGCGAGCCCTACAAAGCCACGCGGGAAGTGACGCCCTATGCCGGGTTGATCTACGACCTCAACGACACCTATTCGGTGTATGCCAGTTGGACACGGATCTTCCAGCCACAAAACTACGAAGGCGCCTCCGGCAGCGTGCTCAACCCGGTTACCGGTACCAACTTTGAAGTCGGGCTCAAGGCCGAGTACTTCGAAGGCGCACTCAACGCCAGCGCTGCACTGTTCCAGCTCAATCAGGAAAACCTGCCCAAATCCTTGCTGTCCAGCCAGTGCCAGCCCAATCAGGACGTGTGCTACGAAGCCAGCGGCGAAGTGCGTACCCGCGGGGTCGAACTCGAACTGTCGGGCGAATTGGCAGAACGCTGGCAAGCCTCGGCGGGCTATACCTACGCCGCCGCCGAATACGTCAAGGCCACCGACAGCGCCAGCAAAGGCGCACGCTACGACAGCGACACGCCGTACAACCTGTTCAAGTTGGCCACCAGCTACCAACTGCCTGGCGACCTGAACAAATGGTCGATCGGCGGCGCCTTTCGTACCCAAAGCCAGACCTACACCAGCTTCAACGTGCAGCAAGGCGGCTACAGCATCGTGGACCTGATGAGCAACTATCGCCTGAGTGACAACATCAAGGTCCAGGCCAACATGAACAACGTCTTCGACAAGCGCTACTACCAGAGCATCAGCAACAATGCCGGCGCCAACCTGTTCGGCGAACCGCGCAACCTGATGTTCACGGTGAAGTGGTCGCTGTAGGAGATCAGCGAATTACCCTTCGGACTTTTCTTTGACCGAAGGGTATTTCGAGGAAGCAAGCCGGACGACCAGAATCGCGAAGGCTAGCAGCAGGATCCCGCCACACAAGTAAATGATGCCCAGGTCTGGGGCGTTGTGGTGGGAGACGTCGCCGATCAACAAGCGCGTCAGCGCCGTGATGGCCACGTAGAGCAGAAAGCGGATGGGCATGTGGTTGGTCTTGAAATAAATCCCCACCATCGCACCCAATTCGAGATAGATGAACAACAACAAGATGTCATCCACATTGATACTGCCCTTGTGGAGCATGTCGATAAAGGTCAGCACCGCAGCATAGGCAGTAATCGCTCCAATACCGAACAACGCCAGGTAGTGAAACGCCTCGACTGCCAGGTTACCCAACGAATCTGCATTGGCGTGCAGGCCCTTGCGCAGCTTTTCTGCCCATTTCAGTTCTGTCATTGCTTCCCCACCACTGTATAAAAAACGATCAATACTACACCAGGACTGCGCCAGTTATGCAGGCGGATGATCCCGCACGGACGTGACGCTTTCATCTGCATGCAGAAAAAAGGCCAGACACTGGTGAGTGAGATGATGGCGAGGTGATAGGAGACACTTCAAACCTGTATTTACGGGCTACAGTAAAAAACTGCTACCCAAACCCCACGGTTTGGCTTACCCTTTTCGCTGTATATAAATACAGTAGTCGCAAAAGACAACTATCGTGAAGGCATGTGAGGTGGTGAATGGCCGTCGAAGTGGTATACCGCAGCAGCCGAGATCTGGAGCGTTTGTTCATGGATAAAGCCGAAGCTGACCGTCATGACAAGATGCTTGAACTCGCTGAGTTGCTCGCAGAAGTGTTGCAAAAAGCCGTGCCGTCGTTGAGCGAGCAGCAGGTGGAGGAAGCCGGGATCTACATGGCGAAGAACCGCGATGTGTTTGCCAAGGCGTTCAAGAGCCAACCGGACGCGCTGTCCGAGTTGCTGAACCCGCCGGCGGAATAAAGCCCGAATTGAACAGGCCCTGAATCATGGATTCAGGGCCTTTTTAATGCGTGGGTTATTTGTAGAGCAGGCGCTCGGCCAGTTCGTCCGCCACCCGTGCGGGGCTGCGTTTTTCGGCCTGGGCATGGGCGAAGATTTCCGTCAGGCGCGTGCCGATATTCGCCAGGTGCGCGGTGATGTCGGGGAGTTCTGCGCCGTTGTGCTTGAGGGCGACATAAATCAGGCCGCCGGAATTGATCACGTAGTCGGGGGCGTAGAGGATGCCGCGCCCTTCCAGTTGGTCGGCGATGTCCAGGTTGGTCAGTTGCGCGCTGGCCGAGCCGGCGACGGCGGCGCAGCGCAGTTGGCCGACGCTTTGGCGGTTGAACACGGCACCGAGACCGCAGGGCGCGAGGATGTCGCAGGGGGTGCTGAGCAAGGCGTCGTTGGCGATGGGGTGCGCGCCCAGTTGCTCCATGGCCAATTGCACCTTGCCGTGGTCGATGTCGCTCACCAACAGCTCGGCACCGGCCGCGTGCAGTTGTTCGGCCAGGGCGTAGCCGACGTTGCCCAGGCCCTGGACCGCCACGCGCAGTCCTTCGAGGTTGTCGCTGCCCAAGCGCGCCATCGCGCTGGCGCGGATGCCGGTGAACACACCCATGGCCGTATGGGACGAAGGGTCGCCCGCAGCCGTGGTGCTGGTGACGAAGCGCGTGTGTTGGGCGATGCAGTCCATGTCGGCCACCGAGGTGCCGCTGTCGATGGCGGTGATGAAGCGACCGTCGAGTTTTTCGACACAGCGGCCGAAGGCTTCAAACAACGCGGCGCGACTTTCCACGTGCACCGGGCGAAGAATCACCGCCGTGCCACCGCCCACCGGCAACCCGGCCAAGGCGGCTTTGTAGCTCATGCCCTGGGCCAGGCGCGCAGCATCGGCCACGGCGCTTTGGTCGTCGGGGTAAGCGAGGTAGCGACAGCCGCCCAGGGCGGGCCCGAGGCGGCTGTTATGGATGGCGATGACCGCCTTCAGCCCGGTGACCGGATCGACGCTCAGGTGCAGCGATTCAAGGCGGGTGCTGTGCATGAGCGCAAACATCGTCAAGCTCCCGAATCACTTCTGGTAGTGGCCCAAGTATAGGCTTACGGTAGAAAACCGACGGACTACGCTGGAATAAGCCCTGCGTTTTTGTAGGCCACGAGACATAAGCAAGCAGGATATTTTCCAAGCTACTGGACGAAAATTCCCAGCAAGGCTAAAACGGGAGCATCCGCCGGAGAATGCAATGAATCCCCGCACCGCCTTTTTCGCCTGCCTGGAACGTTCGCCCCCTGCGCTGTTTGAAGCAGCCTTGTGGATTGCCGCCGAGCACGACCCTACGGTGCAGCCGTTGCTGATCCTGCAGGAACTGACGGTGCTGCAACAGCAAGTCAGCGTGGCAATGCCCCTGCTGCCGCCAGACGAACTGGGCCAACCGTTGCTGCGGCGCCTGAATGACCTGGGGTTTGCCCAGGACGACTTCACCCCGCTGCGCCCCGCCGCTGCCCTGTTGGATAAAGTGCTGCAACGCAAGCGCGGGCAACCCCTGGTGATGGGGCTGATCGCGTTGGAGCTGGCGCGGCGCCTGCAAATCCCGATGGTTGGCGTGAATTTCCCCGGGCATTTCCTGCTGCGGGTGCCCGGCGCCGATCACCTGTTGGACCCCTGCGGCGGCCGGCGCCTGTACCCCAACGACTGCCGCGAACTGCTGCAACGCCAATACGGCCCCAACCTCAAGTTGCAAGCCGAGCACCTGCACAGCGCCGACCCGCGTTCGATCCTGCAGCGGCTGTCGCGCAACCTGCGGCAACTACACCTGGCCAATGATGCACCGCTGGAGGCGTTGGTGGATGCCGAGCGCGTGCTGGAGTTGGGCAATGCCAGCGCCGCCGACTATCTGGCGCGGGCCAGCCTGTATCAGCGGCTGGATTGCCCCAATGCCGAGCGTTTTGACCTGGAACACGCGCTGATGCTCAGCGAAGACCCGATCCAGCGCCTGCGCCTGACCGAACGGCTCGGGCATTTGCCACCCAACTCGGTGGTGCATTGAGGGTAATCAGGTGGGAGCTGGCTTGCCTGCTCCCACATTTTGAACGGCGGTGAATCAGTGGTTGAGCGGCGACTTTAGAATGTCGCCATGCAGCGGACTCACAGGCTCACTTGAGCCCGGCGATCTCACTTGAATGATCAAAATCGCCGCCACCACCGCCGGAATCGCGCAAAAGAAAAAAATCTGCTGCACCGGAATATGCATCGCCAACAGCAGGCTGCCAAACAGCGGCCCCAGGATCGAGCCAAAGCGCCCCACGCCCAGCGCCCAACCCGTGCCGGTGGCGCGCACATGCGCCGGGTAGAAGTTGCTGGCGAACGCATTAAGTGTCAGTTGCCCACCAATGATGCAGAACCCGGCGGCAAACACGCAGGCCACCAGATAACGCGGATTGTCGTGGTTCAGGCCGAGCAGGATCGTACACAGCGCAGCAGCCGCCAACACACCCGATAGCAGGCGCACTTTGCTTTTCAAGCGGTCGGCAAACCAGGCCATGCCGATGGCGCCCAGGGTGCCGGCAAACAGGAACATCGAGGTCACCAGGTTGGCTTCCTTGAGCGCCAGGCCACTTTCCAGTAGCAGCGACGGCAGCCAGCTGATCATGAAATACAGCAGGATCAGGCTGACAAAAAACGTCGCCCAGATCAGCAAGGTCGGGCGCGCATAGCCGTTGCGGAACAGCTCCACCACCGTCAGTTTGCTGCCCTGCTCCTGTAGGTTTTTTGCCATGCTGGCCAGCGGCGCCTGCCAATCGGGCAACATGCGCGTGGTGACCTGATGCAAGCGTGCATAGGGCGGCGCATCCCGCAGCAAACGTGGCAATGACTCCGGCAGCAGCCACAGCAGAAACGGGAACAGCAGCAACGGCGTCACGCCACCGGCGAGGAACACCGCCTGCCAGCCGAAGCTGTCGATAAACCCTGCGGCCACAAACCCGCCTGCCGCACCGCCAAACGAGAAGCCACACGCGGCCAGCGTCACCATCAAGGTGCGCAGGCGCGGGGGTGAGTAATCCGACATCAGCGCCATGGCGCTGGGCATGGCGCCGCCCATGCCGATGCCGCAGATAAAACGCGCGGCCATCAGGCTGGTCAGTGAGTTGGCGAACACCATCAATAGGGTGAGGCTGGCGTAGATCAGCACGCAGCCCAACAGAATACGCCGCACGCCAAAGCGATCGGCCAGCGGCGTCACCAGCAGCGAGCCGAGGGTCAGCCCCAGCAGGTTGGCGCTGAATACCGGGCCGAATGCGGCTTTTTCCAGGCCCCAATCCTTGGCCAGGGCCGGCACCACATAACCCAGCACCTGGGCGTCATAGCCGTCGGTCACCAGCAACAGCGCCAGCAACAGGAGGATCAACCACTGATAGCGCGACACCGGACGGGCGTCGAGTGCCGCGCGAAAGCTGGCAATCTGATTGTGCATCGCAAGGTACCTATTATTTTTATAAGGATGACGCTGATCAAACTGTGGGAGCTGGCTTGCCTGCGATCGCGGTGTGTCAGGCAACTCTTCTGGTACTGGTGCTCCGCTATCGCAGGCAAGCCAGCTCCCACATTTGTATTTAGGGGGTGTCAGGTTGATTGGCGGGGTGGGCCTGGATAAAGGCTGGATGTTGAGCCGCCAATGCCGCCACCCGCCCAATACGCGGATACGCCGCCAACGGCACCTTGAAGCGCTCCGCCGCATACAACTGCGGAATCAGAAACGCATCGGCCATGCCCGGCTGTTCGCCAAAACAAAAACCCTTGTCGCCAATCAACTGCTCCACCGCGCCCAGGCCCTGGCTGATCCAATGACCGATCCACGCCAGCACCTGCTCCTCGTCATGCCCCCACTGGCGCAACAGGTTCTGGGTGCTGGAGTTGTGCAACGGATGAATATCGCAACCAATAATCGACGCCACCGCACGTTCATGGGCACGGGTCGCCAGGTCCTTGGACAGCAGCGGCGCCTGTGGATAACGTTCGTCGAGGTACTCGATAATCGCCGGCGACTGGATCAACAACTCGCCGTCGTCAGTACGCAAGGCCGGCACGCGGCCCTGCGGGTTGATCGCCAGATACTCAGGCTGGCGATTCGCGCCACCGGCCGGCACCAGCAGGTTGACCGGCACCGCGGTGAAGTCCACGCCCTTGAGCGCCAGGGCGATACGCACCCGGTACGACGAGGTAGAACGGTAGTAGGTATAGAGTTCCATCACCCGAGCCCTCTTAACGCGCGGCGACAACCGTGCCACGGCATTCGCCAAAGCCGATGGAGGCAAAACCCTCACGGCGGCAACGGGCGCGCAGGATGATTTCATCACCGTCTTCCAGGAACTTGCGCACTTCGCCGGACGGCAACTCGACCACTTTTTTACCGCCTTCAGTCATTTCCAACAGGCTGCCAAACTGCCCTTCCTGAGGGCCAGACAACGTGCCCGAACCAAACAGGTCACCGGCCTGCAACTGGCAGCCGTTGACGCTGTGATGCGCGACCAACTGCGCGACCGTCCAGTACATGTGCAGGCTGTTGCTCAGCGCCAGACGATGGGCCGGCAGGTTCTGCTCGCGCATTGCGGCGGTGGTCAGCAGCACTTCCAGTTCGATATCCAGCGCGCCAGCGGCCTGGTCACGTTTATCCAGCAGGTACGGCAGCGGTTGTGGGTCGCCTTCGGGGCGGGCCGGTTGGGCCTTGCGGAACGGTTCCAGGGCTTCGGCGGTGACGACCCACGGAGAAATGGTGGTGATGAAGCTTTTCGACAGGAACGGGCCCAGCGGCTGATATTCCCAGGCCTGGATGTCCCGCGCCGACCAGTCGTTGAGCAGGCAGAAACCGGCGATGTGTTCGGCGGCGTCGCCAATCGCAATCGAGTCGCCCATGGCGTTGCCCTGGCCGATCCAGATGCCCAGTTCCAGTTCATAGTCCAGGCGGGCGCACGGACCAAACGTCGGTTCGGTGTGGCCAGCAGGCAGGGTCTGGCCTTTGGGACGGCGCACATCCACACCCGACGGGCGAATGGTCGAGGCACGGCCGTGATAACCAATCGGCACATACTTGTAGTTCGGCAGCAACGGGTTGTCCGGACGGAACAGTTTGCCGACGTTCTGCGCGTGTTCGATACCCACGTAAAAGTCGGTGTAGTCATTGATGCGCGCCGGCACATGCATCTGGCAATCGGCGGCGCGGTGCAGCACCTGGGCTTCACGGGATTGCAGCGGGCTGCCTTCGGCGAGCAGTTCCAGCAGGCGCTCGCGCAAGGCCACGCGCGGGCCACGGCCCAGTTCGAAAAACGCGTTCAACTGGCCACCGGCAGTGGCGTCGACAGCGCGTCGCGCCTCGCCTTCAAACGCGTCGATGGCCGCGTGCAGATCGAGGATCGAATCACCAATCGCCACGCCGCTGCGCGGAGCAGAACCGTTGATGCTGAACACCCCCAGCGGCAGGTTTTGCAGCGGGAAGTCAGCGTGACCGTTGGCGGAGGCCACCCAGCTGCGGGTAGAAGTGGACTGAGTCATGGGTTATCTCCGGTTCGGGTTGAAGGTGGCGGGCAACGAAGCCCAGCACGCGTCGTAAGCGGGTTGCAGTTGCGGGCAGTCCAGGGCGAACCGGGTCGGGCGCAGCACTTGGCTGGTCTCGAACATGAAGGCCATGGTGTTGTCGATCTTGTGCGGCGCCAGCTCGACGTTGATCGCCTTGGTGCAGGTTTCGCCGTCCGGGCCGTGGGCGCTCATGCAGCTGTGCAGCGACGCGCCACCGGGCAGGAAGCCTTCGGCCTTGGCGTCGTAGGCACCCTGGATCAGGCCCATGTACTCGTTCATCAGGTTGCGGTGGAACCACGGCGGCCGGAAGGTGTTCTCGGCCACCATCCAGCGCGGTGGGAAGATCACGAAGTCGAGGTTGGCCAGGCCGTGCACGCTGGTGGGCGAGGTCAATACGGTGAAGATCGACGGGTCTGGGTGATCGAAACTGACGGTGCCGATGGTGTTGAAGCGGCGCAGGTCGTATTTGTACGGCACGTTGTTGCCGTGCCAGGCGACCACGTTGAGCGGCGAATGATCGAGCTCGCAGGCCCACAGTTCGCCGAGGAATTTCTGCACCAGGGTTGTAGGCTGTTTCAGGTCTTCGTAGTGCGCCACCGGCGTGAGGAAATCCCGCGGGTTGGCCAGGCCGTTGCTGCCGATAGGCCCGAGGTCCGGCAGGCGCAGCGGCGCGCCGTGGTTTTCGGCGACATAGCCGCGCGCCTGGGCGTCCAGCAGTTCGACACGGAATTTGAGGCCACGGGGCAGCACGACAATCTCAAGCGGCTCGACGTCGAGTACTCCCAGCTCGGTGGCGATGCGCAGGCGGCCTTGCTCGGGGACGATCAACAGTTCGCCATCAGCGTTGAAGAACACCCGCTCCATCGAACGGTTGGCGCGATAGTGGTGGATGCTGATGCCTGAGGGTTTTTCCGACCCGGCGTTGGCAACCATGCCGACCAGGCCGTCGATAAAGTCCGTCGGCTCAGCGGGAATATCCAACGGGTTCCAGCGCAAGCGGTTCGGCGTCACCGCGCCCAGCGGCCCACCGGCCAGTTGCCGCTCCAGCTTGATAAACGCCGGGTGATTGGCCGACGGCTGGATGCGGTACAGCCAGGTGCGCCGGGCTTCGCTGCGGACCATGGTGAAGGCCGTGCCGGAGAAGAGTTCGGTGTACAGCCCGTAGGGCGCTTGTTGCGGGGAGTTCTGGCCAACCGGCAATGCGCCGGGCAGGGCTTCGCTGGCGAATTCATTGCCGAAGCCCGACAGGTATTCGAGGTTCATGGATCATCCTCTGTACGGAAATTGTTTTTATCGTAATCCAGTTACGCATAACGTAATTTGATCACTATCGACCGTCAAGCTATAAAGACGCCCATTCATCTCTCGGATTCTCGCCCCTCCATGGAAAAGCCCCGCGACACCGGTAAACAGAAAGTCCGCTCGGCCGAAGTGGGCACCGATATCCTCAAGGCTCTCGCCGAACTGTCGCCGGCCACTTCGCTGTCGCGCCTGGCCGAGCATGTGCAGATGCCCGCGAGCAAGGTGCATCGCTATTTGCAGGCGTTGATCGCCTCGGGGTTTGCCGAACAGAACACCGCCACCAACCATTACGGCCTCGGCCGCGAAGCATTGCGCGTGGGCCTGGCCGCGCTGGGCAGCATGGACGTGCTGAAGGTCGGCGCCCTGCCCCTGGCCGAGCTGCGTGATGAACTGAATGAAACCTGCTTCCTGGCGGTGTGGGGCAACCAGGGCGCGACCGTGGTGCATATCGAGCCCGCCGTGCGTGCGATCACCGTGGTGACGCAACTGGGTTCGGTGTTGCCGCTGCTCAGTTCGTCCACGGGATTGGTGTTCAGCGCTTTCCTGCCGTCGCGGGAGACGGTGGACTTGAGGGCGCGCGAGATCGAGGCCGGGATCGCCCATGCCCTGGCCGACGATCAGGCCTACGCCACCACGTGCGAACAGATCCGCAACCGTGGCCTGCACTTTGTGCATGGCTTGCTGATGCCGGGTGTGGATGCGTTGTCGGCGCCGGTGTTCAACGCGGTCGGGCAAGTCGCGGCGGTGATGACCGTGGTCGGCCCCACCTCACTGTTCCACGCCGATGAAGACGGCCCGGCGGCGCAGCACTTGCTGGCGGCGACGCGGGCCGTGAGTTGGCGCATGGGTTATCAGCCCTGAATCACCAGTTGGCGAGGGTCAGCGCGACGCGGTTTTCCAGGGCCTTGATCTGCGCACCACTGGCCAGGTAATTGTTGCTGATCATCGAGAACACCAAGCGGCGCCCGTGGGCGTCGGTGATGTAGCCACCCAATGAAGAAACGCCGGCCATGGAGCCGGTCTTGGCGTGCAGGTTATTCGCCGCCGGGGTTTCGCGCAGGCGAAAGCGCAGGCTGCCGCCGGTCATGCGCTCGCGGTTGCCGGCAATCGGCAGCGCGTTGTACCAGGCGTCGAACCAGGGTTGTTTGCTTGCGGCCAGCAACAGGTCAGTGAGCGCTTGCGAAGACACCAGGTTCATCCGCGACAGGCCCGAGCCGTCCACCTGCCTCAACATCGTCGTATCCAGCCCCTGGCGCTGCATGAAGCCCGCCACCGCCGCCACGCCTGCCGACGCCGTCCCGCTATTCGACGCTTTGCGGCCCATGGCCTTGAGCAAGGCTTCGGACATGTTGTTATTGGACAGCTTGAGCAGCGGCGTAATCAGTTCCTGCAACGGCGCCGACTGATGCTCGGCCAGCACACTCGCCGTGGCCGGGCTTGCGCCGCCCATCACGCGACGGCCGAGCACGGTGATGCCCTGCTGCGCCAGCGCCTGCTCGAACAGGTTGGCCACCAGTTGCGTCGGTTCCCACACGCTCACCAGTTGCCTGCTCTGCTTGCCCGCTGCCACCGCGCCGCTGAGTTGCAACAGGTTGCTGCCGTGGCGACGGTTGATCCCATAGGTGTTGCCCGGCCCGCTGATGGCGCGGTTGCTCAGTTGCAGGTAGTCGGTGGGCGGAAAGATCGTCACCGCCACCGGCTGGCCAGTCCGCACCGGCGCCTTGGCCGTGACCAGCACGGTGCCTGCATCAAAATCTGCATTGGGTGACACGGTCAGCGCCGAAATCTGCGCGCCGTAGTAGGTGCTTTCATCATCGTGGGACCAATCGACGCCCAGTCGTTCGGCGTCAAACCAGGTGTCATCGAACACCAGGTCGCCCTGCACCTGGCGGATGCCTGTGCTCGCCAGTTGTGCGGCCAGGGCCTGGTAGTCGGCGAACTGCAGGGTCGGGTCGCCCAGGCCGCGCAGGTAGAGGTTGCCGCTGAGGCGCTCGCCCTGCTGCACACCGCTGCTCAACAGTTGGGTGGCAAAACGGTACTGCGGACCCAGCACATCCATCGCCGCCGCGGTGGTCAGCAATTTGAGATTGGAGGCCGGCACCAGCCGCGTGCGCGGGTTGTGCTGATAGAGCGTGGTGCCACTGCGGGCATCGCGCACCGTCAGCGACACCGTGGCGCCGTGCAGCGCCGGGTCGGCCAAGAGTTGGTCGAGGGAGGACTGGGTGGCGGTCTGCGAAACGCTGGCGCAACCACCCAGTAAAAACAGGAGTGCGCTGGTATAGATCAACTTTGCAAATTGCATCGGTGCTGGGTTTCCGCGAAAAATCAATGCGGCAACGCTACCAGCTCGCTCCCCCTGTGGCGAGGGAGCTTGCTCCCGCGCCACAAGGGTCGGGCTTAGAACTCCAGGGTGCTGGACACCGAGAACTGCCGCGCATCCCCAATCGACACAAACAGGCGGCTGGCCGCCGAGGTGTAGTAGGTGCGGTCGAACATGTTCTTCACGTTGAGCTGGAACTTGACCTTCTGCCCGTCGATCTTGGTGTTGTAGGTGGCAAACGCGTCCGCCACGGTGTAACCCGGCAGGGTGAAGTCGTTGGCCGCGTCGCCTGCGCGCTCGCCGACGTAGCGGGCGCCAGTGCCCACGCGCAACTGGTCGCCGCCGAAAATGCTGCCGAAGTCGTAAGCTACCGACAGCGAGCCGGTGTGCTTGGCGACGTTTTGCAGACGGTTGCCTTCCAGAGTTGGGTCCTTGTCCTTGACGTCTTCGGCGTCGGTGAACGCGTAGCTGCCGATCACGCTCCACTGGTCGGTCAACTGGCCGCTGGCGTCCAGTTCCAGGCCACGGGAGCGGACTTGGCCGGCAATGCTGTAGATGGTGTTCGCGCCGGAACCGACGGAGACCAACACATTGCGCTTGTCGATATTGAACAGCGCCGCACTGGCGGTGATGCGCCCAGGAATATCGAGCTTGGCCCCCAGTTCCCAGGACTTGGATTCCTCGGGCGTCAGGTCGCCGGTCAACTTGCTGCCATCGGCCAACGCGGCAATGGTGGAGTTGGGTTTGAACGATTCGGTGTAGCTGCCGTAGAACGACAACTCGTCGGTGTAGCGATACACCAGGCCCGCACGCGGCACCCAGGCCTGGCCATTGCCGTTGGTGTTGGCCTTGAACGGCACGCCCTTGCCGGCGTACTGGTCATACATCTGGTAGCGCGCACCGGCGACGAAGATCCACTGGTCGGTGAGGTGGATCGCGTCCTGGAAGAACAGCGAGTCGCTGCGCAGCAGGTCGGTCTGGGCGCTGTCGGCGGCGCTGACGGTGGTGCCGGCGACTTCGTTGCCGTAGACCGGGTTGTAGTAGTTGAAGCTGCTGCGCGAGTTCTGGCGGATCAGGTCGGCGCGGTAGATCTTGCGGTACTCGTCGTCCATGCCGAACACCAGGTCGTTCTGCAGGCCGAAGACGTTGACCTTGCCTTCAAGGCTGGCTGTGGTGAAGCGGTCGGTGGTGATCGCGCCCTTGGTGCCGTCCATCTTGCGGGTCAGCGCGCCATTGGTCCCCACCGCGCTGATGCGCACCTGGCTGGCGTCGTAGGTTTCGCGGTTCCAGCTGTAGCCGAAGTGGGCTTTCCAGTCGTCGTTCAGGTCGTGGTCGGCTTCGAAGCGATACAGGTCGGAGCGGCCTTCCATGTTGTTGAAGGGCTCGTCCAGACGCCGGGTGGACGGGATGTTCAACGGGTGGTTGGTCTTGGGGTCGATGGCGGTGCCACGGTCGAACGGCGAGAGAAATTCGCGGTGCTCGTAGGCGAACAGCAACTTGGTGTTGTCGCCGTACCAGGCCAGGGACGGCGCCACCAGCGTCTCGCGGTGGGTGCCGAAGTTGCGCCAGTAGTCTTCGTCTTCATGGTCGACGATCAGTCGGTAAGCCAGGCCGCTGTCGCCAATCGGGCCAGTGGTGTCGAGGCTGCCGCCGCTGCCGTTCTTGCCGTCGCCAAAGGTCGAGCCGCGCACAGTCAGGGCGGTGGACTGCACCAGCTCAGGCTTTTTGCTGACGATGTTCACCACACCACCCGGGTCCTGGATGCCGTACAGCAACGACGACGGGCCCTTGAGCACTTCGACGCGCTCGGCCGTGGCGTTCAACGCACGGCCCTGCACCACCGGCATGCCGTCGCGCATGATCGAGCCGTTACGGTTATCGCCAAAGCCGCGCAGCATCACCGCGTCCTGGGTGCTGGCGAGGGTATTGGCCTGGGTGATGCCGCTGATATTGCCGAGGGCGTCATCCAGGTTGCGCGGGGTCTGGTCGCGCAGCACCTGGGCCGGGACGACGTTGACGGTTTGCGGGGTTTCCAGCAGCAGCGCCTTGGAGCGCATCACCGAACTGGTGGGCGGCGGCTGGTAGCTGGTGCTGTCCTGGGCCTGCTGGCCGACGCCGCTGATGGTAGTGGCGCCGAGGTTGACCGCGCCTTCAGTGGGCAGTGGCTCAAGCGCGAGGGTGCGCGCATCGATCTGGCGGAAGGTAAAACCCGAGTTGCCGAGCAAGCGTTGCAGCGCCTGGGTCGCGCTCATCTGGCCGCTGACCGCCGGGGCCTTGAGGCCGTAAGGGGCTTCGTCGGTATAGATCACGCTGATCCCGGTCACCCGGCTGAAATCGCTCAGCGCCTGGGGCAGCGGTTTGGCCGCCAGGGCAAAGGTGAACTGGGCGCTTTGCTGCTCCTGCGCCTGCGCCACGGCCAAAGGCAGCAACGCCAACCCCGAGACCGCCAATACCGAAGCTCCCAACCACTGTTTAACCAAACCGCCCGCCGTCGACTTCATGCTGTGAGAACCCGTGTAGAAAACGCTGTTAATGCGAATTGATCGCAGTTTCAAGCAGTACACGGATGGGCTGCCGGTTTACCTCACATAAAATTCAAAATATTTCTGGGAACACGACGCGGAGCGTCGGGAGATGCGTTCCCACGCAGAGCGTGGGAGCGATCTTATTGCGCCTGAATGCGGAAACCCATGCGTGGGAAATGCACATGCACGGTGCCAGCGCGTTCATCGCTACGGCGCAGGATCAGCTCTTCGCGCCCGGCAAACAGCAGTTCACCAGCAACCGGGTCGGTGCCATAGTCGGTGGCACTGATGGTCACTTGCTGGCCCGGGGTGAAGCCATTCAAGTCCTCGAACACTTCGTCCGGCAAATTGGCCGGCGTGGCGTTGTGGGAAATCTCCAGGGCTTGTGCTGCGGTCATCTGGGTGGACGTGCCATGGCCGAAGCTAAGCACGCGATCCAGCCAGGCGGCGACAGCAGGATAAGCGTCCACCAGCGGCGCAGTCACCGAGGAGCCTTTGAGGAACCACAACGGGTGAGCCAGGGAGAAATCGGCAATGGAAGGCTCGCCGAACAGGAAATCCCCGGCCTGGTGCTTCAATTGTTGATCGATACGGCTGACGATCGCCGGCCATTGGTGCAGGGCCTGGTCCAATTGCACGCGCGCCGCCGTGCCGCCACTGAACAATTTTCCGCGGTCTGCCACCAGCACCTGGAGCATCTCCGGCGGCACCTTGGCGAACTTGACCGCCAGGGATTCGGGTTGGAACACCAGCGCCACCGCATGGGAAAACACCATCGAGTCGGCCCAGGCGGCGAAGCCTTGGGTGACCAGTTCCAAGCCTTGGGGAAACAGCGCCGGGGCAGATTTTTCCTGCTCCAGGCGGCGAGCGATCAAGGCGGTGTCGCAGTAAATATCCGCGCCGACTTGCAGAACCGGGGTCTTGCGATAGCCGCCGGTAAGGGCGGTGAAGTCCGGCTTGGGCATGACCGGCGGAATCAGCACCGAGTGCCAGGACAAGCCCTTGAAACCGAGCAACAAACGGGCTTTTTCCGCGAAGGGGGATTGCGGGTAGTGGTGAAGGATCAACTCAGACATGCCGGACTCCGCTCTAGAAGTGAGCCGCTAGCTTAGCCTGCAACCTCCCGTTTGGGGGCGATGGGAACCCATCAGTCAAATCAATGAACCGCTGGCCGCCAGGCATTCCTTGGCGCTTTTTTTCAGTTTCTTGATCAGCCGTTCCTGGCGCAACGCCTCGCCCTTGCTCGCGCATTGCTCGGTGTACACCAGGGCCACGGCCGGGCTGGAGAGGAAAAACCGCGCGCCCTTGCCACTTTGGTGGGAGGCGAAGCGGCGCACCGGGTCATTGCTGATGCCGCAGTACAGCGCGCCATTGGCAGCGCGTACCAGGTAGACGAACCAGGGTTTGGGTTCAGAAGGATCAGTCACGGGTCGATTCAGCTAGCACACAGGAGCGCCAAGCTTATCAACGACTGGCCTGGAATGCCTTCAAACCGCGCAAAGCCTGGGCGCGTACGGCGTTTTTCACCACGGGCGTCCAGCCCAGCAGCAGGCCTTTGGTGCCCAGGGCCTGACGCGACCAACGCCACAAGTCAAAGCTGTCGTGGTGCTCGCAGATCTTGCCATCGCGAAATACAAATCGCGCCTGGATGTCATTGACCACCGTATTGCCGGTGGCGCTGAACAGGTAAGTGGCTACCCAATGCGCGGCGCCGCTGCTGTCGTCGCTGCGCACGCCGTCGAAGGTCAGGGAGAAGTCTTTGGCGCGGGTGGTGAGCATGCGCCACATGTCGCCGGCATCGCGTCCGCGCAGTTCGCCGAACGCCGGGTCGCTGAACACCACATCGTCGGTGTAGCAGGCGGCCATGGCCTCGGCGTCCAGACGCTGGAACGCCTGGTAGAAACGGGTGATCAGGGCGTCGTGGGCATCACTCATGGGCAGGTTCTCCGGGCTTTGTTGTTATCCGGCTTGCACGATAGTCTGCGCGTGAGAGGAAGGCTATGCCCATTTGCCCTGTCAATGAGGGCGGTGGGGTCAGAGGTAGACGATGTCCAGGGTGGCGCTGCCGTCGATGGGGATTTCCTGAGTCGCGGGCAATTGCACTTTACTGGTGATCGTGGTGCTCACCACGATATCGGTCGTCATGACCTGCACCGGCATCGGCGAGATTGCACCCGCTGTAGCGTCCTTGAATGCCCTCATCCATTTGGGTTGCCACATTTGATTGTCATCTTGCGCGTCAAACCACGTCTTGCCGTCAGCGGACTCGATGACCGCTTGGGGCACACCATCGGCCTTGGAGTTGTTCATCTTCAGCAAATAAAACCCCACCTTCAGATCGCCGTTGACAAACCCCAGGCCGAAACCTGACGAGCCACCGGTCCACTCTGAAGAACTCCCATTGCGATTGTCTGTACTGTTGATGGCGAACAAGGTCGATGCCGCACAGTTGATGGTCAACGGCATTATTACGCTCGGCAGCACAGTTTCGCCGTTGGGCTGCAAATCCTGGAACGATATCTTGCCGTGTTCCACGACCCCGCCGTTGCCTATAACAGGCATGCACGCCGACGGCGTAATACTGCCCTTCACGCTCAAGTCCACATTGGACGCCGCCGTTGCGTGGCCGACAACGCCCAGAGCAATGGCAACTGCCATTACATTAAATAACTTCTTCATTTATAGAGTGCTCACTGGCGTGCTTTGAATGAATACCCTGACACTGTAAGCATCGGGGCATTCGCGCACTTTATTGCGTGGCCACGCCCTACCCAATGCAAGTATTACGAATGCACCCGCAACAACAAACCAACAACTTAACGTTTAGTAAAGTTCAGACAAGTCTACTTGGGCACCATGCCGGTATCCCGCGCATATGCAAATAAATCCACATCGGTAGAAATACACAACCGGTGCATCGCCGTACCCTTCTGTTTACTGATGGTGGAGATACTGCGGTTGACCCGAGCCGCGATCTGGCTGACGGTCATGCCGCTGGCCAGCATGCGTACTACTTCCTGCTCTTTACCCGATAAGGTGGGCATCTTGGTCGGCTGGTCGAGGCACGTCTGGTCCAATTGCACGCGCAAGCACTCACTGACAAAGGTACGCCCTTGCACCACCGTACTCAGCGCCTTGGGCAGTTCGCGGGCGGATGCACTCTTGGCAATCACCCCCCGCGCACCGTGGCTGAAGGCCGCGCGCAGCGTCGCGATATTGGCAAACATGGTGACCACGATGACCGGCAGATCCGGGTAAGTACGGTTCAACAAACCCAGCAACCCGTAGCCGTCCGCTTGTTGATTACCGGGCATGGCGAAATCGGTAACGATCACGTCACAAGGCACACGGCTGACCAACTCCAGAAGTTGATCCGGACCATCTGCCTCCCCCACGACTTTGCACTTGCCACTCGCCTCAATCACTACTTTTTGCCCAACACGAACTATAGGGTGATCGTCAGCAATAATGATGCGATTCATCAGTTTCTCCATGATGGCAATTTGAGACTGGCAAAATAGCGCGATCGTGTTTTTGCAACAATAGGAAATAAATCGTCAGATGCGTGTTCCCCCCGTATTTAAAGACCCTCACATAAGTGCCTACACAAATAAGAGAAATCACATACAGAAAAGTACTACATGTCAGACAGGCATATTCCTTCAAAGACAACTCAAGTAATTCAAATACGCTTCTACTTCACGACGCAGTGCATCCACGGCGGCACCATTGATCGCGACCCCAGCCGAGCGCACGCCCCCTATCAACGCCAGCGTTTGCGCTTCCAAGCCGGTTTCCCCAAGGAACGCCACACTGCCCACCAGGCGATGCAGACATTGCGCGGCCAGCCTGGCATCCAAGGTCGCTTGCGCATGGATCAACACGGCCAGGTCGGCGTGGGCCTCCTGGATCAGGCTGAACAACATCGGCTCTACCACGTCCCAGGAACCAAACGCCGCGATCAGGCTGGCACGACTGGGAAAGCTGCTCTGACGCGCCACCCTAGCGCCTTCGCGGTGAGCCGCATCAGTAGGTTGCGGCGCCAGCCAGTAGCGCAATACCTCACGCAACTGGGCAAAACCGATGGGTTTGGTGAGCCATCCATCCATGCCGCTGAGCACGCATTTACGGATCTCTTCCGGGCCGAGGCTGGCGGTAAACCCCAATACTGTCGTGGGTAGCTGACGGTCCACCCGTTCACGTCGGCGCAGCTCGCGGGTCATGGCGTAACCGTCCATTCCGGGCATGCGGCAATCGCTGATCACCAGGTCGAAGCGCTGCAGCGCCAAGGCGTGCAATGCCTGTTCCCCGTCGCAACAACACTGATGGGCAACGCCGAGCTTTTCCAACAGCGTGCTCAATAGCAGGCGATAGGTGGAATGGTCGTCCACCACCAACACCCGAGCGTGGTCCCAAGGGTTGGGCTTGATTGCGCCAGGCAGCGCGTGGCGCGGGCCTCGAGATGGAAATTTGCCCGGCATCAGAGCTCTCCTCGAGAGCAATCAGCCCGACAGGCCCACCTGCTCGCAGCAAGACGACTGCACAAATCCAAATGAATGGCTTTATGCAATCAAATAGCGCGGAAAAATATCCGAATGTATGGATAGCTGCGATACAACAACTACGACAACTGGCGTTTTAGCGGGTTATATGACTAAACAAGCCCTTTTTGTCATTGCCACCCTGTCATTCGTAATAGTTGCATTTCCTGCGCTGTGCCCCGCCGATAAATTCTCTCCCGCTTTTCCCTAAAGCTGCGTGTGCCCTTAACAACCATAAGACACAGGGCAACTTCACCACGCCTATCTGTCCCTGAAGCCCTTGCACAGGAAGATCCATTGATATGAAAGAGTCTCTCGCGGCCCTGACCGGCGCCCTGCTGATTGCGCACGCCAGTGTGACGGTGGCCGCCAGCAATGTAGACCTGGCGGTCAAAGGCAGCATCACCCCCAAGGCGTGCGTTCATACCTTGTCTGAGGCCGGTAACGTCGATTACGGAAAAGTCCCGTTCAAAGACCTTTCCGTCGACAGCACCACGTTTCTGCCCATCGTCACCCTCAAGCCCAATGTGGCTTGCGAAGCCCAGACATTGTTTGCCTTGCACGGCCGCGACAACCGCCAGGGCTCGGCGCATTTTTCGTTGCCCAACGCCTACGGCCTGGGCCTGAGCAAAGAGGTGCCGCTGGACGGCTCTGCCACGGTCGAGTTGCGCTACTTATGAAGCCCGTCTCTTCAACCGTCTTCGGCCTGGCTTGCCTGCTGCTGGCATTGACATCCGGCGCACGTGCCGCGAGCAGCGTCGACCTTTCGGTCGCCGGCAAAATCACCCCCAGCGCGTGCACCCCGACGCTTGGCGAGGGCGCAGTGATCGACTACGGGAAAATCCCGGCCAAGGACTTGTCCGCTGACAGCTCAACCTGGCTACCCGAAATCACCCTGCAATTACGCGTGAGTTGTGCCGCCGCGACGCTGTTTGCCCTGCGCGGCAACGACAACCACGCCGGCACCGCCCACCTGGATGAGGAATACAGCTATGGGATGGGGCTGATCAACGGCAATGAAAAGGTAGGTCGCTACATGCTCACTTTGCGCAATCCGATGTCCGACACCGCCCCGGTAACCACCATGACCAGCACTGATAACGGCCAGTTCTGGTGGAGTTTCCCCCATGGCGTGTTTCTGGTGTGGCACCAACTGGCTGCGTTCGGCGACACCAGCAGCGGCGTTGCGGCCCCCATTGCACTGGTTAACGTCACAGCAGACCTGCATGTCGCCGCGAGTATCGCTCCCGCCAACGGGCTGACGCTTGATGAGGAAGTCCGTCTGGACGGCTCAGCCACGCTGGACGTGTTTTACCTGTAGCCCCAATTTTCACCCACAAGGACTTGTGCCCATGAACCGAACCGTTGCCGCCCTCCTGCTGGCGGCTTGTGCGCCCGGCGCCTTTGCCGCCAGCAACGCTGACCTGAGTGTCTCCGGCAGCATCACCCCCAGTTCCTGCGAACCAACGCTCTCCAATGGCGGCGTGATCGACCACGGCAAAATGACCGCCAAAGACCTGCAGCCTGCCAAGCCGACCTTGCTCGACCCAGCGGAAATGCGCTTTGAAGTGCATTGCGAAGGTGAGACGTTTTTCACGCTCACCACCGTGGACAATCGCGCTGGCACCTCGGCGATCAACCCCGCACTCCACGGCCTGGGCACCACCGCCGAGGACGAGAAACTGGGCAGTGTGGCGTTCACCCTGTTTGATCCGGTGGCCGACAACAACCCGGTCAACGTAATCAGCTCGCGCAATGGCGGCGGCAACTGGAGTGTCTCGCCCTACCTGGGCCATGAGGCGTTGACCTCGTTCGCGGCCATCGGCGGCCCCAACACCCCCATTGCCCTGAAAGACCTGAGCGCACGGTTTCGGGCATTCACCATCATCGTCAAATCCACCGACCTGACCTTGCTCGATGAAGTCCCGATCGACGGCCAGGCCACGCTGCAACTGAAGTACTGGTAAGCAGCTGTCATTCAACTTTCCCCTACAAGGAGCAACACCATGAACAAGACCCTGAACTCCCTGCTTGCCACTCTGATGATCACCGGTGCCGGTCAGGCGTTCGCCGCCTCCAGCGTGGACTTGACCGTCAAAGGGCTGATCACGCCGAGTGCCTGCGAGCCGACCTTGTCCAACGGCAGCCAAGTCGAGATCGGTAAGATTTCCGCCAAAGACCTCAACGTCGACCAGCCAACGCTGTTGCCGCAACAAAATCTGGCCCTGACCGTGACCTGCGACGGGGCCACCTTGATGGCTCTGGAAGCCAAAGACAACCGCCAGGGCTCGGACTACAACAACGACCTGATGTCGTTCGGACTGGGCCTGATCAATGGCGACGAAAAACTCGGTGCCATGGAGCTGTCGCTGATCAATCCGCTGGCCGACTCCGTGGCAGCCCGAACAATCGGCTCCACTGACGGCGGCACAACCTGGCTGATGGAACGGAATTTCATGCGCAATAACATCGTCTCCGTGGCCGATGCGAGCGTCGATGCACCCATTGCCGTTCAGTTGTTCAATGCTGACATGAGAATCCTCCCCACCATCGCCCCCGCCAGTGGCCTGACGCTGACCGAAGAAGTGCTCATCGATGGCTCCGCCACCCTGACCGTCAAATACCTGTAACGGAATACGGGTGCAGCGCTCTGCCTTGCACCCTTTGCAGTTCTCAAGGATGTCCCCTTAACCACGGTTCCAACACCCGACCATGAACACGCTCCTACGCCGCTTGATGACGCTCGGTCTCTGCCTGACCGCCACTCCCGCCCTGTGCGCCTCGTCGGTGGAGGTGACGTTGAGCGGCAGCATCATTCCCAGCGCCTGCACACCAACCCTGTCGCCCAGCGGCGTGGTCGATCATGGACGGGTGCCGGCCCGTTCCCTCAACCAATACGAGTTCACCCAATTGCCAAGCAAAAAACTGGACCTGCATGTGAGCTGCAACGAGCCGGTGTTGTATGTGCTGGTGGGTGTGGACAACCGTGCCGATTCGTCAGTGGGACCGGGGTTTTATTACGGCCTGGGCAATAACGTGCATGCGCCGGATGAACGCCTGGGCTCAGTGTCACTGGCGATTCGCGAAGTGATGGCCGACGACCAGCGTGCACTGGTGCTGGCGTCCAGCAATCAGGGTGAAACCTGGTTTCCCGAGTCCAGCGCCTACCCGGACACCTTCATGGGCTTTGCGCACCCCGGCACGTTGGTGCCCGAACGTCATCGCCTGCTGAGCGCCACCCTGGAAATCAACACATCGATCAACGCTGCCGCCTATCTGACCCTCGACCAAGAGGTGCCGCTGGACGGCTCCATCGTGCTAGACCTGAGGTATCTATAGTCATGTTTCCCCTCCCTCGTTTTGCCTGGTTTACCCGTGCCTTCAACGTCGTGCGTTATGCCGGCCTATACCTCGTCGCACTGGCGCTGACATTATGGGGCCCCAGCCTGGTACTGGCGGACGGCATGGTGCCGGACACCTCCGTGGTGATCGTCAACGAAGCAGACGGCGAAGCCTCGGTATCGGTGACCAACACCGACGCGAAGTTGGCATTGCTGCACGTGACCCTGGAAAACATTCCCGAAGACACCGCCTCGCGGTTATTCGTCACCCCCCCCCTATCACGGGTCGAGCCGGCCAAGAGCCAACTGATTCGCTTCATCCTGCAAACCCCTGAGCCCTTGAAGACCCAGCACCTGATGCGGGTGATTTTCGAGGGCATGCCCCAGGGCAAGGCCGCGGGCCAGGCGGGCCATGCGCGGGTCGGTGTGACCGTGCGCCAAAACCTGCCGGTGATCCTGCATCCCAAGGGCCTGGCGCCCAACCGCACACCCTGGACCGGCCTGACCTGGAGCCTGCAAGACAGCCAACTGAGCGTGCACAACCCGACGCCCTACGTGGTGCGCATGGCCCAGGAACTGAAGTTGCTGCCTGGCAATGGTTCAGCGCTGTTGCCACGCACTTATGTACTGCCGGGCGAAACCCTGAAGGTCGCGGCCAGCCAGGCCACGGCCAGCACCGTGCAACTGCAGCCGGCGACGGTCTACGGCTTTGCCGTGGAACCTTACCAAGCACCGATCACCCTTTGATCGCAGCGCCGGGGGACTGGTTCTCGGCGCCCTGATAACGAAGTGGCCTCACATTGAAGGCCACCAGGAGCCTGCCCGCGCCAGGGAGTGGAACGGGAACGCCTCCATTATTTGAGTACGACTTGTGAGCACAGTAATGACTGATCGCGACGGCAAAGCCGTGCCTGGCGTTTCACCGCGCCGAGCGCGCCGCTGCCTGCTCGCGGGCCTCGCGCTGACCCTCGGCACCGCGCTGCCAACCGGTAAACCCCTGGCCGATGAGGCCGCCGGTTGGTTCGACCCGCAAACCCTGTCCCAACGCGGCATTGATCCGCAGTTGGCCAACCTGCTGCTGGAAGCACCGCGTTTTGCCGCCGGGCGCCATGCGCTCAACCTCAACGTGAACGGCCAACGCCGCGGCCGGGTCGAGGTGGTGTTCGACGACCAGGGCGCGCTGTGTTTCAACCAGGCGTTGCTGGACGCCGGCATGTTGCGCATGCCCGCTGGCGATGGCGCATGCCATGACTTTCTCGACGCTTACCCGCAAACCGTGATCGAGCAAGACCCGGCCAACCTCAGCCTGTTGCTGATCGTGCCCACCGAAGCGCTGCGCCCGGCGATGCAGGATGTGTCCGGCTACCAGACCGGCGGGGTAGCCGGCTTGCTCAACTACGATGTGTCCGGCCTGCACAACGACTACGGCGACGACGACAGCCGCTTCGCCTCGGCCAATACCGAGGTGGGCTTCAATGCCGGTGACTGGATCGTGCGCAGCCGCCAAGTGCGCACCTGGCAAGATAAGGTCGCGCGCACCACGCACCTGGATGCCTACGCCCAGCGCACCTTCGCCGAGCAACAGGCGGTGTTCCAGGCCGGGCAGATCAACCTGTACAACCCCGTGCTGGCGGGCGCGCAGATCACTGGCGCCCAGGTGCTGACCGAAACCGCGCTACAGGACCAGAATCAGGGCGCGACCATCACCGGTATTGCCAACAGCCCCGCGCAAGTGGAGATCCGCCAGAACGGCACACTGATTCACTCAACCGTGGTGCCCGCCGGGCCGTTTTCCCTGAGCGATGTGCGGCGCTTGAACAGCCGTTCCGACGTGGAAGTGACGGTCAAGGAAACCACGGGGGAGGAACGCCGCTTCACGGTACCGGCCGCCATGCTCGGCCTGGGTTTACCAGCACCGGGTTATTCGGTGGCCGCCGGGCACGTGCGTAAGATCGGGGACGGTGACAGCGCCGAGCCCTGGGTGGTCAGTGGCGGCTGGAGCGGCGCAGTGCACCCGCAGATCAGCCTTGGCCTCGGCGTGCTGGGGGCAGAAGACTATCGCGCCACAGGGCTGAACGTGGGGTGGTTGCCGTGGCAGGACAGCCAGTTCCAAGTGTCCACGCAGCTCGCCCAGGCCACCCGCCAAGGCAACGAGCGCGGCGTGCAAACGGACCTATCGTGGTCGCAGCGGCTGACCGAGCGCTGGGCGATCACCACCGCCGGTTCGTGGCGCACCATGGGTTATCGCGACCTTGAGGACTCCACCTACACCACCACTACCCGCGAACAACAGCGCTCGCGCTACCGCGACCAACAGAGTGCCACGGCGTCCTGGTCGCACCCGATGTTGGGCGCGTTCAGTGCTGGCATCTCGCGCTCATCGACCTTTACCGGCGACAGCAGCAGCCGCGCCTTGGCGTCCTGGGGCACCAGTTTCGGCCGGGTGTCGGTGTCGGCCAGCGCCGAATGGCAAGTCGGCGGGCGCCAGCAGAGCGATGACAGTGTTTACCTGAATATCAGCGTGCCCCTCGGCGAAAACCGCCGAGGCCGCGCCTGGGCGCGCAATGCCGGCGGCGAACACCGCATCGGCGCGGGCGTCAGTGAGCAACTCAACGACCAGCTCGGCTACCGGGTCGGCGTCGAGCGCGACAGCCGCGACCGCACGGTGGAGTCCTCCATCGGCGTTTCGGCCCTGCCCTATTACAGCCAGTTGGACTTCAACTACACCCGCAATGATGCCGAGCGTTCCAGTTATCAGGGCGGCGCGCGCGGTGGCGTGGTGCTGCACGGCGACGGCCTGACGTTTTCGCCGTACCCCGTGCGCGAGACCTTTGCGGTGATGTCGGTGGGCGACATGGCGGGCATCAAGGTCAGCACCCCCAGCGGCCCGGTCTGGACCGACTGGCAAGGCCAGGCTGTCGTCCCGCAGCTCAGCGCCTACGGCCGTAGCCCGGTGGAAGTGCAAACCCGCTCGCTGCCGCGCAATGCCGATATCAGCAATGGCCTGGCGGTACTGTCCGCCGGCCGGGGCGCGGTGGACAAGGTCGAGTTTGGGGTCGCCCTGACTCGCCGTGCACTGCTCAACGTGACCTCCGCCGACGGCCAGCCGCTGCCCCGTGGCGCCGCCGTCAGTACCGCAGACGGCGAGTTCGTGACCCTGGTGCAGGAAGGCAGCCAAGTGTTCCTGCCCGATGTACTCGACACTCGCCCGCTGTGGATCAGCGCAACCGGCCAACCCCGTTGCCGCCTGAGCTTCGAACTGCCGGAACGCGGCGACCCCGAGCTGTATTACGAAACCGCACCGGCGCGGTGCCAACCATGAGGACGATGACCATGGGCCTGAAACCCGTCTTGCTGTCGCTGGGCCTGCTAGTGGCCGCCAATGCATGGGGCTCCGAAGAGTGCCAATTGAACCTGAGCGAAACCACGCTGGATTTCGGCCTGATGAACCGCGCGGTCGCGTTGGTGCCGACGGCGGAGCGTTGGCTGGGAGAACGGCGTTTGAGCCTGAGCCTGAACTGCGCGAACCCGGCGGACATGAGCCTGTTCTATCGCGCTATCGGCGCCGGCGCCGAACGCTTTCAATTGACCCAGCGCGGCAGTTACAGCCTGCGCGCCAGCGATGCCCTGCTCGACGGCCAAGCGGTAGAACTGGGGTTGCTCGCGGGCAGCGGCCAGCCCGCCGTCAGCAGCGGCGCCAGCCTGGTCTGGCGCCCGGACCACGGCATCGTACCGGTGCGCGCCGGGGTGCCGGTGAGTGGGCGTAGCCTGACGGTACAGCTTGAGGCCGTTGCCTGGGCCAGCGCCGAAGCCTCGCGGGTCAGCGATGCGGTGACTTGGGACACCAGCGGCCTATTCGACGCCATCAACACCGGCCGCTCGCGAGAACTGCGCCTGCAAGCACGCTTCGCCCCGGCGGCCTGCACACCGAGCCTGTCCAACGGCGGCACGGTGGATTTCGGCAAGTTGTCGGTGATGGACCTGCACATGGACAAGGACACCGCCCTGCCCGCCCGACCGTTGGTGGTCAGTGTGGCCTGCGACGCGCCGAGCGCTTTCACCCTGCGCCTGCAGGACAACCGCCAGGGCTCGGCCACCGGCCCGGTTGATCAAACCACCTACGGTCTGGGGCTTGATGCCAAGGGCCAGAAAATCGGGCGTTACGCGGTGATCTTCGACCCGCTGCGCGCGACCGCCGACAGTTTTGCCCAGCTCTATCGCACCGACTCCCCCACCGGTGAAGCGCCGTGGAGCAGTTCCAGCGCCAGCCCATTCGCCATTGGCGCCAACCGCCACCTGGGCTTCAACGCCAGCGCCGGCAGCAGCAGTGGACCCGAGCCGATTCAACAACTCAGCGCCACGGCGAGCCTGGAGGCGGTGCTGGCACCGCTGGGTTCCCTGGACCTGGGCAGCGAGGTGCGCCTCGATGGCGCCGCCACGCTTGAACTCCATTACCTCTAGGAGCATCACCGTGATCAACCTTTTACTGCCACTTGCCGCGCTGACCTTGCTGTGCGCCACAGCCCAGGCGGCGTCGAGCATCGACCTGAGCGTCAGCGGGAAAATCACCCCAAGCGCCTGCGAACCGAGCCTGTCCAATGGCGGCGTACTGGAGCTGGGTAAGATCCCCGCCAAGGACCTGAACCTTGATCAGCCCACCCGCCTGCCCGACAAACGCCTGCAACTGACGCTCACCTGTCAGGCCTTGACTCTGGTCGCGCTCAAGCCCAGCGACAATCGCGCAGGCTCCCCTTTCGATAGCGACAACCCGCTCAAATTTGGCCTGGGGCTGATCAATGGCGATGAAAAGGTTGGCAGCCTGCTATTGCGCCTCGAATCGATCATCGCCGATGACGCCGCCATGCAGCCCATCGGCTCCGTGGGGTCAAGCACGTGGGCGCCGACCCCCATCCTGTCACCCACCTTCCGCACCTCGTTCACCCTCGACCGAACCACACCGGACATCGTGCCGGATGCGATCCAACGGTTGACCGCCGACGTGCTGATCGAACCGACGATCGCCCCGGCCAACACCCTGACCTTGACGCAAGAAGTGCCCATCGACGGCTCGATCACCCTCGACATCAACTACCTCTAGGTACATCCCCATGAAAAACACTCTGATTGCCTTGGCCCTTGTAACCGGCACCGCCCACGCGGCCTCCACCACCGAACTGACCGTCAAAGGCCTGATCACCCCGATGGCCTGCACGCCGCTGTTGTCCGGCGGCGGGCTGGTGGACTTCGGCAAGATCTCGCGTAACGACCTCAACCTCACCAACGGCACGCGCCTACCCCACAAGTACCTGACCCTGACCGTCAACTGCAACGCCGCCGGGCGCTATGCCCTGCGCATGCGCGACAACCGCGACGGCACCGCCCACGTCAACAGCGAGATTTTCTACGGCCTCGGGCTCGACAGCAGCGGCAACAAGATCGGCGTGTACTCGGTGAGTTTCGACCCCAAGCAAACCGTGGTCGATGACCTGGCCGTGGTGTACGGCACCGAGTCCACCACCGGTGGCCTGGCCTGGCGTACCGCCAACCTCAACCCCATCGACGTCGGTTCACGCAGCCTGCTCGGTTTTACCGATGTGGTGGGCAGCACCTCCGGCCCTTCGGCGATCCAGAGCCTGACCAGCACCCTGAAGCTGGAAGCCACGATCAACGCGCGGCAAAACCTCGACCTCAGCGTGGAAACGCCGATGGACGGCTCTGCGACGTTGGAAGTTGTGTACCTGTAATCCCTGAAACTCTCCCCTGTCCCTAGGTAGGAACAACACCATGAGCAAGTCCCTCAACACCCTGATCGCTGGCCTGTTACTGGCCAGCACCGGCCATGCTTTCGCGGCGTCCAGCGTGGATTTGAGCGTCAAAGGCTCGATTACCCCGAGTGCGTGCACGCCGACGCTGTCCAATAGCGGGGTTATCGACCACGGAAAACTGTCCGCCAAGGACCTTAGCCCCACATCACCGACCACCCTTGGCATAAGCCCCCTGACGATGGAGGTGAGTTGCGACGCGGCGACCCTGTTTGCCCTGCGGGGTATCGACAACCGCGCAGCCACCAGCAATTCCATTTACAACTACGGCCTGGGGCTGATCAATGGCACCCAGAAGTTGGGCTGGTTTTGGATGACGCTGGAGAACCCGATCGCTGATAATGACCCTGTGAGGCTGATTACCTCCTGGGACGGCAGCACCTGGTCCCCAGACCTGACGTTCTGGTACGCGGGCCTTTGGGCAGGGTTCGCGGCGGCTGATGACCTGACCTTGCCGATCGCCATTCAGAAGCTCACAGCGCAAATCAAAGTACGTACCGTTGTCGTCGCAACAAACAGTCTGGACCTGAGCAACGAGGTGGCTATCGATGGCTCGGCCACGATGGAGGTGAAATACCTGTGACCTTCAGAGCTTCTCGCTGCTGACCCCGACGTACAGCGCGCGGCCAGCCCCCAACCCGGCAATGATCGCGCCCACGCCGATCACGCCGAACACCCAGCCGGTGGCTGCCCAGCCACCGGTCCAATCATGCAACACACCCACCGCCAAGGGCCCCAGCGACGCCAGCGTATAGCCGATGCCTTGGGCCATGCCCGACAGGTTGGCCGCCACGTGGGAGTCCCGCGAGCGCAGCACGATCAAGGTCAGCGCCAGGCTGAACGTGCCGCCCTGGCCCAGCCCCAACAGGATCGCCCAGCCCCATAACCCCTCAAGCGGCGCGAACAGGCAGCCAAACAGCCCGCCCAGGGTCAGCAGCATCACCACCACGATGGCCAGCCGTTGGTCTTTGCCACGGGTTGCCAGCCAAGGCGCGGTCAAGGCGCTGAGCAGTTGCACGATGATCGAACCCGACAGCGCCAACCCGGCGTCGGTGGCACTCAGGCCGCGGCTGATCAGGATCGACGGCACCCAGCCGAACACGATGTAGGCCAGGGACGATTGCAGGCCCATGTACAAGGTGACTTGCCAGGCCAGGGGATCGCGCAGCAAGCCTTTCACCCTATAAGCAACCTGATGCGCCCCGTGTTTCTGCCCGACTTGCGGCAACCAGAACAGCGCCGCCGCCAAGGCAGGGACAATCCAGAAGCCCAGGCCGATGGTCCAGCTGTCACCAAAATAATGGCTCAGCGGTACCGTGGCCCCTGCCGCCAACGCCGCGCCCAGGCACAGCGCCATGGTGTAGACGCCGGTCATGGCGCCGGCCTGTTTGGCGAAGTCACGCTTGACGATGCCCGGCAGCAACACGCCGATGATGCCGATGCTTGCTCCGGCGATCAGGCCGCCGGCGAACAATCCGGCCTCGCCGAACGAACTGCGCAGGATGATGCCGCCGGCCAGCGTCAGCAAAATCCCCAGCACCACCCGCTCGGCGCCAAAACGCCGCGCGAGGATCGGCGCCAGCGGCGCGAACAGCCCCAGGCACAGCACTGGCAAGGTGGTCAGCAAACCGGCCTTGGCTGCCGACAGTCCCAGGCTGTCGGACACTTTGCTCAGCAACGGCGAAAGACTCGACAGCGCCGGACGCAGGTTCATTGCCACCAGGACCAGCCCCAAGATCAACAACCACGGGCGGCTCACCACCGGAGGGCGGTGTTGCACCACCTCGTCGTCGGCTTCGGCGTCGATCAACAGTTCTTCAAGCTTGGTTTCAGAGGTCATGGATCAACTGCCGGCAGAAGGATGGGCGTTTGCCCTGATCGCTGGTTGAAAAGTCCCACAGCCTATTCGGACGCGCCTACAAGAGCAACGCACTAGGTTTTTTAGGCAGGAAAAGGAGCAGTATTTTCGATTGGTAAAATCACCCTTAGAGGGTAATTATTGGACTCAGGTGTCTTATGGAAAAGTACACACCTCACTACGATTTGGCCTTGGTGAAAAAAGAGGTCATCCGCATGGGTTACACGGCATTCACCGCGAGCGCGCTGCAGGATGCCCGGGAAATGGAGCTGAGCCCGGACCAGATGCAACACGTGGTCTGCGCGCTTGAGCAGCGAATGTTGTACAAATCAATGACGACCTATGCAGACCATCGGGTATGGCAGGACGTCTACCTGATCAAGATCTACGGCACGGAGATTTACATCAAAGTAACTTACCGCCCTGGCGGAGGTCCTCCTGTAATCTCTTTCAAGGAGAAAACCCAATGAGAACCCAGCAATGCATGAGCTGCGGAACCCATGACGCAATGCAGCATTTCGAAGGTCGTACCTTCACGATCAACACACGGGGAATGATTCGGGATATTCCCGACATTGCAGGCTGGGAATGCCAGGTCTGTCATGAAGTTGAATTCGATCACGATGACGACAGTGCCGAGCGTTATTGCAAGGCATCGGACCTGTTGTTGATCGACGCGCGCAAAATCATCGCCGCCGAAATGAAGCGCATCCGCCGCAAGCTGCACCTCACACAAAAAGACGCGGTGCGGCTCTTGACCGTCCGCGGGCACAATGCATTTTCTCGCTACGAACGGGCGGAGATTTTCCCGCCGGAACCGTTGCTCACCTTGATGCGCCTGCTCGATAAACACCCTCACCTGCTGGCCGAGATAGAGGCCCTCAATGTCGGGGAAGACCTGAACCGACTGCTCATCGCAAAAGATGCACAGCTGCTGGCGGCTCAAGCCTCCTGACACAATGCAGCAGGCAAAAATAAACCCGGCACCAGGCCGGGTTTATTCACACAAGCATCAATCAATGCAAAATCTGGCTCAAGAACAACTTGGTCCGATCATTCTGCGGGTTGTCGAAGAAGTCATTCGGTGCTGCCTGTTCCACGATCTCGCCCTTGTCCATGAATATCACGCGGTTGGCCACAGTCCGGGCAAAGCCCATTTCGTGGGTAACGCACAACATGGTCATGCCGTCTTCGGCCAGGCCGATCATGGTGTCGAGAACCTCTTTCACCATCTCCGGATCGAGTGCCGAGGTCGGCTCGTCGAACAGCATGATTTTCGGCTTCATGCACAGTGCGCGGGCAATCGCCACACGCTGCTGCTGGCCGCCGGACAGTTGCCCCGGGAACTTGTGCGCCTGCTCCGGGATACGCACGCGCTCCAGGTAGTGCATGGCGATTTCTTCGGCCTTGCGCTTGGGCATCTTGCGTACCCACATCGGCGCCAGCGTGCAGTTCTGCAGGATGGTCAGGTGCGGGAACAGGTTGAAGTGCTGGAACACCATGCCGACTTCGCGGCGGATCGCTTCGATCTGCTTGAGGTCGTTGGTCAGTTCCACGCCATCCACCACGATGCGGCCCTGCTGGTGTTCTTCCAGGCGGTTGAGGCAGCGGATGGTGGTGGACTTGCCCGAACCCGACGGCCCGCACAGCACGATACGCTCGCCCTGCTTGACGTTGAGGTTGATGTCTTTCAACACGTGGAACTGGCCGTACCACTTGTTGACGCCCTGCATCTGGATAATGCCTTCAGGGCTCACAGGCTGTTTGATCGCTTCGCTCATAACAACAACTCCTAACGCTTGTGGCCTGTGTCGAGCTTGTGTTCCAAATGAATGGAATAGCGCGACATACCAAAACAGAAAATCCAGAACACCAGGGCGGCGAACACGTAGCCTTCGGTGGCCATGCCCAACCATTTCGGGTCGGCGGCGGCTTGCTTGACGCTGTTGAGCAGGTCGAACAGGCCGATGATGATCACCAGGCTGGTGTCCTTGAACAACGCGATAAACGTGTTGACGATGCCGGGGATTACCATCTTCAGGGCTTGCGGCAGGATCACCAGGCCCATCGAACGCCAGTAACCCAGGCCCATCGCTGCGGCCGCTTCGTACTGACCTTTGGGAATCGCCTGCAAGCCACCGCGTACCACTTCAGCGACATAGGCCGACTGGAACAGGATCACGCCGATCAGTGCCCGCAGCAATTTGTCGATGCCCATGCCTTCGGGCAGGAACAACGGCAGCATCACCGAGGACATGAACAGCACGGTGATCAACGGCACGCCGCGCCAGAATTCGATGAAGGTCACGCAGACCACACGAATCGCCGGCATGTTCGAACGCCGCCCCAACGCCAGCACAATGCCCAGCGGCAACGCGCCAGCGATACCGACGGTGGCGATCACCAGGGTCAGCATCAGGCCGCCCCATTGGCTGGTCGCCACGTTGCTCAGGCCGAAGATGCCGCCGTGCAACAGGAAGAACGCGATGATCGGGTACAGCACCAGGAAGCCCAGGCCGTAGATCGCCTTGCGCGGGAAGCGCGAGATGAACAACGGCGCCACGCCAACGATGGCCAGCCACACGGTCAGGTCCACGCGCCAGCGCAGGTCGCCGGGGTAGTAGCCGTACATGAATTGCCCGAAGCGCTGTTGGATAAACACCCAGCAGGCGCCTTCCTTGGTGCAATCGGCGCGTGTGGTGCCGACCCAGTTGGCATCCAGGATCGCCCAATGCAGGATCGGCGGCACCACCAGGTAGACCAGGTAGAACGCCAGCAACGTCAGCAGGGTGTTGAGCCAACTGGAAAACAGGTTGGCGCGCATCCATGCCACCGGGCCGAACACTTTGCTCGGCGGCGGCATATCAGGTTTGAAAGTATGCGTACTCATGCAGGTTTCCTCACCGCTCGATCAGCGCAATGCGCTTGTTGTACCAGTTCATCAGCAGGGAAATGCTGATGCTGATCGCCAGGTACACGCTCATGGTGATTGCAATAACCTCGATGGCCTGGCCGGTCTGGTTGAGCACCGTGCCGGCAAACAGCGAAACCATTTCCGGGTAACCGATACCGGCGGCCAGCGACGAGTTCTTCGCCAGGTTCAGGTATTGGCTGGTCAGCGGCGGAATGATCACCCGCAGGGCCTGCGGGATGATGACCTTGCGCAGCGTCGGCCCAGGGCGCAGGCCCAGGGAGCGCGCGGCTTCGGTCTGGCCGTGGCTGACGGACTTGATGCCCGACCGCACGATCTCGGCGATAAACGCGGCGGTGTAGACGGTCAGTGCCAGGGTCAGTGCCAGCAGTTCGGGGATGAGTACCCAGCCGCCGACAAAGTTGAAGCCTTGCAGCTTGGGCATTTCCCAGTGCAGCGGTGCACCGAAGATCAAGGCGCACAACGCCGGGATCACGATGAACAGTGCCAGGCCGGCCCAGAACTTGTGGAACGGTACGCCGGTCGCCTCAAAACGCTTGTTGGCCCACCGCGCCATCAGCACGATTGCCACGATGGCCACCACGACGCTGACCACAAACGGCCAGAACCCATCCGCAGCCAGCGCGGCGGGCATGTTCAGGCCACGGCTGCTGACAAAGAAGGTATCGCCGAAGTTATGGCTGTTACGCGGCCCCGGCATCGTCAGGAACACCGCGAAATACCAGAACAGGATTTGCAGCAGCGGCGGAATGTTGCGGAACACTTCCACATACACCGTTGCCAGCTTGTTGATCATCCAGTTCGGCGACAGCCGCGCCACGCCGATGATGAATCCCAGCAGGGTCGCAAGGATCACGCCGATCACGGTAACCAGCAAGGTGTTGAGCAGACCGATGACAAAGACCCGGGCATAGCTGTCCGATTCGGTGTAGTCGATCAAATGCTGCGCGATGCCGAAGCCGGCACTGCGTTCAAGAAAGTCGAAACCCGAGGTAATGCCCCGGTGCTGAAGGTTGGTCTGGGTATTGTTGAAGAGGTACCAGCCCAGCGAGACCACCGCCACAATCGTGATGATCTGGAAGAGCCACGCACGCACTTTGGGATCGCTGAAGCTGAGCTTCTGCTTGGGTGCGCCGATTTGATTTTGCATGAAGTGCCCCGGAAATAATGGAACAGAACATCACCCGGCGGTTGGCCCACCGGGTGATAGAACCATCAGCGATCAGCGCACAGGTGGTGCGTATTGAATGCCGCCGGCGTTCCACAGCGCGTTCAGGCCACGGTCGATTTCCAGCGGGGTGCTCTTGCCGAGGTTGCGCTCGAACACTTCGCCGTAGTTACCGACTTGCTTGACGATCTGTACGACCCAGTCTTTCTTCACTTTCAGGTCTTTGCCGTATTCGCCATCAGCACCGAGCAGACGAGCAACGTCCGGGTTCTTGGTGGACTTGGCTTCAGCTTCAACGTTTTTCGACGTGATACCGGCTTCTTCCGCGTTGAGCATGGCGTAGCCAACCCAGCGCACGATGGCCAGCCACTCGTCGTCGCCGTTACGCACGACCGGGCCCAGCGGCTCCTTGGAAATGGTTTCCGGCAGAACCACGTAGTCCTTCGGCGACGCCAGCTTGCTGCGCTGGGCGAACAGTTGGGACTTGTCGGAGGTCAGCACGTCGCAACGCCCGGATTCCAGCGACTTGGCGCTTTCATCGGAAGTGTCGAAGGTGATCGGGGTGTACTTCAGGTTGTTGCCGCGGAAGTAGTCGGAAACGTTCAGCTCGGTGGTGGTACCGGCCTGGATGCAGATGGTTGCACCGTCCAGTTCCTTGGCACTTTTCACGCCCAGCTTGTTGTTAACCAGGAAGCCGATACCGTCGTAGTAGGTAATGAAGCCTGGGAATTTCAGGCCCATGCCGGCATCGCGGGAGCTGGTCATGGTGGTGTTGCGGGACAGGATGTCGACTTCGCCCGACTGAAGCGCGGTGAAACGCTCCTTGGCGTTCAACTGGCTGAATTTGACCTTGGTCGCGTCGCCGAATACGGCAGCGGCAACAGCACGGCACACGTCAGCGTCGATCCCGAGGATCTTGCCGCTGGCATCCGGTACCGAGAAACCCGGCAGGCCGTCACTCACGCCACATTGCACAAAGCCTTTCTTCTGCACGGCATCCAGGGTGGCGCCGGCTTGGGCGAAACCGCTGACACCCAATACGGCCGCCGCAGTCACGATGGCCAGGGTGGACTTCAATACCTTCATTCAAACCTCCAGTTGCTCTTGTTGTGTCGGAGCTAAAACCTCTGCGCACCCTTATGAGGCGATATCGACCCGTGTTGGCTTTTTTTAGGGTCAAGCAGCATGAGGCTTTCGCGGTAATTCCAGCGGCTATCCCACAACGGCAGTCACTGATAGTGTTACCGGCCTGGGATAGTTCTGACATCGACCTACACATAGCAAGGCGCGTACCAGAGTGATGGCTGAGTCGTTTCAGCCCACTATCAAGAGCAAAAGATTCAACCTTGCGACATTCTCTTAACAGATCAACCTGTCGCGCACCGTTCCGTCGCACTTAATCGGAGCGCACGCACATATATGGAGCAGACATGACCGAACCCTTGATTCTTCAGCCCGCCAAGCCCGCAGACGCCTGCGTAATCTGGTTGCATGGCCTGGGTGCCGATCGCTACGACTTCCTGCCGGTGGCTGAAGCCCTGCAAGAAAGCTTGCTGACCACCCGTTTCGTTTTGCCCCAGGCGCCGACCCGTCCGGTGACCATTAATGGCGGCTACGAGATGCCCAGTTGGTACGACATCAAGGCCATGAGCCCGGCCCGTTCCATCAGCCTGGAAGAGTTGGAAGAATCGGCCCGGATGGTCACCGATTTGATCAAGGAACAAAAAAGCAGCGGGATAGACGCGTCGCGGATTTTTCTCGCCGGTTTTTCCCAGGGTGGCGCGGTGGTTTTCCACACGGCGTTTACCAAATGGCAGGGTGCCTTGGGTGGCGTGATTGCGCTCTCCACCTATGCGCCGACCTTCAGCGATGAACTTGAATTATCCGCCAGCCAACAGCGCATTCCCGCCCTGTGCCTGCACGGCCAGTACGACGACGTGGTGCAAAACGCCATGGGCCGTAGCGCCTACGAGCATTTGCAGAGCCGTGGTGTCACCGTGACATGGCAGGAATACCCAATGGGCCACGAAGTGTTACCCGAGGAAATCCGCGATATCGGCACTTGGTTGAGCGCACGCCTGGGCTGAACCCTAAGTTTATGTAGCCGTATGACAGACGCACTACGCCGCGCCCGTTTCTTGCATTACACTGGCCGGCGTACATTCCTTAACCAATTAATGAGATCACCGTGCTCGAAGCACTCAAGAAGATGTTCGGCAAAAGCGAGGCCGAGCCGCTCGCGCCTGTTCCCAGTGCTCCTGCCCCGACTGCCGGCAGCCGCCATGACGGCCAACAGCCCGCGCGGACTGCGCCTGTTGCCCAGCCGACGACGCCTACGGTGACCGCGCCTGAACCGGCAAAAGAAGCTGCACCGGCCCCCAAGCCACGCCGCGAACGTGCGCCAAAACCGCCGGTGATCCCATGGAAACTCGAAGACTTCGTCGTCGAGCCCCAGGAAGGCAAGACCCGCTTCCACGATTTCAAACTCGCCCCGGAACTGATGCACGCCATCCAGGACCTGGGTTTCCCGTACTGCACGCCGATCCAGGCGCAGGTGCTGGGTTTCACCCTGGCCGGCAAAGACGCCATTGGCCGCGCCCAGACCGGCACCGGCAAGACCGCCGCGTTCCTGATCTCGATCATCACCCAGCTGCTGCAAACGCCGCCGCCGAAAGAGCGCTACATGGGTGAGCCCCGCGCGCTGATCATCGCGCCGACCCGCGAGCTGGTGGTGCAGATCGCCAAGGACGCCGCCGACCTGACCAAGTACACCGGCCTCAACGTCATGACGTTCGTCGGCGGCATGGACTTCGACAAGCAGCTCAAACACCTCGAAGCCCGCCACTGCGACATCCTGGTGGCAACGCCTGGCCGACTGCTGGACTTCAACCAGCGCGGCGACGTGCACCTGGACATGGTCGAAGTGATGGTGCTGGACGAAGCCGACCGCATGCTCGACATGGGTTTTATCCCACAAGTGCGCCAGATCATTCGCCAGACCCCGCCGAAAAACGAACGCCAGACCCTGCTGTTCTCCGCGACCTTCACCGAAGACGTGATGAACCTCGCCAAGCAGTGGACCACCGACCCGTCCATCGTCGAGATCGAAGCGGAAAACGTTGCCAGCGAAAACGTCGAGCAACACATCTACGCCGTGGCCGGTGCCGACAAGTACAAGCTGCTCTACAACCTGGTCAACGACAACGGTTGGGAGCGCGTGATGGTGTTCGCCAACCGCAAGGACGAAGTGCGCCGCATCGAAGAGCGCCTGGTGCGGGATGGGGTGAACGCTGCGCAGTTGTCGGGTGACGTGCCACAGCACAAGCGCATCAAGACGTTGGAAGGCTTCCGCGAAGGCAAGATCCGCGTGTTGGTGGCGACCGATGTGGCGGGCCGTGGGATTCACATTGATGGCATCAGCCACGTGATCAACTTCACCCTGCCGGAAGTGCCGGATGACTATGTGCACCGCATTGGTCGTACCGGTCGCGCGGGGGCTGCGGGTGTGTCGATCAGTTTTGCCGGGGAAGATGATTCGTATCAGTTGCCGTCGATCGAGACGTTGCTGGGGCGCAAGATCAGTTGTGAGACGCCGCCGACGCATCTGTTGCGCGCCGTGGAACGTAAGCGTCCTTAAAGCCGGGAATGCAATCCAGGATGTGGGAGCGTGCTTGCTCCCACAGGAGTTGAATCAACCCCGGCAGCCCACTTGCCTCATGCTTGCATCAACTCCCTCAGGATTGGCTGGCGAATACGCGTCACCTCGTCCCTGAATGCCTGATAGTAGCCGGTAGTGCTGGCCGTCATATCAAGCAATCGGCTGCCAGTCGCCTGTGATTGCGGCTGCGCCGAAGGAGCGGGACTTGGCGGCACAGACTCGGTATCCGAACCTGGCGATGCCGCTTTGGCTCTTGCCTCTATTGCACGCCCGAAATTGGTCGTTCTCAATGCAAATCGGCTGACACCCCAGGCTTTGCTGAACGTCGTAATGCCCTGTTTATCCGTGAACTTATAGCTCAAGCCCACCATACGCTTGCCGGCGGCTTGCAGACCGCTGCCGATCGGCGTGTCAAAAAAACCGGCGTACCGTTCAAACCCCTTGGTGGCCCCGGCCTTGATGGCGGCAGTGTAGGCCAGGCTTGCCGACGTATAGGCACCCACAAAGCTGACCGTCCACGAAGCAATCGAGAACCCCAAGGACGCCCACCCCAGGTTGCGGATATGGTGCGAACGGTCCCATCCCATCATTTGGTCGACGGCGCCAATGCCCAACGCTGCGGTACTCAACGTGCCTCCGACAACCCCCAATGCCGAGGCGGTAAAGAGCGCCGCCTTTGAGGCCACTACCATCGCCGCCGTCGTGGCGGCGGCGGTCGCCGTTGCGGCGGCGCCACCCGATGCAGTAGCCAGGGCTGCCGCAGTCGCGGCGGTCGTGTAGGCAGCAGCAGCCGCCACCAACCCTGGAGCCGCCAACCCCGCCGTCACGATTGCCAACACCAGCGCCGTGCCTGTCAAAACCCACCTGAGCCAACTCGGCCACAAGCCGCTTGGATCCGTCATGTTGACCGGATTACACGCGCCGTAGGCGTAGCTATTGATGCCCCCCTCGTCAATCGGGCCCAACGGGTCAACCTGTAAAAACACCAGCAAGTCTGCATCGAAGGCCCGCTGGCCATTGCCCAGGAAATAGAGGTTGCTCGCCGCATCCAGTCGCAGGCCATTGAACGCGGGCACTTGCAGGTCCGCCATGGTGCGGGCCTTACCGTCATGGGGTACCACCTGGGCATCGCCATAAGGCGTGTAGTGGCGCCGCACCTGGGTTTGGCCTAGCGCCGAAATACCGCGCACGCTTCCCGATGCATCATTGGTATGCAGTTGTGGCCCGTCCACTCCACCGCTGCGGGCCAAGACCTGATCCCCTCCATCGGTAAAGCGGATCTTTTTATCCCCTTCAACCAAACAATCGAGGCGGTCGTTCATGTACATCAGCTTCACGGGTGGCTCATTGCCCCGGAAGGCGAGCGCCTGGCGCGACTCGGCATCGTACTGATAACGGTATTGGTGGGTGCTGGTGCGAACTTCGGTCAGTTGTTCAAAATCATTGTAAATATAGGCCTGTCCAGCGGTACCGACCTGCAAGTTGCCCGATGCGTCGTAAGTCAGCGTGACATCCTGCGCCGGAAGGGTGTGGGTGAGTCGGGTCAGTTGCGTAGGGTCTGTCCCGGTGAAAAAACGATCGCAGGTATCTTGTTCACCACTGACAAAGGTCGTGAGCACCCGCGTAATGTTATTGAGGTTGTCAAAGCTGAAGTCTTGCCCGGCGATGCCACGGCCCAACCGGTCCTGAGGGTGTTCAGCACCATCACAACGATAAGTCTTGAGCCGATGGTAGGCATCGTAGGTAAATGTTTCACCGGTCACCACCTGTGCGCTGGCGTCCCGAAGAATCCGGGTCTGCAAAAGACTGTTGGCGTCATAGGTTTGCGTGATCACTTGTAACAACACACCGTTGTGCTCAAACCGGCGTTCGGCCTCTCGCCCGAGTGCGTCATAAGAGAGCCGGGTAACGACTCGGGTAGTGTCATACGCCGTCGTCAGGTTCTGCGGGCGGCCACGCGTGTCGTAGGTCTGTTCAACCACCATGACGCCGGTGGTCATCCTCAAGAATCGGCCGCTGGCATCGTATTCGATTGCGCTGACCTGATTATCGGCGGCTGTCTGGCTCAGCAGACGCCCACCCGGGGAATAGGTATAGAGGGCTGTCAACGATGTGCCGTTGGCGGTTTGCGTTTCTTTCGCAAGATAACCGTTCACATCGTGCAGATATTCGTGAATCAGGCCGTTGGCCTCCGAGCGCGTCAATGCCCCGGCAATCGGATCATGCTGATAGGTGCTCACCCCAAGCCCTGTCATCTCGACCTTGGATTGCACGTCCAGCGCCTTGTCATAGGTCACTTGCTGGCGAGCGCCACGGGGAGACACCATCGCGATAGGGGACATCCACCCTGACTCGTATTCCCACGTCGACGCTTGCCCCGTCCCACGCAGCTGCTGGGTCATACGGCCCAGGCTGTCATAGGTACGCGCGCACAACTGTTTGTCGCCAATCAATAGTGCGCTGACCCTTTCATCACTGGTGCCCAGCGCGTATTCAAGGCTACGCAATCGTTGCGGGGTGCCATCTATGGGCGTTTGGAGAACGGTCAGCACTCGGTTGAAGTGATCGTAGGTCAAATCAGTCAGGGTCTTATTGACGTCCAGCACCGTCCGGCATCGACCCAGGCTGTCGTAGGTGCGCGACTCCAGTTCCACACTGACGTTGTTGGCGTCGAGGCGCTCCACCTTTACCGGCTGATTGTATTCATTGAAGGAGGTTTTCAGACGCTGACCGCCCTCAACGCCCTCGGTCCTGGCGTTGAGCTGTGGGTCGTACTCGTCGATCAACACACGACCATCAGCATTGTGGACGCTGCTGCTGTTGCCCCAGGGACTGTAGGCGTAAGTGCTTTTCAGCGAACGCACCCCGTCGGTCACATAATCAAAATTGACCCGTTCACTGCATTGCCCAAGCGCGTCATATGTCCATGTGCCGAGAGCCCGCTCCTGCCCGCCCGTGATCAGCTGGGCTTCAGAGACCTCACGGCCCAGGCCATCAAAATAGGTGATGACTTGGGTGCCTTGGGCATCCGTGGTGATCATATGCGCACCTCTGCCGTCGGCGGGAAAAGCGTAGGCATAGGTGCGACCCACCCACGTTTGGCCTGACGACACTTTTTCTGCTGTCAGCTTGCCACTGACATCGTATTCCAAGAACAAGGTAGAACCACCGTCCTGCGTCATTGACATCAACCGTCGACTGACCAGTGAGAGCATGCGCTTGGACTCAAGAACATGCCCCTCGCGCCCCCTTAAAGCACGGGTTTCAACCAGGTTTTCAGCCGTGACGACATAGCTGAAATCACTGGTCAACGACAGCCCGTCAAGGGTGCACGAGGTGGTTTTCAACCGCCCCGCCAGCTCGACTGGGGTGTCGTAGTAGGTGTACCCCTGGCTGAACGCGCCGATCTGACTGCACGACAGTTGCAAGACAAAGTAACTGCCGCCCGTCGGCGGAATACGGGTATGGGTGTAATCGGTGATTCGCTCGGGCGATGCGGCCCCCGTGGGGATGAGACGTTCTTGGCTCACATAACGTACAAATAACGCGTGAGGGTCTCCCGGGCATTGGCCGGTCACACCAGCGATGGGATAAAAGCTGCGCTCGATGCGAATGCCAGAAGCTTCAGTACGGCCCACCTCATTGCCGTAATCATCGGTGACGATATGCTCGATCACGTTCCTCGTCGGCGTGCCCGCCCGCTCATAGCGCTTGGTAATCGTTTTCGGCAGTTGGAAATTGGCGGGCTGGTCGTCAAACTGGCCTGCAACCATGTTGTAGGCCGTCAAGGTGGTCGTCACGGTGCCTTCGCGCAGGACCGATTCCTCTGTCTGCAAATGATATTTGTTGAACGTCACCTGGGTGGCCGTCAGCTCTCGGCCATTACCCGAGGCCGGATCAATACGGGTTTCTCTAACCCAGTAGAAGTAGTCGCCGCTCACATTCAACAGGTTGTCCACGCCCTCGCGGAACCCACCTGAAAACGGATAGCCGGTGAAGTTGCGGTCCGTACTGTAGGTGTAGGTTCGGGCCATTGCGGGTTGGTTGGCGGCGAGGGTATGTTCCCAAGCGATTACTCGGGGAATGTATTGACCGTTACCATAGGCATGCCCGTTTTCAGCATAACGAATCACCTGATCGCCCCCCATGGGTGACGTCAGCCGGTTGATTGCAATCAAGCCATTGCTGAAAGTGGGCGTGTAACCAAACGTGTAGCCCGCGCTGGCGGGCCCATCATTGCGATCGAATGGGACGCTGACCCGCGTTAGACGCCCACTGGTGTAGGTAAACAACATGCGCGCAAAGCGGCCACCCTCCACGCGTGCGTCAGCGGCAACGAGACGTCCGCCCACGTAGTTCAGCACCAACAGCTCTTGCTGCTGGGCGTTGAGGATACGTTCAAGCGCACCACCGGCGTCGTAGTGCCAGGTGTATTGCTCACCGTTCTCGAACAGGAGCGAAACGATCTGGTAGGGGCCGGTGCTGCCGTTGCGGCGCAGGACTTCGACACAGCCATCCTTGTAGATGACGTGAAGTGTGTTGGTATCTATACGCTTGACCACAAGATCTTTTAGTTTGCGATCCTTGATCACCAGCGTGCCCCCTACGGAGGGCAGGCTTTGGGTCTGATACTTATCCCCCGTGAGCAAGGTGAGCGTTAAAAGGCTGACGTCAAATTCGGTGTTGCTTAGCCTCCAGTGAGCGCCATAAGTCCCACCCACGGCTCCCAGCATCGCGAACGACAGGGTCACCGTTCGGCTCACCTCCAACGGCCCAGAGGGATAGAGCGTCGCCAGTTGAACCTGGCAGCCGAATTGCCCCGTACGCGTATCTACCTTGCCGGAAAAGTACGTTTCATAATTAAAAGCATTCGAATAAACATTCATATCCAAACCCTTCAATGAAAGAGTGACATCAGCACGTTCTAACCGCCTTAGTCTGTCAATTTCAAAGGCAAGGTGTGGTTATCGCCTTCAACGATTCGAAACTGGTGCATACACCCCAGGTTATCAATCAATCTCCAGTAGCCCTGACTTTGCCCATACTTATAAAGATCGAGCCACTCAACCACGACTGCGCGCATCACGGTAGGCAGCAGCGTAAACTCTATAGCGGGGTTTTTATCAAAATAGAGATTCCGTTGAACGTCCGACATCTGCAATGACGCCTCGGGTGTATTTTTCCCAATGGGCACGCCTCCTCTAAAGTAACCTAAAAATCCATAGAAGGAGGTATGAAAATTCGCGCCTTCATTCTCTACATTTAACGGCGCGGTCAGCCCCAAACTTTCCAGCATCACCAGACCCGCAGGTGGGTGCCAGTAATAGACGTGTATAGAGAGAGGAATAGTCTTATCCTCATAGGCGAAAATATCCCTGTACGCACCCAGTTCGCGCACGCTTAAACGGTAGGGCAACTGAGGCACAATCTCAACATATGAGTTAAATAAACTGTCGTCGCCTGAAAAATTGGTGGTATATATTTTTCCCCCGACGGTAATACGCGCCATAAAACGCCTGGTTTGAAGGGGTTGAGCTTCATTCAGTCGTAAATACCGTTTCAACACTTCAATAGGAGCGACACTGGCTCGTGGAACGTGCGCTTCAACAGTTGAAGACTCTTCCAATACGCCATCGCGAAAATGCTTGCGCAGGCCACAGTCATACGCGTTCTTGACTGTGTCGCAGGTCCACCCCGCGGGAAGGGTTGCACCGATATTCGTTGAATACTCAACCAGCGTAACACTCGCCTTCTCAGTCGCTGTCAGGGGCGTGATTCGCTTAATACCACCGAACGGATCCTCCACCTCCTTGGCCACCACAATATAAACTTCGCATTGATGACGACCGTTCGCGTATAACTCGTTGGTACTTACTTGGCCTTGAACTGTCTGAACCTTGAATTCAGCCAGGCGTATGCGCGATGTGTTCATGTCAAATGTCCTCCCATTGTCCTTCAACTGGTCAACCGAACCGGGTCGTAAGGCGTGTGGCTCAAACGAAAACGATGTTCACGTCCATAGTTATCTCTATAGATCAGATAATTACGAGGGCTGGAGGAGGTGTTGGGCATACCCGGGTATTGAAAATACACCGCACGCAAAATAGTTTGACGCTCGTTAAACTTGATCGTTGGATTCTGTGAGGCGTACACGCCGCGATGAACATCATTCATTGTCAGCGTGGCGCCCAACTGGTCCTTGCCGACTATCCCACCTGTTTTAATTTTAATGACATCAAAACCTATCGTCGCAGTTTGAAAGTGGAGACCTTCATTCGCGATGGCTACAGGGTTGCTTAAACCTATTGTCTCAACCAGCTTGATCGACACAGGTGGCGTCCAGTAAGTCACCATCGCAAGCAACTTAATACTGTCATCCTTATAAGCCGCATTGTCATAATGCGCTACCAGATCAAAAATGCGAAGTGCATAAGCTCGCACCGGGCGCAGCGTAATTGAAGAATCAAATATCTTGCTACCCTCCGCAAAGTTGGTGGTGTAAGTCTTGCCACCCAGGGTAATGCATGCCATAAACCTCTGCGTTTCAATAACACCCGGGTTGACGCGCAGAAATCGATCTATTACTTCAAGTTGCGTAGAAGCATGACCATGGCGGTGTTCATCCACGACCTCAGGCGCCAGTGTATGTCGAACACCGATATCGTATTTATTTTTGTCTGTATCACAGAACCACCCGGCGGGTAATTTTGCCAGAGGATCTAGTGAGTGCGCCGTTAAGGTCGCACTGGCACGTTCACTCTCGGTCAACTTACCCAGTTGCCAAGAGCCACCATCCAAACGCACTTCGGCAACAACCTCAATTAAAACCTTGCACTGGCTATTTCCACTTGCGAATACCGCCGCCATTGAGTCCTGACCCGCTGCAAGCTTGACTTCGAAGCTCACCAAACGAATTTCCCTTTCGGGTTCTGCCTGATCCCTGACCTTCAACGTATCACCCGACGCATACAAATGATAAATATTTATCGTTCCAAAATTGTCCTGAACTCTCCATGCACTGTTCGTATCCGCAGCAGCAGATGCTATTACACCCGACACTTTAAAGGCCGTCATTCCCGCCCTATCAATCGGCAAGACAGGATTCGGCTCGCCTAACTGGAAACCTTTTTGGATATCGTTCATGTACAGTGGACTTGCAAGTGCCTTTACAACTGTCCCGCCTTTGATTCGCTGCAAGGGCATGCCCGGCACTGTATGCAAAAATGAAGTATTGAAATAATCGCCTTCATTGAACACCTTTACAGGGTTTTCAAATCCATGGTTAGCCACAAAAAAAATTGTGCTGAGCCCCGTGGGTATCCAAACATACCGATCAATAACCACCGCATCTTTATTGAAGACGTTGCGCGTTACTTGGACTCTTAGATGCGCAACAGGGATTTGCCATGCGGGTGAGGGGGTCACAGATATCGAGGACGCCACCCCCTCACCAACGTGATGCGTTGTCAGTGTTTCCCCCTCGATAATGACCTTGGCAAAAAACACAACCGTGTCCATCGATGCACTGGCATCAACCCGTAAATAACGTTTGATACTCGACACTCGACCATCGTTATCAAAAACTTCCGACGTTTTCTTCTTCTTGCCCAATGGTTGACCGGGGAGGTATAACCCAACAGTGAATTTGTTTTTTTGGGTATCGCAACTCCACCCAGGTGGTAATCCCGAACCGTCTTCTGCGGTGAGGGCCATTACCGAAACGCTGGCACGCTCACGAGCGGTCAAGGGTTCATGACGCCAAACACCCGCGTCATCTGCAACTTCCTTGAGCACGTCAATTACAATGGGGAACTGATGCGCATTGTTGTTATAGAGACCAATGGGACGTAGTCCGTCGTCCACCTGCCGTATTCTTAAATGAGCAAGCCTGACTCGCTTCCGTGGACTGGCCATATCACTCTCCCGGTCGTCATTACCCACAAATGACTTACTTGTCTCGGCACAATCCACCATCCGCACGATTCAGAAAGCCTTAGGTGATAACCCTACTGTCGAGACAAGAGAGCAACAACTGTGAAAGTTGACAGGTCTTAAGAACGATCTGCTATGGCCCCACCGTCACTTAGTCCAACAAATACGCACAGTCTGACCACTGATGTCATACCTTCCACCTGTTTGCGGCTGCATGATCACTGTCCCGCCCTTCCACCCAACGCGAGCCTTCACTGGTGTGCTCTTTCTTCCAGAACGGCGCCCGCGTCTTCAAGTAGTCCATCACAAAGGCACAGGCGTCAAACGCCGCCTGGCGATGGGCACTGGCCGCCGCGACAAACACAATCGGCTCTCCCGGCTCCAAGGCGCCGATGCGGTGCAGCACTTCCAGCTTGAGCAACGGCCAACGCTGCTCAGCTTCCACGGCGATCTTGGCCAGGGCTTTTTCGGTCATGCCGGGGTAGTGTTCCAGGAACATGCCCGACACGTCGCGGCCGTCATTGAAGTCGCGCACGTAGCCGACAAAACTCACCACCGCGCCCACGCCCACATTGGCCGCATGCATCGCATTCACTTCTGCACCCGGATCAAACGCCTGGGCCTGCACACGAATGGCCATGATCAGCCTCCGGTCACGGGTGGGAAGAACGCCACTTCATCACCCGCCTGCACCGGCTCATCGAGGCCGCACAACTCTTCGTTGCGCGCGCACATCAGGCTGGTTTCGTTGAGTACGGCAAACTCCGGGTCACTGGCCAGCGCGAGACGCACGGCATCGACGGTGGCGAAATCACCTTCCACCTCCAGCGAGTCAAAACCCACCGCTTCGGCGTAGCGTGCGAAAAACAATACGTTGATGCTCATGCCTGGTCCGCCTTGAAATGCCCGCTCTTGCCGCCCAGCTTTTCCAGCAGGCGAATACTTTCGATGGTCATGCCGCGGTCCACGGCCTTGCACATGTCGTAGATGGTCAATGCCGCGACACTGGCGGCGGTGAGGGCTTCCATCTCCACGCCGGTCTGGCCGGAGAGTTTGCAGCGCGCCAGGATGTGCACCGAGTCTGCGCCATCGGCGCTCAGTTCGATCTTGACGCCCGTCAACATCAACGGGTGGCACAGGGGGATTAAGTCGCTGGTTTTTTTCGCCGCCTGGATCCCGGCGATGCGGGCCACGGCAAACACGTCACCTTTGGGGTGGGCACCGTCGACAATCATTTGCAGGGTCTCGGGCAGCATGCGCACCCGGGCTTCGGCTACGGCTTCACGGAACGTCACGGACTTGTCGGTGACGTCGACCATGTGGGCGCGACCTTGGGAATCGAGATGAGTCAGCACAGGGATACTCCTGATCAGGAGCATCGATTGTAAACCTTACACACAATAAATGTGGGCACTGCCTTGTGTGGGAGCTGGCTTGCCTGCGATGCAGGCACCTCGGTGGATCAGGGAAACCGAGGTGATGCTATCGCAGGCAAGCCAGCTCCCACAAAAAGCCAGCTCCCACATTGATTACAGGTGAGATTCTGCGTATTCAGCCAGAATCGAGCGTGGCACCCCTTGCAGCGCAATATGCACGCCGTTCGGGAAGTCCTTGAAGCGTTCCGTCAGGTACGTCAGCCCGGAGCTGGTCGCGGACAGGTAAGGGGTGTCGATCTGCGCCAGGTTGCCCAGGCACACCACTTTGGAACCGGCGCCGGCACGGGTGATGATGGTTTTCATCTGGTGCGGCGTAAGGTTCTGGCATTCATCGATCAAGATCAGGCTTTGCTGGAAGCTGCGGCCCCGGATGTAGTTGAGGGATTTGAACTGCAACGGCACTTTGCTGAGGATGTAGTCGACGCTGCCATGGGTGTTTTCGTCATCCATGTGCAAGGCTTCGAGGTTGTCGGTGATCGCCCCCAGCCACGGCTCCATTTTTTCCGCCTCGGTGCCGGGCAGGAAGCCGATTTCCTGGTCCAGGCCCTGCACGCTGCGGGTGGCGATGATGCGGCGATAGCGCTTGGTCACCATGGTCTGCTCGATGGCGGCAGCCAGGGCGAGGATGGTCTTGCCGGAACCGGCGGCGCCCGTCAGGTTGACCAGGTGGATGTCCGGGTCGAGCAGTGCGTACAGCGCCAGGCTCTGGTAGATGTCACGCGGTTTCAGGCCCCAGGCTTCCTGGTGCAACAGGGGTTCCTGATGCAGGTCGAGGATCAGCAGCTTGTCGACCTGGATCTCTTTGATCCAGCCCACGAAGCCCTGTTCATCGACGATGAATTCATTGATATGCACAGCCGGCAGGTTTTCGATCAGTTGCACCTGGTGCCAGGTGCGGCCATGGTCCTGGCGGGTTTCGACCTTGCTGACGCGGTCCCAGAACGACCCCGTGATCATGTGATAGCCACGGGACAGCATCGACACGTCATCGACCAGTTGGTCGGTGCTGTAGTCCTCGGCCGCGATCCCACACGCACGGGCCTTGAGGCGCATATTGATGTCTTTGGTCACCAGCACCACGCGCAGGTCCTTGTCACGCGCGTGCAGGTCGATCAATTGGTTGATGATCTTGTTGTCGTTGAGATTTTCCGGCAGCAGGCTGTTGGGCTCGCTGCGCTTGCTCATCAGGATCGACAGCAAACCCTTGGGCCCGCTTTTGCCACGCTGGATCGGTACGCCGACTTCAACGTCCTCCGGCGACGCTTCGCCCAGGGTCTTGTCGATCAGGCGGATCGCCTGGCGGCATTCGGCGGCAACGCTGTGGTGCCCGCTTTTGAGTTTGTCGAGTTCCTCAAGCACGATCATCGGGATGGCGACGTGGTGTTCTTCGAAGTTGAGCAGTGCGTTTGGATCGTGGATCAATACGTTGGTATCAAGCACATAAAGGATTGGCTGGTCGGAAGAAGGGGTGCGTCCATGATCATCCATACTCGGTCACCTTTTGTGGGAGCCAGTCGACGCAATACCTGGGCGGTGCTGCGCCTCGATTCGACCACCGAATGCACCTGAGGGACGTCAAGTGCATGCCCACATGAGGAGTCTGGAAAGACGCCACCTGTGTTGCAGGTTTCGGCGATCTGATTTCGTAATACCGCAAAACGTGTGACAGGAAAAAGCACTTTGACGCTTTTTTGAAGTTTATTTTTCAGGATGACGAATAGCACTAGCCGAGTGCCATGCACCCCGTTAAAGTCGGAAGTCCGCCTGCATCGATTTGTCGCACAAAATCACCGCAAAAATGCCCCGAACCCAACAGGGCCGGGCACTTCAACGAAATGCCTCGCGGCAGTCCTGCCAACCCAAGCCACTCTGTGCCGTCGCCTGCAGCAACTGCGGCAATGCGACCCGCGCCTTGTCCTGGGTGTCGTGAAACACAATCACGCCTTTGCGCCACAGCAACATCAGCGTCAGCACCCGCTGCGCCGACTCATCGGCCTTGAGCTTGCCCGGTTCGTCCTGGGAATCGATGTCCCACAACGCCACCTGCAAGCCCTGGGACTGGAAGAAACCCTGGCTGTCGGCGCGACGCTGGCCGTACGGTGGGCGGAACAGCGGTACATAGTTCTCCGGCATCAGGTTCTGCGCCAGCGAAGCGCTGCGGGTGATCGAGCTTTGCCAATCGACCCAGTGGCTATGGGAGCGGTACTGCCAACCCTGGGTGCCCACGCACTGGCCTTGGTACAACGCCTGCACATCGGCGGCGGAGCTGCGCTCCACCCGTGTTTGCAGGCTGCTGCCGAGGACAAAGAAGGTCGCGTTCATCTTTTGCTTGCGCAGGTAGTCGGCGAGCCAGTCGGTATTACCACTGACCGGCGCTGGGCCACCGTCAAATGTCAGCAGGAACAGGCGGTCGTTGAATTCATCGCCATTGCGCTCATGGTCGCCGAAACGCGCGATTTCGCTGCTGATCTGCGGGAACAGCGCAGCCTTGCGCAGCAGTTCATCCAGATAGCGCTCGTGAAAGGCATGGCTGGGGGCCGCCCAACCTATATAGAAAGAATTTTCGCTGACCTCGAACTTGCCGGCCTGCTCGCGCAAGTCGTCCATGTTTTCCACCAGGTAGCAGAACGAGGCGTCCTCCTCGCAGCTCTGCTGGGCGAAGGTGTAGTTCTCCAGCATGCGCTGCCAGAGTTGCCGGCGCAGGTCATCGATGGCTGCCAGGTTGACGATCTTCAACCCCAGGCGCTGCTTGAGGGCGGTTTCATCCTGGGCTTCGCTGGCCAGCAGACTGTGGGCGAACATGAGGATTTCTGCGCGCGAGGCCACGTCGAACAGCGCTGGGCTGCTGAGTTTTTCGGGCCAGGTGCCACGGTCCAGGCTGGCCACATCTGCCGGGGCGGCCTGGACATTCAGGCATAGCAGGCATGCCGATAATAAAAGCGCTATTCGCACGCAGGGTCTTCCTCTCCAGAGTTACCGGCCATCATAACGGATCGTGCCTATCGCCATCATAGGTGGAGTCAAACCGCCCAACCCCCTAGAATCCCCGCACGATTTAAGGAGACGACTTCATGCTGACGGTGATTTCCCCCGCCAAGACCCTCGATTTCGAGACCGCGCCTGCCACCGAGCGCTTTACCCAGCCGCAGTACCTGGACCATTCCCAGGTACTGATCGAGCAACTGCGCGAACTCAGCCCGGCGCAGATCAGCGAGCTGATGCACGTCTCCGACAAGATCGGCGGCCTCAACGCTGCGCGCTTCGGCAGCTGGACCCCGGCGTTCACCCCGGTCAACGCCAAGCAGGCGCTGCTGGCGTTCAAGGGCGACGTATACACCGGCCTGAATGCCCAGACCTTCAGCGACGCCGACTTCAGCTACGCCCAGGACCACCTGCGCATGCTCTCGGGCCTCTACGGCCTGCTGCGCCCCCTGGACCTGATGATGCCGTACCGCCTGGAGATGGGCACCAAGCTGGCCAACGCCCGTGGCAAGGACCTCTACGCCTTCTGGGGCACGCGCATCAGCGAATGGCTGAACGAGGCCCTGGCCGAGCAAGGTGACGACGTGCTGCTGAACCTGGCGTCCAACGAGTACTTCTCGGCGGTCAAGCGCACGGCCCTGAATGCGCGGATCATCAACACCGAGTTCAAGGACCTGAAGAACGGCCAGTACAAGATCATCAGCTTCTACGCCAAGAAGGCCCGGGGCATGATGAGCCGTTTTGTGATTGAAGAGCGCATCAACGACCCGGCCAGGCTGAAAGAATTCGATGTGCAGGGTTATCGCTTCAATGCGGAGCAGTCCAAGCCGGACAAGCTGGTGTTTTTGCGCGATCACGCACCGGAATAAAGCTCTCCAGAACACAGATGTTCAAATGTGGGAGCTGGCTTGCCTGCGATAGCGGTGTATCAGTAGTAGAAGTGCTGACTGACCCACCGCTATCGCAGGCAAGCCAGCTCCCACATTTTTTATTGCATTCCACTACCAGAATCGCCATTTATTTGACGTCAAAAAACATTTTGACGTACTCCTAACAATTCTTTCACTCGACATTCGTCATTTTTTTTCGTAGTGGCACCACTTTTTTCAAACACTAGTGGCACAAAACTATCCCCGCGTACCAACTCCCCATAACTACTGGCCCAAATCGCAAGTGCTATCAATATAGTACCAGTGCCATCTTTACTAATATTTCAAGAAATTTCCGGAAACAGGATGAGCGGGCTGGAACTTCGTCAAAATGGGCGGCTCATACCACCGGTAACGAAATTCTCTGTTTCTGTAGGAGATAACTTACACAGCGATCCAAGGAAGTAGCAAAGTTGCCCCATCAACTTTGACTCATGGGTCACATCATCAACTGATATGAGTTGAGGGCAGCGATAAGGATTAATTGCTCACCCCTATAGGCCAAGGCAGCGCTTACCCAAATGTGTCAGTGATGACACCCAAGGTATTGATATTTAAGGGCTTAACGCCTCTATCAAGACCCTGCGGCACTGGCGCCGGGCCCTTCCCCCAGGAAGGCCGGCTGCATTTGAGGGCAAGCCCCAATAACAAGGCCAAGTTGCGCACAACTTGAGTGCAATAGTTAGTCACTCGTTATTCAACATGCCTGTACGCGGTAAGTCGGCGTCTATTCGCCCAACTTTCGTGGCATCAGTGACGCTTGCAAACATGAACTCCGGCCAATTATTGGCATGAATATTAAAGAGGTAAATGCGATGCGCATCAGCATATTTGGTCTCGGTTACGTTGGCGCAGTCTGTGCCGGCTGCCTGTCTGCCCGTGGCCACGAAGTGGTCGGCGTAGACATCTCCAAGGACAAGATCGACCTGATCAATGCAGGCAAATCGCCGATCGTTGAACCAGGTCTGGGTGAACTGTTGAGCCAGGGTATTGCAACCGGCCGACTGCGCGGCACCACCAACTTCGCCGACGCCATTCGCGATACCGACCTGTCGATGATCTGCGTCGGTACGCCGAGCAAGAAAAACGGCGACCTGGAACTCGACTACATCGAAGCCGTGTGCCGCGAGATCGGTTTTGTCCTGCGTGACAAGTCCACCCGCCACACTGTCGTGGTGCGCAGCACCGTGCTGCCCGGCACCGTGGCCAACGTGGTGATCCCGATCCTCGAAGACTGCTCCGGCAAGAAAGCCGGCGTCGACTTCGGCGTCGCGGTCAACCCGGAATTCCTGCGTGAATCCACCGCCATCGCCGACTACGACCTGCCACCGATGACGGTCATCGGTGAATTCGACAAAGCCTCCGGCGATGTCCTGCAGTCGCTGTACGAAGAACTCGACGCGCCGATCATCCGCAAGGACATCGCCGTCGCCGAAATGATCAAGTACACCTGCAACGTGTGGCACGCCACCAAGGTCACCTTCGCCAACGAAATCGGCAACATTGCCAAGGCCGTCGGCGTCGATGGCCGTGAAGTGATGGAAGTGGTGTGCCAGGACAAGACCCTCAACCTGTCCCAGTACTACATGCGCCCAGGCTTCGCCTTCGGCGGTTCGTGCCTGCCCAAAGACGTGCGCGCCCTCACCTACCGCGCCAGTTCCCTGGACGTGGAAGCGCCGCTGCTCAACTCGCTGATGCGCAGTAACGAGTCCCAGGTGCAAAACGCCTTTGACATCGTCAACAGCCACGACAAGCGCAAAGTCGCCTTGCTGGGCCTGAGCTTCAAGGCCGGCACCGACGACCTGCGTGAAAGCCCGCTGGTCGAGCTGGCCGAAATGCTGATCGGCAAGGGTTTCGACCTGAGCATCTACGACAGCAACGTCGAGTACGCCCGTGTCCACGGCGCGAACAAGGACTACATCGAAGGCAAGATCCCCCATGTGTCGTCCCTGCTCAACTCGGACTTCGATGAGGTGATCAACAACTCCGACGTGATCATCCTCGGCAACCGTGACGAGAAATTCCGCGCTCTGGCGCAGAACGCCCCGCACGGCAAGCAAGTGATCGACCTGGTGGGCTTCATGTCCAAGGCCACCTGCACCACCGGTCGCACCGAAGGCATTTGCTGGTAACAGCAACGGCAAGTTCCCGGCGGCGCGCGTTTCCATCCCCAGCGTGCGCCGCCTGGAGCCTTCATCACCTTCGGATGACGCTTATGTCCAAGTTAAAACATGTACTGCTGCAATCTGCCGGCTGGCTGTTCTTTCTCAGCCTGCTGATGGGACTCGCCCTGCTGTTGCCGGCGAGTACGTTCGACTCGGAGTCGAAGAATTTTATTTTCCTGATTGGCGCCGTCGGCATCTGGCGCTACTCGATGGGTGCTACGCATTTCTTTCGCGGCATGCTGTTCCTGTACGTGGTCTACCCGCACCTGCGCCGTAAAGTGCGCAAGCTGGGCAAGGCCGCCGACCCGTCCCATGTGTTCCTGATGGTCACCAGTTTCCGTATCGATGCGCTGACCACCGCGCAGGTCTACAGCTCGGTGATCCGCGAAGCCATCGAATGCGGCTTCCCCACCACCGTGGTCTGCTCGCTGGTGGAAATGTCCGATGAGCTGCTGGTGAAAAGCCTCTGGGAACGCATGAACCCGCCAGAGCATGTGAAGCTCGACTTCGTGCGCATCGCCGGTACCGGCAAGCGCGACGGCCTGGCCTTCGGCTTCCGTGCGATTTCCCGCCACTTGCCGGATGACCGCGCCGTGGTTGCGGTGATCGATGGTGACACCGTGCTCGCCGAAGGCGTGGTGCGCAAGACCGTGCCGTGGTTCCAGCTGTTCGGCAATGTCGGTGGCCTGACCACCAACGAATTCTGTGAAGTACGCGGCGGCTACATCATGAGCGAGTGGCACAAACTGCGCTTCGCCCAACGCCACATCAACATGTGCTCCATGGCCCTGTCCAAGCGCGTGCTGACCATGACCGGGCGCATGTCGGTATTCCGCGCCAGCGTGGTCACCAACCCGGACTTCATCGCCGACGTGGAAAGCGACTCGCTGCAACACTGGCGCCTGGGCCGCTTCAAGTTCCTGACCGGCGACGACAAGTCCAGCTGGTTCAGCCTGATGCGCCTGGGCTACGACACCTTCTACGTGCCGGATGCCGCGATCAACACCGTGGAACACCCGCCGGAAAAGAGCTTTATCAAGGCCAGCCGCAAGCTGATGTTCCGCTGGTACGGCAACAACCTGCGCCAGAACTCCCGCGCCCTCGGCCTGGGTGTACGCCGCCTGGGCCTGTTCACCAGCGTGGTGCTGTTCGACCAGCGCGTGTCGATGTGGACCTCCCTGCTCGGCCTGACCGTGGCGATCATCGCCACCTTCAAATACGGCGGCGCCTTCATCCTCGCGTACCTGCTGTGGATCGGCATCACCCGCCTGATCCTGACCCTGTTGCTGTCGTGCTCCGGCCACAAGATCGGCCCGGCGTACCCGGTGATTCTCTATTACAACCAGATCATGGGCGCGCTGGTGAAGATCTACGTGTTCTTCCGCCTTGATCAACAGTCCTGGACCCGCCAGGACACCAAACTGACCCGCGATTTGGCCAGCTTTCAACGTTGGTTCAACACCTGGTCGTCTCGGACCATGACCTTCTCCGCCGGCAGCATTTTCGTCGCCGTGTTGCTGATGATGGTCTGACCCAGCCAAGCCTGAATTAACTAGGAACTACACACCATGAATAGCCAAGCAAACGTCAACGTTGTCCACGAATCCGAAGCCCAGCGCCAACATGCGCGGGTCAAAATCCCGGCCAAGCTGCGCTTCTTCGGCAATGACGGCAAACCCACCGAAGCGCGGGTGATCGACCTGTCTGCCGGCGGCCTGGCGTTCACCGCCACCCAGCCGCTGAATGTCGGCGAAGTGCACAAGGGCCGCCTGCAATTCGTGATCGATAACCTTGGCCTGGCGATGGACGTGGAGCTGCAAATCCGCTCCCACGACCGCCAGAGCGGCCGCACCGGTTGCCAGTTCCAGAACCTGGAGCAGCAGGATATTTCCACCCTGCGCCACCTGATCACTTCGCACTTGTCCGGTGACATCGTGTCCATGGGCGAAGTATTGGCGACCCTGCAACGCGACAACTTCACCAAGGCGCGCAAGGTCAAGGACAGCGGCAGCGGCATGACTGCATTCGGTCGCCTGCGTGCCGTGGTGTTCAGCGCCGGCATCTTCATCGTCGGCCTCGCCGCGTTTGGTTTCGTCTTCAAGTCGGTGTACGGCATGTACTTCGTCAGCCACGCCCAGGCCGGCTTGGTTAGCGTGCCCGGCATGAACGTGACCATGCCCCGCGACGGCACCGTGCAGAGCCTGCTCAAAGGCGACGGGGTTGCCGCCAAAGGCGCGCCGCTGGCGACCTTCAGCACCAGCATGCTGGATGTGCTCAAGGGCCACCTGGACGAAGACCAACTGCAACCGGCCAAGGTTGAAGAGCTGTTCGGCAAGCAAATGACCGGCACCCTGACCTCGCCCTGCGATTGCGTGGTCGCCCAGCAAATGGTCGCCGACGGCCAGTACGCCAACAAAGGCGACGTGATCTTCCAACTGGTGCCGCGCGGCAGCCAGGCCAATGTGGAAGCGCGCTTCACCTATCGCCAGTTCGCCGACGTGCGTCCAGGCACCCAGGTGAGCTTCCAGGTCGCCGACGAAGAACAGACCCGCACCGGCACCATCGTCAGCAGCACCAGCCTGAACAGCGCCGACCTGTCCTCCGACATCCGCGTGCAGATCAAGCCTGATGCGCCGCTGGACAGCACCTACGCCGGCCGCCCGGTGGAAGTGACCAGCGACCGCGGCCCGTCGCTGAACTGGCTGATCGACAAAGCCATGGCCCACGGTCTGTAAGCAGAGGACATGCCTGTGAACCCTATTTCAACAACAACACCGGCCAATGTGGGAGCCGGGCTTGCCCGCGATGGCGGTGGTGAGTTCAACACCGCCATCGCAGCGATGCGGCGACCCGACAAGCCAGCTCCCACACAGAGCAGAGCGCACCTCGCTTCGGCCTACTGCGCGCTGGCACTGGCAATCTCTTTGACCGGTTGCGCCGGCCTGCCCGACCAACGCCTGGCCAACGAAGCCCTGAAACGCGGCGACACCGTCACCGCCCAGCAGAACTACCAGCAACTGGCCGACCTGGGTTACAGCGAGGCCCAAGTCGGCCTGGCGGATATCCAGGTGGGCACCCGCGACCCGGCGCAGATCAAACAGGCCGAAGCCACCTACCGCGCAGCCGCCGATACCTCGCCGCGCGCCCAGGCCCGTCTCGGTCGCCTGCTGGTGGCCAAGCCCGGCAGCACCGAAGCCGAACACCGCGAAGCTGAAGGCCTGTTGAAAAAAGCCTTTGCCAATGGCGAAGGCAACACCCTGATCCCGCTGGCGATGCTGTACCTGCAATACCCCCACAGTTTCCCGGACGTAAATGCCCAGCAACAGATCAGTAAATGGCAAGCCTCCGGTTACCCGGAAGCCGGCCTGGCCCAGGTGCTGCTGTATCGCACCCAAGGCACCTACGACCAGCATCTCGATGATGTAGAGCGCATCTGCAAAGCCGCGCTGAACACCACCGACATCTGCTACGTCGAGCTGGCCACGGTCTACCAGAAACAAGCCGCGCCCGAGAAACAGGCCGAGCTGCTCAAGCAGATGGAAGCCGGCTACAGCCGTGGCAGCGTCACCGCCCAGCGTGTCGACAGCGTCGCCCGTGTACTCGGCGATGCCAGCCTCGGCACCCCGGACGAAAAAACCGCCCAGGCTTTGCTTGAAAAAATCGCCCCCGGCTACCCGGCGTCCTGGGTCAGCCTGGCGCAACTGCTCTACGACTTCCCTGAACTGGGCGATGTGGAGCAGATGATGAAGTACCTGGAAAACGGCCGCGCCGCCGACCAGCCGCGCGCCGAGCTGTTGCTGGGCAAGCTCTACTACGAAGGCAAGTGGGTGCCGGCCGACGCCAAGGCTGCCGAAGCGCATTTCCAGAAAGCCCAGGGCAAGGAAGTCGCCGCCGATTACTACCTCGGCCAGATCTACCGCCGTGGCTACCTCGGCCAGGTCTACTCGCAAAAGGCCCTGGACCACCTGCTGACCGCTGCGCGCAACGGCCAGAACAGTGCCGACTTCGCCATCGCCCAATTGTTTTCCCAAGGCAAGGGCACCAAGCCCGACCCATTGAACGCCTATGTCTTCAGCCAGTTGGCCAAAGCCCAGGACACACCGGAAGCCAACGACCTGGCCACGCAACTTGAAGCCCCGCTGACAGCGGAGCAACGCGCCCAAGGCCAACGCCTGGTGCAACAAGAGCTGGCCACCCGCGGCACCCTGGCCCAGAGCACGTTGCAACTGCACGCCCTGGAAGAAGACGACGGCGAGGAATCCCTATGAAGCTCAACCCATTCGTCAAGGCTGGCATCGGCCTGACCTTCGCCCTGCTGTGGTCGTGCCCGACCCTGGCCGCACTCACCGAAGCGAAGAACTTCGGCCTCGAAGTGAAAATCACCGGCCAGTCCGAAGACGACCGCGACCTCGGCACGCAGAAAGGCGGCGACGTCAACGGTATCGGCCTCGACGTGCGCCCGTGGGTCTACGGCGAAAACGGTGCGTGGAGCGCCTACGCCATGGGCCAGGCGGTGGCCTCCAGCGACATCATCGAGACCGACACCCTGCAACAGTCGGCCGATGACGAGAACCAGCAGACCAGCAACAACGACCGCAAGACCAAGAAAAACTACTTGGCCCTGCGCGAGTTCTGGGTCGGCTACAGCGGCTTCACGCCCTACCCTGGCGAGATCCTCAAGCTCGGTCGCCAACGCCTGCGCAATGACGACGGCCAGTGGCGCGACACCAATATCGAAGCGCTGAACTGGACCTTCGACACCACCTTGCTCAAGGCCAATATGGGCGTCGCCGAACGCTTCAGCGAATACCGCACCGACCTCAAAGAACTGGCGCCCGTCGACAAAGACCGCCAGCACCTCTACGCCGACGCCGCCTACCAGTGGACGCCGGGCCAGTGGATCGGCCTGCGCGGTCACCACACCCATGACAATGGCAAGCTCGACTACCCACAACCGGGCGTGGCCACCGACTCGCTGGACAAGCGCGAGAACGGCGACCTGACCTGGCTCGGCATCGAAGCCAACAGCGACGCCTATAACTGGCGCAACACCAACACCGTCAACTACTGGGCCAGCATCACCGGCATGCGCGGCGACCGCGACAAGGTCAACGCCTTGCAGGCCGACGGTTCCAGCCCCGCCCAAGCCAAGCGCAGCGACGACTTGAGCGGCTGGGCCACCGACATCGGTATCCGCCTGCGCCTCGACCCGCAGTGGCAAGTCGGCGCCGCCTACTCCCGCGCAAGCGCCGAGTACGAGCAGAACGGCCTGCAAAGCAACCGCTCGAACTGGACCGGCACCCAATCCCGCGTACACCGCTTCGGCGAAGCGTTTCGCGGCGAGATGAACAATATGCAGTCCATGAGCCTGTTTGGTTCGTGGCAGTTGCGTGAGGACTACGACGCAAGCCTCGTCTACCACAAGTTCTGGCGCGTGGACGGCAACAAACCGGTAGGCAGCAACGGTATCGATGCGGTGCAGAACAACACCGACGACGTGACCGGCGCGATTGTCTCCAGCACGTCCCTGCCGCTGGCAGACGGCAAGAAAGACCTCGGCCAAGAGATGGACCTGGTGGTCACCAAGTACTTCAAGAAAGGCCTGTTGCCAGCCGCCCTCAGCCAGTCCATCGACGAACCGTCGGCCCTGGTGCGCTTCCGCGCCGGCGTGTTCAAGCCGGGCGACGCCTATGGCAGCCAAGTCGATTCCTACATGCACCGCGCGTTTGTTGATGTGGTGTGGAAATTCTGATGGGAGCCTGCGCGATGAAACCTCATACGTTGCTGGTCGCCGCGATGCTGATGGCCAACGCCACAGCCTTCGCCGACACCTCGCAGCCGGTCAAGGCGCCGACCATCGCCAAAGGGCTGCAACAGGCCAAGACCTACACCATTTCCAGCCCGCCGACGGCGCCGCTGGAAATGGCCAAGCCGGCCTTGCCTGACCTGTCGGGCTACACCGCGGCGGCGATGGAAAAGAAGATCGTGCGCAGCAAACAGGGCAAGGCCAGCATTCGCCGCATGATGCAGGAAGACGCCCTCAAGGACTTTATCGGCGGTGACAACAAGATGGCCGAATGGGTGGTGCGCCAACACGGCATTCCCCAGGCGATCTTTGTCGACGACGGCTACATGAACCTCAAGGACTTGCTGGGCAAAGTGCCCAAGCAGTACTTCAGCGAAACGTCGCCCGGTGTGTTCCTGGTCAAGCTGCCGATTGTGGTCGGGCGCAAGGGCATCCTCGACATCGACGGCAAGACCCAGGAGTTGCGCCTGTCCCAGGAAGCCGGTTCGTTCCTGATCAACGACGGCCAACTGTTTGTGCGTGATACGAAGGTCACCGGCTGGAGCGAAAAGGCCAACGGCCCGGCGCTGTTCAAGTCGCCCAAGGAGTTCCGCCCGTTCCTGCTGGCCTGGGGCGGCACCGAGACCTATATCTCCAAGACCAAGATGGCCAGCTTTGGCTACGCCAACAGTAAGTCGTACGGGGTGAGTATTTCCCAGTACACGCCGAACATGGCCAAGGTGCTCAAGCGTTCCGAGCCGACCGGCTGGATCATCGACTCCGAGTTCTCGGACATGTGGTACGGCTTCTACTGCTACGAGACCGAAGGCTTTGTGATCAAGGGCAACACCTACAAAGACAACATCGTCTACGGCATCGACCCCCACGATCGTTCCCACGGCCTGATCATCGCCGACAACACGGTCTACGGGACGAAGAAGAAGCACGGCATCATCATTTCCCGGGAAGTGAACGACAGCTTCATCTTCAACAACCGCAGCTACGACAACAAACTCTCGGGCCTGGTGCTCGACCGTAACAGCGTCAACAACATCGTGGCCGACAACGAGTTCTACCGTAACCACACCGACGGCATCACCCTCTATGAGAGCGGTGACAACCTGCTGTGGGGCAACAAGGTGATCGCCAACCGTCGCCACGGTATCCGCGTGCGCAACAGCGTGAACATCAAGCTGTACGAAAACACCTCGATGGCCAACGGCCTGACCGGCCTCTACGGCCACATCAAGGACCTGACCGACACCGACCGCGACATCGCCCTCGACCCGTTTGACGCGAAAGTCTCGCTGATCGTGGTCGGCGGTGAACTCGCGGGCAACGGCAGCGGGCCGCTGTCCATCGACTCACCATTGAGCGTGGAGTTGTACCGCGTGTCGATGCTGGCGCCGACCAAATCCAGCGGCATCAGCTTCAACGGTGTGCTGGGTGATCGCCAGGAAGAGATTCTCGACCTGCTGGTGCGCCAGCAGAAAGCCGTGCTGATCGACCCTGTCGAACGCCAGACCGAAATGCAGGACTGAGGATGACCCTTATGCACCCACACATGATCAAACTGCTGAGCCTCTCGGGTCTGACCCTCGGCCTGCTCGCGGCCAGCCAAGGCGTACGCGCCGATGAAGTACAGGCGCCAAGCTTCAGCGCCGAACCGTGCTGCAGCCTGTGCCCCGCCGCCCACGACGCGAAGAACTACACCACGCGCTACCAGCAGAACTTCACCACCCTGGTGCAAGCCCAGGGCGACTGGCTGTTCCGTACCCAGGAAGACCTGCGCACCGAATTCGACACCACCCCCGCCGGCTACAAACGCATGCAGCAACTGCACGATGCGTTCAAGGCCAAGGGCGTGGAACTGGTGGTGGTCTACCAGCCGACCCGTGGCCTGGTGAACCGCAACAAGCTCAACCCTGAAGAGAAAGCCAAGTTCGATTTCGACAAGGCCCTGGGCAACTACAAGACCATGCTCGGCCGTTTCGCCAAGATGGGCTACGTGGTGCCGGACCTGTCGCCGTTGACCAATGAGCAATTGCCGGATGAGCTGCCGGCCCACGATTTCTACTTCCGTGGCGACCAGCACTGGACGCCATACGGCGCCCAGCGCACGGCAAAAATCGTCGGCGCCAAAGTGCGGGCCATGCCCGAGTTCGCCGATATTCCCAAGCGCGAATTCGAGACCACGCGCTCCGGGCGCATGGGCAAGACCGGCACCCTGCACAACATGGCCGGGCAACTGTGCGGCACCAGCTACGCGATCCAGTACATGGACCAGTTCACCACCGAGCCCAAGGGCGAAGCGGGCGACGGCGACCTGTTCGGCGATTCGGGCAACCCGCAGATCACCCTGGTGGGCACGAGCCACAGCGGCAAGAACTACAACTTTGCCGGCTTCCTGGAACAGGAAATCGGTGCCGACATCCTCAACGTCGCCTTCCCCGGCGGTGGCCTGGAAGGCTCGATGATCCAGTACCTGGGCAGCGATGAATTCCAGAAGAGCCCGCCAAAGATTCTGATCTGGGAATTCTCGCCGCTGTACCGCCTGGACCAGGAGACCATCTACCGCCAGATGATGTCGCTGCTGGACAACGGCTGCGAAGGCAAGCCGGCACAGATGAGCGCCAGCACTTCTTTGAAGCCGGGCAAGAACGAATTGATGGTCAACAGTTCGAACAAAGACCTGCGTAACGCCAATCACCAGGTTGATATCCGCTTCGCCGACCCGTCGGTGAAAACCCTGCAAGCCACCCTCTGGTACATGAACGGGCGCCACGAGGACATCAAGATCGACAAACCCGAGACATCCGATACAGACGGGCGTTTCGCCTTTGAACTGCGCACCGATGAAGACTGGGCCGCGCAGAACTTGCTCGCCGTGGAAGTACAGGGTCCAGAAAAGGGCGCGCAGAAGGTTGAAGCGAAAATTTGCACACACAACGTATTCCCTGCCGGTGGTCAACAGACCGCCTCAGCCGGGCAATGAGGTTACCTATGCAGAAGTTATTGATCCCCACGTTGCTGGGCTTGGCGATGTTCGCAGGCTCAGTCAACGCCGCCGCGCCACTGCGTCCGCCCCAGGGTTATTTCGCCCCGGTGGAAGCATTCAAGACCGGCGACTTCAAGAATGACTGCGACGCCATGCCGGCGCCGTACACCGGCTCGCTGCAATTTCGCAGCAAGTACGAAGGTTCGGACAAGGCTCGCGCCACCCTGAACACCCAGTCGGAAAAAGCCTTCCGCGACAGCACCGCCGATATCACCAAGCTGGAAAAAGACACCAGCAAACGTGTGATGCAGTTCATGCGCGACGGGCGCCCGGAGCAGCTGGAATGCACCTTGAACTGGCTTACCAGCTGGGCCAAGGCCGATGCGTTGATGTCCAAGGACTTCAACCACACCGGCAAGTCCATGCGCAAATGGGCGCTGGGCAGCATGGCCTCGGCCTATGTGCGCTTGAAGTTTTCCGACTCGCACCCGCTGGCCAACCACCAGCAGGAATCCCAGTTGATCGAGGCGTGGTTCAACAAACTCGCCGATCAAGTGGTCAGCGACTGGGACAACCTGCCGCTGGAAAAAACCAACAACCATTCCTACTGGGCCGCGTGGTCGGTGATGGCGACGTCCATCGCCACAAACCGTCGCGACCTGTTTGATTGGGCGGTGAAGGAATACAAGGTCGGCGTGAATCAGGTCGATGACCAGGGCTTTTTGCCGAATGAATTGAAGCGCCAGCAACGCGCCCTGTCGTACCACAACTACGCCCTGCCGCCGCTGTCGATGATCGCCAGTTTTGCCTTGGTCAATGGTGTGGATCTGCGCCAGGAAAACAACAGCGCGCTCAAGCGCCTGGGTGAAAAAGTCCTGGCCGGGGTGAAAGACCCGGACATCTTCGAGCAGAAGAATGGCAAGGAACAGGACATGAAGGACCTCAAGGAAGACATGAAATATGCCTGGCTTGAACCCTTCTGCAACCTCTACACCTGCGCCCCGGAGGTGATTGAGCGCAAGCACGGCATGCAGCCGTTCAAGACGTTCCGCCTGGGGGGTGACCTGACCAAGGTCTACGACCCGGCGCATGAAAAAGGCAACAAAGGTAGCTGATTACACAGCTTCCGGTTGGACTCGGTCCAATGTGGGAGCTGGCTTGCCTGCGATAGCGGTCTGACATTCAGCATTGATGTCGACTGACACACAGCCATCGCAGGCAAGCCAGCTCCCACACTGAATGCGTACACCCCTCCAGATTCGCCGGGGGGGTTTGGGGGGGCTGCGGCCCTTGACTGTTGGTTAAACATGGAGAGATCGGGATGGTTTTCTCGTCCAATGTGTTCCTGTTTCTGTTCTTGCCGATCTTCCTCGGCTTGTACTACTTGAGCGGGCAACGCTATCGCAACCTGCTGCTGCTGATTGCCAGCTATGTGTTCTACGCCTGGTGGCGAGTGGACTTCCTGGCGCTGTTCGCCGCCGTCACGCTGTGGAACTACTGGATCGGCCTCAAAGTCGGTGCAGCGGGTGTGCGCACCAAGCCGGCCCAGCGCTGGCTGCTGCTCGGCGTGGCCGTCGACCTGTGCATCCTCGGCTACTTCAAGTACGCCAACTTCGGCGTCGACAGCATCAACCTGATGATGAAGTCGGCGGGCCTGGAGCCGTTTATCCTCACCCACGTGCTGTTGCCGATCGGGATCTCGTTCTACATCTTCGAGTCCATCAGCTACATCATCGACGTGTATCGCGGCGACACCCCGGCCACGCGCAACCTCATCGACTTTGCGGCGTTCGTGGCGATCTTCCCGCACCTGATTGCCGGCCCAGTGCTGCGTTTTCGCGACCTGGCAGACCAGTTCAACAACCGCACCCACACCCTCGACAAGTTCTCCGAGGGCTGCACGCGGTTCATGCAGGGCTTCATCAAGAAGGTCTTCATTGCCGACACCCTGGCGGTGGTGGCCGACCATTGCTTCGCCCTGCAAAACCCGACCACGGGCGATGCCTGGCTCGGCGCGCTGGCCTACACCGCGCAGCTGTACTTCGACTTCTCCGGCTACAGCGACATGGCCATCGGCCTGGGCTTGATGATGGGTTTCCGCTTCATGGAAAACTTCAAGCAGCCGTACATCAGCCAGTCGATCACCGAGTTCTGGCGGCGCTGGCACATCAGCCTGTCCACCTGGCTGCGTGACTACCTGTACATCACGCTGGGCGGCAACCGAAAAGGCACGCTGACCACCTACCGCAACCTGTTCCTGACCATGCTCCTCGGTGGCCTGTGGCACGGTGCGAACATCACTTACATCCTGTGGGGTGCGTGGCACGGCATGTGGCTGGCGATTGAAAAAGCCATTGGCCTGAACACCTCGCCGCGCAGCTTCAACCCGGTGCGTTGGGCCTTCACCTTCCTGCTGGTGGTGGTCGGCTGGGTGATCTTCCGCGCCGAGAACCTGCACGTCGCCGGCCGCATGTATGGCGCGATGTTCAGCTTCAACGAGTGGTCGCTGTCGGAACTCAACCGCGCCAGCCTCACCGGCCTGCAAGTGGCAACCCTGGTGGTGGCGTACGCAACGCTGGCGTTCTTCGGCCTGCGCGATTTCTACCGCGACCATCCGGCCACGCCGAACCCGGTGCGTACCGTTCCTGGTTATGCGATGCGCGCCTGTGTGCTGCTGCTGTTCGCGGCGTCGATCCTGAAACTGTCGGCGCAGAGTTTCTCGCCGTTCCTTTACTTCCAATTCTGAGGGAGCCGACATGACCCGTTCATTCCGCGTGCTCTACATCGCCCTGTTCCTGGCCATGCTGTTGGCACTGGGGCTGTGGTCGACGCGCAGCTTCCTGGGCTTCAGCACCAACGCCGACGCGACCGTGCTTAACGGTCGCTGGACCAAAGCCGTCGAGACTCACTACGACGACGAGTTCCCGATCAAGCGCATCGGCACCAACCTCTGGGCAGCGCTGGACTACAAGCTGTTCAACGAAGGCCGCCCTGGCGTGGTGCTGGGTCGCGATCACTGGTTGTACAGCGACGAGGAGTTCAACCCCATCGTCAACGAAGACCAGAACCTGCAAGGCAACTACGCGCTGGTCGAAGGCGTGCGCCAAAAACTCAAGGCCCAAGGCATCCAGTTGGTCATGGCGATTGTGCCGGCCAAGGTGCGTCTGTACCCGGAACACGTCGGTGACGTGAAGCCGGCGAGCATCCACGCCAACCTGTACCAGGACTTCCACGCCCGTGTCGCCGCCGACAAGATCCCGGCACCCGACCTGCTGGGCCCGCTGCAACAGGCCAAGCTGGACGGCACGCAAGTGTTCCTGCGCACCGACACCCACTGGACGCCGGACGGTGCCGAGATCGCGGCCAAGCAGTTGGCCAAGGGCATTGCTGAGAAAACCCCGTTGAGCGGCGAGCCGCAGCGCTTTGTCACCGAGGCCGAGAACACCGCGCCGCACAAAGGCGACCTGCGTCTATTCCTGCCCCTGGACCCGCTGTTCGAAAACCTGATGCCACCCAAAGAACCGCTGCAAAAACGCGTCACCCACCTGGCCGAAACCGGTGGCGACGACGCGTTGTTCAGCAACAGCGACACCCCGGTGGCGCTGGTGGGCACCAGCTACAGCGCCAACCCCAACTGGAACTTCGTCGGTGCGCTCAAGCAAGCCCTGCACAGCGACGTCATCAACTATTCGGAAGACGGCCACGGCCCGATCCTGCCGATGCTCAGCTACCTGAAAAGCGATGACTTCAAGAACAACCCACCGCAAGTGCTGATCTGGGAATTTCCTGAACGTTATCTGCCTGTGAACAACGAAATCGGTGATGCCGACCCGTCGTGGGTTGCGCAGCTTAAACAAGCCGGTTCGCGCCAACAGAACATGGCTTTGAACACCCTTAAAAAATCCGAGACGCCCGACCGGGCGCAAAACTGAAAGAGAGGTAACTCACATGACTTTCACTACAACTCATCGTCGTCTCGCTAAAACCCTGGCGCTCGCAGCCGGCCTGAGCGTGGTTTCCCTGTCGGCCTTCGCCGGTGATGCGGCCTTGTACGGTCCTGTCGCACCAAAAGGTTCCAGCTTCGTGCGGGTCTACAACGCGTCGAACCAGGAAGTCAGCGCGACGGTTGGCAGCACCAACCTGAGCGAAGTCGCACCGCTGGCGAGCAGCGACTTCAGCTTCATGCCCGGCGGTGACTACAGCGCCAAGATCGGCAGCCAGACCGTGCCGGTCAAACTCGCATCCGACCACTACTACACCCTGGTCAACAGCGGCAGCGGCCAGCCGCAACTGATCGAAGAGCCGCCTTTCAAGAACAAGCAGAAATCCCTGGTGCGTGTGCAAAACCTGAGTGACAAGGCCCTGACCTTGAAGACCGCCGATGGCAAGACCGATGTGGTCAAGTCGGTGGCCGCCAAGGGCCGTGGCGAGCGTGAAATCAACCCGGTGAAAGTGACCCTGGCGTTGTATGACGGTGACAAGAAAGTCGGTGATGTGAAGCCGGTTGCGTTGGAACGTGGTGAAGCGGCGGTGCTGTACGTGACGGGCTCCGGTTCGAGCCTGTCGCCAGTCTGGGTGAAACGCCCGGTGTCGACCCGCTGATTAGCTTTTCAACTTGAGGCCCGCCCCTGTGGGGGTGGGCTCTGACCCCAATCGATTCAAGGAGAAACACCCATGATCCCAGTAATCCTTTCCGGTGGTAGCGGCTCACGTCTTTGGCCGCTTTCCCGCAAACAGTTTCCTAAACAGTTCCTGGCGCTGACCGGCGAGCACACACTGTTCCAGCAAACCCTGGAACGCCTGGTGTTCGAAGGCATGGACGCGCCGATTGTGGTCTGCAACAAGGACCACCGCTTCATCGTCAACGAGCAACTGAGCACCCGTAAACTCGACTGCCAGCGCATCCTGATGGAACCGTTCGGCCGCAACACCGCGCCAGCCGTGGCCCTGACCGCGATGATGCTGGTCAACGAAGGCCGCGACGAGCTGATGCTGGTGCTGCCCGCCGACCACGTGATCGACGACCAGAAAGCCCTGCAACGTGCGCTGGCCCTGGCCACCGTGGCGGCTGAGCGGGGCGAGATGGTGCTGTTCGGTGTACCGGCGACTCGCCCGGAAACCGGCTACGGCTATATCAAGTCCACCGCCGATTCGCTGCTGCCCGAGGGCGTGAGCCGCGTCGAGCAGTTCGTGGAAAAACCCAATGAAAAACGCGCGGTCGAGTTCGTCAAAAGCGGCGGCTATTTCTGGAACAGCGGTATGTTCCTGTTCCGCGCCAGCCGCTTCCTCGAAGAGCTGAAAAAGCACGATCCGGACATCTACGACACCTGCCTGCTGACCCTTGAGCGCAGCGAACAGGGCGCCGACACCGTGTCGTTCGACGAAGCGACCTTCGCCTGCTGCCCGGACAATTCCATCGACTACGCCGTGATGGAAAAAACCCAACGCGCCTGCGTCGTACCGCTGAGCGCCGGCTGGAGCGACGTGGGTTGCTGGGCCTCGCTGTGGGCGGTCAACGACAAAGACGCCAACGGCAACGTGACCAAGGGCGACGTGGTGATCCAGGACAGCAAGAACTGCATGATCCACGGCAACGGCAAGCTGGTGTCGGTGATCGGCCTGGAAAACATCGTGGTGGTGGAAACCAAGGACGCGATGATGATTGCCCACAAGGACAAGGTCCAAGGCGTCAAGCAGATGGTCAACACCCTCAACGAACAGGGGCGCAGCGAGACCCAGAACCACTGCGAAGTCTATCGTCCGTGGGGCTCCTACGACTCGGTGGACATGGGCGGGCGGTTCCAGGTCAAGCACATCTCGGTCAAGCCGGGGGCGTGCCTGTCGCTGCAAATGCACCACCACCGCGCCGAGCACTGGATCGTGGTCAGCGGCACGGCCGAAGTGACCTGCGACGAGAATGTGTTCCTGCTGTGCGAGAACCAGTCCACCTACATCCCGATCGCTTCGGTGCACCGCCTGCGCAACCCGGGCAAGATCCCGTTGGAGATCATCGAAGTGCAATCGGGCAGCTATCTGGGCGAGGACGATATCGAGCGCTTTGAAGATATCTACGGGCGTTCGACGCCGGTGGAGCGTGGCGTGTCGGTGAAAACCATCGCGCAGTAATACCGCCGTAAAAAAAGCCCCGCCCAGCCTACTGCGTCCCCTATCCGCAGTGGGTTGGACGGGGCTTTTTCTTTGGGTGTTGCAGTGAGGCTGAAGGCCTCATCGCAAGCAAGCCAGCTCCCACAGTTAACCGCGTACATCCTTTGGAATGCAGTCGAATGTGCGAGCTGGCTTGCCTGCGATGGCGCCCGCCCAATCAACACTTGTCTCAAGCCGCCCAATCCCACCTACGCTTAAGTTAGGATGCTCGTTCCCCATTCGAGGTGGTCTCCATGTTCTTCGGCGTTCTCCTGATCATCACCTGGCTGATCCTGCTGCTGCGCTACCCCGCCAAGGCCCTGCCGGTATCCCTGGCCGCTGCCGTCGGCCTGGGTTTCGTCGCCATCTGGGTGGTCTGGCTGGACAACCGCGAAGCCTCGCAACTGGCACGCCTGGAACTGCGCATCACCTACGCGCCCGAGGAATGCCCCGCTGACCGCCCACTGAAACTGGTCCTCAACAACGGCAACGACGTACCCCTCACCGAACTGCGCTGGCGCGTCGCCGCCTATGCCCCGGGCGACACCGTCAACCTGGCCGACAACGTCTACGCCGCCCCGCGCTACCGCGGCCCAGGCGAATTGCAGGCCGGCGCCACCTGGGACGATTGCCTGCCCGCCCCACCGCTGCGCCCCGGCTACCGCCCGCAAACCCTGGAATTTCGTGCCGAGCACCTGCAAGGCAGTTTCTCGGACTGACAAAGGACTGATCCATGCCCAACGTACTTATCACCGGCTGCTCCAGCGGCATCGGCCGCGCCCTGGCTGACGCCTTCAAGGCCGCCGGCTACAGCGTGTGGGCCAGCGCCCGCCGCCCGGAGGATGTCGCCGCCCTTGCCGCTGCGGGCTTCAATGCGGTCGAGCTGGACGTCAACGACAGCACCGCCCTGCAGCACCTGGCTGAACAGCTGGGCGAGCTGGATGTGCTGGTCAACAACGCCGGTTACGGCGCCATGGGCCCGTTGCTCGATGGCGGCACCGAGGCCATGCAGCGCCAGTTCGAGACCAATGTGTTTTCCATCGTCGGCGTGACCCAGGCGCTGTTCCCGGCCCTGCGCCGCAGCAAAGGCCTGGTGGTGAACATCGGCAGTGTTTCTGGCGTATTGGTCACGCCATTTGCCGGTGCCTACTGCGCGTCGAAAGCCGCCGTGCATGCCCTGAGCGATGCCCTGCGCATGGAACTGGCACCGTTTGGCATTCGCGTGATGGAAGTACAGCCGGGGGCCATCGACACAAGCTTCGCGAAAAACGCCGGCGCCCAGGCCGAGCTGTTGATCAACGAAAAATCCCCTTGGTGGCCATTGCGCGAAGGTATCCGCGCACGCTCCCAGGCTTCGCAGGACAACCCGACGCCGGCCACCCGGTTTGCCGCGCAAGTGCTCAAGGGCGTACAACAACCGACGCCACCGCGCCTGCTGCGCGCGGGGAATGGCAGCCGGGCACTGCCGTTGATGGCGGCCTTGTTGCCCAAAGGTTTATTGGAGAGTGTCTTGAAGAAGCGCTTTGGCTTGGAGCGGAGTTTGTAATGATCGACTACAGCGATTTTTTTGAAGAAGTGATCCAGACCCACGTCGAGATCGAGCAATGGTTCGCCGGTGTTGCGCCGGAAGGCACCTTGCAAAGCCTGCTCGCGCGCTTCTCCCCGGAGTTCAGCATGGTCGCCCCAGCCACCGGCACACGGGTGAATGCGGCCGGGGTCAACGCGTTGTTCACGCGCCTGGGCGGGATGCGGCCGGGGTTGAAGATCACCTTGAGTGAAATGGCCGGGATTGACCGCCATGCGCGCGGGGCGACGGTGACTTATCGCGAGCATCAGGTGGATGACAGCGGCACGCAGACCGACCGACGCGCCACGGTGGTGTTCGAGAAACAAGCCAGCGGCGCGCTGCTGTGGCGCCATCTGCACGAGACCTTCATCAAGGCCTGATGCGGTTAAAACTGTGGGAACTGGCTAGTCGGGCCAGGTACTACAAGAAACAGCGAACGGCCTGACATCATTTCAAGGAACCAATCCTCAGGCTCTTTCACCTCTGTCTACCCACAGGTGAAAGGATGCCAAGGGATTTCCTGCAAAGCGGCGTGCCAACCGCGCACACCACCACGCGCCAGCGACTGACCAGCCTGCTGGACCTGCCAAAACTCTATCGAACCATTGACGCCGACCCGGCCATCGTCGGGGCTGGGGTGGTGCATATTGGCGGCGATTATCAGGTGACGGTGCTCCGGGAGTTTGTGCCTTTGTGCATTTACGAGGAATTCGGCAGCCATGAGCAATAACATCGATCCCGTACGAGTGCCACGAACGTTGCGCCATTACACTCAACGTTTTGCTTTCACAGTGGGGACTGCGGTATCCATGAATATGGTCGCCATTTCAGGAAACCTTTCACATAGCCTGACGTATTACGCGCGAATAAATCATCTCCCCAGCGAATACGCGATTGTGGCCAGTTTGGTATTGCTACTCGCAATGTGCATTGGGCTAGCCTTGGTAGCGGCAGGATTTCGACTAGGGCCGCCATTACTCGTATGCGTCGCCGTCTTGAACGCTATGCTTTCGGCCGACTATCTGGGGAACCACCCCGTGACGATGTTTGCAGTATTCCCTCTGTTCCAATCCCTGGCCTGCCTAGTGATGCTCCAGACAAGAAACCACCGCCGTTTCGTCAGCATGCTGCGGGTCAAGCGTCGACGCAAAACCAGAGCCGCCGAGTCGCTCATTCACTGAAATGACTGACTCAGATCGCACTACCAACAAAGACCAACTGTGGGAGCGGGCTTGCTCGCGAAAGCGGTGTGACAGTCACCTACTTTATTGGCTGACCCACTGCCTTCGCGAGCAAGCCCGCTCCCACATTTAGTTGTGTGTTTGGTTAACGATAACGGTGCAGGTAATACCGGCAGCCAGCAGTACGCCTTCTGGCACTTCATCAATATGAATCCGCACCGGCACCCGTTGCGCCAACCGCACCCAGTTGAACGTCGGGTTCACATCCGCCACCAACTCGCGGCTCTCGGGGTTGTCACGGTCGTAGATGCCCCGCGAGATGCTTTCCACATGACCCTTCAAGGTCTCGCCGCTCATGAGCTGCATGTCAGCTTTATCGCCGACCTTCACATGGGGCAGCTTGGTTTCTTCAAAGAAGCCATAGACCCAGAAGGAATTCATATCCACCACGGCCATCTTCGCCTCGCCGATGCGCGCGTAGTCGCCGCGGTGCACATTGAGATTGGTGACGTAACCGTCGACCGCCGCCAGCACTTGGGTGCGTTTGAGATTCAGCTCAGCCGCTTCCAGTTGCGCCAGCGCGTGCTGGTAATCGGCCAGGGCGGAGTCGGCGATGTTGCTGGCGTCGTCGCGGTTTTCCTTGGAGATCACCAGGGCGTCGAGGTCTGCGCGGCGGTGGGCGTTGACCTTGCGCATTTCCCAGGTGGCTTTGCGTGACGCCACCAGCGATTGCGCCTGTTTGACGGCGATGCGGTAGTGCTCGGGGTCGATCTGCATCAGCAGGTCGCCCTTCTTCACCAACTGGTTGTCGCGCACCGGCACATCGACCACTTCACCGGTGACGTCGGCGGCGACGTTGATGATGTCGGCGCGCACGCGGCCGTCGCGGGTCCACGGGGTTTGCATGTAGTGCACCCACAATGTGCGGCCAATCCACATCGCCAAAGCCAGTACCAGCAAGGTCGCAAGCAGGCTGAAAAACTTTTTCATCAGGGCATTCTCAACGGTAGACGGTCAGCGCCAAGGCGCCGAACAAGCAAACGAACAGGCTCAGGCGCAGCAACGCCGGGTGCCAGAAAAAACGGTACAGGTCGAACCCGGCCAGGAAGCGGTCCAGGGCCCAGGCCAGGACGGCCGCGATCAGGAACATCAGGGTCATGGTCGGCATGTAGATGCCGTGGAACGCGATTTCACGCGGCATGCGCGGCTCCTTTCAAGGCAGCGAGTGGCGATTGCGGGTCCAGCAGCGAAGTGCGGATAAAGTGCAGGTAGCTTTTCACCCGGCGCAGGGCCGAGGTGTCGAAGTGCGGCGCGAAGGGTTCGTCGGTGGCCTGCACGCGGCTGATCGCATGGTCCACGGCGATCAGGCCGCGCTCCAGGTTGCTCGCGCTGGGTTGCAGGAACAGCCGTACCAGCGAGCGGCCCATCACGCGGATCGCCTGGCGCCACGGCTGGGATTCGGCGTACGCCGGGTGGATCGGCAAAATCGCCTGTTCCTTGCGCAACTCGATGATCGCGTGGCCGACTTCCAGCACCACAAACATCCAGCGCAGCAGGTCGCGCTGCACCTGCGGCTGGCCGACGGCGAGGCCATAGGCCTGGTGCAGCAAGTCGCGGGTGCGGCTTTCGAAGCTCGACGCCAGGCCCTTGAGCTTGCCGCTGATGGCATACACCACTTGCTCGCGCAGGTCCTGCTCCAGGCGGCGCCACAACCAGCGGCTGTTGGGTGGCAGGATGATCGCCCCCGCCGCCGCGCAGACGAGCATGCCGATAATCATCGCGATGTAGTCGTTGATAAAGGTGTAGGGGTTGTAGACCGTGAGGTTGTCCGGCACCGAGCCGGTGCTGAAGAAGATCAGCAGGCCGACGCCTACCCCGGCGTATTGCGGGCGTGACGCGAGGAAGGCGCCGAGGATGATCACCGGTGCGAGCATCACGCACAGCAGCGGAAAGCCGTCGATCCACGGGAACACGAAGAACATCTCGACAAAGCCCACCAGCGCCCCGATCAAGGTGCCGCAGGCCATCTGGAAGGCCATGCGCTTGGGGTTGGGCGTGGCCGCCGACAGGCCGACAGTGGCCGCAGCGATCAGGGTCATGGTCGCGCCGCTGGGCCAGGCGGTGGCGACCCAATAACTGCCGAGCACGATGAGGATGAACGACGCACGAATCCCCGAGGCGGCGCAGGCCAGCCAGTTGGTTTTCGGCGTGTAGGGCTCGTCCCAGTCTTCGCGCGCGTGGCTGTGGTCGGCCAGGGACGCGTGGGTGAGCGCGTAGTTGTGCAGGTCGTCGACGAAGCGGTAGAGCAGCTCGTAGGCGGTGTGGAAATCCAGTTGCTCAGCCTCGGTGGGCTCGCCTTCCTGGAATGCCGCACGCAGGCTGCGCACCTTGGCGGGCAGGTTGTCCTTGTAGGCGGCGAGTTGCGCCACCAGCCGGGCGGCGTCCGGGCTGGTCAGGGCGCGACCAGAGAACCCGTCGAGCACTTCGGCAAGGTCGTGCAGGCCCGGCTTGATCGCCGCGACAACGTGATCGGCCGCATCGGTGCGCAAGCGTTCAAGCAACTGGTGCAAGGCGTTGAAGCGTGTGGTGATGCTCATGAATTCGCTGTTGAGGCGACTGAGCCGACCGTTGCGCCGACGCATGTGCGGGTCTTCAAACACGGTGAGGCTGCGCAGCCCTTCCAGGCCCACGGCTTCGGCGATAAACCGCACGTTGCTGGCCTCGAACCCTTCACGCTGGCTGCGCCCACGCAAACCGTCGGTGACGAACAGCGCAAACACGCCGAAGCGTTGGTACAGGGCGTTGCGCATGGCGGCGCTGGAGGTTTGCGGCAGGATCGCGGCGCTGACCAGGGTGGAGCACAGAATACCCAAGGAAATTTCCAGTACGCGCCACACCGCCGCCATGAAGGCGCCGTCCGGGTGTGCCAGTGCGGGCAATCCCACCATCGCTGCGGTGTAGCCGGCCAACACAAAACCATAGGCGCGAAAGTTGCGGTTGCGGGTCGCGCCCGCCGTGCAGACGCCCACCCAGATCGCCAATGCGCCGAGGAACAACTCAGTGTTCTGCGCAAACAACGCAATCAACAACACCATCACCGCCGACCCCGCCAAGGTGCCGAGGAAGCGATAAAAGCTCTTGGCAAACACCTGGCCGCTCTGCGGTTGCATCACGATAAACACGGTGATCATCGCGGTGCGCGGCTGCGGCAGTTCCAGGCGCATGGCCAGCCACAGCGTAAGGAACGCGGCGATCAGCACCTTGAAGATATACACCCAGGTCACGCCGTCGCTGCGTGCCCAGTCGAAGAAACCGCGACGCCACTCAAGGGCGTGCAGCCAGCGCAGCGGTGCAGGCAAGGGAGTCATTCAATCCTACTCAGTGATCAAACACGGCGAGGGCCGCCGGGGTCTTGCTCGGGAGGGTCTTGGCGTCTTGCGGCACGTCATCGCCGGCCTGGAGGCCACCGCCCAGGGCCGTGACCAGTTCGGCATGGGCCGTCAGGCGTGCGGCCTGGACCTGTTGCTCGATCTGCTGCTGGTGAAACAGCAAGGTCTGCGCGTTGAGCACATTGAGGTAATCGGTGAGGCCGCGCTGGTAGGCGATCATCGCGATGTCGTAGGTTTTCTGCGCCGAGGCCACCGATTGCGCGGCGAAGCCTTGTTGCTTGTCCATGGACTCGCGGCGGATCAATTGGTCGCTGATGCCCTTGAGTGCATTGACCAGGGTCTGGTTGTACTTGGCCACGGCGATGTCGTAGCCCGCGCTGGCTTCGCCCAGTTCGGCACGCAAACGCCCGCCATCGAAGATCGGCAAGGTAATCGCCGGGCCCACGTTGTAGTTGAATTTCTTGCCGGCGAGAAACTCCAGCATGCCACCGCCCGTGGCCATGTAGCCGAGGCTGCCGACCAGGTCGACGTTGGGATAGAAGCCGGCGTGGGCCACATCGATGCCACGGGCCTGAGCCGCAACCTGCCAGCGGCTGGCGACCACGTCCGGGCGCTGGCCGAGCAATTGGGCGGGCAGGCTCGACGGCAATTTCAGCGGCGCGGCCAGGGCCAGGCTCGGCCGTTGCAACTGCGCGCCCTCCCCCGGGCCTTTGCCGGCCAAGGCCGCGAGTTGGTTGCGGCTCAGGGCGATTTCTTCGTCGAGGGCGTCCAGTTGGCGATGGGTTTCCGGCAACGGCGTTTCGGCCTGGCTGACGTCGAAGTGCGTGCCGATCCCGGCATCCAGGCGTTTGTTGGCCAAGTCGAGGATCTGCTGTTGCTGGGCCAGGGTGGCCGCAACAATGTCGCGGTTGGCGTAGTGCAACGACAGCTGGATATAGGCGCGCACCACGTTGTTTTGCAATTCGAGCTGGGCCTGGCGGGCTTCGGCAGCGCTCATATGGGCCAGGTCCACGGCTCGTTCGCTGGTGTTGCTTTCGCGGCCCCACAGGTCGAGGGCATAGCTCAGGCCCAGGGACGAATTGTTGTCCCAGGTGTTGGCACCGCTCAACTCGCCGGGGCCGTAGAACTGATCCTTCGGCCAGTTGTGGCGCTTGAGGGTGGTGTTGCTGTTGATCTGCAACGACTCGGCCGACTCGGCAATCCCGGCCATGGCCCGTGCTTCGCGAACGCGCGCGGCGGCCATGGCCATGCTCGGGCTGTCGTGCGTGGCGAGGGCCACCCAACGGTTGAGTTGCGGGTCGCCGTAGGCTTGCCACCATTGGGCGGTGGGCCAATGGGCATCCCGGGCGGCGCTCTGGATCGCTTCGTCGGTGGCCAGGGTATTGGCGCTGAGGGCCTGGCCTTGGGGGGCGATTCCTCCGGTTCCGATGCAGCCGCTGATTGCTAACGATAAGGCCCAAACACTGAGAGTCTTGAGCTCTCTGCTGATGCGACGCGGCACGGCGAACGAATTCCTGAGGTGGTATTGCGGGGTAGGTGGCGCAATTCTAGGCGGCGGCACTGAGGACGATAAGCTGGCATTCCTGTGAATCTTTGTTACCGTTCAAGCGATAATCCGTTGGTAGGGATCACTGGACGACGTAACTTTCTGTCACAATTTGCTATCTCCCTTGAGAACACCCCATGGACACTTTGCAAAACATGCGCGCTTTCAGTTGCGTGGCCGAAGCCGGCAGCTTCACCGCCGCCGCCGTGCAACTGGACACCACCACAGCCAACGTCTCGCGCGCGGTCTCCAACCTTGAGGCCCACCTGCAAACCCGCTTGCTCAACCGCACCACCCGCCGCATCGCGCTGACCGAAGCCGGTAAACGCTATTTGCTGCGCTGCGAACAGATCCTGGCCTACGTCGAAGAGGCCGAAGCCGAAGCCAGCGACGCCCACGCGCGCCCCGCCGGGCAGTTGAAAGTGCACACCATGACCGGCATCGGCCAGCACTTCGTGATCGACGCCATCGCCCGTTACCGCCGAACCCACCCGGACGTGACCTTCGACCTGACCCTGGCCAACCGCGTGCCGGACCTGCTCGACGAAGGCTACGACGTGTCCATCGTGCTGGCCAGCGAGCTGCCGGATTCGGGTTTCGTCTCCCAACGCCTGGGCATCACCTACAGCATCGCCTGCGCCTCGCCGGATTACGTCAAGGCCAAGGGCTGCGCGCAACGCCCCACTGACCTACTCAACCACGCCTGCCTGCGCCTGGTCAGCCCGGTGATCCAGCTGGACAAGTGGACCTTCAACGGCCCCGAAGGCCAGGAAAGCGTGGCCATCAACAGCTCGCCGTTCCTGGTCAACTCGGCCGACGCGATGAAAACTGCGATCACCAGCGGCATGGGTGTGGGCCTGTTGCCGGTGTATGCGGCCATTGAAGGCCTGCGCAACGGCACCCTGGTGCGGGTGATGCCGACGTACCGCTCCCAGGAGCTGAACCTGTACGCCATCTACCCGTCGCGCCAATACCTGGATGCGAAGATCAAGACGTGGGTGGAATACCTGCGCGGGTCGTTGCCGGAGATTCTCGCGGCGCATCAGGCCGAGTTGGCGGCGTATGAGTTGAGTGGGGGGTTGGGGGCCGTGCGGTTGACCACTTGAGTCGCAGCCGTGTTCGTAAACAGCGCCGGCAATTACCCTTATCGTAGAAAGATCTGAAAAAATGCCGATAACTGTTATTTATGACAGTAGAAGCGAATGGCTCAACTTCTGACAATAAAGCGGAATCTCACTGTGGAGTTCCGCCATGTCGTCTTCCTCTCCCTCCGCCGTTCGCGAATGCACCGCCACGATAGCGACAAAACCTCGGTTTACCGCGACGCAAATCTCGTACTCAGTGAATCCTTTCTTCACCATTATCAAGGCCGACGAAGACGTTGACGCGAACCTATCCAGGTCAATCGCAATAACGTTGGGCGTCTATATCCCCCTCGGCGACACCCCTTACGAACAAGGCAGCGAACACTTCGCGCACTTCGCCTACTCGGAGACCACCCACCAATCAGGTTCCAGTACGACGATCACTTACAGCGGCGTTGATCATTCCGGTGGGGTAACCGTCATCCGTTCTGATCCTTCCAACAACGCAGTGCATGCCACCTTCAAGCTTTCGGTGCAAAAGGGTAACGAGCCGCCATTGTCAGTGGACGCGTTGATCAACTACGACCCGAATTAAGGCCGTACCCACAGCAGTTTCTGCGGCGCGGGCTGCCCAATCGCCACGAGGAATGTTAGCTTGCTTGGCATTCTTCCGTAGTCGATGAGCCCGCCTGCAATGAAAAAGACTGTCCTCGCCTTCAGCCGCATCACCCCGCCCATGATCGAACGCCTGCAAGAGGATTTCGAGGTGATCGCGCCCAACCCCAAGCTGGGTGACATCAATGCGCAGTTCAACGAAGCCCTGCCCCACGCCCACGGCCTGATCGGCGTGGGCCGCAAGCTGGGCCGCGCGCAACTTGAGGGCGCGAGCAAACTGGAGGTGGTGTCCAGCGTGTCGGTGGGCTACGACAACTACGACGTGCCCTACTTCACTGAACGCGGGATCATGCTCACCAACACCCCTGACGTGCTCACCGAAAGCACCGCCGACCTGGCGTTCGCCCTGCTGATGAGCAGCGCACGCCGCGTCGCCGAGCTGGATGCCTGGACCAAGGCCGGCCAGTGGAAAGCCAGCGTCGGCGCGCCGCTGTTTGGCTGCGATGTGCACGGCAAGACCCTGGGCATCGTCGGCATGGGCAATATCGGCGCGGCCGTGGCCCGCCGCGGGCGCCTGGGGTTCAACATGCCGATCCTCTATAGCGGCAACAGCCGCAAGACGGCCCTGGAACAGGAGCTGGGCGCTCAGTTCCGCAGCCTCGACCAGTTGCTCGCCGAAGCGGACTTTGTGTGCCTGGTGGTGCCATTGAGCGACAAGACCCGCCACCTGATCAGCACCCGCGAGCTGGGCCTGATGAAATCCAGCGCGATCCTGATCAACATCTCCCGTGGCCCGGTGGTGGATGAGCCGGCGCTGATCGAAGCGCTGCAAACCCAGCGGATTCGCGGGGCGGGGCTGGATGTGTATGAGCAGGAGCCGTTGGCGGAATCGCCGTTGTTCCAACTGAGCAATGCGGTGACCTTGCCGCATATCGGCTCGGCGACCCATGAAACCCGTGAGGCCATGGCCAATCGTGCCCTGGAGAACCTGCGCAGTGCCCTACTGGGCCAGCGTCCGCAGGATCTGGTGAACCCGCAAGTGTGGAAGGGCTGACATCTCACCACGGTGGGCTGGTGCTTCTGTGGGAGCTGGCTTGCCTGCGATGCAGGCGACTCGGTCTTACAGTTGCACCGAGGTGATGTTATCGCAGCGGTGCGGCGATCCGACAAGCCAGCTCCCACATTAGACCGAGTCCGACACAAAACCCGGTTAAAGCCTGGCGTCCTCAAGTCGATAACCTTCCATAGATGTCATCCCTGATCCACAGAAGGTTTTTATGTCCACCACCAAAGCCCGCGCAGATTCACTCTCGCTTCTGCTCTTTACCTTGCGCAGTGGCAAGCTGATGGCGATCAACCTGCTGAAAGTCAGCGAAATCATCCCGTGCCCGCCGCTGACCAAGCTGCCGGAGTCCCACCCCCACGTCAAAGGCATCGCCATTCTGCGCGGCGCCTCGCTGTCGGTGATCGACCTCAGCCGTGCCCTGGGCGAAATGCCCCTGCAGGACCCGGACGGTGGCTGCCTGATCGTCACCGATGTGAGCCGCTCCAAGCAGGGCCTGCATGTGCAGGCAGTGAGCAAGATCGTGCATTGCCTGACCACCGACATCCGCCCGCCACCCTATGGCTCTGGCGGCAACCGCGCGTTTATCACCGGCGTGACCGAAGTGGAAGGCGCCCTGGTGCAGGTGCTGGATATCGAGAAAGTCATCCACGGCATCGCCCCGGCGCCGATCGAAGCCGCGCCGACCGACCTGACCATGGAAGAAGCCGAAGTGCTGGGCAATGCACGCATTCTGGTGGTGGATGACAGCCAGGTGGCGTTGCAGCAATCCGTGCATACCTTGCGCAACCTCGGCCTGACCTGCCACACCGCGCGCAGTGCCAAGGAAGCCATCGATGTGCTGCTGGAGCTGCAAGGCACGGCCGAGCAGATCAACGTGGTGGTGTCGGATATCGAGATGTCCGAGATGGACGGCTATGCGCTCACCCGTACCCTGCGCGAAACCCCGGATTTCAAGGACCTCTACGTGCTGCTGCATACCTCCCTGGACAGCGCGATGAACAGCGAAAAAGCCCGCCTGGCCGGTGCCGACTCGGTGCTGACCAAATTCTCGTCGCCCGAGTTGACCAAGTGCCTGGTGGTGGCCGCGCAAACAGTGGCGCAAAAAGGCCTGTGAGCGAATATTTCCAACTGCTGCGCCGCGATCTCATCGCCAGCCTGCCCGCGCCGCAATGGCCGGCGGGCACGCAATTGGATCATTATCGCGACGAGCTGGCCCCGGCCATTCATGCGGTATTGCGCATGACCCAGGACCAGGGCGGCGGCCGCGTGCCAAGCCTGGAGGAATGGCGCCAGCAGTTCGTCAGCGATGCCGAGTTCGACCCTACGCTGTGCCTGGTCGCCAGTAACGCCGAGGGCATCCTTGGCGTCGCGCAATGCTGGACCAGCGCCTTTATCAAGAATCTTGCCGTCCACCCGTGCGCCCAAGGCCAAGGGCTGGGCCGCGCGTTGTTGCTGCACAGCTTTCAGGTGTTCAAGCAGCGCGGTGAACCCTATGTGGACCTCAAGGTGCTGGAGAGCAACCTGCGCGCACGCAAGCTCTACGCCAGCGCAGAAATGCGACTTGTCCTACGCGACGTAGTGGCAGCGGACTGAAGGCACTGGCGCACAACTTGCTTCCAGAGTGGCAATACGGTGAACAGAGGTAAAAACCCGTCACCGTTCAAGCGAGCCCTCTGACCTAGCCTGGTGACAGATCCGCCATGAACACCCACTTTTCCTGCGTCGGTTGCGGCAAGTGCTGCACCGACCACCACGTCCCCCTGACCCTCGACGAAGCCCGCATGTGGGCGGCGGACGGCGGCAATGTCATCGTTTTGGTAGAAGGTTTCCTGGCCAACGGCCTGGGCCTGCCCGTGCAACAGCGCGAACACGCCGAGCGCCGTTCGGTGGTGGTGCCCAGCGGCAACACCGAGGCGTTTGTGGCAATCACCTTTGCCGCCTACAACGCCGGACGCTGCCGGAATCTTGACGAAGACAACCTGTGTCGCATCTATGAGCGGCGGCCGTTGGTGTGCCGGATCTATCCGATGGAGATCAATCCGCACATTCCCTTGAACCCAGGCGCCAAGGACTGCCCGCCCGAATCGTGGGAGCAAGGCCCGGCGTTGATCGTCGGCGGCGAGCTGGCGGACCCGCAGTTGGCTGCGTTGATCCAACGCTCACGCCAGGCCGATCGCGACGACGTGCAGACCAAGGAAGCCGTGTGTGCCTTGCTGGGTATCCGTACCACGGCGCTCAAGGGCGATGGGTTTACCGCGTACCTGCCGGACATGGGCGCGTTTGCCCAGGCGATTGAATTGGCGGGCGAGCAGCCATTGGTGGCCAATGAGTGGGTGTTTCATGTGTCCGGGGTGGATATTGCCGGGCAACTGCTGGATGCGGGGGCGCAGGTGGCGACTGAGGTGCCGGCGAATTATGCGTTTATTTCGTTGAGGGCAGCGTAGGCATCACCGGCCTCTTCGCGAGCAAGCCCGCTCCCACAGGGAATCGCATTCCAAAATGTGGGAGCGGGCTTGCCCGCGATGAGGCCCGCCCATTCACTACAAATTCCCGCTAGTGCCGCTTCCCCCAAAACTCCTGCGCCAACTGCCGCAAATCCTCCGCCAACGCCGCCACGTCCCCAGAACTGAGCTGGCTCTGCTGCCCCGCACTGACCGTAGCCTCCCCGGCATTGCGAATACCGACAATATTGCGATTGATGTCTTCACTCACCGCGCTTTGCTCCTCCACCGCCGCCGCAATCTGCTGGCTCATGGCGGTGATCTGGCCAACACGCTGGCTGATCCCGTCCAGGGCCGCTGCCGCCCGTTGCGCCTGCTCGACGCTGGCATCGACATGTTCGCTGCTTTGCGCCATGGCCTGCACCGCATCCCGCGCGCCGCCTTGCAGGGTGCTGATCATGCGCTGGATTTCGTTGGTCGATTGCTGGGTGCGTTGCGCCAGGCCGCGCACTTCATCGGCGACCACGGCAAAACCACGGCCCTGCTCACCCGCCCGCGCCGCTTCGATGGCGGCATTGAGGGCCAGCAGGTTGGTTTGTTCGGCAATGGTGCGGATCACCTCCAGCACACCGCTGATTTCACCGCTGTGGCTTTCCAGCTGGTGAATCACCTCGGTGGCGCGGGCCAGTTCCCGGGACAGGCGCAATACCGCATCGCGACTTTCATCCACCCGCAAATGGCCTTCACGGGTTTCATTACCCGCCTGGTCCGCCGCCTTTGAAGCCTCGACGGCATGGTTGGCCACCTCGGCCACGCTCGCCGCCATCTGGTGGATCGCCGCCGCGACCTGATCGGTCTGGGTTTGCTGGCCCAGGCTGCTGGTGTGACTGCTACCCAACTGCTCGACCAGTTGCGCTGCATGCCCAGACAGGCGCAGGGACGCGTCGCCGATCCGCCCGACTACTGCGCCCACTTGGGCTTCGAGCATATGCAGGGCGAATTCGATTTGCCCGCATTCATCCGCGCGTCCGGTGTAGATCGCCTGGCTCAAGGGGTTGTCGGCGATGGCGCGCGCGCGTTGATTCAATTGTGCCAAGGGCCGCAGGATGCCTTTGACCCCTACCGCACCGACCGCGCAGCCCGCCACCAACGCCAGCAGTTGCCAGGCCAACGAGTAGGTCGCCAAACCCAGCCCCAAGGCCCAGGTCACGCTGCTGGTAGCGGCCACCCAGGCCGTTAATTTCACCCCCAGGCCAAGCCTTGGCAACCGCCGTCGCTTGCCCGCCCGCAATTGCGCGTAGGCACGCTCGGCCGCTGCCACCCTGCGCGCATCGGGCTTGGTACGCACCGATTGATACTCCACCGTCACGCCATCGCGGGTCACCGGCGTGGCGTAGGCGCTGACCCAATAGTGGTCGCCGTTCTTGCAACGGTTTTTCACCATGCCCATCCACGAGCGCCCGCTTTTCAAGGTTTTCCACATGTGCGCGAATGCTGCAGCCGGCATGTCGGGGTGCCGCAGGAGGTTATGCGACGCGCCGATCAACTCCTCACGGCGGTAGCCGCAGACGTTGATAAAGTCCTCGTTGGCGTAGGTAATCGCGCTGGTCAGGTCGGTGGTCGAGAGGATATTGGCGTCAGGGGCAAAGTCCACACTTCGACCGGTGACCGGCAGATTGATTTTCATGGATAAGCGCGCTCGTGATTATTGAAGGAGTCGGCAGGGCGACCGACTCTAAGCGCACGGAGGGGGCAAATACTGATCCAGCGCATGTTCTGCGCAATTAGTTCGCCATCATTGCGTGGAGGAAGGGCTGGCATCCAGGCGATAGGGCTGGACGATCCGCTGGTACTCGCCGTTATGCATCAGTTGCTCAAGGGCGCGGTTGAGGTCGCTGCGCAACGCCGTATCGGGCTTGCGCACCGCGATCGCCACGCCGTTACCCAACAGTTGCGCCGAGACGGCCGGCCCGAGGAAGTCGAAATCCTGGCCATCGGCGGTATCGAGCAGGGCCTCGCGAATCTCTACGGTGCCTTGCAATGTCGCATCGATGTCGCCGGCCACCAGGCTGCGGACCAGTTCCTCGTTGAGCCAGAAACTCTTGACGATGACGCCCGCAGGCGCCCACTTCGCCAGGGCGAAAGCCTCGCGGTTGCTCCTCAGCAACACGCCGAGACGCTTGCCTTTTAGGGACTGCTTGGTGGGCAGCAAACCGGAGGTCTTGCGTGCCACCAGGCGCGTGGTGAAGGGATAGAGCTCATTGGTGAAGCTCACCAACCGGCGGCGCCTGGGCGTAGGAGCCATCCCCATGATCGCGTCGAACTTGCGGGCTTCAAGCGCTGAAAAACTCTCCACCAGGACCTGATCGACCCAGATGCAACGCACATTGAGTTGCTGGCACAACGCATTGCCCAGGTCAATGTTCAACCCCACCATCTGCCCTTGCGGATCACGGCTGTGGAACGGCGGAAACGGCGCAGCGACGGCGAAGCGGATTTCGCGGCGCACCTGCTCTTCGGCCATGGCGCAGGAAGCCACGGCAGAGAACAGCAAGGCGAGGGAAATACATCGGTAAACAAGCACCATCGGAACGTCCTTTTCCAGAAAAGCCAGCGTCCGCCTCGTCCAGCCCCGGCGAAAAAACCCGGGAAGAAGCAGGTGGCGTGAAAGCTTTCAAAAAAAGGACGCGAGCCTACAATCAGAAAAATCAGCTCTCGCTGTAGGCTTCAACCACTACAACACGTGGTCATTACTCTTAACGTTTACCCATGGAACGGCGGGTACCCGGTGGCGCCATGCCTGGAGACTTGGTATGGCCGTTCTTCGCGCCGTTTTTGTACCAAGGCTGGGCCGCACTTTTGGCGCCAGACAGTTCACCGGGTTTAAACGGAAACTTGAAGGCCGGAATCTCGGCTTTTTCAACGCCGTCGGCATTGGCCGGATCGACGAGATCGACCGCTTCGATAGGGGGTTGTGTCGGGGAAGTCATGGGCGCTCCGGAGCGTGCAGAAAATGATGCGGACCCGCGTTGCGAGCCACGATGGTAGGAAGTATACCTGCGCACCTCAGATCTTTGACCAACGTCGTACGAATGGTCAGGAGCTAACTGTCGTGGCTGTCAGATAGCGGTCACTTTACTGACCGGATCTGCGCGCTATAAATACTCCCCCATCCCTCCATTCCCTGTCCTGGCGCCTTACAGCATGCACATCACCAAAAGAAAAGCTGCATTGATCGTGGGAGTCCTACTGGTACTGGTTGTCGCGGCATGGGCGTTGACCCGGCCCGCCAAGACCAAGTTGGTAGCGTCCACAGCGGTGCCGGTGCGGGTAATGAAAGTCGTGGAGCAAGACTTGCCACGCTATGTCACGGGAATCGGTTCGGTGCTGTCACTGCACAGCGTGGTGATCCGCCCGCAGATCGACGGCGTTCTCACGCAATTGTTGGTCAAGGAAGGTCAGTTGGTGAAGACCGGCGACCTGCTGGCAACCATCGACGACCGCTCGATCCGCGCCAGCCTCGACCAGGCCAGGGCGCAACTGGGGCAAAGCCAGGCGCAACTGCAAGTGGCACTGGTCAATCTCAAGCGTTACAAGGAGCTGAGCGTCGACGACGGTGTGTCGAAGCAGACCTACGACCAGCAACAAGCCTTGGTCAACCAGTTGAAGGCAACGGTGCAAGGCAACCAGGCCGCTATCGACGCGGCCCAGGTGCAACTCTCCTACACCCAAGTACGCTCGCCGGTCACAGGCCGGGTCGGCATCCGCACCGTGGATGAAGGCAACTTTCTGCGGATGAGCGATGCCCAGGGGCTGTTCTCGGTCACCCAGATTGATCCGATAGCCATCGAGTTTTCATTACCGCAGCAAATGCTGCCAACGCTTCAAGGCCTGATCGCCGCCAGCTACCCCGCCATCGTCGGCGCCTACCTCGGCGCCAATACTGATGGCGAAAACAGTGACCTGCTCGGCCAAGGCCGCCTGAGCCTGATCGACAACCAGATCAACAGCACGACCGGCACCATCCGCGCCAAGGCAGAGTTCGGCAACAGCGCGCAAAAACTCTGGCCAGGCCAATTGGTGACCGTGAAGATCCAGACCGCCCTCGACCGCAACGCCCTCGCCGTCCCGCCAAGTGTGGTGCAACGCGGCCTGAACTCGCACTTCGTGTACCGCATCAACGGCGACAAGGCAGAAATCGTGCCGGTGCAGGTGGTGTACCAGGATAGCGACCGCAACATTCTCAAGGGTATCCAGGTCGGTGATGTGCTGGTCAGCGATGGCCAGTCGCGGCTCAAGGCCGGTGTCCAGGTCGAGGTTCTCAAGGACCCGCCCCAGGTGATCCAGACCGCTGACGCCAAGGTGCTGCCATGACGTCGAGGGGCTCTATCTCCGCGTGGTGCATCGATCGTCCGGTCGCCACCCTGTTGCTGACCTTCGCCATGGTGCTGCTCGGGTTGATCGCCTTCCCGAAGTTGCCCATCGCCCCACTGCCGCAAGCGGAATTCCCTACGATCCAGGTCTCCGCGCAATTGCCCGGCGCCAGCCCAGACACCATGGCATCATCGGTGGCCACCCCGCTGGAGGTGCAATTCAGCGCGATCCCCGGCATGTCCCAGATGACGTCCAGCAGCGCCCTTGGCACGAGTGTGCTGACCCTGCAATTCACCCTCGACAAAAGCATCGACACCGCCGCGCAGGAAGTACAGGCGGCGATCAATACCGCCTCCGGCAAATTACCCAGTGACATGCCAAGCCTGCCGACCTGGAGAAAGGTCAACCCGGCCGACAGCCCGGTGCTGGTGATCAGCATCAACTCCCATGACTTGCCGGGCACCCAGTTGAGCGACCTGGTGGAAACCCTGCTGGCCCGGCAAATCAGCCAGATTGACGGGGTTGGCCAGATCAACATCACCGGCCAGCAACGCCCGGCGATTCGTGTACAGGCCTCGCCGGACCGGCTGGCCGCCATCGGCCTGACCCTGGCCGATATTCGCCTGGCGATCCAGCAGTCGAGCCTGAACCTGGCCAAAGGCGCGCTGTACGGAGAAAACAGCGTGTCGACCCTGTCGACCAATGACCAGCTGTTTCACGCCGAGGAATACGGTGACCTGATCATCTCCTACAAAAATGGCGCCCCCGTGCAATTGCGTGACGTGGCCAAGGTCGTCGAAGCCTCGGAAAACGCCTACGTGCAAGCCTGGGCGGGCGATGTTCCTGGGGTCAACCTGGTGATTACCCGCCAACCCGGCGCCAATATTGTCGAGACGGTTGAACGCATCCAGGCCGAACTGCCGCGCCTGCAAGCGATGCTGCCGGCGTCGGTCGAGCTGAACGTCCTGATCGACCGCACCACGACCATCCGCGCCTCCCTGCACGAAGTTGAATTGACCCTGCTGATCGCCGTACTGCTGGTGGTCGGGGTCATGGCGATTTTCCTGCGCCAGTGGTCGGCGACGCTGATTGTATCGAGCGTGCTCGGGGTGTCGCTGATCGCCAGTTTCGCCCTGATGTACGTGATGGGATTCAGCCTCAACAACCTCACCCTGGTGGCCATTGTGATCGCCGTGGGGTTTGTGGTGGACGATGCCATCGTGGTGGTGGAGAACATCCATCGCCACCTTGAGGCCGGATTGGACAAGCGCACAGCAGCGATCAAGGGCGCCAGCGAGATTGGCTTTACCGTGGTGTCCATCAGCGTGTCCCTGGTGGCGGCGTTCATCCCGCTGTTGTTCATGGGCGGCGTGGTTGGGCGGCTGTTCAAGGAGTTTGCCTTGACCGCCACCTCGACCATCCTGATTTCCGTGGTGGTCTCCCTGACGCTCGCCCCCACGCTGGCAGCGCTGTTCATGAAAGCGCCGGTCCATCGCCCCCATGACAACCCCGGGTTTGGCGAACGCCTGCTGGCGGGCTATGAACGGTACCTGCGCAAGGCCCTGGCCCATCAACGCACCATGCTCGGTATCTTCGGGCTGACCCTGGGCATGGCGATCGCCGGGTACGTATTGATCCCCAAAGGCTTTTTCCCGTTGCAGGACACCGGTTTCATCCTGGGTACCAGCGAAGCCGCTGCGGACGTGTCGTACCCGGACATGGTCGCCAAACACAAGGCCCTCGCAGAAATCCTCAAGGCCGACCCGGCGATACAGGCGTTCTCCCACGCGGTGGGCGTGACCGGCAGCAACCAGACCATCGCCAATGGCCGCTTCTGGATCTCCCTGAAGGATCGCGGCGACCGCGATGTATCCGCCAGCGAGTTCATCGACCGCATTCGCCCCCAACTCGCCAAGGTACCGGGGGTTGTCCTGTACCTGCGCGCCGGCCAGGACATCAACCTCAGTTCCGGCCCCAGCCGCAGCCAGTACCAGTACGTGCTCAAAAGCAACGACGGCGCGACGTTGAACACCTGGACCCAGCGCCTCACCGAGAAACTGCGTGGCATCCCAGCCTTTCGTGATGTCTCCAACGACCTGCAACTGGGCGGCAGCATCACCCACATCAGCATCGACCGCCGCGCTGCAGCACGCTTCGGCCTGACCGCCACCGATATCGACCAGGCGCTCTACGACGCCTTCGGCCAGCGCCAGGTCAATGAGTTCCAGACCGAAACCAACCAGTACCAAGTGGTGCTGGAACTCGACACTCAACAACGCGGCAAGGCCGAAAGCCTGAACTACTTCTACCTGCGCTCGCCGCTGACCAACGAAATGGTGCCGCTGTCGGCGGTGGCCACGGTCGATGCGCCCACAGTCGGGCCGTTGTCCATCGCCCACGACGGTATGTTCCCGGCCGCCAACCTGTCGTTCAACCTGGCGCCCGGCGTGGCGCTGGGTGATGCGGTGATCCTGCTCAACCAGGCAAAGAACGAGATCGGCATGCCCGCCTCGATCATCGGCAACTTCCAGGGGGCGGCGCAGGCGTTCCAGAGCTCGCTCGCCAGCCAGCCGTGGCTGATCCTTGCGGCGCTGGTGGCGGTCTACATCATCCTCGGCGTGCTGTATGAAAGTTTTGTGCACCCGTTGACCATTATCTCGACGCTGCCCTCGGCGGGCCTGGGGGCGCTGGTCATGTTATGGCTGTTGGGCCAGGACTTTTCGATCATGGCCCTGATCGGCCTGGTGCTGTTGATCGGCATAGTCAAGAAAAACGGCATCCTGCTGATCGACTTCGCCCTGGAGGCCCAGCGCACGCGTGGGTTATCACCCCAGGACGCGATCTTCGAAGCCTGTATCACCCGGTTCCGCCCCATCATCATGACCACCCTGGCCGCCCTGCTCGGCGCGTTACCGCTGATGCTCGGCTATGGCGCCGGCGCGGAGTTGCGCCAGCCGCTGGGTATCGCGGTGGTCGGCGGCCTGCTGGTGAGCCAGGCGCTGACGCTGTTCACCACACCGGTCATATACTTGTACCTTGAGAAACTCTTTCATAGACCCAAACCAACCCCCGAGTTGGCGACCACACATTGAGGCCTAGGCCCCGTCCTGGAACAAAAGGCTCATGCGCGTCCTGATTATTGAAGATGAAGAAAAAACCGCGGACTACCTGCACCGCGGCCTGACGGAGCAAGGCTACACCGTCGATGTGGCGCGCGAAGGCGTCGAGGGTTTGCACCTGGCACTGGAGAACGACTACGCGGTGATCGTGCTCGACGTGATGCTGCCAGGCCTGGATGGCTTTGGCGTATTGCGTGCGTTGCGCGCCCGCAAGCAGACGCCGGTGATCATGCTCACCGCCCGCGAACGTGTGGAGGACCGCATTCGCGGCCTGCGTGAAGGCGCTGATGATTACCTGGGCAAACCGTTTTCCTTCCTGGAACTGGTGGCGCGCCTGCAAGCCCTGACCCGCCGCAGCGGTGGCCATGAACCGGTGCAGGTCACGGTCGCCGACCTGTGGATCGACCTGATCAGCCGCAAGGCCAGTCGCAATGGCCTGCGCCTGGACCTGACCGCCAAGGAGTTCTCGCTGCTCAGCGTGCTCGCGCGACGCCAGGGCGAGATCCTGTCCAAGACCGCGATTGCGGAGATGGTCTGGGACATCAATTTCGACAGCGATGCCAACGTGGTGGAAGTGGCGATCAAGCGCCTGCGCGCCAAGCTGGACGGGCCGTTCGAACAAAAATTGCTGCACACCATTCGGGGCATGGGTTATGTGCTGGAGAGTCGCAGTGTCGGCTAACTCAATCGCGCTGCGCCTGAGCGGCATGTTCACCCTGGTGGCGCTGTTGATTTTCGTCTTGATCGGCGGCGTGCTGTACCAACAGGTGGACCGAGGCCTGGGCCTGTTGCCGGAGGCTGAACTGGATGCGCGCTACAGCGTGCTGGAGTCCTCGGTGGGTCGCTTCGGCACGCCCGATCACTGGGCCAAGATCACCACCAAGCTCAAGCTGCTCAGTGAAGAAGACAAGCGCATCCGATTCTGGGTGGTCAGCAGCGATCCGTCCTACGAATATGGCAACCCCGATGCGCAGATTCGCGCCTTTGCCGAAGGCGCAAGCGGTAAGCGCGATTTGCGTCAGCCTGGGTACGACCATCCGTTCAAGGCACTGGTGAGCCAGTTTCCGGCCAAGGACCAGCGGCCGCCGTTGCGTTTCATCATTGCCATCGACACGGAAAATTTCCACGCCACCCAACATCAGTTGCTGATGGCGCTGATCGGCCTGGCGCTTGTCGGTGTGGTGCTGGCTGCGCTGCTGGGGTTCTGGGTGTCGCGAATCGGCCTCAAGCCGCTGGGTAAACTCTCGGATGAAGCGCAAAAACTGGCACCGCCAAAACTCTCCGGGCGCTTGCAGTTGTCACCGCTGCCGCCGGAGCTGAGCCAGTTCGTCAACTCGTTCAACGCCACGCTGGATCGTGTGGAACTGGCCTACTCGCGCCTGGAATCGTTCAACGCCGACGTGGCCCATGAGCTGCGCTCGCCGCTTACCAACCTGATAGGCCAGACCCAAGTGGCGCTGACGCGCGGCCGCTCGGCGGAGCACTATTTCGAGGTCCTGCAATCCAACCTCGAAGAGTTGGAGCGCCTGCGTTCGATCATCAACGACATGCTGTTCCTCGCCAGCGCCGACCAGGGCAGCAAGGCCACCAAGCTGATTGAAAGCTCGCTGGCCGACGAGGTGGCAACCACCCTCGATTACCTGGACTTCATCCTTGAAGACGCCCGGGTCCAGGTGCGCGTACGCGGTGACGCTACGGTACACATCGAAAGAGCCCACCTGCGCAGGGCCTTGATCAACCTGCTGAGCAATGCGGTGCAGCACACCGCGCCGGGGCAGGTCATCGACGTGAAGATAGACGTGCAGGCGAACCGCGTGGCAATCGCGGTGACCAACCCTGGCGACGTGATCGCCAGCGAGCACTTGCCACGGCTGTTCGAGCGGTTCTATCGAGTCGACGCTTCGCGCAGCAACAGCGGCGGCAATCACGGCCTGGGCCTGGCCATCGTCAAGGCGATTGCGCTGATGCATGGCGGTGATGTGTTCGTACGCAGCGAAGGCGGCGGCAATACCTTTGGTATCACCCTGCCCGTCTGAACACCTCGGTCAACATGTGGGAGCTGGCTTGCCTGCGATAGCGGTGGGTCAGTGATACATGGGTCAACTGACACGGCGCCATCGCAGCGATGCGGCGACCCGACAAGCCAGCTCCCACACTGGATCTCCATTGCGATGACTGTCGCGCTAACTGTTGCGATTTGGGCAACAGTCATTATCTTGTTACACTCTGTATCGCACCGCTCGCCTGCGTTAATTTGACGCACCGATGAGCGCGACGGCAAAGACAGTTATCCGCTTACCCGAATTTCCCTCGACTTATTTCCAGGGCTCTACACTGGGAATCTGTTTTAAAGCCGCTGACTTCAGCGGCTTTTTTTTGCCGTAAAAAAGGCCAGGAACACCCCCACGACATGGCCGTTTTCGATTGACCAAAGGAGCCCCACCGGTGAAGAACTCGCTGACGTTCACCCCGCTATTCCTGGCGATTGCAGCAACGATCGCCCCTCTCGCCCACGCGGCAGACACCACCCCCGCCGACGGTTTCGTCGAAGGCTCCCACCTCACGATCAACACCCGCAACTACTACATGAACCGCGACCGTCGCGATACTCACACCGATGACAGCAAGGAATGGGGCCAGGGTTTTCTCGGCACCTTTGAATCCGGCTACACCCAAGGCACCGTCGGCTTTGGCCTGGACGCCCACGCCATGCTCGGCCTCAAGCTCGACGGCGGTGGCGGCACCGACGGCTCCAGCATCCTTCCCTACGGCGGTGGCAACGGCAAAGCGCCCGGCTCGTTCTCGACCGCCGGCGGCACCTTGAAAATCCGCGCATTCGACACCGAGTTGAAGGCCGGCGACCTGTTCCTCAACAACCCGGTGATCGCCGGCGGCATGACACGCATGCTGCCGCAGACCTTTCGTGGCGTCAGCTTGAACAACCACAGTTTCGACGGCTGGATGTTCGAAGGCGGCCAGGCCAGCTTCACCAAGCTCTACAACCAGAGCGGCCACCAGCGCATCGGCACCAGCTACGGGGCCCTGCCCAGCCATACCGACGCCCAGCACATCAACTGGGCAGGTGTGTCATTCAGCGGTATCCCCGGGCTGACCAGCAACCTCTACGCTTCTGAACTCAAGGATGTGTGGAACCAGTACTACTACGACCTGGACTACACCTACGCCCTGAACGACCTGGTCAGCCTCAACCCGGGCCTGCACTACTACCACACCCAAGACACCGGCCAATCGCTGCTGGGCGATATCGACAACAACACCTACAGCCTGCACTTCACCGTCGGCGTCGGTCATCACAGCGTCACCGCCGCCTACCAGCGGGTCAACGGCAACACGCCGTTCGACTACATCTCCCAGGGCGACAGCGTGTACCTGGACAACTCCCAGCAATACTCGGACTTCAACGGCCCCAACGAACGCTCGTGGAAGCTCAAGTACGCCTACGACTTCGCCGGCCTCGGCCTGCCTGGCCTGACCTCGGCCGTGTCCTACATCAGCGGCAAGACCGACCTGACCAAAGTCGACCCGCAAAGCCGTGGCTACAGCCGCTGGTACAGCGCCGATGGCAAGGACGCCAAGCACTGGGAACGGGATATCGACCTCAAATATGTGGTGCAAGGCGGCAAGGCCAAAGACCTGGCCGTGCGCCTGCAATGGGCGACCAACCGTGGCAGCAACGGTTATTCGGCGGTGGACAATGACGTGGATGAATACCGCGTGATCGTCGACTATCCGATCAACGTGTTCTGACCCGCGAACTTTCTTTCTTAACCAACTATTTAATTTTCATCGGGTAGCACTAAACTGCCAGCATCCCAAGTGCTGAAGCCTGCCCGATGAGCCAAGACCGTGGTCGTACCCTGCCTTTACGCCCAGAGCTATTGCTGCTGCTGGGCAGTGGCCTCACTGTCGCCCTTATCATGGTCATCGTCGCGGCGCTGCTGATCCGCGAACACGCCAGCACCCTGCAGGCCGCCAAGCGCGCCACCACCAACATTACCCAACTGATCAATGCCGATGTGCTGCGCAACGTCGAACTCTACGACATGGCGCTGCAAGGGCTGATCGCTGCCACCACGCGCAAGGACTTGGCGCAGGTGCCGGCGGATATCCGGCACTTGGTGCAGTTTGATCAATCCACGGCGGCGCCCTTCAAAGGCGAAGTGCTGTTACTGGACGCCAATGGCGCGGTGGTTGCCGACTCTTCGACGCTGTGGCCAACGCCGCGCAATTTCGCCCACCGCGATTACTTCCAGGTTCATCAGAACAACGCCCAGGCAGGCCTGTTTATCAGCCGCCCGTTCAAGATCCGCTGCGCCTGCGATCAAGTGTGGCGCATTGCGTTCAGCCGGCGCGTATCGGGGCCGGACGGGGAGTTTGCCGGGGTTGCCGTGGCAACCATGCGCCTGGCGTATTTCGATCAGTTATTCAACCGCCTGACCATCGGCAATGGCAGCAGCGTGAACCTGATGAACACCCACGGCATTCTCCTCGCCCAGCAGCCGCTGCTGGAACGCGACATGATCGATAAGGACCTGAGCGACCGCCCCAACTTCAAACGCATGCTGCGTGAGGGTGAAGGCAGTTTCCGGGCGATCTCCTCCATGAGCGGCAAAGAGCGCTTGTACACCTTCAGCAACGTCGGTGAACTACCACTGCTCGTGGTGGTGGCCCTGTCCAGCGAAGACGTGTTCGCCCCCTGGGAGCGCGCTGCACTGTTGACCGCCGGCGCCACCGGCGTGCTGTGTATCGGCTTGTTGTGGCTGACTTGGATGCTGCGTCGGGAGCTGCGCCGCCGTTATCGCACGGAGCGCGTGCTGTCAGAACTGGCAGCCACCGACGCCCTCACCGGGTTGGCCAACCGCCGTATCCTCGACGAGCGCCTGCGCCTGGAATGGGACCGCGCGCAACGCTCAACCGAACCGCTGACACTGCTGATGATCGACGTGGACCACTTCAAGGCCTTTAACGACCGCCACGGCCATCATGGCGGCGATGAAGCGTTGCGCACCGTGGCCCAGGTGATCGGCACCAATATCCGCCGCCCCGCCGACTTGGCGGCACGCTATGGCGGTGAGGAGTTTGCGGTGGTGCTGCCGCATACCGATGCCAAGGGCGCCGAGGTGATTGCCGAACATATCCGCAGCAGCATCGAACATTTGCCGCGGGTGGCGGGCGATGAGCGGCCGATCACGGTGAGCATTGGCTTGAGCACGTGGGACAAACGCAGCCGCTTGTCGCTGGAGGCGCTGTTGTTGAGTGCGGACCAGGCGCTGTATGAGGCCAAGCACACCGGGCGCAACCGGATTGTGGATGCTGCGACCCTCTGACATGTGAATGAGGTCCAATGTGGGAGCTGGCTTGCCTGCGAAAGCGGTGTGTCAGTCAATGCATCTGTAACTGATCCACCGCATTCGCGAGCAAGCCCGCTCCCACATTTTTGATCTCCATAGCGCTCGAACCGCAGGCATAAAAAAAGGCCACCCGAAGGCAGCCTTTCAAAACTAAAGAAAGAGAGTTGTTACTTACACCGCCGCAACGGGACGCATGTAAGAGATCGGTGCGGTGCTGGCATCTTCGAAGGTCACGACTTCCCAAGCGTCTGTCTGCTCAATCAACTTGCGCAGCAGCTGGTTGTTAAGGGCGTGGCCCGACTTGAAGCCTTTGAACTCGCCTATCAGGCTATTGCCCAGCAGGTAGAGGTCACCGATTGCATCGAGGATCTTGTGCTTCACGAATTCGTCTTCATAGCGAAGGCCGTCTTCGTTCAGTACACCATCCGCGTCGACCACAATGGCGTTTTCAACGCTGCCGCCGAGTGCGAGGTTGTGCTTGCGCAGGTACTCGATGTCACTCATGAAACCAAAGGTACGGGCGCGGCTGACTTCTTTTACGAACGAAGTGCTGGAAAAATCCACGCTTGCACTTTGGGTGCGGTCACGGAATACCGGGTGATCGAAATCGATCTCAAAGCTCACTTTAAAGCCTTCGAACGGGACGAAGGTGGCGCGCTTGTCGCCGTCTTCTACTGTCACTTCCCGCAGAATGCGAATGAACTTCTTGGCTGCGTCCTGTTCTTCCAGGCCGGCAGATTGAATCAGGAATACGAAAGGTCCAGCGCTACCATCCATGATCGGGACTTCAGACGCGGAGAGCTCGACGTAGGCGTTATCGATGCCCAGGCCAGCCATGGCCGAGAGCAAGTGCTCCACCGTGTCCACTTTGACGTCACCGTTGACCAATGTGGTCGACATGGTGGTTTCGCCAACGTTTTCCGCGCGAGCAGGAATCTGCACCACAGGGTCCAGGTCGGCACGAACAAACACGATGCCGGTGTCGACAGGTGCAGGTTTGAGGGTCAGGTATACCTTCTCCCCGGAGTGCAGACCTACACCTGTGGCACGGATAATATTCTTCAGGGTGCGTTGTTTAATCATGGCTTGGACCGCTTGAGCGCAAATTGCGAACTGGTATCAACAAAGGCTGGCGATAATAGCAGACCAGACCTTTGCTGAACACCAATCACCTTCATAGCCCTGATACATTCCATCAATCGGCCTGACGACGCAGGAATGCCGGGATGTCCAGGTAGTCCAGGTCATCTTGCGGATTCGGGCTACGGGACGCCGCAGCACCGGCCTGAGCCTGGTTGCGCATCACGGTCGGACGGTCCAGGTCACGGTAGTTCACCGACGGCAGTTCCTGGCGCGAAGGCGCTGGAGCAGCAGCCGCTTGGCTGACCTGGCTGGTGTGCAGGGTGTTGTCGATGACCTTTACAGGCTTCTCGATCTTGGCACCCAGGCCGGTTGCAACCACGGTCACGTGCAGTTCGTCGCGCATGTCCGGGTCGATAACGGTACCGACTTTGACCATGGCGTGCTCGGACGCGAAGGCTTCGATGATGCTACCCACGTCGGAGTACTCACCCAGGGACAGGTCAGGACCGGCGGTGATGTTCACCAGGATGCCGCGTGCGCCTTGCAGGTTCACGTCTTCCAGCAACGGGTTGCGGATGGCCGCTTCAGTGGCTTCACGTGCACGGTTCGGACCGCTGGCGCAGCCAGTGCCCATCATCGCCATGCCCATTTCGCTCATCACGGTACGTACGTCGGCAAAGTCGACGTTGATCATGCCCGGGCGCTTGATGATGTCGGAGATACCGCGAACGGCACCGGCCAGTACATCGTCAGCCTTGGCGAATGCGGACAGCAGGCTCGCGTCCTTGCCCAGGATAGTCAGCAGCTTCTCGTTGGGAATGGTGATCAACGAGTCGACGCTTTCAGACAGCAGACGGATGCCTTCGTCGGCGATCTGCATGCGCTTGCGGCCTTCGAACGGGAACGGACGGGTCACGACAGCAACCGTCAGAATGCCCATTTCCTTGGCCACTTCGGCAATGATCGGTGCAGCACCGGTACCGGTACCGCCGCCCATGCCCGTGGTGATGAACACCATGTTGGTGCCTTGCAGCACTTCGGCAATACGCTCGCGGTCTTCCAGGGCGGCTTGACGGCCGACTTCCGGGTTGGCGCCAGCGCCGAGGCCTTTGGTCACCGCGGTGCCCAATTGCAGGATGGTCCGCGCGCCGATGCTTTTCAGCGCCTGGGCATCAGTGTTGGCGCAGATGAATTCAACGCCTTCAATGTTGCTCTTGACCATATGGTTGACAGCGTTGCCGCCGCCACCGCCGACACCGATCACTTTGATGACCGGGCTTGCGGGGATGTTGTCTACGAGTTCGAACATGTTCCCTCTCCTTTCGTTTTCTCTAGTTTTTTCGCCTACTGCTTCCAGCGGTGTTGCGGTAAATCTTTAAAAATTGCCTTTGACCCACGCTTGCAGACGCTCGAACAACGGCGCTTTCGCCTCGTCGTCACTGCGGTAGCTGTCGCGGATGCTCGGGCCCGACAGGGAAATGCCGTCGGTCTGCTTTTGCAGGCCGTACAACAGCAAGCCCACGCCAGTGGAATAAATCGGGTTGCGCACCACGTCGCCCAGGCCTTTGACGCCATGGGGCACGCCCAGGCGCACCGGCATGTGGAAGATTTCCTCGGCCAGTTCGACCGCGCCTTCCATCTTCGAGGTGCCACCGGTCAGCACGATGCCGGCCGGGATCAAATCTTCGTAGCCGCTGCGACGCAGCTCAGCCTGGATCAGGGTGAACAGCTCGTCGTAGCGCGGTTCGACCACTTCGGCCAGGGCCTGGCGCGACAGTTCGCGCGGTGGACGGTCGCCCACGCTTGGCACCTTGATGGTCTCGCCGGCGCCGGCCAGTTTGGCCAGGGCGCAGGCGTAGCGGATCTTGATTTCTTCGGCGTACTGGGTCGGTGTGCGCAGCGCCATGGCGATGTCGTTGGTCACCTGGTCACCGGCAATCGGGATTACGGCGGTGTGACGGATCGCACCTTCGGTGAAGATCGCGATGTCGGTGGTGCCGCCGCCGATGTCCACCAGGCACACGCCCAGTTCTTTTTCGTCGTCGGTCAGCACGGAGTAAGCCGATGCCAGCTGCTCCAGAATGATGTCGTCGATTTCCAGGCCGCAGCGGCGCACGCATTTTTCAATGTTCTGTGCGGCGTTGACGGCGCAGGTCACCACGTGAACCTTGGCCTCCAGACGTACGCCCGACATGCCCAGGGGCTCGCGAACGCCTTCCTGGTTATCGATCACGTAGTCCTGCGGCAGGGTGTGCAGCACGCGCTGGTCAGCCGGGATCGCCACGGCCTGGGCAGCGTCGAGTACACGTTCAAGGTCGGCGGCGCTGACTTCACGGTCGCGGATCGCGACGATGCCGTGGGAGTTCAGGCTGCGGATATGGTTGCCCGCCACGCCAACGAACGCCGAGTGAATCCGGCAACCGGCCATCAGCTGCGCTTCTTCGATGGCGCGCTGGATCGATTGCACGGTGGACTCGATATTCACCACCACGCCCTTCTTCAGGCCCCGGGACGGATGCGTGCCGATACCGACGATCTCGATTACGCCGTCTTCTCCGACCTCGCCGACCAGCGCCACCACCTTGGAGGTGCCGATATCGAGACCGACGATCATTTTGCCGCTTTGCACGTTTGCCATGGGTCCTGCCTCTTCTTAATTCTTCGCGACAGCGGGTTGCGCTGCCGTGGGCGCAGCCGGTTCACGCCAGCCGACGGCAAGGCCGTTGGCGTAACGCAGGTCGACGCTCGCAATGTTCGTAATCTGTTCTTTCAAGGTCTTGTCATAGATGGCAATAAAGCGGCGCATCTTTTCCACCAAGCGGTCGCGTCCCAGCAACAACTGGATGCCCGGGCCGGAACTGCCGGCCCCGGTGGTCAAAAACCAGCTGCCCCGTTCACGCAATTCCAGGCGTGCAATGGAGAAGCCCATGGGCCGCAGCATCTGGCTCAAGGCCTGGTACTGCTGCATCACTTGCTGCTGCGCCCGCTGCGGCCCGAACAACTGCGGCAGGTGCTCGTAGTTGGCCAGTTCACGCGGGGTGAACGCCTGCCCCTGGTTGTTCAACAGCGCTTCATCACCCCAACGGGCCACGGGCAGTTGCTCTTCCAGGCGGATCGTTACCTGGTCCGGCCAGACGCGGCGGACTTCGGCGTGGGCGATCCACGGCATCTGTTCCAGTTCACCGCGCATACCGGCCAGGTCGATGGTAAAGAAGCTCGCCGCCAGGTACGGGCCGATGCGCTGCTGTACCGCCTGCTGGCTGATGTAGCTCAAGTCACCCTGCACGCTGATCTTGGTGATCGGCCGGTCGGCATACGGCAACAGGCGCTGCGCGCCCTCGTAGGTGCCGAAGCCCAGCACCACCAGCAACACCGGCCAGAACAGCGCCTTGAGAAAACCAAAGTTGGCTTTCGGCAGGCGCGCCGACATCGGCTCTTTAGCCACCATGCGGCTGGCACCCCGTGGCACCGGCTTGCGGCCGGGTGCTGGGGGTTGCTGATGTCGAAGCGATGCGCCGTTCATGTCCGTTAGCCTCTAGGCTCAATGCTTGCTGCAAGGATCGCCAGCACCAACTGCTGGAAGTCCAGGCCCGCTGCACGAGCAGCCATGGGTACCAGGCTGTGATCGGTCATGCCCGGTGCGGTGTTGACTTCCAGGAACCAGAAATTCCCTTGGTCATCCTGCATCACGTCTGCCCGCGCCCAACCGGCGATACCCAGCGCCTCACAGGCTTTCGCCGTGAGGTCCATCAATTCCTGTTCCTTGGTTGCGTCGAGGCCACACGGGATCCGGTACTGGGTATCGGAGGCCACGTACTTGGCGTCGTAGTCGTAAAAGGTGTGGGGCGTGCCCAATGCGATAGGCGGCAACACCTGGCCACGCAGGGTGGCGATGGTGAACTCAGGACCTTGAATCCACTGTTCCACCAACACTTGTGAGTCGTAGGTACTTGCCGCTTTCCATGCGTCGATCAATTCGGCGGCCGAGTTCACTTTGGCCATGCCGATACTGGAGCCTTCATGGGCAGGTTTGACGATCAAAGGCAGGCCCAGTTCCTTGGCTGCAGAAATACAATCGTCTTCGCTGCACAAAACGCTGTGACGCGGGGTTGGAATGCCCAGGCTGTGCCACACCTGCTTGGTGCGCAACTTGTCCATGGCCAGCGCGGAAGCAAGGATGCCGCTGCCGGTGTACGGGATGCCGGCGCATTCCAGCAGGCCCTGCATGCTGCCGTCTTCACCGCCACGGCCGTGGAGGATGATGAAGGCGCGGTCGATTTTCTCGGCCTGCAGGCGGGCGAGGAAGTCATCGCCCACGTCGATACCGAAGGCGTTCACGCCGGCACTTTGCAGGGCTTCGAGCACGGCATTGCCGGACTTGAGCGACACTTCGCGTTCAGCGCTTTTGCCGCCGAACAACACCGCTACGCGGCCGAAGTCGGCAGGCGCAATTTTCGAAAACAGGGAGGCGTAGTCAGTGATCATTTCGACTTCCCCTTCTCGGCGGCGGCAAACAACGGGCTCGCCAGCAATTTCGGGGCAAGGCCACCAATGTCACCGGCGCCCTGGCACAGCAGGATGTCACCGGCACGCAGCAGCGGCTTGACGATTGGCGCCAGGTCCACGCCACGCTCGATGTAGATCGGGTCCAACTGGCCACGCTGGCGGATGCTGTTGCACAGCTTGCGGCTGTCGGCGCCCGGGATCGGTTCTTCACCGGCCGGGTACACCTCCATCAGCAGCAGCACGTTGGCATCGGCCAATACATTGACGAAGTCGTCATACAGATCGCGGGTACGGCTGTAGCGGTGCGGCTGGTAGACCATCACCAGGCGACGCTCCGGCCAGCCACCACGCACGGCCTTGATCACGGCCGCGACTTCGGTGGGGTGGTGACCGTAGTCGTCCACCAGCATCACGTCGCCGCCTTCTACCGGCAACTGGCCGTAGACCTGGAAGCGCCGGCCCACGCCGGCAAAGCGCGACAGGCCTTCAACGATGGCTTCATCGCTGACACCTTCGTCGCTGGCGATGCAGATGGTCGCCAGGGAATTCAACACGTTGTGGTTGCCCGGCATGTTCACCGACACATCCAGCGGCTCGCGGTCAGGACGCAGCACGGTGAAGAAGGTTTGCATGCCTTCCTGGCGCACATTGATCGCACGCACGTCGGCGTCTTCGCTGAAGCCGTAGGTCACGGTCGGGCGCTTGACCTGAGGCAGGATTTCACGCACCACCGGGTCGTCCAGGCACACCACGGCCAAACCGTAGAACGGCAGGTTATGCAGGAACTCGACGAAGGTTTTCTTCAACTTGTTGAAGTCACCGTCGTAGGTGGCCATGTGGTCTTCGTCGATGTTGGTGACCACGGCGACCAGCGGTTGCAGATGTAGGAAGCTCGCGTCACTTTCATCGGCTTCGGCGATCAGGTAACGGCTGGTGCCCAGTTGTGCATTGGTGCCGGCTGCATTCAGGCGGCCACCGATCACAAAGGTCGGGTCCAGGCCACCGGCGGCGAACACCGAGGCGATCAGGCTGGTGGTGGTGGTCTTGCCATGGGTACCGGCGACGGCGATGCCGTGACGATAACGCATCAGCTCGGCCAGCATCTCGGCACGTGGCACCACCGGAATACGGCGCTCAAGTGCGGTGGCCACTTCCGGGTTGGAAGTGTTCACGGCGCTGGACACCACCAGCACATCGGCTTCGGCGGCGTTCTCGGCACGGTGGCCGATAAAGATCTGGGCGCCGAAGCTTTTCAGGCGATCGGTAACCGGCGACTCTTTCAAGTCCGAGCCGGACACCTGGTAGCCCAGGTTCAGCAACACTTCGGCAATGCCGCACATGCCCACGCCGCCGATACCGACGAAGTGGATTCGACGAATGCGGCGCATCTCGGGTTGTGGCATGGCTTTTTGATTCTCAACCATGGGCCACCTCCAGGCAGATATCGACCACGGTGCGGGTTGCGTCAGGTTTGGCCAGGCGGCTTGCGGTGCTCGCCATGTTGTTGAGTCGTTCCGGTTGCATCAAAACCTCGGTCAGGCGTGCGGCCAAGTCGGCGGCGCCAGTCGTTCTTTGCGGCAGCAGGAAGGCAGCGCCCTCCCCGGCCAAATATTCGGCGTTGCGGGTCTGGTGATCGTCGATTGCGTGGGGCAAAGGCACCAGCAAGGACGGCAGACCGGCGGCGGCCAGTTCACTGACGGTCAGCGCGCCGGAGCGGCAGACCACCAGGTCGGCCCAGCCATAGGCTTGGGCCATGTCTTTGATGAAGGGCTGTACGTTCGCCTCGACACCGGCTTCGCGATAGCGCGAGGCGGTGACTTCACCATGATCTTTACCGGCCTGATGGAAGACCTCCGGACGCAATTCCACAGGGAGTTGCGCCAGGGCTTCCGGCAGCAGTTTGTTCAAGGGCTCGGAGCCCAGGCTGCCGCCCATGATCAGCAGGTGCGCCTTGCGCCCGCTCAGTGCTTCGCGAGCAATGTCCATGAACAGTTCGGTACGCACCGGGTTGCCGGTGGTGCGCAGTTTGTCCGATGCATCGAAAGTCTTCGGGAAGGCCTCGCACACCCGTGCAGCCAAGGGCACCAACAGGCGGTTGGCGGTCCCAGCCACGGCGTTCTGCTCGTGCACGATCACCGGCACACCGGCGAGCTTGGCGGCGACGCCACCCGGGCCGGTCACATAACCACCAAAGCCCAGCACACACACCGGCTGCAATTCGCGAATTACCTTGCGCGCCTGCCACACCGCCTTGAGCAACACGAACGGCGCCTTGAGCAGGGACAACTTGCCCTTGCCACGCAGGCCGCTGACGTTGATCAAGTGCAGCGGCAAGCCGGCATTCGGCACCAAGTCGTTTTCAATACCGCGCGGCGTACCCAACCAGTGCACGGTGTAGCCACGGTTCTGGAACTCACGCGCACACGCCAAGGCCGGGAACACATGGCCCCCGGTGCCGCCTGCCATGATCAGCACGTTAGCGCCCATGGGGTGGCTCCTCGGCAAAATCGCTCTCACTGAATTCCATCTCTTCGCTGCCCAAGTGGGTTCGACTCTCCCACTCGATGCGCAGCAACAAGCCTAGGCAGATGCAGCAAATGACCAATGAACTGCCGCCGTAACTGAGGAACGGCAGGGTCAGGCCCTTGGTCGGCAGCCGCCCGATATTTACCCCGACATTGATCAGGAACTGGCCGATCCAAAGAAACGCCAACCCATATGCAACGTACGCGGCGAAAAACTGCTTGGCTTTCTCGGCCCACAGGCCTATGTACAGCGCACGCACGCAGACAAATACAAACAGCGCGACCGTGCATAACGAACCCACTACGCCGAGCTCTTCGGCAAGTACCGAGAATACGAAGTCAGTGTGAGCTTCCGGCAGGTAAAACTGCTTCTGCACACTGTTGCCCAGCCCTACCCCCAACCAACCGCCCCGACCAAAGGCAATCAGCGCCTGGGTCAATTGGTAGCCGGAGCCAAACTGGTCGGACCAGGGGTCGGTAAAGGTAATCAGACGGGCCATACGATAGGGTTGTGCCAGGACCAGCAGGTAAACCGCCACCACCGCCAGTACAACCATCAAGGCAAACCTCAACAGCCCAACGCCACCGAGAAACAACATCGCCGCCGCCGCGCCCATCATTACAACCGTGGCACCGAAGTCGGGCTCCATCAGCAACAGGCCGGCCATGGGCAGCAGCACGATGAACGGCTTGAAGAAGCCCATCCAGCTTTCGCGCACTTCTTTCTGGCGCCGCACCAGGTAACCGGCGAGGTAAATCACCACGAACACCTTGGCAATTTCCGACGGCTGCACGTTGAACGCGCCGAAGCCGATCCAGCGCATCGAACCGTTCACCTCACGGCCGATGCCGGGGAGGATCACCATGATCAGCAAGCCGAACGCGCCGATCAGCATCAACCAGCCCAAGCGCTGCCAGGTAGCGATGGGGATCATCATGGTGACGACGCACGCACCAAGGCCGATCACCAGGTACACCAAGTGACGGATCATCATGTACAGGGTGTTGCCCGACTGCACGGCGGCCACTTCGGACGATGCCGAGGTGATCATCACCAGGCCCAGGCCCAGCAGCGCGAGGCAACCGGCGAGCATGGGGAAGTCGAGGTCGATACCGCGACCGGTGATGATCGGCGACGGGTACGGCTTGATGATGTTTCTCAGACCGAGGCTCATACCAGCGCCTCCACGGCGCGGGCGAACAACTGGCCGCGCTCTTCGTAGTTCTTGAACATGTCGAAGCTGGCGCACGCCGGCGACAGCAGCACCGCATCGCCCGGCTGGGCCAGGGCCTTGCACTGGGCAATCGCGTCGTCCAGGGACGTGGCGCGCACTTGCGGCACCGCGTCGCCGAGGGCGGCGGCGATCAGGTCGGAATCGCGGCCCATCAGCACCACGGCGCGGCAATGTGCGGCGACCGGGCCTTTAAGGTCCTTGAAGTCGGCGCCCTTGCCATCGCCACCGGCGATCAGCACCAGCTTGCCGTCGATGTCGGCACCCAGGCCTTCGATGGCAGCCAATGCGGCGCCAACGTTGGTGGCCTTGGAGTCGTTGTAATAGTTGACGCCATCGAGTTCGCGCACCCATTGGCAGCGATGCTCAAGGCCGCCGAAGCTGCGCAGGGCCGACAACATGGCATCGAACGGCAGGCCCACGGCATGCCCAAGTGCCAGCGCCGCGAGGGCGTTGGATTGGTTATGGGCGCCACGGATTTTCAGCTCGCGCACCGGCATCAGGTTCTGGAATTCGAAGGCCAGGTATTTCTCGCCGTTCTCTTCCCGAATGCCAAAGGCTTTGAAGTCGGGTTTGCCGAGGCCGAAGGTCCAGCAAGGCATGCCCTCGCCCATCAGCGGACGGCTCAGGGCATCCTGGCGGTTGACCACGAACTGTTTTGCGCCACGGAAGATCCGGTGCTTGGCCAGGTGATAGGCCGGCAGCCCGCTGTAGCGGTCCATGTGGTCTTCACTCACGTTCAACACAGTGGCCACTTCGGCGCCGAGGTCGTGGGTGGTTTCCAGTTGGAAGCTCGACAGCTCCATCACGTACAACTCGACGTCATCGCTGAGCAGGTCCAGTGCCGGCACACCGAGGTTGCCGCCCACGGCCACGCGCTTGCCGGCCGCAGCCGCCATCTCGCCGACCAGGGTGGTCACGGTGCTTTTCGCGTTGGAACCGCTGATGGCCACGATCGGCGCCTTCGCGTTGCGCGCGAACAGGTCGATGTCACCGGACAGCTTCACGCCACGCGCGGCGGCGGCTTGCAGGGCCGGTGTCGCCAGGGCCAGGCCGGGACTCACGTAGAGCTCGTCGGCACGGCACAGAAACTCGACATCCAGCTCGCCACAACGCACTTCCACGTGCGGGTAGTCACGGCGCAGCGTGACCAGCTCCGGTGGATTTTCCCGCGTGTCGGCCACGGCAAACGACGTGCCCCGGTTCGCCAGGAAGCGAACCAGGGACATGCCGCTCTTGCCGAGGCCGACAACGATGCGGAAGTGGTCTGAAGCGATCAGGGACACTCGTTTCTACCTCAGTTTCAGGGTGGCAAGGCCGACCAGCACGAGAATCACGGTGATGATCCAGAAACGGACGATCACACGCGGCTCAGGCCAGCCCTTGAGTTCAAAGTGGTGGTGAATCGGCGCCATGCGGAACACGCGGCGCCCGGTCAACTTGAAGGAGGCCACCTGGATGACTACCGACAGGGTTTCCATCACGAACACACCGCCCATGATGAACAGCACGATTTCCTGACGCACGATCACGGCGATGGTGCCCAGGGCGGCGCCGAGCGCCAGTGCGCCGACATCGCCCATGAACACTTGCGCCGGGTAGGTGTTGAACCACAGGAAGCCCAGGCCGGCACCGATCAGCGCGCCGCAGAATACGATCAGTTCACCTGCGCCCGGTACATAGGGGATCAGCAGGTATTCAGCGAATTTCACGTTACCCGACAGGTAGCAGAAGATGCCGAGCGCGCCGCCCACCATCACCGTCGGCATGATCGCCAGGCCGTCGAGGCCGTCGGTGAGGTTCACCGCGTTGCTGGAGCCGACGATCACGAAATAGGTCAGCACCACGAAGCCGACACCCAGTGGAATGCTGGCGTCCTTTAGCATCGGGATGATCAGGGTGGTTTCCACCGCACTTGGCGCGGTCATGAACAGGAAAATCGCTGCACCCAGGCCGAACACCGACTGCCAGAAATACTTCCAGCGGCTTGGCAGGCCTTTCGAGTTTTTCTCGATCACCTTGCGGTAGTCATCGACCCAGCCGATGGCGCCGAACAACAGGGTCACCAACAACACTGTCCACACGTAGCGGTTGTGCAGGTCCGCCCAGAGCAAGGTGCTGATGCCGATGGACGACAAGATCAGCGCGCCGCCCATGGTCGGGGTGCCGGATTTGGACAGGTGCGACTGCGGGCCGTCATTACGAACCGATTGACCAATTTGCAGGTTCTGCAGGGTGCGGATCATCCACGGCCCCAAAAACAGCGACAGCGACAGCGCGGTCAGCACACCCAGGATCCCGCGCAGGGTCAGGTACTGAAAGACCGCGAAGCCTTTGTGGAACTGTTGCAGATACTCAGCCAGCAGCAGCAGCATTAATGTTTCTCCGTACTTGAGCCACACAAGGCCGCGACGACGTTTTCCATCACCGCGCTGCGCGATCCCTTGATCAAAATAGTGGTTTGTTTGTCTTGTTCGGCCGCAGTCAGCGCCTGGATCAGTTCGGCCTGGGTCGCGAAATGGCGTGCGCCGGGGCCGAAGGCGTTGACCGCGTGGGCCATGTTTGTACCCACGGCATACAGCGCGTCGACCTTGCCGGCGGCGTAGGCACCGACTTCACGATGGCCTTGCTCAGCCCAGTCGCCCAGCTCGCCGATATCGCCCAGCACCAGAACCTTGCGCCCGGCAAAGCCCTTCAGCAGATCAACGGCGGCGTTAATGGAAGACGGGTTGGCGTTGTAGGTGTCATCGATCACCCGCATGCCATTGGTCGCCAACTGCGCCACGGTACGGCCCTTGACCGGCTGCACAGCGCCCAGGCCGGTCGCGATACCAAACAGCGACACGCCCAGGGCGTGGGCGGCAGCGGCAGCGGCCAGGGCATTGGCGACGTTATGGTTGCCCAGCAGATTCAACTGCACCTGCTCGCTGCCTTGCGGGGTGTGCAAGGTGAAGGACGGGCAACCGCGGGCATCAACGGTGATGCTGGAAGCATGGAAATCAGCCGCGGCATTGCGCACGGCAAACGTCAGGACCTTGCGACCGGCGGCGCGTACACGCCAGGTCTCGAAGGCCTTGTCGTCCAGATTCAGTACGGCGGTGCCCGAGGCATCGAGGCCTTCAAGGATTTCGCCCTTGGCTTCGACGATTTTCTCCGGGCCGCCGAACTCGCCAACATGGGCGGTACCGGCGTTGTTGATGATCGCCACGTGGGGCTTGGTCAGCGCCACGGTGTAGGCGATTTCGCCAATGCGCGACGCGCCCAGCTCGATGACGGCCGCCGTGTGTTCCGGAGCCAGTTCGAGCAGGGTCAGCGGTGCGCCAAAATCATTGTTCAGGTTGCCACGGGTAGCGAGCACTGGGCCGCGCGTGCGCAGGATGCCGGCAAGCAGCTCCTTGACCGTGGTCTTGCCGCTGGAGCCGGTGATGGCGGCAACAGGCTTATCGAACGCAGCACGGTTCAGCGCACCCAACTGGCCCAGGGCCAAGCGGGTATCGGCGACCAGCAATTGCGGCAAGGTGGAATCTGCTACTTCGCGCTGCACCAAGGCGCCCACGGCACCTTTGGCAGCGACGTCATTCAGGTAGTCGTGCCCATCGAAACGCGGGCCCGCCAAGGCGACGAACAATTGGCCCGGTTTGATGTTGCGGCTGTCGATACTGACACCGTCGAAGCTGCAATCGCTCGACAGTACACGGGCCGCCAGGGCCTGGGTCAGTTCGCTGAATGTCATCGCCTTAAGCATGGGCGACCTCCCAGGCGGTCAAGGCGTGATCGGCCTCGACCAGATCGGAGAAGGCATGGCGTTCGCCGTTGATTTCCTGGTAGTCCTCGTGGCCCTTGCCGGCCAGTACCACGACGTCATCCACACCGGCGCAGGCAATCAGCTGGGCAATGGCGGCGCCACGTCCGGCGACAAACGTCACCTTGGACGCGTCTTTGAAGCCGCCACGGATGTCATCGAAAATCTGGCTCGGGTCTTCGCTGCGCGGGTTGTCGTCGGTGACGAGCACACCATCGGCCAGGCGCTCGACGATCTCGGCCATCAACGGGCGTTTGCCGCGATCACGGTCACCGCCGCAGCCGAACAGGCAGAGCAATTTGCCCTTGGCGTGTGGGCGCAGGGCAACCAGGACTTTTTCCAGGGCATCCGGGGTGTGGGCGTAATCGACCACCACCAGCGGCTGCGAACCGCCACCCAGGCGCTGCATGCGACCGATCGGGCCTTCCAGCTTGGGCAGCACCCGCAGGATTTCGTCGAGGGCGTAATCCAGGCCGAGCAACGCGCCAACGGCGGCGAGGACGTTGCTCAGGTTGAAGCGACCGAGCAGGGTGCTACGCAGATGGTGCTCGCCTTGCGGCGTCACCAGCGTGGCGCGCACGCCCTCGTCGTTAAATTGGGCGTCGCGGCAATACAGGTACGCACTGGAATCTTCCAGGCTGTAGCTGATCAGGCGCGACTCATGGTCTTGCGCCGCCAACTGGCGACCGAATTCGTCGTCCAGGTTCACCACCCGGCACTTCAGGTCATTCCAGGCAAACAGCTTGGCCTTTTCGGCGGCGTAGGCCTCCATGGTGCCGTGGTAGTCCAGGTGATCGCGGGATAGGTTGGTCATCACCGCCACGTCAAAGGCCAACGCAGCAACGCGGCCCTGATGCAGTCCGTGGGACGAGACTTCCATGGCAACCGCCTTGGCGCCGGCCTTTTTCAGGTCGGCCAGGGTCGCTTGCACGGCAATCGGGTTCGGCGTGGTGTGCAGGCCGCTGTGCAGCGCGCCATAAAAACCGGTGCCAAGGGTGCCGATAATGCCGCAGTGCTGACCGAGCAGGTCCAAGGCCTGGGCGACCAACTGGGTCACGCTGGTCTTGCCGTTGGTGCCGGTGACGCCCACCAGATTGACGTGACGGCTCGGGTCGCCATAAAAACGCCCGGCGATGTCCGACAGTTGTTTGGCCAGGCCCTTGACCGGAATCAACGGCACGTCGGTGATCGGCAGCACGGTGGCGCCTTCCACTTCATAAGCCACCGCCGCCGCACCACGCTGCAAGGCATCGGCGATATGGTCACGGCCATCGACCTTGCCGCCCGGCACGGCCAGGAACAGGTCACCGGCACGCACATTGCGGCTGTCCAGGCTCAGCTCGCGGATCAGCAGATCGCGGCCAGCGTGGGCGAAAATCTTGTTCAGGCTAAGAGACATCAGCCGCGCCCTCCATTGGCTTTTACGGCAGCGGCCGGTGGTCCGGCGTTCGCTTGTTGGGTCGGCGGCAGGTTGTCCGGCGTGATGTTCATCAGGCGCAGGGTGCCGGACATCACTTTGCTGAACACCGGCGCCGATACCAGGCCACCGAAGTAGCCTGCTTTACTCGGTTCATCGATCACTACGACGATGGCGTAGCGCGGGTCGCTCATCGGCCCAAAGCCGGCGAACAGCGAGCGATAGGAGTTTTCGGCATAGCCCTTGGTACCCACCGACGTTTTACGCGCGGTACCGGACTTGCCTGCCACGTGATACGCCGGCACCTGCGCACGGAACACGCCGCGCGGTGCTTCGATCACTTGTTGCAGCATGCCTTGCATGGTCTTGGCGACGTTTTCCGGAATCACCTGGGTAGCTTTCGGCGCTTCGTCGACATGGATCAGGCTCAGCGGAACCATGCGCCCATTGTTCGCCAATACAGAGAAAGCGTGGGCCAGTTGGATCGCGGTCACCGACAGGCCGTAGCCATAGGACAGCGTGGCGGTCTCGGCTTTTTTCCAGTCGCGGTAGTTCGGCAGGTTGCCCACGCGCTCGCCAGGGAAGTCGAGGCCGGTGGGTTGGCCAAGGCCGATCTTCTGCGCCAGGTGGTAGATGGTTTCGCCGCCGATATCGAAGGCGACCTTGCTCATGCCCACGTTACTGGAGTTGATCAGGATACCTGTCAGATCCAGCACTGGACCTTCGGTGCGGGACACGTCACGAATGGTGTATTTGCCCAACTGCAAGGTGCCCGGATACACCTCGACCTTGTCGCTGGGCTTCCAGCGCCCGGTTTCGAGGGCGGCACTCATGGAGATGGCTTTCATGGTCGAACCCGGTTCGAACACGTCGATCATCGCGCGGTTACGCATCATCGCCGGTTGCAGGTTGCGACGGTTGTTCGGGTTGTACGTCGGCTGGTTGACCATGGCGAGGATCTCGCCGGTCTTCACGTCCATGATCACCAGGCTGCCGGCCTTGGCGCCGTTCTCGATGATCGCGTTACGCAGCTCGCGGTTGGCCAGGTATTGCAGGCGCAGGTCAATCGACAACGCCAAGGGCTTACCGGCCTTGGCGTTTTTGGTGACCTGGACATCCTTGATCAGTCTGCCGCGCCGATCCTTGATGACTTGTCGTTTGCCGGGAACCCCGGCCAGCCATTCATCGTAGGCCAGCTCCACGCCTTCGCGACCGTGGTCGTCGATATCGGTAAAACCGACCATATGGGCGGTGGTTTCACCGGCTGGGTAGAAACGGCGGAATTCCTCGATGCCATAGACACCGGGGACTTTAAGGTCGAGCACTTGCTGACCCTGTTCAGGGGTGAGGCCGCGAACAAGGTAGATGAATTCTTTGTTGGCCTGGGCTTCCAGGCGTTCGCTCAGGGCTTTCGGGTCTTGACCAAGGGCACTGGCCAGTGCCGGCCAGCGATCCTTGGCCACCTGCAATTCCTTGGCGTTGGCCCACAGGGTGGTCACCGGGGTACTGACGGCCAGGGGCTCGCCGTTACGGTCGGTGATCAGGCCGCGGTGCGCAGGAATCGGGATATGACGCAGGCTGCGGGCATTGCCCTCGCCGATCAGGAAGTCGCGATCGACCACTTGCAGGTCGATGATCCGCCAGGCAATCGCGCCCACCATCAATGCCAGCAAGCCGAGCATCAGGCGGAAGCGCCATGGGTAGAGTGCGCCTTCGAGTTTCATCATGGCGCCACCATGCGGACTTCGGCCGCGCCAGGGATGTGCATTTTCAGCTGTTCGGTGGCCAGCACTTCGATACGGCTATGGGCCGTCCAGGTGCTTTGTTCCAGGATCAGCCGGCCCCATTCCGCTTGCGCCTTGTCACGCACACTCAACTCCCCATACAGGGTGTTGAGCAATTGGCGGTTGTAGTGGGCGCTGTAGGACACCGCAATCGCGGACACCAGCACGCCGACGTACAGCAGCATCATGAAGAAGCTGCCGCCCGGGAGGGGCTTGGCAAAAAGCTTGCTCACCGCAGCTTCTCGGCAACGCGCATGACAGCGCTGCGGGAGCGTGGGTTGGCCTTGAGTTCGGCTTCGGAAGCGAACTGCGCTTTGCCATGGATTTTGATTTTCGGCACAAAGGCTTCGAAACGTACCGGCAGGTTGCGCGGCAGGTTGTCGGACTCACCCTTGACCAGGCGACGCATGAACAGCTTGACGATACGGTCTTCGAGGGAGTGGAAGCTGATCACCACCAGGCGACCGCCCACTTCCAAGGCGTCCAGCGCGGCTTCGAGGCCCGCTTCCAGATCGCCCAATTCGTTGTTGACGTGAATGCGCAGGCCCTGGAACGCGCGGGTTGCCGGGTTCTTGCCCTTTTCCCACGCCGGGTTGGCGACTTTCAGCACTTCGGCCAGGTCGGCGGTGCGCTCGAACGGCTGGATCTCACGGCGCTCGACCACGGCACGGGCCATGCGGCCGGCGAAGCGCTCTTCGCCGTATTCCTTGAATACGCGAGTGATTTCTTCGTGGGGCGCGGTGGCGATGAACTGTGCAGCACTGATGCCCCGGGTCGGGTCCATGCGCATGTCGAGGGGGCCATCGTTCATGAAACTGAAGCCGCGCTCAGGGTCGTCAAGCTGTGGCGAAGACACACCCAGGTCGAGCAAAACCCCGGCCACCTTGCCTGCCATGCCGCGCTCGGCCACTTCGGCACCCAGCTCGGCAAAGCTGCGCTGCACAACGACAAAGCGGCCGTCTTCGGCCGCTAGCGCTTGCCCGGTGGCAATCGCTTGGGGGTCTTTGTCGAACCCGAGGAGTTTACCGTCGGACCCGAGCTGGCTGAGTATCAACCGGCTATGCCCGCCCCTGCCGAATGTGCCATCCAGATAGCAACCATCCGCGCGCACGGCGAGAGCCTCAACGGCTTCGTCAAGCAATACGGTGATGTGGTTAAAGCCGCTATCAATAGTCACAGGATCAAATCACGCAGTTCATCAGGCATGGCGCCCGGTTGTTGAATAGCAGCCAGGTCAGCTGCAGAAACAGCATCCCAGGCATCTTCGTCCCACAATTGGAACTTGTTCAGTTGGCCCACCAGCATTGCGCGCTTGTCCAGCTTGGCGTACTCGCGCAAACGCGGCGGCACCAGGAAACGACCACTGCCATCGAGCTCGAGGTCGACGGCGTTACCAATCAGCAAACGCTGCAGGCGGCGGTTTTCTTCACGCAATGAAGGCAGGGCACGCAACTTGGTTTCAATCAGCTCCCACTCATCGAGGGGGTAAACACATAAACAAGGGTCAACGGCATCGATCGTGATGATCAACTGCCCGGAACTTCGCGAAATCAGCTCGTCACGATACCGGCTCGGCATAGCGAGACGGCCTTTTGCATCGAGACTGATAGCGTTAGCTCCGCGAAACACAGATGCGTTTCTCCAAATTTTAGCGTTTTACGTTCAAAAAACCCACTTTGTGCCACTTTCCGCCACTTGCGCACACTATAGGAATGCGCCCACCACACCGTCAAGGCGCGGATTCAAGGAAAAGCCTTACAGAACGGAGATTTAGGAGCGTAAAGGGAGGAGAAACGAGAGTTTGGCGATGTTTTTGACCCAACAAGCACAAACAGCTCAAAGAGCTATGGCTCAAAGTTAAAGTAATTTATTAAGAGTAAGATTTTTTTGGTATTACGAAGATGCATCTGCCAATGATTCGGCAGGGAGGGATTCTTGCGTTACTACCGGGTTTCTGCCCGAGATTCGGACAGAAGGAAAAAAGGTGGAGAGTCGATCTGTAAGCCGGGTTCTGTCTTGAACAGTCATTCGTCTACGATGGCCATCACTGGACACCTTTAGCAACCTACCCGGTCCCAGCGCGGGCCACGCCTTGGGACCCTATTTGGTCTTGCTCCAAGTGGGGTTTACCTAGCCACGAACTGTTGCCAGTCGTGCGGTGCGCTCTTACCGCACCTTTTCACCCTTACCGGCACCGAAGTGCTTAGGCGGTTATTTTCTGTGGCACTTTCCGTAGGCTCACGCCTCCCAGGCATTACCTGGCACTTCGCCCTATGGAGCCCGGACTTTCCTCCCCCCCCTAATTTTCATAGAGGGCAGCGACTGTCCAATCGACTCTCCGCCGCGCAGGTTAACGGCACGGCGGACTTAGGACAAGTAATAAAAGTTCAGAATTGCTATCACGTTCAGACGAAATACAGCTTTCGCCCCTGAACTATTCGGCTTTCTGTTTATCCAGCGCAACCTGATACAACACATTCTTGCGCAGACCGGTAATTTCCGCCGCCAGCGCAGCGGCACGCTTGAGGGGCATCTCCTTGAGCAACAGGTCGAGGATGCGCATGGCTTCGCTACCCACGGCGTCTTCGCTTTCCGGCGCCGTCCAGCCTGCGACCAGCACTACACACTCGCCGCGCTGCTGGTTGCTGTCACCCTCGACAAAGGCGCGCAGCTCTTCCAAAGGCAGGCCCTTGAGGGTTTCGAAGGTCTTGGTCAGCTCGCGGGCCAGCAGCGCCAGGCGCTCGCCGCCGAATACCAGTTCCATATCCTGCAAGCATTCAAGGATGCGATGGGGCGCTTCATAGAAGATCAATGTGCGCGGTTCTTCCTTTACCGCCTCAAGGCGCGCACGCCGCCCCACGGCCTTGGCCGGCAGGAAACCTTCGAAAATAAAGCGGTCCGACGGCAGGCCCGCCGCTGACAAAGCAGCAATCAGCGCGCACGCCCCCGGAACAGGCACTACATTGATACCAGCAGCCCGCGCCTGGCGCACCAGGTGATAACCCGGATCGGAGATCAACGGCGTGCCCGCATCGGAGATCAGTGCCACATCGTCACCGGCCAGCAGGCGCACGATAAAACGGCTGCCTTCTTCGCGTTCGTTGTGCTCGTGACAGGCAGCGAGTGGCGTGCTGATACCAAAATGCTGCATCAAGCGTTGGGAGTGCCGCGTGTCTTCGGCCGCGATCAATTTAACGTCACGCAACACTTTCAGCGCCCGGGCACTGATGTCGTCCAGGTTGCCAATGGGCGTCGCCACGACAAAAAGCGAGCCTGCAGTGGAATTCAAAGGACCTGGAGCAGTCAAAACGCACACCTCGATGGTTGGGAAAAATCGCATTGTAGCGCGTAGGCGCCTCGATAATATGCCCTCACGGTCAGCCGCAGATGGCTGCCGGCAACATTTGCACGACCTAATTCGACGGTTTCACGCCAGTAACATCGCGCCTGGGCCAGTGCTTGGGTACAATTCCACGCTAATTTGATCGGTATCAGGAACACTTACATGATCGCTTGCCTGCGGCTGCTCTCCGCCCTCTGCCTCGCTGCCCTTCTGGCGGCCTGCGCCAGCTCGCCCTCGTCCAGCCTTGGCGACCTTCCACGGACCCCGGACGCCAGTATCGAGCAATTGCTCGAACAGGCCACCACCGCCAAGACGCCAGAAAAGGCCGCATTGCTGCGCCTGAGTGCGGCAGACATGGCCTACAGGCAGAACAACCCTGGCCGTTCGTCGCAGATTCTTGCGCAAGTGCCCCTGGATGTCCTCAAGCCTGCCGCGCAAGTGTTTGCCAGCACCCTGGCCGCCGAACTGGCCATGGCGCGCAACCAACCCAAGGCCGCACTGACGGCGCTGAGCCATCCCAGCCTGCAAAACCTGAAGGACCTGCCGACCGAGCAGCAGCTGCGCACCGGCAGCGTGCATGCCCGCGCCTATGAAGCCGATGGCCAGACACTGGCCGCCGCCCGCGAGCGCGTGGCCATGGCCCCGCTGCTCAGCGGCGATGCCGGCAAAAGCAATCACGAAGCCATCTGGGCCCTGATTGCCGCAGTGCCTGCAGACCAACTGCAAGCCAGCGGCAACCCGACGCTCGACGGCTGGATCACCCTGGCCCAGGCGGTCAAGGGCGCCGGTACCCTGGAGCAACAGCAAGCCGCCATCGACACCTGGCGCGCGCAGAACCCAGGCCATCCTGCGGCGCTGCAACTGCCGACTCCGCTGACCAAGCTCAAGGAACTGGCCAGCCAGCCCCTGACCAAGATCGCCCTGCTGTTGCCGCAGGAAGGCCCGCTGGCCTCCGTTGGCAAGGCACTGCGCGAAGGCTTCATGGCCGCGCACTACCAGGCTGAACAAGCCGGGCAGAAGCCGCCGGTCATCGAGTTCTTTGACAGCTCGCGCCTGACCTCCATCGATGACTTCTACGCCAAGGCCCAGGCTGCCGGTGTACAACTGGTGGTCGGCCCGCTGGAAAAACCTCTGGTCAAACAGCTGAGCGCCCGCCCGCAATTGCCGATCACCACCCTGGCACTGAACTACAGCGAGGCCGACCAGAACCCGGCGCAGTTGTTCCAGTTCGGCCTGGCGGCTGAAGACGAAGCCCGCGAAGTCTCGCGCCGCGCCCGCGCCGACGGCCTGCATCGCGCGGCGGCCATGGTGCCGCGTGGCGAATGGGGCGAGCGTGTCTATAAAGCCTTCCGTCAGGATTGGGAAGCCAATGGCGGCACCGTTGTCGGCGTCGAATACGTCGATCAACCCGTCGCCCTCGCCCAGCAGATCGCCGACCTGTTCCAACTGCGCAAAAGCGAAGGCCGCGCCAAGAGCCTGCAAAGCACTGTCGGCACTGACGTTGCTGCACAGCCTTCGCGCCGCCAGGACATCGAATTCATCTTCCTGGCCGTTACCCCGCAACTGGCCCAGCAGATCAAGCCGACCCTGAACTTCCAGTACGCCGGTGATGTACCTGTGTATGCGACGTCCCACGTGTTCAGCGCCAGCGGCGACAAGAACCAGTACCTGGACATGACCAACGTGATGTTCTGCGAAACCCCTTGGCTGCTCAACAGCACCGACCCGCTGCGCAACCAGGTTGCCGCACAATGGCCGCAAGCCAATGGCAGCCTGGGTCGCCTGTACGCGATGGGCGTTGACGCCTATCGCCTGGCGCCACGCCTGGGTCAGCTCAAGGCACTGCCAGACACCCGCATTGACGGCCTCTCTGGCAACTTGGGCATCAGCGCCAGCCAGCGCGTTGACCGCCAGATGCCATGGGCCAAGTTCGTCGGCGGCGACATCCAGCGCCTGCCCGACACGCCGCGCTGATGCCCGAGCGGTCCAGCGCACAAAGCGGCAAGGACGCCGAACTGCAAGCTCTGAAACATTTGCAACAGCAGGGTCTGCGCCTTCTGGCGCAGAACTGGTTATGTAAACGCGGTGAGCTTGATCTGGTCATGCTTGACGGCGATACAGTAGTATTCGTCGAAGTCCGCTACAGAAAACACGCACAATGGGGTGGCGCGCTCGCCAGTATCGACGAGCGCAAGCGTCAGAAGCTGATACTCACCGCGCAGTTTTTCCTGCAAAAAGAGCATCGCTGGGCCGACGCCCCCTGCCGTTTCGATGTGGTTGCCATAGAACCCACACCGTCTGGTCAGGCTGATCTGAACTGGCTCAAAGATGCCTTCGACAGCTGATTCGCCGGACATCTTCACCACACACTTTTGCTCTTTGCTTTGCGGGCTGCACATTCCTGTGCCGAACAGCCGCGCTACTTAAGGTCACACAGATGGACATGCAATCCCGAATTCGCCAGCTTTTCCAGGCCAGCATCGACACCAAGCAACAGGCGATGGACGTACTTGCACCGCACATCGAGCAAGCCAGTCAGGTCATGGTCAACGCCTTGCTCAACGAGGGCAAAATGCTTTCGTGCGGCAACGGCGGTTCCGCCGGTGATGCCCAGCATTTCTCGTCCGAGCTGCTCAACCGCTTCGAGCGCGAACGCCCGAGCTTGCCAGCCATCGCCCTGACCACCGACTCGTCGACGATTACCTCGATCGCCAACGACTACAGCTACAACGAAATCTTCTCCAAGCAGATCCGCGCCCTGGGCCAACCCGGCGACGTGCTGCTGGCGATTTCCACCAGCGGCAACTCGGCCAACATTATTCAAGCGATCCAGGCCGCACATGATCGCGAAATGGTTGTCGTAGCATTGACCGGACGCGATGGCGGCGGCATGGCGTCGCTGCTATTGCCAGAGGACGTGGAGATTCGCGTCCCGGCCAACGTCACGGCACGTATCCAGGAAGTCCATCTGCTGGCGATCCACTGCCTGTGCGATCTGATCGACAGCCAATTGTTTGGGAGTGAAGAATGACCGTTAACCGCCTCAGCCTATTGGCCATCACGCTGTGCCTTGCTATCACCGGTTGCAGCACCGCCATCACCGCAACACGTGACACGCCGATCCAGGACGACAAGGGCACTCGCACCTTCGGCAGCAAGATCGACGACTCGTTGATCGAAACCAAGGTTGAAGTCAACGTCGCCAAAGCCGCTACCGACCTGGGCAACGGCGCCTCGCGCATCGTCGTCACCAGCTTCAACGGTGTGGTCCTGCTGGCCGGCCAAACCCCGCGTGCCGACCTCAAGGCCCAGGCCGAACAAGCCGCCTCGGCTGTGCAGCGCGTGAAAAAAGTCCACAACGAACTGCAGGTCATGGACCCGATCACCCTGCTGGCCATCAGCAATGACGCGCTGCTGACCACCAAGATCAAGGCCCAGATGCTGACCGACAACGCTATTCCCGGCTCCCGGATCAAAGTTGTCACCGACAACGGCATCGTCTACCTGATGGGTCTGCTGACCCAGGCGGAAGCCACCCGTGCAGCCAACCTGGTGCAGGGCGTGTCCGGTGTGCAGAAGATCGTCAAGGTGTTCGAGTACATCGACTGATGTAACCGACAGCCACAAAAAAGGGCGCCGTGCATTGACTGCACGGCGCCCTTTTTATTGATGCGGCGTTATTGGTACTGCGAGTACGGGTTGCCCTGGAACTGGTTGTTCTGTTGCGGCGCCTGGGCGCCTGGCTGACCGTACTGCTGGCCAGGGATCGGGCCGAGGTTCACTTCTACGCGACGGTTCTGGGCACGGCCGTTGACGTCGGCGTTGCTGGCAATCGGGTTATCCGGGCCGGCACCACGCACACTCAGGTTGGCCGAGCTCACACCCTGGGAAGTCAGGTAGTTGGCCACGCTCTGCGCACGGCGCTGGGACAAGTCCATGTTCAACTGGCGGCTGCCGGTGCTGTCGGTGTAGCCGACGATCTGGATGGTATTCTGGTTGAACTGCTTGAGGGAGTTGGCCAGGTTGTTCAGCGGCTGGTAGAAGCTGCTGGAGATCGCATCCGAGTTGGTGGCAAAGGTGATGTTGCCCGGCATGATCAGCTTGATCTGGTCGCCCTGGCGTTGCACTTCAACCCCGGTGTTGGCCATGCTTTCACGCAGCTTCTTCTCTTGCTGGTCGGCGTAGTAGCCGTAGCCGGCTGCGCCCGCACCGGCCACCACAGCACCAATCAGCGCACCCTTGCCACGGTTGTTATGGTCGATGGCGGCACCTGCCAATGCACCGGCCAGGGCACCCAGGCCACCATATTTGGCGGTCTTGCTCATGCCGCCGGATTCATTAATTGCCTGCCCCTGGCTGCTGCCGTCATAAGGGTTAGGCGTAGCGCAGCCGGATAACAGGGCCACGACGGTAGCGACAACAAGCAGACGACGGGAAGTGAACATGAAGGAAGCTCCTACTTTTGCATTCTGTGATGCAGAGGACATTGGCAATGGACCTGTGCCGAGTTTGGAACACGAGAAAGAGTAAAAATTCCATGGACGGCGGGCACCCTGCTCTACAACAGGTGAGCACACTAAAACCCTAGCAGACACTTGCTGAACGGGAATTGTCATTTTCTCTATAAGTCTCGTCGGACGGTTGCCACTGGGTATCCAGAAAAATACCCAGGGTCCCCTCAAGCCCTGACAAACGGGTTCTCACGCATCTCGTCACCCAGTCGCGTGTCCCGCCCATGCCCGGTCACGACCGTCGCGTCTTCGTCCAAGGTGTACAAGCGCTGCTTGATCGAGCGCACGATGGTTGCCTGGTCCCCACCCCACAAATCCGTGCGCCCCACGCCGCGCCGAAACAAGGTGTCCCCGGCAATCAACAGCTTGGCATCGGCAAACCAGAAGCTCATCGAGCCCGGCGTATGCCCCGGAGTATGCAGCGCCACACCACAACCGCAGGCCAGCTCCTCATCATCTTCCAGCCAGCGATCCGGCGACGGCACCGGGGTGTAGGGCACGCGAAACATCTGGCACTGCATCTCGAGGTTGTCCCACAGGAATTGGTCTTCCTTGTGCAGGTGCAAGGTGGCGCCGGTCTTCTCTTTCAACTGGCCGGAAGCCAGGAAGTGGTCCAGATGGGCATGGGTATGGATGATGCTCACCACCTTGAGGCCCAACGCATCCAGGCGGGCCAGGATCAATTCGTGGTTGCCACCCGGATCGACCACGATGGCTTTTTTGGTGATGGGGTCGCCGATGATGGTGCAGTTGCACTGCAACGGGCCGACGGGGAAGGTTTCTCGTATTAGCGCGGTTTGTGCGGCTTCCATGGGTGTTCCTGTAAAGTTAATTGCACATTTTTGGCGCAGTGCGAAAAATCGATAGCCACATTTACGGAGAAACGCCCCACGAACGGCACACCTATATCAGACACTAAGCGTGGCCCCAATAGGCACGCACATTCAATACCCAGCTAGAGGCAAAACGTGGGCGACCATGATAGAGCAGAATACCTGCCTGTAGCTCGCAGCAGACATGCACGGTTGATTGGCACCCAACACCCAGCGGAGCCGTGATTGCTTCGCGCGTCAACTGCATCCAAACATCAGCCTAAGCCTCATCAAACGCCCCCCCAAAAAGTGAGGACCACGTTTTTACGACTAACCAGCACAGTTTCTTTGTGCATTATCTTAGATCCGCGAGCTAACGGAGCGAACAAGCTGAAACGGGCAATGTGATTCGGAATTGCACAACGGAGCTCACGTAGGCCGGGTCGGAACAAGGGGGGGAGAGGTGCGAGTGTTACAACAGGTCTAGAAGGGGCAGACTTATGTAATTTTTCCACCCGGTTAGAAAGAGAACCCATGGAGCTTCACTTCGCACAACTGAACTGTCAAGCGACTTGCGCGGCTTTAGGTCGAGCACACTCATGCTCCACATAAGACGCAGGAAACGGACAAACGACAACACGTTCAGCCAACTATGCCTCCATATCATCTACACGCCATTACGAACACTTGGTGCCTTGCAGTCGGCCGATTTCCGGCGGCGATTGGGGGTTACGAGTAACGTTGCTGCGGATCCTCGGGACTGTTTTTTTGCAAAAAGACAGAAAGCTGATCGACAGTGAATAAGCCTTGCACTGGACGTCGCTCGCATGAGTTTGAACAGGTTAGTACTCATCGCTGCATGGGTTTGAGAGCGCCCTAAAACCATTACAAAACAACAATCGGATCACGGTAAGGTTTTCAGCAGTTTCTTACCGCTCTGCGCACACAATGTTCCCTTCTGATGGCTGAAAATGACAGCACCTGCAAGAAACCGAAGGGATGTCATTTTGACACATCAAGTGTTAATTTATAGATCATACGCAGTAAATTCTTTAGTAGCAGCTGCGATAAAAACAAATATCCTCTACAGTCTAAAATATAAAGGTACATCAGGATGAACCCAATAAAATCCACACTAGAATATTCACACACAGACGAACTAACATTTGACGCCGACATAATCCCAACCATCAACAAATACTTTTCCGAACTAAGCGATTATTCCACCACAAAACAAGAAACTTCCGAAACCAATTCAGAAATAACCTTTTACTGCAAAGACTCCATCAGAAGAGAGCATTGTGATTTTTTACTAAAAATCTCAGTAGAACACCAAAAAAACAAACAAAGCAAAATCACCAGAACAGAAATAAAAATCCAGTCAACGACATCAGAAATAAACGAATACGACCTACAGACATACATACAAAACCTTTACTATAAAATACTTCTAAAAAAAAATGAAGGCGCGAAAAACATCTACACCGTTCGAATCTACTCAAAAATCTACAACTCACACCCCATAAAAGGACAATACTTACTAAACTTTAAATATAAAACCTTGCTTACTCCGGCAGCAGCGCCTTACAAACAAGAACCAAACACTGAGCAGATTATTTTTTTCGATGTCGAAATGACCGCAGCGAATATTGAGCATGCGCGCTCACTAGCTTTTGAGCACGTCTCAAATATCCAATCCTATTTGTCTGTACTGGTAGATGTGGGGTTCGAGTTCGTTGACTCCGAGTTCAGAACATTCATATTCAAGTCCTCCCCTCCCGAAGCACCGAGCTTTTCAACCCAAAGATTCAGAACCGGCTACTTTGACCCCGACCTAAAACTAGTCGTAAGAGACAACTTGAATTTCCTTAGCCATATCGATGACGAGGAGGATTTCACAAACCTGTTCCAAGGGAAAGTCAGTGTATCGTTTGACGACACCTTAACGCACAAAAAGACTAGATTTAACTACACAGCAACAAAAAAAGAACACCTTGAGCAATTATTTCTCAACAGAAAGCTTCCTGAACACGTACAAAATCCGATGGACGTCTATAGAGAAGCAATATCTAAAGATCATCACCTCCCGAATCTAGAAATAAAATTCCCGAGACAAATCAGAGCCTACTTTACGGGCATTCACAGACTGTCACCGGACAAGAAAGAGGCATTTCTTTCGTGCTCCCGGATGTACAATCTCGCCATAAAACTGCATAGAACAGAGCCCACAGCCTGCCTCTCCTACTTGATCTGTGCGGTGGAATCTTTGACTATTCCTGATCAGGGATTCTCTGAATTTCTAAACGAGTTTTCTCCTGAAAATTACGACAAAAAACTCTGCGATTACTATTATTCGCTGAGAAGCTCTCACTTCCATGCGGGAAAATTTCATTTTCGAGAATTGAACCCCAGCCTGTTAATTGAGACTGACTTGATTTTCGCCAATCAACATAAGCTTTTTTTTGATTTTTACGAAACCATGAGGGCGACCATTGTCAACTGGCTCGAAACATACATCCTCCCGAAGCCGTAAAAATTGCGAGTAAGTCAAGAGTAAGACAGGCGAAGACTTCTAGGCTGCCGGCTTTTCGGCAGTCACTAAATTCTGTCTAACTCGCCACTCACATACTCAGCAAAAATCTGACATATAGATAACGCAACCTATCGCAAAAAAGCTCAAACTTGCTTAATACTGCAAAACCAAAACCATTTTATTCTATTACAAAACTAACAAACCACATTGAAAAAAGAGTAGCTTAGCTCATCATAAAAATGCAGTTTCACTGCAACGGGCCGACGGGGAAGGTTTCGCGGATAAGTGTCGGGGTCACGATTTCCATGAACGGTCCTCTAGTGCAAATCAAATGGCGTTTTCGCGTGAATACCGCCGGAACAATTGCACTATTAAACCAGACTGGCCTCAGGCGTTAGCCAATCAACCGCAACTCCTGCGCCCGCGCTACCGCCTGGGTGCGGCGCTCCACGCCCAGTTTGCTGTTGATATGGCTCGCGTGGGTCTTGACCGTGTGCAGGGAGATGAACAATCGATTACTGATCTCCTGATTCGAACAGCCCTCGGCGATCAATTGCAGCACTGCCATTTCCCGCGCGCTCAGGGTGTCCTGTAGCGGCAAGGCGTCCGTCACCACGGCTGCCGGCAACATCGCCAGCAGCGCCTGGTTCAATAGGCCGTGGGGGTCTTTGCCCAGTTGTTCGCGCATCCACTCGGGATGGGTTTCCAGCAGGCGCTGGAACGGTTGCAACGCGCCGCCGGTGCCCGACTCCAGGGCCTGGGCCACGCTCAGGCGGGCCTTGGCGTCTTGGCCGCTCTCCAGCAGCAACTGTGCCTGCTGGGTCAGGGCCATGAGGGCGATCATTTGCCGGCCGCTGTTATGCGCCTGTTGCGCCAGTTCTTCGAGACGATGCAAGGCAGCGGAGGATTGATGGCTCGTGGCATCCAGCGCGGCCTGCTGCAAGCCGATATGTTGCGGCAGGTGCGGATGGAACTCCGGCGCGGCCGCGGCGTGTTCACCGTTGTAGGTTTGCCCCAGCCGAGTCAACCAGGCATCGGCCAGGTCGGTGCGGCCCTGGGCCAACCACAGTTCGCATTTGATCAGGGTGATCATCGCCAGGTAGTAGATCGGCGGCACGTCCCAGATATGCATCAAGCGCTCCGCCTCGGCCAACTCGGCGAACGCCCTGGGGAAGTCACCACGGCGCCCTTCGAAGTTGGCGATCACGCAATGCCCGATGAGCACGCTGATATCGCGGCAAGCGCGAGCCTCCGCCAAGCCAGCACGCAAACGGGTGATCCCTGCTTCGGGCTGGCAGCGCATCAGCAACAAGTAGCCTTCGTAAAGCGCCAGGCGTGCGCGCACCGCGTACAGCCGCTGCGGCGCAAGGCCCTGCAAACGTTGCAGCCCCTGGCGGACCTCGTCCAGGGAACGCAGGATTTCGCCCCGAGCCTGTAGGACTCGTGCGCGATCGTAGTGGGCCAAGGCTTCAAACAGTGGATTGCCGACACGCTGCGCCAGCTCCAGGGATTCGCGGTTCAGGCCCCGCGCGCGCCACAGGTCGGCATCGACGATGGCCAGGTTGGAGAGCGTCGACAGGCACATCAACCGCTGGCCGTAACGCCGCTGCGGCAGGCTTTCCAGCGCTTCAGCGCAATAACGCTGGGTCAGCTCGCGATCACCCCGGCCGCGCGCGATGATCCCGCTCAGCGCCAGCCACTGGGCCAGCATCGATTTTTGCGCGGTGGCCGACGGCGCCGGCAGGAAGCGGCTGAGGTAGCCAGACAACTCTTCCGCCGCATCCAATTGGCACGCCAGGCCCAAGGCCCAGCTGTAGAGCACGATCAAGCGCGGTGTGCTGATCAGCAGGCTGTCGGGCAAGTCCATCTTCCAGCGCAGCAGCATGCCGACATTCTGCTCGGCCAGCAGTTGCTCCTCGGACAGGTTCTGCACCAGGTTGGCTGCCACATCCAGGTGACCGGCGCGCAGCGCCTGCTCCACCGCCTCGTCGATCAAGCCCTGGGCATTGAACCAGCGGCAGGCGCGCAAATGCAGGCTGGCGGGCGGCAACACGTTGCTGCTGGCGCGACGGGTGCGCAGCAAATCAGAGAACAGATGGTGATAACGGTACCAGTGGCCCTGTTCGTCCAGGGGTACCAGGAACACTTGATGGGCTTGCAGATAACGCAGGATTTCGGCGCTGTCGTGGGCTTCGCGGACGGCGTCACACAATTCGCTGCAAAACCGCTCTTGCGGCGCGGTGTCGTAAAGGAACGCCTGCACTTCCGGGGGCAGGCAGTCGATGACCTCCTCCAGCAGATAGTCACGGATCAGCCCTTCCCCACCATGCAGGCTCTGCGGCAACGCGCCGTCACTGCCAGCTTCGGAAGCCGCCAGCACCCAGAAGCGCAGGCCAGCCACCCAGCCTTCGCTGCGGCGGATCAGGTTGTCGAGGGCTTCGCCGCGCAATGAGCTGCTATGGCGGTCCAGCACGGCGAGGGATTCGGCATGGGTCAGGCGCAGGTCTTGCTCATGCAGTTCCAACAAATGCCGCGACAAGCGCAGCCGCGCCAGATGCCAATCGGGACGCTGGCGACTGGTGACCAATACCACCAGGCCATCGGGCAAATGATTGAGGAAAAATTGCAGGCAACGGTCGAGCACCGGGCCCTGGGCCAGATGATAGTCATCCAGCACCAGCAACAGCGGCGCGCGGGTGGACAGGTGCACGGTCAACTCATCGAGCAGGCCATCGAGCCATTCTTCAAAGGCAAACGGTTGATGACGCTGGCGCATCTTCAACAGGCCCAGGGATTGGGCGCCGAGTTGCGGGAAATAGTGCTGCAAGCCGTCGAGCAGGCGCTCCAGGAAACGCCCGGGATCATTGTCTCGTGGGCTCAGGCCCAGCCACAGGCTTTGCCAGTGCGCGGGCAGGCTCTGGCAGAACTCCACCGCCAGCGAACTCTTGCCGAACCCCGCCGGCGCGCTGACCAGCAACAGTCGCCCGTCCAGCCCGGCAGTCAGCCGTTCGCACAGCCGCGGTCGCAGCACGTAGCCGTCAGGCAGGGGGGGCCTGTAGAAGCGACCTTCCAGGGTCGGAATCACCGCACTGGCAGGCCCTTGGATTCGGGACAGATCAGTCATCGCCGGGCTCTTGTAGAAGGCTGTGGTCGGCATTGCAGATGTCCGCAGACTAGCGGTAAAAGCGGCAGGTTTGTAGATCTTTGCAACATTTGCCTGAAAAAGAACTGCGACAAAAAAATTCGACACAAGCAAATGTGGGAGCTGGCTCCCATACAAGCCAGCTCCCACATAGGTGCATTACACAGGTGAGTTATCGCGGTTTAGCGAACACCATCCTGGCGCAGGGCTGCTGGGGTGAAGTCGCTGGTGCTGGCCTTGAAGCCGAAGTCATACGCCTGTTTCTCTTCGTTCTTCATGCCCAGGGCCAGGTAGCGACCGGATTGCAGGTCGTAGATGGTTTCCAGGGCATACCACGGCACTTGCTTGTCGTAGTAGTTCTCGGCATGGGCTTCCGAAACACGCCACAGCTGGTTGCGACCGTCGTACTGGTCGATCACCGCAGCCTGCCAGGTATCTTCGTCGATGTAGAAGTCACGCTTGGCGTAGATATGACGCTGGCCTTCCTTCAAGGTGGCGACCACGTGCCAGACGCGGCGCAGCTCGTAGCGGGCCAGGTCCTGGTTGATGTGGCCGGCCTTGATGATGTCGGCATACTTGAGTTTCGGGTCGTCAAGCTTGTAGCTGTTGGAGGCGATGTACATCTCTTTCTTGCCTTCCAGCTTCCAGTCGTAGCGATCCGGCGCGCCGTTGTACATGTCGAGGTTGTCGGATGTGCGCAGGCCATCGGCGGCCGTACCCGGGCCGTCATAGGACACTTGCGGGGCCCGGCGCACACGGCGCTGGCCAGCGTTGTAGACCCACGCCGAACGCGGTTCCTTCACCTGGTCCAGGGTTTCATGCACCAGCAGTACAGTACCCGCCAGGCGTGCAGGCGCGGTCACTTCCTGCTTGAAGTAGAACAGGATGTTTCCCGGATTTTTCGGATCGTAATCCTTCATCTTGTCGCGGAAAACAAACTGATCGCGGAAGTACACCAGGCTGTAGGAACCGTTCGTTTGCGGAGTAGCCTGGGTCACCAGACGCGTCACACTGCCGCCGCGATAGCGCGTGATGTGGTTCCAGATGACCTCGACGCCGCTTTTCGGAATAGGGAACGGAATGGCGGACTCGAAGTTTTCCAGGCCGTTGCCGCCGGACACCAGGTTGGTGCTGGTGGCGTTCTTCTTGATCGAGGCAAACACATCGGCTGGCACCGTGGCGCCACGATGGGTCGGGTAGACCGGGATCTTGTAGGTGTCCGGGTAACGCTTGAACATCGCGTACTGGCCAGGGGACAGGTTGTCCTTGTACTGATCGACGTTCTGCGCGGTGATGACGAACTTGGGCTGCTCGCTGGCGTAAGGGTTGGCCAGGAAACCACGGGCATCCACGGCGCCGGCGTTGGTCGCCAACGGCTGCCAGGCGGTGATGGTGCCGGCAGCGTTGGCAGCCCGTTCAGCGCCCATCGGGGTCAAGGTCGTGTCGAGTTTGGCCGCCTCGGTCGCCGAAACTGCCGCCATGACGTTGCTCGCCAGGATCGACAGCCCCAGCACACCCACGTGCAACAGACTTTTAGTTATTTTCATGTTCTGGTTCTTCCTGAAATACGGTCGCTTAGAAGTTCATGCCGAAGCTGAGCGCAACAAAATCCCGGTCATCCACCGTGGTGTACTTGCCATCAAAGAAGTTGGTGTACGACAGGCCGGCGGTGTAGGTGTTCTGGTATTCCGCATCCAACCCAAGGCTGACAGCCTTGCGGCCTTCTTCGAAGTTGCCACCAGGGCCAGGCGAGTAACCGCTCACGTCATGGGACCAGGCCACGCTTGGCTTGAGGTTGACGCCGGCGAATACGCTGTTGTAGTCCCAGATTGCCCGCCCGCGGTAACCCCAGGAGTTGGCCGTGGTGAAGCCGTCGTTTTCGCAGTAGCGCGACACGTTGTTCATGGCTGCGCCGGCCAATGTGCTCGCATTCAGAGTCTGGCAGCGGCCATTCGGCAGAGGACCAGGCCCATAAACCGGGTCGCGGCCATAACGTGCTTTCGACGTGCTTTCCAGCCCGCCCACATGGGTGAAGCCAATCTCGCCCACCAGGGTCAGCCGCTCGGCGCCCATGACTTGGTCGAAGAAGTGGGTGAACGTTGTCTGCAGCTGGGTGATTTCCTTGCGGCGATAGCCCGGCTGGTCGGTATCCGCCTTGCCTTTCAAAACCGAGGCATTCGGGTCCAGTGGTGTCAGGCCGGAATAGAGGATATCGGTGGTATTGAGCTGTACAGGCGCATTCGGGCGATAGCTGATTTCACCGCTCCAAGCTGTACCGGTAGGCAGCGTGGTGGAGAAACTCAACCCGTAGAGGCGGATGTCTTCAGGGTATTCGACGTAGTAGCTGGAGTTACCCGCAACCACCAGCGGCATGAGGGAGGCCAGCAGCGCTGGGTTGGTTGCGATCGCGGTCGGGACACCTGCACCAATCAAGGAGCCGGCCAACGCATTAGGATTGTAGGCACTTGCAGGCGCCCCTTTACCGCTGAAGATCGGAGCACGGCTGTGATAGTTCATGAAGTAGGCACCGAACTCGGTGTCCAGCGGCTCGAACATGTAGCGCAATGCCAAACCGAACTGACCGCTGTCTCGCGCATCACGATCAGGGCCGCGTTTCACAATGGTGCCCTCATCCGGGCTACCGAAATTCACGCCTCGTGCCTGCAGGGTGTTGATGATCGATGAACGGAAGTTGGCCGGAATGCCACGGGCAGCCAAGCCATTGTTCAAGTTGTTACGGGTGGCCAGTACGGCCAGGTTGTTATTGCAACCGTCGGAAATCACGTCAGGCTGCGAAAAGAAGGTACCGCAGTTATCGGTGACGGTCTGATCCCATTCAAGCTGATAAAAACCTTCGGCCGAAAGGTTGTCGGTAATGCTCTGGGACAGATAGAACATGTTGACCGGAATCAAGCCTTCCTTGATCTCAGCCCCCGGACGACGGAACGCGGACACGTCGATCGGGTTGATGGAGTTGATACCGCCGCCGATGAAGGTACTTTCACCCCAGCTCACAACTTGCTTACCGAAACGCACCGAACCCGGCAGATCGGCAATGTTGTAGTTGTGATAGATGAAGGCGTCGAGGATCTGCGCGCCGGAGGATTTGGCGCCCTCTTTGCGGTTGCTGTCGCTGATGTCCTTGAACGGACGGCTTTCATCCTTGAGTTCGAAGTCGTACCAATACTTGCCACGCACAAATACACCGGTGTCGCCGTACTTCAGTTCCAGGTCGTGGATACCCTTGAAGATCTTCGAGAACGTTTCGCCGCGCTTGAAGTTCAAGTGCCCGTCGTCGGAAGTCTGCGAGAGACCATGCCCGCCGTTGTTGGAGCCGATGAGGTTCTTGTTGGCTTTTTCTGTAGACCAACTGGCACCCACGGAAAGAGACGAGTCAAAACTCCCTTCGATTTCACCGACGTTGAAACTGACGCCGAATGCGGGCCCGGCGAGCGTAGAAGCGAGACTGACGGCCAGGGGCAGTCTTGCCCGGCGCCAGAACTGGTTTACTGAGGTCATCGACGCTACTCCATGTGCATTATTGTTATGGCAGTGAGTTCAATCTTCTGGATGCATGTAACGGCCGGAATACAACGATTCCAATGCCGGACGGCAACCGAGCCCCCATGGCCCGAAGCGCAACATCCTTGAATAACTCAGGGGGGACTATAGCCAGCAGGGGGTAGTGCTTGATCCCTCTAAAGTGTGATTTGCATCACCGACCCGTCTGCCTCAACCCTTTCGCCACGTCGGCGAGGGCCGACGCGGCAAGGATGGCTGAAAATCGGCAAATCACAAGTAAAGGTGCCAGATAGAGCGTTGCCGTGCCCGAACGGGCACGGCGAGGGGCGTCAGAGGGTGGACAGGAACGTGCTGTTGTTGGCCTGCCATTCAATGATGTCGATGCGGATACGCTTTTTGTCGAGCTTGCCGACACTGGTCTTGGGAATTTCCGTAACAACGGCAATCTGGCTCGGGATCGCCCACTTGCTCAAATGGCCCAATTCCACAAACGGCTTGAGGTGCTCCTTGAGCTCGCGGGCCCCGATCACATGGCCATCACGCACCACCAGCAAGGCAAACGGGCGCTCGCCCCACTGCGGATCGGCAATCCCCACCACCGCTACTTCGCGTACCGCCGGGTGACGGCTGACCAGGTCTTCGAGGGCCAGGGACGAAACCCACTCGCCGCCGGTCTTGATCACATCCTTGATGCGGTCACGGATATCGATCACCCCAAACGCATCCAGCGTGGCCACGTCGCCGGTGTGCATCCAGCCGCCTTCCCACAGCTCGGCGCCCTTCTGTGGTTCGTTGTAATAGCCTTCGGTCAGCCACGGCGCGCGCAGTACCAGTTCGCCCTGGGACTCGCCATCGGCGGGCAGGAAATTGCCGTCACCGTCGACAATCGCCGCCTCCACCAACGGCCCGGGCACGCCGGCCTTGATGCGGTAGGTGGTGCGCTCGTCTTCGCTGCCGGCCATCAACTCTTCGTTGAGGTGCGCGCAAGACACCAACGGCCCGGTCTCGGACATGCCGTACGCAGCCGTCAACTGGATCCCACGCGCCTTGGACGCTTCGTACAGCGTTCGGTTAAGCGCACTGCCGCCAATGACGATTTTCCAACCGCCAAAGTCCACGCCCTGCGCCGCCTTGGCGTTGAGCAGCATTTGCAGGATGGTCGGCACGCAGTGAGAAAAGGTGACCTTTTCCTTGCGCCACAGCTCCACCAGGTATTCCGGGTCGTAGCGCCCGGGATAGACCTGCTTGAGGCCGAGCATGGTCGCCACGTACGGCAGGCCCCAGGCGTGTACGTGAAACATCGGCGTGATCGGCATGTACACGTCGTTGGTGCCCAGCAGGCGCACGCTGTCGACGCTGCCCATGATGGTCGCCACACCGATGGTGTGCAGCACCAGTTGGCGGTGGGTGAAGTACACACCCTTGGGATTGCCGGTGGTGCCGGTGGTGTAGAAGGTGGTCGCGACGGAATGCTCGTCGAAGTCCTGGAAATCGTATTTCGGGCTGGCGGCCGCCAGCAGGGTTTCGTACTCGCCCACGAGGTTGGGCAGCTCGGCGGTTTTCGCGTCCCCATCGGTCAGCAGCAAGGTCTTGTCGACGGTGGTGAGCTGCCCGGCAATCGCTTGGTAGAGGCCCACGAACTCACTGTTGACCAGCACGAAGCGGTCCTCGGCGTGATTCATGGTGTAGAGGATCTGTTCCGGCGACAGTCGCACGTTGATGGTGTGGATCACCGCGCCAATCATCGGGATGGCAAACATGCATTCCAGGTAGCGATGGCTGTCCCAATCCATCACCGCCACGGTATCACCGGCCTTGACCCCGGCTTCGGTCAACACATTGGCCAGGCGCGCGACGCGCTCGATCAGGGTCGGGTAGGTGTAGCGCAGCTTGTCGCGGTACACGATTTCGCGGGTTTTCTCGTAGCGGGCCCCGGACATCAACAGGCGCTTGATCAACAACGGGTATTGGTACGCGCCTTCGGCGGGCGGGATAACACGGGTCTGCAACATAGGAATCCCTTTTTATGACTGCACGGTCTTGGCTGAAAGATCTGCACTGTAGAGCGCTTATGTTTCAGCCAAATCAGCCAAAGGAATGATTTGCAGAGGGGGGTGGATGCTAGCTTTGCGCCATCACTGTCGACTGATGGAGATCAAATGTGGGAGCGGGCTTGCCCGCGATTGCGGTATGCCAGCTAACAAATGTGTCGGCTGGCAGGCCCTCATCGCGGGCAAGCCCGCTCCCACAGGGACTGTGCTCGCTCAGGTTTTATTTCATGCTGGTGAAGGCCAGTTTTACACCAATGGCAATCAACACCGCACCCATCGTCCGATCAAACCAATGCCCCATCCGCGCAAACCCCGCGCGCACGCGCTGCTGGCTGAACAACATCGCCACCAGGCAGAACCACACCGCCGTCGCCACCGCCAGGTACAGGCCATAACCCGCCTGGATCGCCAACGGCGTGTGCGGGTTGATCACCACGGTAAACAACGACAGGAAGAACAACGTCGCCTTGGGGTTCAAGCCATTGGTCACGAACCCTGCGGTAAACGCCCCGCGTGGGGTGCGCTCGCCGGCTTCGCGGTGCAACTCGCCTTCGGCGGCGGGCTTGGCCGGCTGGGCACGCAGGGCCTTGAAGCCGATGTACAGCAGGTACGCAGCGGCGGCCCATTTCAGTGCGTTGAACAGCACGATGGACTGGGACACGATCAAGCCGATCCCCAGCAACGAATACCCCACGTGCAGGAAAATCGCCGAGCCGACGCCCAGCGCGGTCCAGGTTCCGGCACGGCGGCCGTGGGTCACACTTTCGCGTACCACCACGGCGAAATCCGGGCCGGGGCTGGCCACCGCCAATAAGTGAATCAAGGCCACGGTCAAAAACTCGGCGACGTACATGCGCGCTCCAATTCAAGTAACTGATTATTTCATCTGATAGGCTCGGGAGATTACGCCTTCGAACCCTGTCGCAAAAGGTACAGTTGATGACGAACAATCGCCGCGCGGTCTTCCTCGATCACCCCTCCCTGGACCTGGGAGACCTCGACCTCAGCGAGCTGCAAAACTGCTTCAGTGAACTGCAATTATTCGAGCAGACCACGCCGCAGAATGTGATCGAACGCCTGCAGGGCGCCGAGGTGGCGATCAGCAACAAAATCGCGATCAACGCCGAAACCCTGGCGGCCTGCCCAGACCTCAAGCTGATCCTGGTGTCAGCCACCGGCACCAACAATATCGATCTGCAAGCCGCCCGCGCCCAGGGCATCACCGTGAGTAACTGCCAGGGTTACGGCACGCCGTCAGTGGCGCAGCATACGATCATGTTGCTGCTCAACCTGGCGACACGCTTGCAGGACTACCAACGGGACGTCAGCGCCGGCGAATGGCAGCAAGCCAAGCAGTTCTGCCTGCTGGACCATCCGATTGTTGAACTGGAAGGCAAGACCCTCGGCCTGCTCGGCCACGGTGAATTGGGCAGTGCCGTGGCGCGCCTGGCCGAAGCCTTTGGCATGCGCGTGCTGCTCGGCGCGATTCCCGGGCGCCCTGCCCGCGCCGATCGCGTGCCGCTGGATGAACTGCTGGCCCAGGTGGATGCCCTGACCTTGCACTGCCCGCTCAACGAGCACACCCGTGACTTTATCGGCGCCCGCGAACTGGCGCTGCTCAAGCCGGGCGCATTTATCGTCAATACCGCACGCGGCGGCTTGATCAACGAACAGGCCCTGGCCGATGCGTTGCGCAACGGTCATCTGGGCGGCGCGGCGACCGACGTGCTCAGCGTGGAGCCGCCGGTCAACGGCAACCCGCTGCTGGCCGATGACATCCCGCGGCTGATCGTCACGCCCCACAACGCCTGGGGCAGTCGCGAAGCGCGCCAGCGCATCGTCGGCCAACTGGCGGAAAACGCCCGGAGCTTTTTCAGCGGCGCCCCGCTACGTGTCGTCAGTTGATAAACTGCGCTCCTTTTCAAGGAGCAGACCATGGATCCGCGCAGTGAAGTACTGCTTCGTCAGGCCGAACTTTTTCAAGGCAACCTGCTGCTGGTAGGTTTGCCCGCCGACGACCTGCTCGGTCGCCTGCCCACCGCCCACGGCTGGTGCTGGCACGCCGGCGACCAGGCGGCACTCGATGCACGCTTCCCCGAGCGCAGCCAGTTCGGGGTCAATGTGCCCGAGCGTGCATTTGATGCGGCGGTGATTTTCCTGCCCAAATCCAAGGACCTCACCGACTACCTGCTCAACGCAGTCGCCGCGCGCCTGCCCGGCGCCGAGCTGTTTCTGGTGGGCGAGAAAAAAGGCGGCATCGAAAGCGCCGCCAAGCAGATGATCCCTTTCGGCAAGCCACGCAAGCTGGACAACGCGCGGCATTGCCAACTGTGGCAAGTCACCGTGGCCAACGCACCGCAGGCCGTCGAGCTGGAAAGCCTGGCTCAAGTCTTCGAAGTGCCGCTGCCTGAAGGGCCGCTGAAGGTCGTGAGTTTGCCGGGCGTGTTCAGCCACGGTCGCCTGGATCGCGGTACTGAACTGCTGCTGGAGCATCTGGACAAACTGCCCAGCGGTCACCTGTTGGACTTCGGTTGCGGTGCAGGCGTGTTGGGCGCAGCGGTCAAACGTCGCTACCCGCACAACACAGTGACGATGCTCGACGTCGATGCCTTCGCCGCCGCCAGCAGCCGCCTGACCCTGGCGGCCAATGGTCTGGAAGCCGAGGTGTTGACCGGCGACGGAATCGACGCCGCACCGATGGGCTTGAACACGATTCTGAGCAACCCGCCGTTCCATGTCGGCGTACACACGGATTATTTCGCCACCGAGAACCTGCTGCGAAAAGCAGCGAAACACCTGGCAAAAGGCGGCGAACTGCGCCTGGTCGCCAACAGCTTCCTGAAGTACCAGCCGCTGATCGAAGAGCATCTGGGCGTGTGCGCAATCAAGGCCGAAGGCAATGGTTTCCGCATCTACCGTGCCAAGCGCGGCTGACGGGCGTTTGAAAAAGAAGGCTTGCCGAATGGGTTTTGCCTAGGCAGAATCCGCTCCGTCCTAGGGGAGTAGTCTCCCACGAGCGCCATGCTCGTCCGGCATACGTCAACATACTTGGTCAACAGACCATGGCGTATGCGACCCAGGTGTCCGCACAGACGGACCGGGGTTTGACAAGACCTATGACACGCACACCTTACCCGGGGCGGGAAGGCTGTACGTGTCATAGCCGTGTCGACCCGCCCCTGGAAACCTACCTGATGCTGGATTCATTACTCGTTCCTACCGCAATCGTTGCCTTGGCCGAAATCGGCGACAAGACGCAACTGCTCGCGCTCATCCTTGCCGCACGCTTTCGCAAACCTTGGCCGATCATCGCCGGCATTGTCGCCGCGACCCTGGCCAACCATGCGGCCGCCGGTGCCGTGGGGGCGTGGTTTGGCAGTTTCTTCTCGGATGCGGTGTTGCACTGGATCCTCGCGGCGAGCTTCTGCGCCACCGCGTTGTGGACCCTGGTACCAGACAAACTCGATGACGACGAAGCCAGCACCACCCGCAAGTTCGGGCCGTTCCTGACCACGCTGATCGCGTTCTTCCTTGCCGAAATCGGTGACAAGACCCAGATCGCCACGGTGATGTTGGCGGCACAGTATCCCGAGTTGTGGCTGGTGATTATCGGCACCACCCTGGGCATGTTGATTGCCAACGTACCGGTGGTTCTGGCGGGGAATTTTGCCGCGGAGAAGCTGCCGCTGACCTTGATTCGTCGATTGGCGGCTACGGCGTTCTTTGTGCTGGCGGTGGTAGCGGTGTACAAGGCGATGCAGAGCAGCGGGTGGATCTAAATTTGTAAACCCAATCCCATGTGGGAGCGGGCTTGCCCGCGATAGCGGTGGGCCAGCTAAGGATGTGCAAGCTGACACACCGCTATCGCAGGCAAGCCAGCTCCCACATTTGGATCTTCACAAGGCTTGGATCATCAGGACTTCTTGGCCTGCTGATACAGCGGCATCACCTTCGGAATCGCCGCCTGCAACGAGGCAATCCGGCTATCCGACGCCGGGTGAGTGCTCATGAACTCCGGTGGCGCGCCTTCCGAAGCCTTGGCCATCTTGTTCCACAGCGTAATCGCCGCATTCGGGTTGTAACCGGCGCGAGCCGACAGCTCCAGGCCGATCAGGTCTGCTTCGTTTTCATTGGCGCGGCTATTGGGCAAGGTCATGCCGTAGTTGGCCACGGTATCGGCCAATGCCAGGCTGTCCTGGCCCAGGCCGAACAACGCGCCTGCGCCCTGCTTCGCCATCTGGATACCGTACGCCTTGGACATGGCTTCGCGGCCATGCTCGCGCAAGGCGTGGGCGATTTCATGGCCCATCACCGCAGCAAGCTCGTCATCCGTCAACTTGAGGTTGTCGATCAGCGCGCTGTACACAAAGATCTTGCCGCCAGGCCCGCAGTTGGCGTTCATCTCGTCGCTTTTGATCAGGTTCACTTCCCACTTCCACTGCGCCGCATCGGGGCGGAAAGTCGGTGCTTGGGCGATCAAGCGGTTGGCAATGGCCTGCACACGCTTGGCATTGGCGCTGGTCTTGTCCAGTTGGCCCTTGGTGCTGGCCTCACCCAACGTCTGCTGGTAGGACTGGGCATACATCTGGTCGACTTCCTGGCTCGACAGCATGCTGAACATGTATTGCTTGCGCTCAACCCCGACGGCACCGCCGCTGGTGGTGTTGACCGACTGGCAACCGGCCAGCAGCAGCGCGGCTGCCAGTACGTTTATTGCCAATGATTTCTTCATGAACACTCTCCCTGAAAACATGGCGCGTATCGTAGGCGGTCATGTGTATCGACGCCAGATACAACAGACGTGTAACCGCAGAATTTCAGATACATCCCACACGCCGCTCAACCTGGCGTCAAACATTCCGGCCCGTTGAGCTTGGGATCGTTGACCATATTGGCCAAGACACGCTCACGTAACGCAGCCGGTTCGCTGGCCAACAACGCCTGCAAGGTGTGCAACGGCGTCTCGGGATCAAGCCAGGCCGCCTGCCCCGCCGCATCCAGGATCAGCGGCCGGCGCTGACTCTGCGCCGGCTGGGTGACCACCGCCGTGCTCAGCCAAACCTGTTCCTGCACTGGATAGGCCTCCCAGATCGCCGCAAAAAACAGCGTGGAGCCCTCCCCCGGCGTCAACCAGTACGGGCGCTTGCGCTGGGTGCCGCGCCATTCGTAGAAGCCATTGGCGGGCAGCAGGCAACGGCGCTGGCGAAACGCTTCGCGAAACATCGGCTGCTCGGCCAGGGTTTCGGCGCGGGCGTGGGCGGGCGTGCGCGAGAGGTCGGTCAGCCAGGGCGGCGTCAGGCCCCAGCGCGCGCGGGCCAGGGTGCGTTGGCCGGCGTCGGAACGCTGGATCAGCACCGAGTCATTCGGGGAGATGTTCCACTGGGCCTGCTGGTCGGCCGGAAAACCCGGCAAGGCAGCAAAGGAGGGGTTCCAGCGAAACAGGGCATAACGTCCACACATGGGGCAACACGACTCTTGGGTAAACCGACCGACAGCCTAACAGACCAGCACGTCGGGGAAGCTGTCGGGTTCATCGCCCGGCATGGGTTGCGCGCCGATGTAGGCAGTAATCAACTCACGGGCACACGCGGCCTGGTCGTTGTCCACTTCCAGCCCCAGCAAGCCGAAAATCGGCAGCTCGCCGGTGCCTCCGAGCAAATGGCGCCCCACCAGGTGCGCCTCGATACCCTCGCTGGCGAGCATCTGCTGCAGCAACTCGCCCTCCATCAGGTTTTCCGGTTCGTAGATTCGCTGCATGGGCGGTCCTGTCATTCGTTTTCGCTGCGGGTTTCAAGCATCCACTCGTCGCCATGGACCTGTAGATCGAAAATGATCGGGCGGCAACACACCTGGCAGTCCTCTATATAGTTCTGGTCACCGCCAGACAAATCCACCGTTGTCTCAACCTCTTCACCACAATAAGGACAATCGTACGTCGCGGTTTCCAGCATCGCAGCCTCCAGAGTGACTTGTGCGTATAATCGCCGGTCTATTTACAGGGCTATTTCCGGCCGGGCCTATTTCCCGGACCGCTCCCTGGCATTTCCTTTACTTACCCTAGCCGTTTCTAACAAGAGAGCATGATGGGCCAATTCGATACCATCCGACCTTACAACGACAGCGAAGTCCCGGCAGTGCTGGACCGGCTGTTCAGTGACAAGGCCTTTCTGGACATCCTGACCCACTTCCGCTTTCCGCGCTTCGCCGGCACCCTGGGCTGGCTGCTCAAGCCGATGATCGCCCGCAAGCTGCGCCGTGAATTCGCCGGCGTCACCACCGTGGCGACGCTGCAGGACAAAGTCGAGTACTACGTCGACCACACCATCGACCGCGCGACCGACGGCGTGACCTACACCGGCGTCGAGCAGCTCAAGTCCGGCACCGCCTACCTGTTCCTGGCCAACCACCGCGACATCGTGATGGACCCGGCTTTCGTCAACTACGCCGTGTACCACGCCGGCCTGCCGACGCCGCGTATCGCCATCGGCGACAACCTGCTGCAAAAGCCGTTTGTCAGCGACCTGATGCGCCTGAACAAGAGCTTTATCGTGCACCGCTCGATCACCGGGCGAAAAGAAAAGATGGCGGCCTTCAACCTGCTGTCGGCCTACATCAACCATTCGATCCGCAACGACTGCGAGTCGATCTGGATCGCCCAGGCCGAAGGCCGTGCCAAGGACGGGGATGACCGCACCGAGTCGGCGATCCTCAAGATGTTCCACGTCAGCCGCAAGGACGAGCCGTTCGCCGAGGTGATCCAGTCGCTGAACCTGACGCCAGTGTCCATCAGCTACGAATACGACCCGTGCGATTCGGCCAAGGCCCGCGAGCTGTATATCCGCGCCACCACCGGCACCTATTGCAAGGCGCCGGGCGAAGATGACGTGAGCATTGCCCTGGGCATCACCGGCTACAAGGGCCGGGTGCATGTGAACTTCGCGCCGCCGATCACCGAGCGCTTCGAAGATACCAAAGTGCTGGCGACGGAAATGGACCGGCAGATTCTCGGCGGTTATCGCTTGTTCCCGGTGCATTACCTGGCGTATGCGCAGTGGAGCGAGGCTGACCCGCAATTGCAGGTGCCCAACGCCGCTGATGTATTCCCAGCGGATGAGCTGGCCAAGGCGAAGGCTGAGTGGGAACGGCGCTTGAACGAATGCCCGGTTGAGCATCGGCCGTTTCTGGTGGTGCAGTATGCGACGCCGGTGCGTAACCAGTATCGCGTGAAGGCTGGCATCCCGCTGTAAACACCGAAGCAGAAAAGCCCGCTCCCACATTTGGTTTTGTGGTGAGCTTTAGAGGCGGGTGCTGATCCAAGAGGTCAGCAGCGCCAACCCCAGGCAGGCGAACCCGATGCGGTACGCCATACGATGCGCCCGTTCGGTGCGCACATCCAGAAACAACATCGGCTGATCAATCGCGCGCTCTTCACTTTGCGCGATCAGGTCAGCCATCGCGCGTTGCTCGCGCAGGCGGGTGATCGCCAGCAGCGCCGCCCCCGGCAAGGCCACCGTTAAAGCCACAGCATTGATCAATAGTGCGGGCAGCGCCATCGCAAACCTCGGTAACACAGTGTCTGGGTATCCGTTCTGATACATGGCTGGACGTAGCAGCCTCATCAGCCACCACTCTTGCATCCCAACATGAACGGCTAATGTATCCAGTAATTTACGGCGTCACCTGAACGTCACCTTAACAAGCCACTCTGTTGCCCTTCGAACGTTCGGGAGCTTGTCATGCTGCACGCGCACAACCAGGATCGGCTGTATCTGATCGCCCCCAGCGATGAACAAGAGGCGCTCATCGGCGGCCTCGCGTTCAACGTGCAGGATCGCCACTGGCTGGTGTACTGCGCCCTCGGCGGGCACCAGCATGCGGACTTGCCGGAAGCGGATTTATTGACCGGCGTGAGCCTGCTGGACTTCTGTATCGACACCGCCGCGTGAAACTCCAGGCACAAAAAAACCGGGCTCATCGCTGAGCCCGGTTTTTTTATGCAGCGGTTATTGCGAGCTGAGCAACGAACCGATGCTTGGGTCCTTGAACAGGCGGGTCAAGGCGTCGCTCAACACGTCGCTGACCAGCTTGGTGTTGGTTTCCTGGTTCGGCGACATGCCGAAGCGCTGGTTCAGCGAGGCGCCGTAGCGGCCGCTGTAGCGACGGGTGCCCGCCGTGACGTCAGACTTGAACGTCGCGCCGATGGAGGCCTCGGTCACGTACAGACCTTCTTTAGGCGACTGATATTTCAGTTCAGCCAGGGTGATGGTCAACTGCGGGGCGCCCGGCGAGTTGGCCGGGGTGAAACCCAGCAGGCGCACGGCGGCTTCGGCCTGCGCTTGCAGCTTGGGCAACACGTCCTGGCCGGTGACCGAAATCAGCGCAGTCTCCGGGTACAGGCCACCACGGGAACCCAACGTTGGCGACGGACGGCCGTCCACCACACGCACCGACACCGGCTGGCCGTGACCCACTGGCGCCAGCTGAGTGGTGAGCTTCGGTTGCGGGCTCAGTTGTTGCGGGCTGTTGGCGCAGCCAACCAGGGCCAAACTGGTCACAGTGATCAAACCGAACAACAGGCGTTGCAACATGCGCTTCTCTCCAGAAATCAGGTACCGACAGGCGGGCAGTATAGCGGTGCGCCACTGCCGGGAACTAGCATCAGTTACATCCTGAGACCGGCACCGGCCGAAGCGGTTCGATGTCATCGAGATGTCACAGCCAATACATGCGCCCGTCATCCCGGGCTGGCAAGCTTTGCCTCAATCTCAGGAGGCTATCACCATGAATTTTCTCTGGTCGCTGTTCATGCACAAACCCGCCCTGCGTCAGTTCGCCCTGCTCGATGCGCAAGGCCGCTGCCAGGCCTTTAAAGAGTGCAGCCAACCACCGGTGGGAAATGGCTGGGTGGAAATCGACGAGATTCGCCTGAGCTGGATGCACCGCCCGCTGCCGGCCCGTGCCCGCGTAAGCCCACGTCCTGCGCAGTCATCCCGGCACCAGCCGTTGGCCGCCTGACCGAACACCTAATAAAAGTCATAAAACACGCCCATTTCCTTGGCGTTCTTCGCTACAATCTCCCCCCGATTATAAGGACGTCTCCTGATCGGGCCCCGCTGCATCGTTAATGCCTCGGTATTAACCCCCCAATCGCCCACAGAGAGCCGCCCACACAGATCGAATAGAGCTGGTGTGCTTGCTGTTTTCGTTGCAAACATCCCCTCTTTATATCGCATCTGCCAGAGCTGCCATTGCGCTCGGCCACTTGAGTTGTTTGCCCGTTTTGCCGCGTGTCGGCAAGGTATCCGGGCCAGGTGCCAGGCTGAGGCAGCCCTTTTTTGAGGTTCACGTCTTCAAAAGAGCGTGAAAAAAACGGGTTTTCACAACTTCACAAGAGTGTGGCGAGCAAATGAATAGTTTGGCGTTTGTACAAGCACCATCAGCGTCTTTAACAGCCCAACCACACAGGACCGAGCCCTCCTCAAAAACCGGAGCTTGAGCCTGTCCGCTACGGATTGGTTGCACGAATCGCACGCTTTGACCATAAGTCGAATTGCCACAGGCGCCCATGAATGCGTTCATAGGCAGATTAGCCCGGCAGGAAGCGTGTGCTGAAGTTGCAAAGAATTGCGAAACGGACATGGCGATCCTGGCCATGGGTAACCTGGGGCAACACGTGAACCGCCCCGTCACTCCTGGCAGCCATGCCGTCAATTTGGTGCTGCAGATTTTGGAGACGCGTTAAATGGCGCATAACGAAGCAGTCGACGTAGTACTGGTAGGGGCCGGCATCATGAGTGCCACCCTGGCCGTGCTGCTCAAGGAGCTCGACCCCGGCCTCAAGCTGGAAGTCGTTGAGCTGATGGATTCGGGTGCCGCGGAAAGTTCCAACCCGTGGAACAACGCCGGTACCGGCCACGCCGGGCTGTGTGAGCTGAACTACACGCCGCAGGCCGCCGATGGCTCCATCGACATCAAGAAAGCCGTGCACATCAACACCCAGTTTGAGGTGTCGAAGCAGTTCTGGGCGTACCTGACCCAAAAGGGCACCTTTGGCTCGTCCAAGTCCTTTATCAGCCCGGTGCCGCACCTGAGCTTCGTGCAGGGCGAAAAAGGCGTGGACTTCCTCAAGAAGCGCTTTGAATCCCTCAGCCAGCACCACGCGTTTTCGGACATGCACTACACCGAAGACCGCAGTGAGATGGCCGAGTGGATGCCGCTGATGATGCCGGGCCGCCCGCTCGACGAAAAAATCGCCGCCACCCGCGTGCTCAACGGCACCGACGTCAACTTCGGCGCCCTGACCAACCAGCTGCTGGGTCACTTGACCAGTTCGCCGGATGCCCAGGTCAAGTACTGCAAGCGCGTCACTGGCCTCAAGCGCAACGGCGCCGGCTGGACCGTGAGCATCAAGGACGTCAATAGCGGCAACAGCCGTGAAGTGGACGCCAAGTTCGTCTTCCTCGGCGCCGGTGGCGCGGCCCTGCCGCTGCTGCAAGCCTCGGGCATCGAAGAAAGCAAAGGTTTTGGCGGCTTCCCGGTCAGCGGCCAATGGCTGCGTTGCGACAACCCGGACGTGGTCAAGCACCACCAGGCCAAGGTCTACAGCCAGGCCGCCGTGGGTTCGCCGCCGATGTCCGTGCCGCACTTGGACACCCGTGTGGTCGATGGCAAGAAATCCCTGCTGTTCGGGCCATACGCCGGCTTCACCACCAAGTTCCTCAAGCACGGCTCGTTCCTTGACCTGCCGATGTCGATTCGCGCCGGCAACATCGGCCCGATGCTGGCCGTGGCCCGCGACAACATGGACCTGACCAAGTACCTGGTCAGCGAAGTGCGCCAGTCCATGGAACAGCGCCTGGAATCCCTGCGCCGCTTCTACCCTGAAGCGAAAGCCGAAGACTGGCGCCTGGAAGTGGCCGGCCAACGAGTGCAGATCATCAAGAAAGACCCGAAGAAAGGCGGCGTGCTGCAATTCGGCACCGAACTGGTCGCGGCCAAGGACGGCTCGCTGGCCGCACTGCTGGGCGCGTCCCCGGGTGCTTCGGTGACGGTTTCGATCATGTTGGAACTGATCGAGAAGTGCTTTCCGCAGAAAGCGGCGGGTGAATGGGCCGCCAAGCTGCACGAGATCTTCCCGGCACGGGAAAAGGTTCTGGAAACAGATGCCGACCTGTACCGCAAGATCAACACGCAGAACAACATCAGCCTGGAACTGGTTGAGCCTGCTGCCGAGACCGAGAGCTACGCTTGAGGTTGTGACGCATAGCGTCACCGGATGCATTCCCACGCAGAGCGTGGGAACGATCGCCCCGCCCTCGTGATGAGAGCGGGGCGTTTTTTTATGTCTTGGAAATCAGCCGCGGGCTTTTTCGATCAACTCGATGTACTCGTCCGCGTTGCGCTGGTCCTTGATCAGCTCGACGAAGGTCTGGCCATGCTCGTCCTTGCCGTCGAGGTCCAGGCCGGCTTCCTTGAAAAAGCCGAGGAAACGTTCGAAGTCGTCGATACGCAGGCCACGGTAGGCCTTGATCAGTTTGTGCAGGGACGGTGAAGTCGCGTCAACCGGCTCGAAGTCCAGGAACAACTTGATTTGATCGTCGCCGATCTCGTCACCAATCAACTGCTTCTTATCTTTACGCATTACCGACTCCAGCCTGCTGACATTTACACGGGACTGGAAGTCTACCTGCCGGACACCACCTTCGAAAACAACCAAACACGCCTGTGGGAGCTGGCTTGCCTGCGATAGCGGTCTGTCAGTTGAAAACTATTGCGCTGACACACCGCTATCGCAGGCAAGCCAGCTCCCACATTGATTGGGTTCACATAGCGGTATCGGTGTCGTTTGGTTACTTGGTACGGACTGCACCGGTGTGCAGGTCTGCCCAGATATGGCCATTGGCGTAGCTGAGGAATTGCACATACAGGGTGTCGTTACGCAACAAGTCGACGATAACGCGGTACTGCGCCACCGGATAGGACAAGGTCAGGGTCTTGCTCTTATCGTCATACGCCGGCTTTTTCAGGCTTTTACTTTCCGCATCGAAATTGAGCACCACTTGATTGATGGTCGCGCCCTTGTTCAGGGGCTTGCCCTTGAGGCGGATCATCAGCGGCGACGTCACCGGAATCGGTTGCTGGCTGGATTGACGCTGATTACCCACCACCACCGCGTACTCGGTGACTTGCAGCAATTGCTGCTGGTCGGGCGCTTCGGCGCGCAGAGTCAGGTCGTCTGGCGGCAGGAATTGGCTGTGCAGGGGTGCTGCAGCCAGGGGCAAACTGAGAGTCAGCGCCAGGGCGGCGCACGTGCGGATCAACAGGCTCATGACAGGCTCCAGACGCAGGGCCAGGCACTCTAGCATGCCGGCCCCGCACCTGATGAAGCGCGTTTACATGCCTTTGACGGCGTAGATGCCATTGGCATTGCGCCAGTAGCCTTTGTAGTCCATGCCGTAGCCGAAGATGTAGCGGTCAACGCACGGCAGGCCGACGAAATCGGCTTTCAGCTCAGGCCGCGCCTTGCGGTCGTGGTCCTTGTCGATCAGCACGGCGGTGTGCACTTTGCGCGCGCCGGCGTGTTTGCAGAAGTCGATGATCGCGCCCAAGGTGTGACCTTCGTCGAGGATGTCATCGATGATCAGCACGTCGCGGTCGATGAACGAGACTTCCGGCTTGGCTTTCCAGAACAGGTCGCCGCCGCTGGTTTCGTTGCGATAGCGGGTGGCGTGCAGGTAGGACGCTTCCAGCGGGAATTGCAGGTGCGTGAGCAATTTGCCGGCGAAAATCAGGCCGCCGTTCATCACACAGAAAACCACCGGGTTGGTGTCGGCCATTTCGCGGCTGATATGGGCGCCGACCTTGGCGATCGCCTCTTCGACTTGCGCTTCGGTGTACAGGCAGTCAGCCTCGCGCATGATTTGACGGATATGCTCGAGATCAGCGGACATGGCGCTCTCCAAGGGGGTGCTGTGGCAAGAAAAGCGGGCGAAGGTACGCTTCTCGTGCGCTCGGATCAAGCCTTAATGGACTAACGTACTAGATGTCTATAGGACAACACCCTCGGATAGATTAATCTAGGCCGGTTTTTTTGCCCGCCGCCGGAGCCTTTCCCATGCCCACTCGCGAGATCCGCCACCCGCTGATCCAACACAAACTCGGCCTTATGCGCCGCGCCGACATCAGCACGAAGAATTTCCGTGAGCTTGCTCAGGAAGTCGGAGCGTTGCTCACCTACGAAGCCACCAAGGATCTGCCCCTGGAAACCTACGAGATTCCAGGTTGGGCCGGTCCCGTCCAGGTCGAGAAAATCGCCGGCAAGAAGATCACCGTGGTGCCGATCCTGCGCGCCGGTATCGGCATGCTCGAAGGCGTGCTCAGCCTGATCCCGGGCGCCAAGGTCAGCGCCGTGGGCGTCGCCCGCAACGAAGAAACCCTGGAAGCGCACACCTACCTGGAAAAACTCGTCCCGGAAATCGACGAGCGCCTGGCCATGATCATCGACCCGATGCTCGCCACCGGCAGCTCCATGGTTGCCACCATCGACCTGCTGAAAAAAGCCGGTTGCAAGGACATTCGCGCCATGGTGCTGGTGGCCGCTCCCGAAGGCATCGCCGCCGTCGAGAAGGCCCACCCGGACGTGCAGATCTACACCGCGTCCATCGATCAGTGCCTGAACGAACACGGCTACATCATCCCAGGCCTGGGCGATGCCGGTGACAAGATCTTCGGCACCAAGCAGAAGGACGCGTGAGCATGCAGGATGAATTCAACGACCCGCTTTGGCGCCAGATCCTGTCTGGCGCACAAATGCTCTTCGTGGCATTTGGCGCGCTGGTGTTGATGCCGCTGATCACAGGTCTTGATCCAAACGTTGCACTGTTTACCGCAGGCCTGGGCACGTTGTTGTTCCAGGTCGTGACGGGGCGGCAGGTGCCGGTATTCCTGGCATCGAGCTTTGCCTTTATCACCCCGATCATTCTCGCCAAGCAGCAATTCGGCCTGGCGGCGACCATGGGTGGGGTGATGGCGGCCGGTTTCGTCTACACCTTCCTCGGCGCTGCCGTGAAGATCAAGGGCACCGGTTTCATCGACCGCTTGCTGCCACCGGTGGTGATCGGTCCGGTGATCATCTCCATCGGCCTGGCCATGGCGCCGATTGCCGCCAATATGGCCATGGGCAAAGCCGGTGATGGCAGCGAGCTGATTCACTACCAGACGGCGATGATGATCTCGATGCCGGCGCTGCTGACCACGTTGATCGTGGCGGTGTTCGGCAAAGGCATTTTCCGCCTGGTGCCGATCATCTCCGGCGTGCTGGTGGGCTTCGCGATGGCGTTCTACTTTGACGTGGTCGACACGGCGAAGATCGCCGCCGCGCCATGGTTCGCCCTGCCCCACTTCACCGCGCCGGAGTTCAACTGGCAGGCGATCCTGTTCATCGTCCCCGTGGCCCTGGCCCCGGCGATCGAACACATCGGCGGTGTGATTGCGGTGGGCAGCGTGACCGGTCGCGACTACCTGAAGAAGCCAGGCCTGCATCGCACCCTGCTGGGTGACGGCATTGCCACCACGGCTGCCGGGATGTTTGGCGGCCCGCCGAACACCACCTACGCCGAAGTGACTGGCGCCGTGATGCTGACCAAGAACTACAACCCGAAAATCATGACCTGGGCGGCGGTGTTTGCCATCAGCCTGGCGTTTATCGGCAAGTTCGGCGCACTGCTGCAAAGCATCCCGGTGCCGGTGATGGGCGGGATTCTGTGCCTGCTGTTCGGTTCGATTGCTGCGGTGGGGATGAACACGCTGATTCGCCACAAGATCGACCTGGGCGAGGCGCGCAACCTGGTGATTGTCTCGGTGACCTTGGTGTTCGGGATTGGCGGTGTGCTGGTCGGCACCGGTACGGGCCCGGATGATTTCGGCCTGAAGGGCATCGCCCTGTGTGCGGTGGTGGCGATTGCCTTGAACCTGCTGCTGCCGGGCAATGATGGCTGGAAGAACAAGAAGCCTGACGAGCCACTGCTGTAACTATGCGGTGTTGCTGATGGCCCCATCGCGGGCAAGCCCGCTCCCACATTTGGAATGCATTTCCCTGTGGGAGCCGGGCTTGCCCGCGATGGGGCCAGTCAAGCCAATGAAGATTTAAAGTTCGCCAAGCCCATCAATCAACGCCTGGTTCTGCTCCGGCGTACCAATACTGATCCGCAGGAACTGGGCAATCCGCTCCTGCTTGAAGTGCCGCACGATCACACCCTGCTCACGCAACTTGGCCGCCAGGCCGGCAGCGTCGTGCCTGGGGTGACGGGCAAAGATAAAGTTGGCCGCCGACGGCAACACTTCAAAGCCCTTCCCTTCCAGTTGCGCGACCACCGTGTTGCGGCTGTCGATCACCAGTTGGCAGGTCTTCTCGAAGTACTCACGGTCTTCAAACGCCGCCGCCGCGCCGACAATCGCCAGGCGATCCAGCGGATAGGAGTTGAAGCTGTTCTTGACGCGTTCCAGCGCCTCGATCAGGTCCGGGTGGCCCACGGCCAGGCCTACACGCAAACCGGCCAGTGAGCGCGATTTGGACAGGGTCTGCGTCACCAGCAGGTTCGGGTAGCGATCCACCAGGCTGATGGCGGTTTCACCGCCGAAGTCGATATAGGCTTCATCGACCACCACCACCGAATCCGGGCTGGCCTTGAGGATCTGCTCCACCGCATCCAGCGCCAGCACGCAGCCGGTCGGCGCGTTAGGGTTGGGGAAGATGATCCCGCCGTTCGGCTTGGCGTAGTCCGCCACGCGGATCTGGAACTGCTCGTCCAGCGGCACCGGGTCGGACTGGATGCCATACAGGCCGCAGTACACCGGATAGAAGCTGTAGCTGATGTCCGGGAACAGCAGCGGCAAATCGTGCTGGAACAGCCCGTGAAAGATGTGCGCGAGGACTTCGTCGGAACCGTTGCCGAGGAACACCTTGCCCGCATCCACCCCGTAATACTTGGCCACGGCCTGCTTGAGCAGGTCGCTGTTGGGGTCCGGGTACAGGCGCAGGTTGTCGTTCAACTCGGCCTGCATCGCGGCCAACGCCTTGGGCGATGGGCCGTAGGGGTTTTCATTGGTGTTGAGTTTGACCAGCTTGGTCAGCTTCGGTTGTTCACCCGGCACGTAAGGCACGAGGTCCTTGACGAAAGGGCTCCAGAATTTGCTCATGCCTCACTCTCCCTTGACGATGCGGTATTCGGCGCTACGTGCGTGTGCGCTCAGCGATTCGCCACGGGCCAGCACCGAGGCAGTCTTGCCCAGCTCGGACGCGCCTTGTGGCGAGCAGAAGATGATCGACGAACGTTTCTGGAAGTCATACACCCCCAGCGGCGACGAAAAGCGTGCGGTGCCAGAGGTCGGCAGCACGTGGTTGGGGCCTGCGCAGTAGTCGCCCAGGGCTTCGCTGGTGTGGCGCCCCATGAAGATCGCACCGGCATGACGAATCGATGGCAGCCAGGCTTGTGGGTCGGCTACCGACAGCTCCAAGTGCTCCGGCGCGATGCGGTTGGCCACTTCAATGGCCTGCTCCATGTCACGCACCAGGATCAACGCGCCACGGCCGTTGATCGACTTCTCGATGATCTCGGCGCGGTCCATGGTCGGCAGCAGCTTGTCGATGCTCGCGGCGACCTTGTCGAGGAACTCGGCGTCCGGGCTGACCAGGATCGCCTGGGCGTCTTCGTCGTGCTCGGCCTGGGAGAACAGGTCCATGGCGATCCAGTCCGGGTCGGTCTGGCCATCACACACCACGAGGATTTCCGAGGGGCCGGCGATCATGTCGATACCGACCTGGCCAAACACATGGCGCTTGGCGGTGGCGACGTAGATGTTGCCGGGGCCGACCACCTTGTCCACTTTCGGCACGCTTTCGGTGCCGTAGGCCAGGGCGGCAACGGCCTGTGCGCCGCCGATGGTGAACACGCGGTCGACACCGGCGATGCACGCAGCGGCCAGCACCAGCTCGTTGATTTCACCGCGCGGGGTCGGCACGACCATGACCACTTCGGTCACGCCCGCCACTTTCGCCGGAATCGCGTTCATCAGTACCGATGACGGGTACGACGCCTTGCCGCCCGGCACGTACAGGCCGGCACGGTCCAGCGGCGTGACCTTCTGGCCCAGCACAGTGCCGTCGGCCTCGGTGTAGCTCCAGGAATCCTGCTTCTGCTTTTCGTGGTAGCTGCGCACCCGCGTCGCCGCCACTTCCAGCGCTTCGCGCTGTGGCGCAGTGATGCGCGTCAGGGCCAACTCCAGGCGTTCGCGGGGCAGGATCAGGTCGGCCATGGACGCGACGTCCAGGCCGTCGAACTGGCGGGTGAAATCCACCAGCGCCGCATCACCGCGCTCACGCACGGCCTTGATGATGTCGAGTACTCGCCCGTTGACCGACTCGTCGGACACGCTTTCCCAGCTCAGCAGATGATCCAGATGATGGGCAAAATCCGGGTCGGCAGCGTTGAGTCGGGCAATTGCAGTGGACGTGGTCATAGCGAGGGCCTCAATAGAATTGGCAAAAACTCAGGCGCCCTAAACTAGCAGTCGTTTCCGCTTGGGCACCTGAGAATTCTGGCTATGAGGCGGATAGACGGGCGCAGCCTTGCGGCTACGCAGGTAAGTCAACCGCGGTGTCGCGACTCCACTGCCGTGCGCAGGGTGTCGATCAACGCCTGGATACGGGCGTGCTGCATCTTCATCGAGGCCTTGTTGACGATCAGGCGGGAGCTGATGTCGGCAATGAAGTCTTGCGGCTCAAGACCGTTGGCACGCAGGGTGTTGCCGGTGTCGACCACGTCGATGATCTTGTCGGCCAGGCCGATCAGCGGCGCCAGCTCCATCGAGCCATAGAGCTTGATGATATCGACCTGGCGGCCTTGCTCGGCGTAGTAGCGCTTGGCGACGTTGACGAACTTGGTGGCCACACGCAGGCGGCCCTTGGGCTCGACGTCACCGACACGGCCGGCGGTCATCAGCTTGCACAGGGCGATACGCAGGTCCAGGGGCTCGTACAGGCCCTGGCCGCCGTATTCCATCAGCACGTCTTTACCGGCGACACCGAGGTCGGCCGCGCCATGTTCAACGTAGGTCGGCACGTCGGTAGCCCGCACGATCAACAGGCGAACGTCGTCCTGGGTCGTGGGGATGATCAGCTTGCGGCTCTTGTCCGGATTCTCGGTCGGCACGATGCCCGCTTCAGCCAGAAGCGGCAAAGTGTCGTCAAGGATGCGGCCCTTGGACAGTGCGATGGTCAACATGGGAAACGTCAGTCCTTCATCAGGCTATTGCGGTCCGGTCGCAAACGGCGCCGGACACAGATCGAGGCCATGACAGCCTCGATTTGAAACAAATCCTGTGGTGAGAGAGCAAGCTCCCTCACCAGCATTGCAGCCCCGGACTAGCCCGGTACGCGGCGGATTTTCGCGCCGAGCATCTGCAGTTTTTCTTCGATGCACTCGTAGCCACGGTCGATGTGGTAGATGCGGTCGATCAGCGTGTCGCCGTCGGCGCACAGTGCCGAAATCACCAGGCTGGCCGACGCACGCAGGTCGGTGGCCATGACTGGCGCGCCCTTGAGCTTGTCGATACCGGTGACGATGGCCGTGTTGCCCTCGACCTGGATCTTCGCGCCCATGCGATGCAGTTCGTACACGTGCATGAAGCGGTTTTCGAAGATGGTCTCGATCACCGCGCCGGTGCCTTCGGCAATCGCGTTCAGGGAGATGAACTGCGCTTGCATGTCGGTCGGGAACGCTGGGTACGGAGCGGTACGCACGTTGACGGCTTTTGGCCGCTTGCCGTGCATGTTCAGCTCGATCCAGTCTTCGCCGGTGGTGATGTCTGCGCCAGCTTCACGCAGTTTTTCCAGGACGGCTTCCAGGATGGTCGGATCAGTGTCCTTGACCTTGACGCGGCCACCGGTGACGGCAGCGGCAACCAGGTAGGTGCCGGTCTCGATACGGTCGGGCATGACCTTGTAGGTCGCCGTGTGCAGACGCTCGACACCATCAATGGTGATGGTGTCGGTGCCAGCGCCGGAAACCTTGGCGCCCATGGCGTTCAGGAAGTTGGCCAGGTCGACCACTTCCGGCTCGCGCGCGGCGTTCTGCAGGACGCTGCGGCCCTTGGCCAGAGCAGCGGCCATCATGATGTTCTCGGTACCGGTCACGCTGACGGTATCAAAGAAGAAGTTGGCGCCACGCAGGCCGCCTTCCGGCGCCTTGGCCTTGATGTAGCCGCCTTCGACGTCGATCACTGCGCCCATGGCTTCAAGACCACGGATGTGCAGGTCAACCGGACGCGAGCCAATGGCGCAACCGCCAGGCAGTGCGACTTCGGCTTCGCCGAAACGGGCAACCATCGGGCCCAGTACCAGGATCGACGCACGCATGGTTTTCACCAGTTCGTACGGGGCGATGAGGGTCTTGATGGTGCGCGGGTCGATTTCGACCGAGAGCTTCTCGTCGATCACCGGCTCGATGCCCATGCGACCGAACAGCTCGATCATGGTGGTAATGTCGTGCAAGTGCGGCAGGTTGGCCACGGTGACCGGGCCATCACACAGCAGGGTCGCTGCCAGGATCGGCAAGGCGGAGTTTTTCGCGCCGGAGATGCGGATCTCGCCATCAAGGCGGGCACCACCGGTAATAATCAATTTATCCATAAGAATCTCGACGCCTTGGGGGCTCAGGTGCGCTCGGCCCAGGCCGCGCGGCTGAAAAATTTCATAGTGACCGCATGGATGCTGCCATCGGTGATCCACGGGTTCAAATGGGCATAGATCTGCTGCTGACGCTTGACTGGGCTCAGTGCCGCCAGTTCATCGCTAATCACGTTCAGCTGGAAGTTGCAGCCTTCGCCTTCAACTTCTACGGTCGTTTCCGGCAGCTTTCCTTCAAGAAAGCTCTTAACTTCTAGGGCCTGCATGCTCAACCTCTATCGGCGCCCAGTGCGCACGGGTCGCACATCATACAAAAAAGCCCCGCGCCTGCGAACCCCGCATAGCAGGACTCTGACGGGGGGCTTCTCTAATAATGTGTATTAAGGATGTGCCAACAGCTCGGTCAGACCGGAAACTTCGGCGATTTCGCGCATGTCTTCGGGCATGGCACGGATGCTGACCGTTTTATTGGCCGCCTCGGCGTCACGCATGAAGCACAGCAGCAGGGACAAACCCACGCTGCTGGATTTGGTCACTTGCGAGCAATCCACCACCAGCGCAGGCGCGCTGCTGCCATTGATCAGCGCCTGGCCCTGCTTGCGCAGGCCCGGCCCGGAGCGATAGTCCAACACGCCACTGATGAACAACTCGCCGGCATCGCCGAGACGAACGGCCGATTCGGTCATTGCGCAGGCTTCCCGGCAGCTTGCTTGTCGGTTTCTTCCTTGGCCTTGGCGACTTCACCGGCCCAACCATTGATGGTCTTGTCCAGGTCGTTGCCATTGCGCTGCATGGCGTCGGCGAACTGGTCACGGAACAGCTTGCCGATGTTGATGCCATTGATGATCACGTTGCGCAGTTTCCACTCGCCGTTGATCTTCTCCAGGGTGTACTGCACAGGGTAGACCGCACCGTTGGTGCCCTTGACGGTCATGTTGACGCTGGTGCGATCGCCCGACTCATCACCTGGCGGCGCCACGGTAATACCCTGGTTGTTGTACTCCAGCAAAGCGTTGCCATAGAACTGGAACAGGCCTTTCTTGAAGTTTTCCTGGAAGGTCTGCATCTGTGCAGGCGTGGCCTTGCGCGAATACTTGACCGTCATGATGCTGCGGGAAATGCCTTCGGCATCGACCACCGGGCCGACAATAGTGTTCAGCGCATCGTAGAACTTGGTCGGGTCTTGCTTGTACTGTTCTTTGTTGGCCGTCAGGTCAGCCAACATCTTGTTGGTCGTGTCCTGCACCAGTTCGTGCGCAGAACCTGCCGCGTTGGCCATCAGCGGCAGCGCTGCAAGCAGTACCAGCAGGCCACGTCGCAAGGTAGAGATCATGAACAGATTCCTCATTTGGCGTCTTTATTGACCGTATTGAGCAGGAATTTACCGATCAGGTCCTCAAGCACCAGCGACGACTGCGTGTCGTGGATGGTCGAGCCATCCTTGAGCAGGGCTGTCTCCCCACCCACGCTGACACCGATGTACTTCTCGCCCAGCAGACCCGCAGTGAGGATAGATGCCGTGGAGTCAGTCGGCAGATTATCTACCTTCTTGTCCAACTGCATCGTCACTCGACCGGTGAAGCTGTCGCGATCCAGATCGATTGCCGTGACCTTGCCGATGGTTACACCGGCCATGGTCACTTTAGCTCTGACAGTCAAACCGGCGATATTGTCGAAGTACGCGTAAAGTTTATAAGTATCGGCGGTGGGGCTGGCCGAAAGGCCGCTGACTCGCAGGGCCAGCAACAGTAAAGCCAGGATGCCAGCCAGCAAGAAAAGGCCGACACCGATTTCCACAGTGCGGTTTTGCATCAGAAATCTCCAAACATCAAGGCGGTCAAAATGAAGTCAAGGCCCAGTACCGCCAGCGAGGCGTACACAACGGTCTTGGTGGTGGCGCGACTGATCCCTTCTGAGGTGGGCTCACAGTCGTAGCCTTGGAATACGGCGATCCAGGTCACTACAAAGGCGAAGACAATGCTCTTTATGATGCCATTGAGCACGTCACCGCTGAAGGTCACGCTGTTTTGCATGTTGGCCCAATAAGAGCCGTCGTAGACCCCCAGCCAGTCCACCGCCACCCAAGAACCGCCCCAGATACCGACCACGCTGAAGATCATCGCCAGCAGTGGCAGGGAAATGAAGCCGGCCCACAGGCGCGGCGCAACAATGTACTTGAGCGGGTCCACGCCGATCATTTCCAGGCTGGACAGTTGCTCGGTGGACTTCATGTTGCCGATCTCGGCGGTCAGCGCAGAACCTGCGCGCCCGGCAAACAGCAAGGCGGTGACCACCGGCCCCAGTTCACGCAGCAGCGTCAGGGCCACCATCTGCCCGACCGCCTGCTCCGAACCGTAGCTGGAAAGGATATTGAAGCCCTGCAGCGCCAGCACCATGCCGATAAAGACCCCGGAGACCACGATGATCACCAGGGACATCACGCCCACTGCGTGCAGTTGCTTGAGCAGCAGGCCAAAACCGCCACCAATGCCGCCACGGCCCAGCAAGGCGTGGAAGAGGAAAATCGTCGAACGGCCGAGCACTTCGATGATGTCGATGCCGGAGCGACCGAAAAGGCGGACCTTCTCGATAAGTGAAGTCTTGCGCATCAACGCTTCCCCAGAAGATCTGAGCGGTAGTCCGCTGCCGGAAAATGGAAAGGCACCGGGCCATCGGGGTCGCCCGTCATGAATTGGCGAATGCGCGGGTTATCGGCGTTCATCAGCTCTTCAGGCGTGCCCTGCCCCAGCACCTGGCCATCGCCAACCACATAAAGGTAGTCGGCAATGCTCGCGGTTTCTGCCAGGTCGTGGGAAACCACGATACTGGTAATGCCCAGCGCATCGTTGAGCAGGCGGATCAGGCGCACCAGCACGCCCATGGCGATCGGATCCTGGCCCACGAAAGGCTCGTCGTACATGAGGATCTGCGGGTCGAGGGCAATGGCACGGGCCAGGGCCACACGGCGCTTCATACCGCCGGACAGCTCGTCAGGCATCAGGTCGATGGCACCACGCAGCCCGACGGCCTGTAGTTTCAGCAACACGATGTCACGAATCATTTCATCGGACAGCTGGGTATGCACCCGCAGCGGGAAGGCTACGTTTTCGAAAACATCGAGATCGGTGAACAGCGCACCGCTCTGGAACAGCACACCCATGTGCTTGCGCGCATCGAACAGATCGCTGCGCGACAACGTCGGCAGGTTCTGGCCGTTGACCCAAACTTCACCGGCAGTCGGGCGCAATTGCATGCCCATCAGGCGCAGCAAGGTGGTCTTGCCGCAACCGGAAGGCCCCATGATGCCCGTGACCTTGCCGCGCGGAATGCGGATATCGACGTTATTGAAGATGCTGCGCGTCCCGCGCTTGAAGGTAAGGCCCTTCAGCTCGACCGCGTAGGCGTTATCGGCACTCATCTAAACTCCTTGGGATGCAGCCTTTCACTCAGACACCATGTTTGCGCCAAACGTTTGCAACGCTCGTGCAATAGTTAGCCACATGGGCTGGGCGGACCGAACTGGCGGCGAACTATATCACTGCTGGTACAACGCGCCCAAGGCCGGAACCGTGCTTGTTCAGACACAGGACAGGGAAAAAGCGTTGCTTTAGATGAATCTCACGGGCATTGCGAATAAACCCTGACGAACTTACGTGAGGGAATTGCGCATTGCCGCTATAATCGCCGACTTTTCGTCAGGCTATACGATTTCAGACATGAGCCAATCCAGCGACCTTATTCAATCCGCACAACGCACCATCCGCCTTGAGCTTGAAGCCGTAGAAGGCTTGCTGGCCCATATCGACGCGGATTTCGTACGCGCTTGCGAGATGATTCTGGCCAGCAAGGGCCGCGTTGTCGTGGTCGGCATGGGCAAATCCGGCCATGTCGGCAACAAGATTGCCGCCACCCTGGCCAGCACCGGGACTACCGCCTTTTTCGTGCACCCCGCCGAAGCCAGCCACGGCGACATGGGCATGATCACCAAGGATGACATCATCCTGGCATTGTCCAACTCGGGCACCACCAACGAGATCGTGACCCTGTTGCCGCTGATCAAGCGCCTGGGCATCAAGATGATCAGCCTCACCGGCAACCCAGATTCGACGCTGGCCAAGGCTGCCGAAGTGAACCTCAATGTTCACGTGGCCCACGAAGCCTGCCCGCTGAACCTGGCGCCGACCTCGTCCACCACCGCCGCACTGGTCATGGGCGACGCCCTGGCCGTGGCGTTGCTGGAAGCCCGCGGCTTTACCGCAGAAGACTTCGCGTTTTCCCACCCTGGCGGCGCCCTCGGCCGTCGCCTGCTGCTGAAAGTGGAAAACGTCATGCATTCGGGCGATGAATTGCCCCACGTCCAACGCGGCACGCTGCTGAAAGACGCGTTGATGGAAATGACCCGCAAGGGCCTGGGCATGACCGTGATCCTGGAAACCGACGGCAAACTCGCCGGCGTCTTCACCGACGGCGACCTGCGCCGCACCCTGGACCGCACCATCGACATCCACACGGCCACCATCGACGCCGTGATGACCCCCCACGGCAAGACGGCCCGCCCCGAGATGCTGGCGGCCGAAGCCTTGAAAATCATGGAAGACCACAAGATCGGTGCGCTGGTGGTCGTTGATAGCAACGACTGCCCAATCGGCGCCCTGAACATGCACGACTTGCTGCGTGCGGGAGTGATGTAAATGACCAGCGACTTGCTGCAACGCGGCAAACACATCAAATTGGCGATTTTCGACGTGGACGGCGTGCTGACTGACGGCCGCCTGTACTTCCTCGAAGATGGCAGCGAATTCAAGACCTTCAACACTCTCGACGGCCAAGGCATCAAGATGCTGATGGCGGCGGGCGTGCAAACGGCAATTATCAGCGGCAGAAAAACCCCCGTTGTGGAACGCCGTGCACAAAACCTGGGGATTCCTCACCTGTATCAGGGCCGCGAGGATAAACTGGTGGTTCTGGACGAGCTTCTTGGCCAACTCAACCTAAGCTATGAGCAGGTCGCCTACTTGGGCGACGACTTGCCTGACCTGCCGGTGATCCGCCGGGTCGGCCTGGGCATGGCCGTCGCTAATGCGGCGGCGTTTGTTCGCGAGCACGCCCACGGCATCACCACCGCCCGCGGCGGTGAAGGTGCCGCCCGCGAGTTCTGCGAGCTGATCCTGCGTGCCCAAGGCAGCCTTGAAGCGGCCCACGCCGCCTACCTATAGAGCGTTTTATGCTGAGTAAAAAGATTCGCAACTTCCTGTTATTCGGGGTCATCGCCGCGCTGTTCCTGGCGGTGGGCTACTGGAATATCAGCCCGGAGCGCTTTCTCGACCAGCCTGTCGCGCAGGTTGATCAAGGCGCTATCGACTATTACGCCACCAATGCCTACAGCATCCAGTACCTGCCGGATGGCAAGGTGCAGTACGAGATCACCTCGGACAAGGTCGAGCATTTGAAGACCTCCGAAGTGACCCTGCTGACCAACCCGGACATGAACATCTACCGCGGCACCGAGTTTCCGTGGCACGTCACCAGCAAGCGTGGCGAGGTCAACCCGGACGGCACCGAAGTGGAACTGATCGATTCGGTACGCGTTGCGCGCACCGATGATAAAAACCGTGACACCGTGATTACCAGCAGTCGCATGACCGTATTCCCGCAGAAGCAATATGCGCAGACCGAGCAAGACGTTAGAATCGACGGCGCTGGCGGGGTATCGACTGGCAAGGGAATGAAAGCGTATTTGAAAGAAAGCAGGATACACCTGCTATCGAACGTAAGAGGACAGTATGAGGCTCGTTAAAACTCTCCCTATTTTGCTCAGTCTGGGCGCAGCACTGGGAAGCGTGAGCGCCTGGGCTCTGCCGAACGATAGCCAGCAACCGATCCACATTTCGGCTGACGATGCGCAACTGGACGACAAGCAAGGCGTCGCCACCTACACCGGCGGCGTAATCATCACCCAAGGCTCGATGAAGATCACCGGCAACACGGTGACCCTGACCCGTACCCCCAATGGCGACATTGATGTGGTGACCTCGGTGGGCAACCTGGCTTACTTCGAACAGAAGCAGTCGCCTACCGACACCGGCCCGATGAAGGGCTACGGCAAGACCATCCAGTACCACGCCCAGCAGAACCGCATTGTCCTGATCGACCAAGCCAAGGTGCTCAGCCCGGACGGCAACTCCACGGAAGGCGAGAAAATCACCTACGACACCGTGAAGCAGATCGCCAACGCCGGCCGCGCCAATGGCTCCAAGGTGACCGCACCACGTCCGCGTATCGACATGGTTATCCAGCCGAAGAAGAAGGCCGAGTAATGGCAACCCTGAAAGCCCAGCATCTGGCCAAGGCCTATAAAAGCCGGCAGGTCGTGCGTGACGTCAGCCTGTCGATCGACAGCGGCCAGATCGTCGGCTTGCTCGGCCCCAACGGCGCCGGCAAGACGACCTGCTTCTATATGATCGTCGGCCTGGTCCAGGCGGATCAGGGTCGCGTGCTGATCGACGACCTGGATGTGAGCCACCAGCCCATGCACGGTCGTGCACGCGCCGGTATCGGCTATCTTCCGCAGGAGGCGTCGATCTTCCGCAAACTGTCGGTAGCCGACAACATCATGGCGATTCTCGAGACCCGCAAGGAACTCGACCGTGACGGCCGTCGCAAGGAGCTGGAAAGCCTGCTGCAGGAGTTCCACATCAACCACATCCGCGACAACCTCGGCATGAGCTTGTCGGGTGGTGAGCGTCGTCGTGTGGAAATCGCCCGTGCCCTGGCTACCGCGCCGAAGTTCATCTTGCTGGATGAACCGTTTGCTGGTGTCGACCCGATCTCGGTCGGCGATATCAAGCAGATCATCCATCACCTCAAGGCGAAGGGCATCGGCGTACTGATCACCGACCACAACGTGCGTGAAACCCTCGATATCTGCGAGACCGCGTATATCGTCAACGATGGCCAACTGATCGCCGAAGGCGATTCAGCCACTATCCTGGCCAACGAACTGGTGAAGGAAGTGTACCTGGGTCACGAGTTCCGCCTGTAAACACCGTGGTGTCACGGCCTGTTTGCCAAGGTGCGCGGGAGTCAATAGGAACCTCCGGATTTTTATTGTTACCGCGCTCTAGGCAAAGCCCGCGATATCAGGCATATAATTTGCTTATGTTTGGCGCTCACGCGCCCTGTCGTGGATGGCGCATTGCGCCGGCGAATAAGGTGTTAAGCCCCTGCCATGAAACCATCGCTAGTCCTGAGAATGGGCCAGCAGCTGACGATGACACCGCAGCTGCAACAGGCCATCCGCCTGCTCCAATTGTCGACCCTGGACCTGCAACAGGAAATCCAGGAGGCCCTGGAGTCCAATCCGATGCTCGAACGCCAGGAAGAAGGCGACGACTTCGATAACGCAGACCCGCTGGCCGACAACATCGAGCAAAAACCCAACTCCGACGTGCAAGAACCTTCCTACCAGGAAACCGCCCCAACGGTGGATAACCTGGAAGAAGGCGAATGGAACGAACGCATTCCCAACGAGCTTCCCGTGGACACCGCCTGGGAAGACGTCTACCAGACCAGCGCCAGCAGCCTGCCCAGCAACGATGACGACGAGTGGGACTTCACCACCCGCACCTCCGCTGGCGAGAGCCTGCAGAGCCATCTGCTGTGGCAACTGAACCTCGCGCCGATGTCGGACACCGATCGCCTGATCGCCGTGACCCTGATCGACTGCATCAACAACCAGGGCTACCTGGACGAGACGCTAGAGGAGATCCTCGAAGCGTTCGACCCGGAGCTGGACATCGAACTGGACGAGATCGAAGCCGTCCTGCACCGCATCCAACAGTTCGAGCCCGCCGGTATCGGCGCCCGCACCCTCAGCGAATGCCTGCTGCTGCAATTGCGCCAACTGCCCGCCAAGACCCCTTGGCTCGCTGAAGCCCAACGCCTGGTCACGGATTACATCGACCTGCTGGGCAGCCGTGACTACAGCCAGCTGATGCGCCGCATGAAGCTCAAGGAAGACGACCTGCGCCAGGTCATCGAACTGGTGCAGAGCCTCAACCCGCGCCCAGGCTCGCAGATCGAGTCCAGCGAAGCCGAATATGTGGTCCCTGACGTGATCGTGCGCAAGGACAACGAGCGCTGGTTGGTGGAGCTGAATCAGGAATCGGTGCCACGCCTGCGGGTCAACCCGCAATACGCGGGCTTTGTGCGCCGTGCCGACACCAGCGCCGACAACACCTTCATGCGCAACCAGTTGCAGGAGGCCCGCTGGTTCATCAAGAGCCTGCAGAGCCGCAACGAAACCCTGATGAAGGTCGCGACCCAGATCGTCGAGCACCAGCGCGGCTTCCTGGAATACGGCGACGAAGCGATGAAACCGTTGGTGCTGCACGACATCGCCGAGGCGGTCGGCATGCACGAGTCGACGATTTCACGGGTGACCACGCAAAAATTCATGCATACCCCACGGGGTATTTATGAGCTGAAATACTTTTTCTCCAGCCACGTCAGCACCTCCGAAGGCGGCGAATGCTCGTCCACGGCGATCCGCGCGATCATCAAAAAACTGGTTGCCGCGGAAAATCAGAAAAAGCCATTGAGTGACAGTAAGATCGCTGGTTTACTGGAGGCACAAGGCATTCAGGTCGCCCGTCGAACCGTCGCCAAGTACCGCGAGTCCCTCGGGATCGCGCCTTCCAGCGAGCGTAAGCGTTTGATGTGACGGGCGGGCCACAGCGTTCCAGTGGTGGGTATTCCTGCCCACCGCTTTATGCACTGGCAACGAAGGAGAAGCTGTATGCAAGTCAACATCAGTGGACACCAACTGGAAGTGACCGAACCGCTGCGCGCCTATATCGGCGAAAAACTCAAAAGAATTGAGGGGCATTTCGACAAGATCACCAACGTGCAAGTCATCATGACTGTCGAAAAGCTGAAGCAGAAAATCGAAGCCACCTTGCGTATACCCGGCGGGGAAGTAGTCGCCAATGCCGAGCATTCAGATATGTATGCCGCCATTGACGACCTGACCGACAAGCTGGATCGCCAAATCAAAAAGCATAAGGAAAAGCAGCAGAGCCTTCTCCAGGGCACTGGCCGCTAACACTCCCCACCCATGATTCGACTTGAAACCATCCTGACCCCCGGCCGTTCCCTCGTGAACGCGCCGGGCGGCAGTAAAAAGAAAGCCCTCGAACAAATTGCCAACCTGATCAGCCGCGAAGTGCCTGACCTGGAGATGCAAGATGTGTACGAGGCTCTGATTGCCCGTGAAAAACTCGGTTCCACCGGTTTTGGCAACGGCATCGCCATTCCCCATTGCCGCCTCAAAAGCTGTGAGGCACCTGTCAGCGCCCTGCTGCACCTGGACGCTCCCATCGATTTCGACGCCATCGACGGCGCACCGGTTGACCTGCTGTTCGTTCTGCTGGTCCCGCAAGCCGCCACCGATGCTCACCTGGAACTGCTCCGTCAGATCGCCAGCATGCTCGACCGCAAGGAAGTACGCGACAAACTGCGCAGCGCCAGCAGCAACGAGGCGCTGTACCAGGTTGTCCTGGATGAACAGAACGGGCAGTAATCATGCGTTTGATCATCGTCAGCGGCCGCTCCGGCTCGGGTAAAAGCACCGCCCTCAACGTTCTTGAGGACAACGGCTTCTATTGCATCGACAACCTGCCCGCCGGCTTGCTGCCGGAGTTGGCGGAGCGGGCGCTGATCCACACCGAACTGGCGCAACCCCTGGTGGCCGTTTCGATCGATGCCCGCAACCTGCCCAGCCACCTTGAGCGGTTCCCGCAACTGCTTGAGGAAGTTCGCGCCAAGCACATTCATTGTGATGTGCTGTACCTGGACGCCGACGAAGAGACGCTGCTCAAGCGCTTTTCCGAAACCCGTCGACGCCATCCCCTCAGCAGCCCGCATCGTTCCCTGGCCGAAGCCATCGAGGACGAAACCAAATTACTGGGGCCGATCATCGACCTCGCCGACCTGAAAATAAACACCACCAGCCTCAACCTGTACCAGCTGCGCGACGCCATCAAGCTGCGCCTGCTGAACCAGCCGGAGCCTGGTACTGCGTTCCTGGTCGAGTCGTTTGGCTTCAAGCGTGGCATGCCGGTGGATGCCGACCTGGTGTTCGATGTGCGCTGCCTGCCGAATCCCTATTGGAAACCCGAGCTGCGTGAGCAGTCCGGGCTAGACCAGCCCGTGGCCGATTACCTGGCAGCGCAGCCGGATGTCGAAGAAATGTTCCAGGATATCTCCAGCTACCTGCTCAAATGGCTGCCGCGCTTTGCTGCAAGCAACCGGGCCTATGTCACCATCGCCATTGGCTGCACCGGCGGCCACCACCGCTCGGTCTACCTGACCGAACGCCTGGGCCAGGTGCTGCAACAAACCCTCAAGAACGTCCAGGTTCGCCACCGCGACCTTAGCTGAAAGGATCACCCCCGCGATGCCCGCTCTGGAAATTGAAATCATCAACAAGCTGGGCTTGCATGCCCGGGCTTCCGCGAAGTTCGTCGGCGTTGCCGGGCAGTTCCCTTGCCAAATCCGTGCGGGGCGCACCCCGGAATCCATGGTCGATGGCAAAAGCATCATGGCCATGATGATGCTGGCCGCCGGCAAGGGCACCAGGATTCACCTCAAGACAGAGGGCGAGCAAGAGCAGGAAGCGATGGACGCCTTGGTGGCGCTGATCAACAACTTCTTTGATGAGGGTGAGTAAACTCACCCTTTGAGGCGGGCGTGAAGTCGCAACGACTTCAGCCCAATGCGGTATCCATCACCATCATCAAGCAAAAACCGATACACAACCCCAGGCTGGCAAGCTTTTCGTGACCGTTGCGCCGCGATTCGGGGATCACTTCGTGCGTCACCACCAGCAACATCGCCCCGGCCGCCAACGCCAGACCGAGCGGCAACAGCACCTCTGCCAAACTCACCAACCAGGCACACAGCACGGCAAATACCGGTTCGACCAAACCTGAAGCCGCACCGATCAGGAACGCCTTGACCCGCGACATCCCTGCCCCGGCCAATACCAAGGCAATCACCAGGCCTTCGGGCACATCCTGCAAGGCGATGCCCATGGCCAGGCTATCTGCATCCGGCATACCGCCGCCTGCCGAAACCCCCACCGCCATGCCTTCCGGAATGTTATGGGCAATGATGGCAAACACGAACAGCCAGATACGCGGCGGTATCACCGGGTGATCCGGTGTTCCCACCAACATTTCCGGGCTCGCCCCGGAGACCTTGCGATCAACCAGATACAGCCCGAACGCGCCCAGCATGATGCCGAAGCTGATCAACCCACTGGCGCCCCAGGGCGTGAGCCCCAGGCTTTCAGCAGCAGCGATCCCCGGCACGATCAGCGAAAAGGCTGTCGCCGCCAGCATCACCCCGGCACCAAACCCCAGCAATGTGTCGCTCAGCGCTACCGGCATTCGTCGAATGACCAGGACGGGCACCGCGCCAAGCGCCGTGCCCAGCGCGCAAATCGATCCACCTTGCAGAGCGCGCAGGATGCGCGGCTCCAGGTTCAGCCAGTCCAGCCCGTGGGCTACCAGCAATGCAGTACCTGCCAATAGCAGCAGCGAGCCAAACGCATAACGAAACATTCGCCCGCTGCTGATCGCCAGTGTTTCAGTGCCCATAGTCGGCCTTAGATCTTGTTATGGTGGTCAATGTCAGGCCAAGGCGGCCTGATAGCGCGCAGCGACTTCCGGCCAGTTGATAACACTGTAGAAGGCGTTGATGTATTCCGGGCGACGGTTCTGATACCGCAGATAGTAGGCGTGTTCCCAGACGTCCAGGCCGAGGATTGGCGTATTGCCGTTCATCAGCGGGCTGTCCTGGTTACCGCTGCTTTCCACCACCAGCGTCTTTTGCGGGGTCACGCTGAGCCAGGCCCAACCGCTGCCGAAACGGGTCAACGCAGCCTTGGTGAAGGCTTCCTTGAAGCTGTCGAAACCACCCACTTGCTCATCGATAGCCTTGGCCAGCGCGCCCTCGGGCTTGCCGCCACCTTTGGGCGACATCACCGCCCAGAACAGCGAATGGTTGGCATGGCCGCCACCTTGGTTGATCACGGCGGCACGCAGTTTTTCCGGCAGCTGCTGCACGCTGGACACCAGTTTCTCGACTGGCCAGCCCGCAAACTCGGTGCCCTCGACAGCGGCGTTGAGGTTGTTGATGTAGGTCTGGTGGTGCTTGGTGTAGTGAATCTCCATGGTTTGCGCATCGATGTGCGGTTCCAGGGCGTCGTAGGCGTAAGGCAAGGCAGGCAAGGTGTAGGTCATATCAATGTGCTCCGTAATAAGGACTGTTGCGAGTCGACGCATCCTGTTGCGCCGCGGTACCACCCAGCAGGCGATGGGTACGCGGGTACTCGCCGTGGTCGCTGATGAAGTTCAACAGTTCGACGTAGGTCTTGCTGCTCTGGCGCAGCGCCGCCTCACGCAATTGCGGGGTCAGGCGCGGGTCCTGCATGGCCTGCAACAGGCGCTGGTGGATAGCGCAGAGGTATTCCGCGCTTTCCTCCGGCTGGTTCAGGCGCAGATGCAGGTCCGCCAGGTTGTGATGGGAGATGACGCAAGCCGCCACTGCTTCGTCGGCATCCGCCCAACGTTCGAACAGCACTTGGGCCAGGGCCAGGGCTTGCAAATAGGCCTCGCGAGCGTCAACCAGTTCGCCCTGCATAAAGCAGCGATTGGCCCGTTCGATCGTGCGTTTCCAGTGCTCCATGGTGAGCCTCCAAAGCAGGGTCGGTGATTACACGCCGCCGGCCGTGAGCTTTTCCGGGTCCAGCAGGACTTCCAGTTGGCTGCGGGGCAAGTCGGTGTGTTCAAGGGCCACATCAATCACCGGGCGGCCTTGTTGATAGGCTTTCTTGGCGATTTCAGCGGCCTTTTGGTAGCCAATGATCGGGTTGAGTGCCGTAACCAGGATCGGGTTGCGCGACAGCGCTTCCTTGAGCTTGGCTTCGTTGACCTTGAAGGTGGCGATGGCCTTGTCCGCCAGCAGACGGCTGGAATTGGCCAGCAGTTCGAGGCTGCTGAGCAGGTTCTGGGCGATGATCGGCAACATCACGTTCAGCTCGAAGTTGCCGGATTGGCCTGCGACGGTGATGACCGTGTCATTGCCGATGACTTGGGCGGCGACCATGGCCGTGGCTTCCGGGATAACCGGATTGACCTTGCCCGGCATGATCGAGGAGCCCGGTTGCAGGCCTTCCAGCTCGATTTCACCAAGGCCCGCCAGCGGTCCGGAGTTCATCCAGCGCAGGTCGTTGGCGATTTTCATCAGCGACACGGCAGTGGCTTTCAACTGGCCGGAGACGGCGACGGCGGTGTCCTGGGAGCCAATCAGCGCAAACAGGTTCTTGCCCGGAGTGAAGGTCACGTCCGTCAGGCTGCTCAACTGCTGGCTGAAACGCGCGGCGAATTCCGGGTGGGCGTTGATCCCGGTGCCGACCGCCGTGCCGCCCTGGGCCAAGGCCTGCAGGCTCGGGAGCAAATCCTGCAAGTGACCGATGTTGGCCTTGAGTTGCTGTGCCCAGCCATTGAGTACCTGGCTCATGCGCACCGGCATGGCGTCCATCAGGTGCGTGCGACCGGTCTTGATGAACGGGTGGACTTCCTCCGCCTTGCGCTCGATCACCAGCACCAGGTGCAGCAACGCTGGCAGGGTTTGTTCGTGCAGGACCAGCGCGGCGCTGACGTGGATAGTGGTTGGAATGATGTCGTTGCTGCTTTGGCCGCAGTTCACGTGGTCATTGGGGTTGACCGCCTCGCCCAGCAGACGACTGGCCAGGGTCGCGATCACTTCGTTGGCGTTCATGTTGGAACTGGTGCCGGAGCCGGTCTGGAAAATATCCACCGGGAAATGCTGCATGAAGTCGCCTTCGAGCAAGCCCTGGGCGGCATCGACGATGGCCTTGCCCTGCCCTTCGGTGATTTGCTTGAGGTCGACGTTGGCCTTGGCGGCGGCGGCCTTGGCCAGGATCAGGGCGCGGACGAATTGCGCCGGCATGCGTTGGTGACTGATCGGGAAGTTGTTCACTGCGCGCTGGGTTTGTGCGCCATACAAGGCCTCGGCCGGCACTTGCAGTTCGCCCATGCTGTCGCGTTCGATACGGGTGTTACTCATCGTTAGATCCTTGCACCAGGTCGGAGTGAGAAATAGACGGCAGCAATTCGCAGGTCGCCAATCGCCACGCAAAGCTCTGCCAACGCTTGAGGCGGCAGGCACAGTGAGAGAGTTTTTCCAGGTCACGCAGGGGACGCCAGGCCTGGTCCAGGCACATGGAGCGCCAATGCCAGGGCAGCGCGATATCGCTGGCGGTGTCGAGCAGCAGGCGGAATGAGGTTTCAGCGATCGTCCACGGATGGGTCGCGGTGCAGCACGCCAGGTAGCGACCCTCGTTGAGGTAATGCTCGATCAGGCGCGGCTCGTCGGGGTTGAGGCCGCAGCGAATCTGGCGACTCATCCAGCGCCAGCTCTCCAGGTAAGGATCCTCATGCAGGACTGAACTCATGATCCACACTCATCCGGTAATGATATTTATTATTAAATGATATTGAGAATCAAAACAAGAGTGGCAGATTAATCCGCCTGTAATGCAGCCACAAAAAAAGGCGCGCCATCGTTGAGATGGCGCGCCTTTTTTAGGTGAAGCGTCGGAGGGATTAGCTGCCGGCGACAGTCATCCGCTCGATCAGCACCGAGCCTGTACGAATGTTGCTGCGCAGTTCCAGATCGTTACCCACCGCGACAATTTGCTTGAACATGTCGCGCATGTTGCCAGCGATGGTGACTTCCTGGACGGCGAACTGGATCTCGCCGTTTTCCACCCAGAAGCCCGCCGCACCCCGGGAGTAATCCCCGGTCACCATGTTCAGGCCATGGCCCATCAACTCGGTCACCAGCAGACCACGTCCCATGCGACGCAACAACGCCGCCTGGTCTTCATCGCCATGGGTGACGAACAGGTTGTGTACACCACCGGCGTTGGCCGTACTTGGCAGGCCTAGCTTGCGGCCGGAGTAAGTGCCCAGGACGTAGGACACCAATTCGCCGTTTTCGACGAACGGTTTGGCATAGGTCGCCAGGCCATCGCCGTCAAACGCCGAGCTGCCCATGGCACGCATCAGGTGCGGGCGCTCATCGAGGGTCAACCACTCCGGGAACAGCTTTTGCCCGATAGCGCCCTCAAGGAACGAAGACTTGCGGTACAGGTTGCCACCGGAAATCGCGCTGAGGAAACTGCCGAACAAACCACCGGCCAACTCCGCCGAAAACAGCACCGGCACTTCGCAGGTCGGCACCGGACGGGCGCCCAAGCGGCTGGCGGCACGTTGCGCAGCACGCTGGCCAATGCTGGCCGGGTCGGCCAGCAGTTCGCCCTGGCGACTCACGTCATACCAGTAGTCGCGCTGCATCTGGCCGTTGGCTTCAGCGATCATCACGCAGCTCAAGCTATGGCGGGTGGAGGCATAACCGCCGACAAAACCGTGGCTGTTGCCGTACACGCGGCAACCTTGATGCGTGCTCAACGTGGTGCCATCAGCGTTCTTGATGCGGGCATCTGCATCGAACGCCGCGGCTTCGCAGGTCAATGCCAATTCAATGGCCTGTTCCGGGGTGATATCCCATTCATGGAACAGATCGAAGTCCTTCAAATCCTTGGCCATCAGCGCCTTGTCGGCCAAGCCCGAGCTTTCATCCTCGGAGGTATGCTTGGCAATCGCCAACGCGGCGGCGACGGTCTCGCGAATCGCTTCCGGGCCACTGGCCGAGGTGCTGGCCGAGCCCTTACGCTGCCCCACGTACAGGGTGATGCCAAAGCCCTGGTCACGGTTGAACTCAACGGTTTCCACTTCGCGCTGACGGACCGACGTCGACAGCCCCTGCTCCAGCGACACCGCCACTTCACAGGCACTGGCCCCCTGGCGCTTGGCCTCGGCAAGGATCTGCTCGACTTGTTCCTGCAGTGCCGGTAACGCTTGCGGACCGACGCTTTGGGCTGCACTCATGGTTTTCTCCACTCAAATTCTGCTTTCGGTTAAGGCCATCGAGCGACCGGGCCGGACAAGCGGCCCCCGACTGGTTATCATGGCGGCGTTTCTTTGCGGACTGCCACCATGGTTGATTCTTACGACGACTCCCTCGATGGGGAGAAAAGCAAAACCCAGGTCAAACGTGAGCTGCATGCTCTGGTTGACCTTGGCGAGCGCCTTACAACGCTCAAGAAAGACTTGATTGCAAAACTGCCCCTGACCGACGAAATGCGCCGGGCGCTGGCGGATGCACCCAAGCACACCGCGAATATCGCGCGTAAACGGCACATCATGTTTATCGGCAAGCTGATGCGCGATCAGGACACTGACGCCATTCTGGCCTTGCTTGATCAAACCGATGCCTCCACTCGCCAGTACAACGAACGCTTCCATAACCTGGAACGTTGGCGTGACCGCCTGATCGCGGGCGATGACGCCGTGCTGGAGAAATTCGTGCTGGACTACCCGGACGCGGACCGCCAGCAATTGCGCTCCCTGATCCGCCAGGCCCAACACGAGCAGGCGCACAACAAGGCGCCGGCCACCAGCCGTAAAATCTTCAAGTACATCCGTGAGCTGGACGAGACTCAACGCGGTCTGCGCTGATCCTCTTCCCCGGGTGGCGATCTTCGCCACCCGAAGCTCCACCCTTCCTACGAGCCCGTGCCACCCACGGTGATCGCATCAATCTTCAGCGTTGGCTGGCCGACACCCACCGGCACCGACTGCCCATCCTTGCCGCACGTGCCCACACCGCTGTCCAGCGACAGGTCGTTACCGACCATCGACACCTTGCTCATGGCTTCCGGCCCGTTACCGATCAACGTTGCCCCTTTGACCGGCGCGGTAATCTTGCCGTCTTCGATCAGGTACGCCTCGCTGGTGGAGAACACGAACTTGCCACTGGTGATATCCACCTGGCCGCCGCCAAGGTTGGCGCAGTAGATCCCGCGTTTTACCGAGGCGATGATCTCCGCCGGATCGCTTTCTCCGGCGAGCATGTAGGTGTTGGTCATGCGTGGCATCGGCAAGTGCGCATAGGACTCGCGACGGCCATTGCCGGTACGTGCCACGCCCATCAGGCGGGCGTTGAGCTTGTCTTGCATATAGCCTTTGAGCACGCCGTTTTCGATCAGCGTGGTGCACTCGGTCGGCGTGCCTTCGTCATCAACGCTCAGCGAACCACGACGGCCGGCCAACGTGCCGTCATCGACAATGGTGCACAGCTTGGACGCAACCATCTCGCCCATGCGCCCGCTGTAGGCGGAACTGCCCTTGCGGTTGAAGTCGCCTTCCAGGCCATGGCCCACGGCTTCGTGCAGCAGCACGCCGGACCAACCCGACCCAAGCACCACCGGCAACGTACCGGCCGGCGCCGGAATGGCTTCCAGGTTGACCAGGGCCTGGCGCAGCGCTTCACGGGCATAACCCATGGCACGGTCATCACTGAGGAAATAACGGTAGTCGGTACGCCCGCCGCCGCCATGCCCGCCGCGCTCACGACGGCCATTCTGCTCGACGATCACACTGACATTGAAACGCACCAGCGGCCGTACATCCGCCGCCAGGCTGCCGTCGGTGGACGCCACCAGGATGCGCTCCCACACACCGGCCATGCTCACCGTGACTTGCTGGATACGCGGGTCAAGGGCGCGGGTAGCGGCGTCGACACGCTTGAGCAGCTCGACCTTCTCCGCACGGCTGATCACTTCCAGGGGGTTATCCGGCCCATACAACTGCGCCACGTCCTGGGTGGTAAACGCCTGCACCGTGCCGTTCTGGCCAGCACGGGAGATCGAGCGCGCCGCACGCGCCGCCAGGCCCAGGGCTTCCAGCGTGATGGCATTGCTATAGGCAAAACCGGTTTTTTCACCGGATTGCGCGCGCACGCCTACACCCTGATCCAGGTTGAAGCTGCCTTCCTTGACGATGCCGTCTTCAAGGGCCCAGGACTCGGAAATCTGCCCCTGGAAATACAGGTCGGCCGCGTCGATACCCGGCCCGGCCAGATCGCCGAGCACGGTTTGCAAGCTTTCGATGGTCACGCCACCGGGTGCCAGGAGGTGTTCACTGACTGAGGACAACAACTCGCTCATAGGTTTGGCCTTAAATTCATCGTTCCGAAGCAGGCCGCTGTGCGCCCTGCGAGAAAAAGCGCCGATGGTTGACCACCGGCATGCGCGCCCGTATCGACGCCTGTTCACTGCTGTCGCGTTCGGCCAACAACACCGCTTCGCCTTGATCCTGTTGTGTCAGCACACGCCCCCAGGGGTCGACAATCGCTGCGTGGCCATAGGTTTCCCGCGGCCCCGGATGCACGCCGCCCTGGGCAGCCGCCAGCAGGTAACACTGGGTTTCGATGGCGCGTGCGCGAATCAGCACGTCCCAGTGCGCGGCGCCGGTCACCGCCGTAAAGGCCGACGGCGCGGTAATCAATTCAGCCCCCGCCGCCCGTAATTCACTGTACAGCTCGGGGAAGCGCAGGTCGTAACACACGGTCAGGCCCAAGCGCCCCACCGGCGTATCCGCCACCACCACGTTGCTCCCGAAAGCATAGTCGTCGGATTCGCGATAACGACCGCGCGCATCGGCAACATCCACATCGAACAGGTGCAGCTTGTCGTAACGGGCAACGATTTCGCCGCGGTCATCGACCAGTAGCGAGCAGGCGTTGGACTTGGCGTTCGGCTGATCCTTGGGCGGCAACGGCAAGGTGCCGGCCACTATCCATAAGGTGAGGTCGCGGGCGGTCTGTTTCAACCACGGCAGGATCGGCCCTTCGCCCAACGCCTCGGCGCGGCCGATATCGGCCACGTCACGGCGGCCCATGGCGGCGAAATTTTCCGGCAACACGGCCAGCTTCGCACCGCCTGCCGCCGCTTGCTCCAGCAGGCGCCGGGCCTGGGCCAGATTGGCCAGCACATCGCTCTGGCTGACCATTTGAATTACCGCAAAGGACATGGGCCGACTCTCCGTAATGGGCGTGCGGCCATGCTACTCCACAGCCTCTCAGTTTGGCTTTTCAAATGGCTTGTCGAAGGTGATTTTCGGGTCCTTCCACGGCCCTTCCACTTTGTATTGCACGCTGGCAAAACGCGACACACGATCACCGATCAGCTTGTCGATCAGGAACAGCGCACCGCCAATCGCCGGCGCGCCCACGATCAGCGCGGCAATCGGCAGGTTGTTGGTGACCGGTAACGTCACCAACAACTTGGCGTCGACACGGTCAGCCACCAGGTCCAGGGTGCCGTTAAGCTCCAGGTTGGTCGATGGCCCGGTCATGGTGATCGGCTCGCGGGTGACGAACACGCCGTTACTCGCGGCCAGCAAACCTTTGACCCGGTCGTAACTCAAGCCCTTGCCGAGCAAGTCGGAAAAGTCCAGGCGCAGCCGGCGCCCGATCGAGTTGAAGTTGAGCAGGCCAAACACACGCAGCGCTTGGGCACCGCCTTCCACTTCAACAAACTGGCCGCTGCGGAAGGTCGCATCCAGGCTGCCGGAGAAACGTTTAGGCCCCACATAAGCCGGCGAACCCGGCCAGCGGCCGTCCACGTCCAGATGGAAGTCCTTGCTCGTCACGGTCGGCGCATAACCCCAGCCTTTGAGCACATCGCCGATATTCTTGCCGTCCAGGCGCCCCTTGTACCAACTGCTGCTGGTCCCGGGTGCGCCTTCCCAGCCGCCGTCGCCCTTGAGCTGCATGCCCTTGAGGCCCAGGTCCAGGTTATTGAAGGTCAGGCCCTTGGTCGTCGGGCGGATCTTCAGCGACCAGGCGCCGATCAGGTCCGGCCCCTGGAACAGTTGATCAATGGCGATATCCAGCGCGGGAATGTCCTTGGGATCGATGTTGGCCAAGGGGTCCGGCGCGTTTTCGTCGGCCTGGACGCTCGGGTCCACCGCCGGCAACTTCACGTACTGCAGGTTGATCGCAATCGGCGCGGCCTTGGCGTCCGGCAGGTTGACGCTGCCCTTGGCCTGCTGGCTGTCGAGCTGCAAGGCCCAGGCGGCGGGCTTGCGGTCTAGCTGCAACTTGACCTGGTCGAACTGGGTGCCGAAACCGGTCAGCTTGCCGACCTTGAAATCGGCGCCACTGAGCAACTGCTTGGCGCTACCGCCGGGGTCATTGCCGGCATAACGGTCTACGAGTTTTTTCCACGGATCGATGTCGAGTTCCGACAAGACCCCGCGAATACGCAAGCCTTTGACCGTAGGCAGCAGCGCATCGCCATCACCGAGGAACAACTCGCCACGGCCTTCGTTGAACTTGTCTGGCGGCGCGGCAAAGGTGAAATTCGCCAACTCGCCATAATCGAACCAGTAGCGCCGCTCGTTACCCTGCAACGTCATGCGGAACACGCTGTCACGCCCCTGGCTGGCCGGCATGCCGAAAGGCGCCGGCAAATCCACCGCCACGCCCTTGAGGTTGGAGCTGACCATCAGTTGGCTGTCGGCCCCATCCAGGTTCAGTTGCAACTGGTAGGGAATGTCGCCGGACACTGGCAACGGCTGGCCGACTTTCAACCAGTCCGTCAGCCGCTTGACCGTGACCTGGCCCTTGGCAGTCACGCGCGTGCTGATATTGCCCGGCTTGCCGTCGGCAAAAATCTGCGCGGTGATGGGCCGGTCAAAGGCCTGGGCCGTGATGTTCTGGCCGCTGAGGCCCTTGGCACTGTCGAAACGGAAATCACCCTTGAGCTGGGTCAGGTCCAGCGTCGGCTCGGCCAGTTGCAGGCGTGCCTTGTCGGTCTTGAAGTCCACCACGATTTTCGGCTCGGTGCCCTTGGCCAGCGGCACGTCCAGGTCCAGGCTGCCTTGCAGGTCGCCCTCGCCCTTCCAGCCGGCAAAGGTTGCAGCCGTACCAATCGGCGCTTCCTGCAGGATCTTCAGGCCATCACCCAAGCCTCCGGCAAAACCACCGGTGAGCAATAGATGACTGTCCTTGCCAGCAGGCGCATGGGGAATATTGACGTAGATATCCTTGACCTTGGTGTCGAGCAACTGCCCCTTGCTGGCGAGGATGCGCACACCGCTTTCCTCGACAAACACCTCACCCTTGACCTTGCTCACATGGGGCCAGCCTGGCTGGAACGCCAGCTCAGCGTCATGCACCTTGAAGAACAGGCTGATATTGCGCGAGGCCGGCAACGCGTCGTGGTTCAGCGAGCCTTGGTACTGGAAGAAACCCTCGTCAACCGCGCCCTTGAGAATCGCCGTGCGCAGCCATTCATCCAGCGCCGGGCTCAACACCGCCGGCAGGTATTTGGGGGTGAAGCGCCCATCGCCATCGACCATGCCGACCCGCAGGTCCATGTAGTCTTCCTGGCTGTGGTCAAAGTGCAGGCGGATCAGGAAATCGGCGGCGACCTTGCCTTCTTCGCCCAGCACCTTGATATACGGCGCGATCAGGGTGAAGCCTTCTTTATCCAGCTTCCATGTCAGGCGCGCATTGGCCTGGATGTACTGCCAGGGCTTGGCGAAGATCGGATCGAGGTGCAGGGAGAAATCCTTGCTGTCCATGCGTAGCTCGCCATGGCCCATGTCACCGCTGATGCTGCCGGACACGTTACGCGCAGCCGGCGCACCGAAGTAGGCGTCAAAACCGACCCGCTCCAGGTTGGCGGCAAAACTGACTTTTTGATCCGTGGTGTCCTGAGGGCGGAAGTCCACCAGCACATTGCGCAGCAGACCCGTGGCCTTCAAGTGTTCGATGGTCTTGGCAAACCCCTCCGGCAACGGCGCCAGGGCATTCAACAGCGGTGTGATGGGAGTCAGGTCCAGACGGTCGGCCTGGAGTTTCCAGGTTTCCTGCTCCTTGTCGGTGGCCAGGCTCTGCTGCAATTGCAGACGTGATTCCCAGCGGGTCTCCCCGAGGTTCATCGCCAGCGAATCGAACACCACCTTGAGGCCCGTATCACTGCGTTGCAGGTAGGCGTTGAGCGCAAGGTTTTCAATGTGCACCGGCTTACGCTCGGCGTAGCTGCCCTTCACCTGTGGCGAATTGAGGCGCACCACTGCGCTTTGCACGGCGCCCTTGGCCCAGGTCAGCCAGAATTCGCCGCCGGCCTTGAATTGGGTGAGTTTCCACTGCTGCGTCAGCCGGGCCGGAATCCACTTGGCCCAGTCGCTCTGTGGCAGGCTCAAGTAAGCCTGGACTTCACCGTCCTGCCATTGGCTCGCGCGGATCCGCGTGCGCAAGCTCAACGCCAGCGGTTGGCCGTCGGGCAGGGTCAGGCGTGCGTCGAGGCGCTGACGGGTAATGCCGGTGTGCAGGCTCAGGCCGACGTACGTCAGGGTCAACGGTGGCTGGTCGAAGGGTTGCAGGGTGACCTGGCTGTCGAGCAACGACACGCGCTTGACCATCTGCATGCGCTGCAGCACTTGCTGCGGGTCCAGCGGTTGCTCATCCTGCACCGGCAGGCCTTGCAGCGCCCAGTGGCCGTCCTTGTCTTCCTTGACGCTCAGTTGCAGGCCGCTGACTTCCAGGTGGGCAATGCGCACTTCACGGGCCATCAGGCTGGCCCAGACATCGGGCACCACTTCGACCTGGTCCAGGCGCAAGGCACTGCTGCCCTCGCCCACCATCACGTCGTGGGCCAACAGCACAGGGGCAAAGCCGCTCCAGCGGCCTTCAAGGCTGCCAATGTGCAGCGGCATATCCACTGCCGCCTGGGCCTTGGCTTCGACCTCGGCACGGTATTCGGCCACCAGCGGGGTCAATTCGCGCCCCAGGCTCACATACACCGCCGCCAGGACCAGCAGCAACGCACAGAGGCCCAGGCCCCAACGGGTCAAAGCGGCAAAAAAGCGTATCAGACGCTCCATGTCAGGCGACCCTCAAGGCAGTAAAAAGAAAGCGAATGGGGATCAGAGCAGCACCACGTCGTATTGTTCCTGGGAATACATGGTTTCAACCTGGAAACGAATCGTGCGCCCGATAAACCCCTCCAATTCCGCGACGTTGCCGGACTCTTCATCCAACAGTCGGTCGACCACTTTCTGGTTGGCAAGCACTCTATAACCTTCAGCCTGGTAGGCTCGCGCCTCGCGTAAGATTTCCCGGAAAATCTCGTAGCAAACCGTTTCCGGGGTCTTCAACTTGCCGCGCCCCTGGCAACTGCTGCACGGCTCGCACAGCACTTGCTCAAGGCTTTCACGGGTGCGCTTGCGGGTCATCTGCACCAGGCCCAGTTCGGTGATGCCGATGATATTGGTCTTGGCGTGATCACGCTCCAGCTGCTTCTCCAGGGTGCGCAGCACCTGGCGCTGGTGCTCTTCATCTTCCATGTCGATGAAGTCGATGATGATGATGCCGCCCAGGTTGCGCAGGCGCAGCTGGCGGGCAATCGCGGTAGCGGCTTCGAGGTTGGTCTTGAAGATGGTTTCTTCGAGGTTGCGATGGCCCACGAACGCACCGGTGTTAACGTCGATGGTGGTCATGGCTTCCGCCGGGTCCACCACCAGGTAGCCACCGGACTTGAGTGGCACCTTGCGCTCCAGGGCTTTCTGGATTTCATCTTCGACGCCATACAGGTCAAAGATCGGTCGCTCACCCGGGTAGTGTTCCAGGCGATCAGCAATTTCCGGCATCAGCTCGGCGACAAACTGCGTGGTGCGCTGGAAGGTCTCCCGCGAGTCGATGCGAATTTTCTCGATCTTCGGGCTGACCAGATCACGCAGGGTGCGCAGGGCCAGGCCGAGGTCCTCGTAGATCACACTCGGGGCACCGATGGTTTTGATCTGTGCGCCGATCTGGTCCCACAGGCGTCGCAGGTAGCGAATATCCATGAGGATTTCATCGCCGCCAGCACCTTCGGCTGCCGTGCGCAGGATAAAACCGCCGGCTTCCTTGATGCCTTCGGCGGCCACGCAGTCGCTGACCACCTTTTTCAGGCGCTCACGCTCGGCTTCGTCTTCGATCTTCAGGGAAATGCCGACATGGGCGGTACGCGGCATGTACACCAGGTAGCGCGATGGAATCGACAGTTGAGTGGTCAGGCGCGCGCCTTTGGAACCGATGGGGTCCTTGGTGACCTGCACCACCAGGCTCTGCCCTTCATGCACCAGGGCGCTGATGCTTTCCACCGCAGGGCCTTCGCGCAGGGAGATTTCCGACGCATGAATAAACGCGGCACGATCCAAGCCGATATCGACGAATGCCGCCTGCATGCCCGGCAGTACGCGTACCACCTTGCCCTTGTAGATATTGCCGACGATCCCGCGCTTTTGGGTGCGCTCGACGTGCACTTCTTGCAGAACACCGTTCTCTACCACCGCCACGCGCGATTCCATCGGCGTGATATTGATCAGAATCTCTTCACTCATGGCTGGGTCTCGTTCAGGCGTTTTCACAATAGTGACCGATCGCTTATGGCTGGGCGCTGGCGTAAGGCGTTCAGCGCGCGGTAAGGTTTTGCCAACAGGGTATGCCGAATTGGTCGAGCAGTTGCGCGGTTTCGCACACCGGCAGGCCTACCACGGCGGAATAACTGCCATTGAGCCCGGCGACAAACACCGATCCAAGCCCTTGAATAGCATAGCCGCCCGCCTTGTCCTGGGGTTCGCCACTGTGCCAGTAGGTTGTAGCTTCCTCGACAGTAATAGCGCGAAAACGTACACGACTGCTTACATAAACGGTTTCGCAACGCGGGCCGTCGGTGAGCGCAATGGCGGTGAGGACTTCATGTTCACGCCCCGCCAGGGCCATCAACATCGCCAGCGCATCCGCCTGATCCACCGGTTTGCCGAGGATCTTGCCGTCCACGATCACCGCCGTGTCAGCACCCAGCACACAGGCACCGGAGGTATTTTCGAGCGCAGCCAAACCCGCCGCTGCCTTGCCGCGCGCAAGACGCTCGACGTAGGAAACGGCGGATTCATTTGTAAGAGGGGTTTCATCAATGGCGGCGCTGACCACGGTAAAAGGCACACCAATCTGGGTCAGCAGTTCACGCCGCCTCGGAGAGCCCGAGGCCAGATAAAGCGAATTCATGCAGACTCTCCCTGTAGGGCGCGATAACCAGGCAGAGCCTCGCAATCCATTCAATTGATCTTATAGCGACGACGTAACCCACGCAGGCCAAAACTGATCCATGGCCACAGCAGCGCACTCACCAACGCCGGCAATACCAACGCCAGGGTTGGCTGGCGATTGCCGGTCAAGGCACTGAGCCACAGTTGAACAAGCTGCGCCAGGCCGAAGATCACCAGGATCACCAGGCACTGCTGCCACATCGGGAACATCCGCAAACGCTGCTGCAACGACAACACCAGGAACGTGATCAGCGTGAGAATCAACGCGTTCTGACCCAGCAAGGTGCCATACAGCACATCTTCCGCCAAGCCCAGAAACAGCGCGGTGACCATGCCGACTTTATGCGGCAGGTTCAGCGCCCAGAAGGCCAGCAGCAATGCCAGCCACAGCGGGCGCAGGATTTCCATGAATTGCGGCAAGGGTGAAACGCTGAGCAGCAAGCCGACTGCAAAGGTCAACCAGACGATCCAGCCATTGCGCGAATGAGTACCGGCCATTATTCCTCCCTCTGCCGCGTGGTTGCCGGGGCCGCTGCCGCTGGACGGGCAGCCGGGGCAGCAGCAGGCGGTTTAGTCGCCGGTGTTGCAGTGGTGGGCGCCGAAGCCGGTGGCTTGGTGGCCGCAGGCTTGACTGGATGCGCAGCCGGCTTGACGGGCGTGGCAACAGGCGTGGGAACGGCCGCAGGTGTGGCCGGCGTAGCAGCGGCAGGCTTGGGCACGGTCGCTGGCACAATCGGCGCGGTGCCGTTCTGCTGGTCTTCCGCTTCCTGGGCCTGGGCAGCCTCATTAGCGCGCTCTTCTGGCGTGCGGTTGTCGCTGAACACCAGCAGCAGGTAGCGACTGCGGTTCAGGGCCGCCGTCGGCACGGCGCGGACGATGGCAAACGGCTGGCCGGAATCGTGGATCACTTCCTTGACCGTCGCCACCGGATAACCCGCCGGGAACCGCTGACCCAGGCCGGAGCTGACCAGCAGGTCGCCTTCCTTGATATCAGCGGTGTCGGCCACGTGGCGCAATTCCAGGCGCTCCGGGTTGCCGGTGCCGCTGGCAATCGCGCGCAAGCCGTTGCGGTTGACCTGCACCGGAATGCTGTGGGTGGTGTCCGTCAGCAACAGTACACGCGAAGTGTAGGGCATCAACTCGACCACCTGGCCCATCAGGCCACGGGCGTCGAGCACCGGCTGGCCAAGGACCACACCGTCGCGCTCACCTTTGTTGATGATGATGCGATGGGTGAAGGGGTTGGGGTCCATGCCGATCAACTCGGCGACTTCGACCTTCTCGTTGACCAGCGCAGACGAGTTGAGCAACTCGCGCAGCCGAACGTTCTGCTCGGTGAGAGCCGCGAGCTTTTGCATGCGCCCCTGCAACAGCAGGTTTTCAGTCTTGAGTTTTTCGTTCTCGGCGACCAGTTCGGTGCGGCTGCCAAATTGGCTGGCCACGCCCTGGTAGAGACGTTGCGGCAGGTCGGTGATCCAGTAGGTCTGCATCAACACCAGCGACATCTGGCTGCGCACGGGCTTGAGCAATGCGAAACGGGCATCGACCACCATCAGCGCGACCGAAAGCACGACCAGCACCAGCAGGCGCACGCCCAATGAGGGGCCTTTGGCAAAAAGCGGTTTAATAAGCCGCTCCTCCCAGGCAAATGTTTTCTTTATTCATACGGCTTCTAACCGGCCTGGATGCAGATTGAAGAAGATAAACGCCAACAGGCAGCACTGCAAAGTGCTGCCTGCTGGCCAAGCCTGTACCGCCCAACGCAGCTTATTCGCTGGAGAGCAGGTCCATGGTGTGTTTATCCATCATTTCCAGTGCACGACCACCGCCACGAGCAACGCAGGTCAGCGGATCTTCGGCGACGATCACCGGCAGGCCAGTCTCTTGGGCCAGCAGCTTGTCGAGGTCGCGCAGCAAGGCGCCACCACCGGTCAGCACCAGGCCACGCTCGGCGATGTCGGAAGCCAGTTCCGGCGGCGATTGCTCCAGGGCGCTTTTCACAGCCTGAACGATGGTGGCCAGGGACTCTTGCAGAGCTTCCAGCACTTCATTGGAGTTCAGGGTGAAGGCACGTGGAACGCCTTCGGCCAGGTTGCGACCGCGAACATCGACTTCGCGCACTTCGCCGCCCGGGTAAGCGGTACCGATTTCCTGCTTGATGCGCTCTGCGGTGGATTCACCGATCAGGCTGCCGTAGTTGCGACGCACATAAGTGATGATCGCTTCGTCGAAGCGGTCGCCGCCAACGCGTACGGATTCGGCATACACCACACCGTTCAGGGAGATCAGGGCGATTTCAGTGGTACCACCACCGATATCCACCACCATCGAACCGCGCGCTTCTTCAACCGGCAGGCCGGCACCGATCGCAGCAGCCATTGGCTCTTCGATCAGGAACACTTCACGGGCACCGGCGCCAAGGGCCGATTCACGGATGGCACGACGCTCCACCTGGGTGGACTTGCACGGAACGCAGATCAGCACACGAGGGCTGGGCTGCAGGAAACTGTTTTCGTGAACCTTGTTGATGAAGTACTGCAGCATCTTCTCGCAGACACTGAAGTCGGCGATCACGCCGTCTTTCATCGGACGAATGGCAGCAATATTGCCTGGTGTACGGCCGAGCATGCGCTTGGCCTCGGTGCCGACGGCAACGACACTTTTCTGATTACCATGGGTCCGAATGGCCACAACCGATGGCTCATTCAGAACGATACCGCGCTCGCGCACGTAAATAAGGGTGTTGGCAGTGCCCAGGTCAATGGAAAGATCGCTGGAAAACATGCCACGCAGTTTCTTGAACATGGGGAAAGGACCCTAGGCAACGCGTGGGTAAAAAAGTGCGGCAAACTCTAACAACGACAGGGATTTTGGGCAAGGCGCCAATGTGCTAAATTGGCCGACTTTCTACGCACCAACCCCCACAATCGCGGCCATATGACCGTAGAAATGCGGTAGTGTTCCGACAATCTAACACACGGACGCCCTCCGTTCTGTTTTCCACTGGAGAATCCCATGGCGCTTGACCGCTCCGACGTGGAAAAAATCGCTCACCTCGCCCACCTGGGCCTGGCTGAAGCCGATCTTCCACCGATTACCGCAGCCCTGAACAGCATTCTCGGGCTGGTTGACCAAATGCAGGCCGTGAATACCGACGGCATCGAGCCCCTGGCGCACCCGCTGGAAGCCAGCCAGCGCCTGCGTGCAGATGTTGTAACCGAAAGTAATAATCGCGAGGCCTACCAGTCCATCGCGCCAGCGGTCGAAAACGGCCTGTACCTGGTTCCGAAAGTCATCGACTAAAGGGAAAGAGCCTTTCATGCATCACATGACTCTGGCCGAGATCGCCCGCGGTCTCGCCGACAAAAAGTTTTCTTCCGAAGAGCTGACCAAGACCCTGCTGGCGCGTATCGCCGAGCACGATCCGAAGGTCAACAGCTTCATCAGCCTCACCGAAGAACTGGCCCTGAGCCAGGCCAAGGCCGCCGACGTGCGTCGCGCCAACGGTGAAAATGGCGCGCTGCTGGGGGCTCCCATCGCCCACAAGGACTTGTTCTGCACCCAGGGCATTCGCACCAGCTGCGGCTCGAAGATGCTCGACAACTTCAAGGCGCCCTACGACGCCACCGTGGTGTCCAAGCTGGCTGCCGCCGGGGCCGTGACCCTGGGCAAGACCAACATGGACGAATTCGCCATGGGTTCGGCCAACGAGTCGAGCTACTACGGCGCGGTGAAAAACCCGTGGAACCTGGAGCACGTGCCCGGCGGTTCGTCCGGCGGCTCGGCTGCAGCCGTGGCCGCGCGCTTCCTGCCGGCGGCCACTGCCACCGACACCGGCGGTTCGATCCGCCAGCCAGCGGCGTTCACCAACCTCACCGGCCTGAAGCCGACCTACGGTCGCGTTTCCCGCTGGGGCATGATCGCCTACGCTTCCAGCCTCGATCAGGGCGGCCCTCTGGCACGCACTGCCGAAGACTGCGCGATTTTGTTACAAGGCATGGCTGGGTTCGATAAACAGGACTCCACCAGCATCGATGAGCCAGTGCCGGACTACAGCGCCAGCCTCAACACCTCGATCAAAGGCCTGCGCATCGGCGTGCCGAAGGAGTACTTCAGCGCCGGTCTCGACCCACGCATCGCCGAACTGGTGCACAACAGCGTCAAGGAGCTGGAAAAGCTCGGCGCCGTGATCAAGGAAATCAGCCTGCCGAACAACGGGCACGCGATTCCTGCGTACTACGTGATCGCGCCAGCGGAGGCCTCGTCCAACCTATCGCGTTTCGACGGCGTACGTTTTGGCTACCGCTGCGAAAACCCGAAAGACCTCACCGATCTGTACAAGCGCTCCCGTGGCGAAGGCTTCGGGGCCGAAGTACAACGGCGCATCATGGTCGGTGCCTACGCCCTGTCGGCCGGCTACTACGACGCGTACTACCTCAAGGCGCAAAAAATCCGTCGCCTGGTGAAGAACGACTTCATGGCCGCCTTTGAAGAAGTCGACGTGATCCTCGGCCCAACCACGCCAAACCCGGCCTGGAAGCTTGGCGCCAAGAATGGCGACCCGGTGGCTGCGTACCTCGAAGACCTGTACACCATCACCGCCAACCTCGCGGGCCTGCCGGGCTTGTCCATGCCTGCCGGTTTCGTCGATGGCCTGCCGGTCGGCGTGCAATTGCTCGCCCCGTATTTCCAGGAAGGCCGCCTGCTCAATGTGGCGCACCAGTACCAGTTGCACACCGACTGGCACACCCGCACCCCTACCGGCTTCTGAGGAGAACACTATGCAATGGGAAGTCGTGATCGGGCTGGAGATTCATACCCAGCTCGCCACCCAATCGAAGATTTTCTCCGGTAGCGCCACCACGTTCGGCTCCGAGCCGAACACCCAGGCCAGCCTGGTCGACCTGGGCATGCCCGGCGTGCTGCCGGTGCTGAACCAGGAAGCGGTACGCATGGCGGTGATGTTCGGCCTGGCGATTGACGCCGAGATCGGCCAGCACAACGTGTTCGCGCGCAAGAACTACTTCTACCCGGACCTGCCCAAGGGCTACCAGATCAGCCAGATGGAATTGCCGATCGTCGGCAAGGGCCACCTGGACATCCCCCTGGAAGACGGCACCATCAAGCGCGTCGGCGTAACTCGTGCGCACTTGGAAGAAGATGCTGGCAAGAGCCTGCATGAAGAATTCCCGGGCGCCACCGGTATCGACCTGAACCGTGCCGGCACGCCGCTGCTGGAGATCGTCTCCGAGCCGGACATGCGCAGCGCCAAAGAGGCCGTGGCCTACGTCAAGACTATCCACGCGCTGGTGCGCTACCTGGGCATCTGTGACGGCAACATGGCTGAAGGCTCGCTGCGTTGCGACTGCAACGTGTCGATCCGTCCAAAGGGCCAGGCCGAGTACGGCACCCGCTGCGAGATCAAGAACGTCAACTCGTTCCGCTTCATCGAGAAAGCGATCAACAGCGAAGTGCGTCGCCAGATCGAGCTGATCGAAGACGGCGGCAAGGTCATCCAGCAGACCCGCCTGTACGACCCGAACAAAGATGAAACCCGCGCCATGCGCAGCAAAGAGGAAGCCAACGACTACCGTTACTTCCCCGACCCGGACCTGTTGCCGGTGGTCATCGAGGACTCGTTCCTCAATGACGTGCGCGCCACCCTGCCGGAATTGCCGCAGCAAAAACGCGAGCGCTTCCAGGAGCAGTTCGGCCTGTCGGTCTACGATGCCAGCGTCCTGGCCTCCAGCCGTGAACAAGCCAACTACTTCGAAAAAGTCGTGAGCATTGCCGGTGACGCCAAACTGGCGGCCAACTGGGTGATGGTTGAGCTGGGCAGCCTGTTGAACAAACAGGGCCTGGAAATCGACGAAGCCCCGGTCACTGCCGAGCAGTTGGGCGGCATGCTGCTGCGCATCAAGGACAACACCATCTCCGGCAAGATCGCCAAGACCGTGTTCGAAGCCATGGCCGCAGGCGAAGGCAACGCTGACGAAATCATCGACAAGCGCGGCCTCAAGCAAGTCACCGACAGCGGCGCGATTTCCGCCGTGCTGGATGAAATGCTCGCGGCCAACGCCGAGCAGGTCGAGCAATACCGTGCGGCAGACGAAGCCAAGCGCGGCAAGATGTTCGGCTTCTTTGTGGGCCAGGCGATGAAAGCCTCCAAAGGCAAGGCCAACCCGCAACAGGTGAACGAATTGCTGAAAAGCAAGCTCGAAGGCTGACAGCGATGAATGGTCCGGGTGAGATTTGACTCCCCACCCGGATCCCCTGTGGGAGCTGGCTTGCCTGCGATTGCATCACCTCAGTGTTCTTGAGGCACCGAGTCGTCTGCATCGCAGGCAAGCCAGCTCCCACATTGGTTATGGGGCACCTTTGAAAATGAAGCGTCTACTTGGCCTCCTGGCACTATTCTCCCTACTGACCGGCTGCGCCAGCGGTCTCGTCAACCCCAACGGCTACGACGAAACCGGCACCGCCTCCTATTACGGCGCCAAACACCACGGCAAAAAAACCGCCAGCGGTGAACCCTTCAACCAGAACGCCCTGACCGCCGCCCACCGGCAATTGCCGTTCGGCACCCAGGTCAAGGTGACCAATCTCAACAACGACAGATCCGTGGTGGTGCGTATCAATGATCGCGGCCCGCATACCCGTGGGCGCTTGATCGATCTTTCACGCAAGGCTGCCGAGCAGCTGGGTATGCTCAGCAGCGGCACCGCGCGAGTGCGCGTGCAAGCCCTGAGCAACTAAAACGGAGCCCTGGCCATTTTCGGATTAACTGCCCTCTCGCCCTGGAGCCTACTGGAACTGGTCAGCGGCTTGCTGTTGCTGATCACCGGCGCGGAAATCCTGGTGCGTGCCGCCGTGCGCCTGGCCGCCAGCCTCAAGGTGCGGCCGTTGATCATCGGCCTGACCATTGTCGCCTTCGGCAGCAGCGCGCCGCAGATGACCGTCAGCCTGCAAGCCACCCTGGCCGGCAACACCGATATCGCCGTGGGCAGCGTGATCGGCAGCAGCATCTTCAACATCCTGGTGACCTTGGGCCTGTCGGCGCTGATCATTCCGCTGCGGGTCTCGCGCCAATTGGTACGCCTGGATATCCCGGTGATGATCATCGCGGGCCTGCTGGTGTTTACCCTCGCCGCCAATGAAGCGCTCACCCCCGCCGACGGCTTGCTGCTGTTGGTGGCCCTGCTCGCCTACCTCGGCGTGCTGCACTACCAGACCCGCCACTCCCGCCGCCCGCGCACCCTGGATACGGTGGCCAAGGCGCCCTGGCTGAGCAGTGTGCTGCTGTTGCTGGGCGGGTTCCTTGTGCTGGTGCTGGCCGGGCACTTGCTGCTGGGCGCAGCGGTGGATGTGGCCGGCGACCTGGGGCTGTCGGAACGGGTCATCGGCCTGACGCTGATCGGCGTCGGTACCTCCCTGCCGTGCCTCGCCACCTCGCTGATCGCCGCCCTGCGCGGCGAGCGGGACATTGCCGTGGGCAACGTGATCGGCAGCAACCTGTTCAACCTGCTCGGCGTGCTGGGGTTTACCGCGCTGGTGGCGCCGACGCCGCTGTCGGTCTCGCCCAATGCCCTGGACTTCGACCTGCCGGTGATGCTCGCTGCCCTGGTGTTGTGCCTGCCGGTGTTCTACACCGGCTACCGCGTGACCCGCGCCGAAGGCCTGGTGCTGCTGGGGCTGTACCTGGCGTATGGGCTGCATGTGATGTCGTTCACCACCGGCATGCCCCTGGCCACCAAGCTTGAACACCTGATGCTCTATTACGTCCTGCCAGTGCTGGTGGCATTCCTGTTGTTCAGCACGCTGCGAGCCTGGCGCCGCCAACAGAAGAGGGAATCGCAATGACCGATGAGAAAAAGTCCGGGGTTGAGATGCGTCGCCAGGTCATGGGCGATGTGTTCGTTGACCGCGCCCTGGGCAATGCCACGGAGTTCACCCAGCCGTTGCAGGATTTCGTCAACGAACACGCCTGGGGCGGCGTGTGGAATCGCGAGGGTTTGCCGCTGAAGACCCGCAGCCTGATCACCCTCGCCGCCCTCACTGCACTCAAATGCCCGCAGGAGCTCAAGGGCCATGTGCGCGGGGCGTTGAACAATGGCTGTACCGTGGAGGAGATTCGCGAGGCGCTGCTGCATTGTGCGGTGTATGCGGGTGTGCCGGCGGCGATTGATGCGTTTCGCGCGGCGCAGGAAGTGATTGAGGCGTATCAGGCTGATCAACAGTGACTGCTAGATAGCTATCGCAGCGATGCGGCGACCCGACAAGCCAGCTCCCACAGTTGACCGCATTCTCATGTTGGAACTCGGTCAACTGTGGGAGCTGGCTTGCCTGCGATTGGCCCTCACAAACACCACAAAATTCAGATCCAGCCCCCCGCCTGCAACACAAAAATCCCGATATTCGTCGTCACCGCCGCCATCAGCGTAGTAATCACGATAATCGCCGCCGCCAGCTCATGATTGCCCTCTGCCGCCCTGGCCATCACAAAACTGGCCGCCGCCGTCGGTGCACCGAAGTACAAGAACAGAATCCCCAACTCCGGCCCCCGGAACCCCAGCAGCCAGGCGCCCAATGTGGCCACCAGGGGCAAACCGATCATCTTCACCAGGCTCGCGCTCAAGGCCATGCCGCCGCTTTTGCGCAGCGCCGCCAGCGACAAGGTACCGCCAATGCAGATCAGCGCCAGCGGCAAGGTCATGTCCGCCAGGTAGCGGCCCGACGACTCCAGCCAACCCGGCAAACCGATCTGGAACACCGCGAACGGCGTGGCGACGATCACGCTGATAATCAACGGGTTGGCCACCACGCTTTTGAGGATGCTCCACGGGTCGGACTTGATTACCGGGCTGTACACCGCCAGCACAATGGTCGACAGGGTGTTGTAGAACAGGATCACCAGCGCGGCGAGGATCGCGCCGAGGGAGATGCCGTAATCGCCGTACATACTGGCTGCCAGCGCCAGGCCGATCACGCCGTTGTTTCCACGAAACGCGCCTTGGGTATAGATGCCGCGGTCTTCACGCGGGCAACGCCAGATCGCCCAGCCCCAGGCCAGGGCAAAACTGAGCAAGGTCGCGACAGCAAAGTAAATCAGCAAACCCGGCTTGAGCGCCGAGTGCAGGTCGGCATGCAGGATGCCCAGGAACAGCAGCGCCGGCATGGTGACGTTGAACACCAGGGACGACGCCGTGTGGATAAAGTTGTCGTTTATCCAGTCGATGCGCTTGAGCAGCACACCGAGAAACAGCATGGCAAACACCGGCGCGGTGATGGACAGGGTGGTGAGGAAAATTGCCAGCATGCCGGGGAGAACCTTGGTGAGCGTCGTTAGGTGGCTAATGATAAGCCAGTAAGAGCAGGCTCGCATGGACAACACCAATCAAATGTGGGAGCTGGCTTGCCTGCGATGGCGGTGTGTCAGTCGATACATCTGTCACTGATACATTGCTATCGCAGGCAAGCCAGCTCCCACATTGTCCGCATCGGTCTCAGGTGATGGGCGCCGGGTTGAACAGGGTGATGTCGTTATGCAGCTTATGCCGCTCCGCCCAGGTCTGCTTCTTGCCACTGGCCACATCCAGGTAGAAGTGGAACAACTCCCACCCCAATTCCTCAATGCTCGCACGCCCCGTGGCAATGCGTCCGGCATCAATGTCGATCAAATCCGGCCAGCGCTGCGCCAACTCCGTACGCGTCGACACCTTCACCACCGGCGCCATCGCCAGCCCATACGGCGTGCCACGCCCGGTAGTGAACACATGCAGGTTCATCCCCGCTGCCAACTGCAAGGTGCCGCACACAAAGTCACTGGCCGGCGTCGCGCAAAAGATCAGGCCCTTGCCCTTGAAACGCTCGCCCGGGCCCAGCACCCCGTTGATGGCGCTGCTACCGGACTTGACGATGGAGCCCAAGGACTTCTCGACAATATTCGACAACCCGCCCTTCTTGTTGCCCGGCGTGGTGTTGGCGCTGCGGTCAGCCTCGCCCTTGGCCAGGTAACGGTCGTACCAGTCCATTTCCCTGACAAGCTCTTGGGCGACTTCCTTGCTCTCGGCGCGTGAAGTCAGCAGGTAAATCGCATCGCGGACTTCAGTCACTTCGGAAAACATCACCGTCGCCCCGGCCCGCAGCAGCAAGTCCGAGGCATAACCCAGCGCCGGGTTGGCGGTGATGCCGGAAAACGCATCGCTGCCGCCGCACTGCATGCCCAGGATCAGCTCCGACGCCGGCACGGTTTCGCGACGGCGCTGGTCGAGCTTCTTCAAGCGTGTTTCGGCCAGTTCCATGATCTGCTCGATCATCTCGGTGAAGCCGTGGCTGGAATCCTGCAAGCGATACAGCCACGGCTCGCTCAAATCGACCGAGCTGTCGTTGTCGTGCATCACCTGCCCGGCCTGCAGTTTCTCGCAGCCCAGGCTGATCACCAGGGCTTCGCCGCCCAGGTTCGGGTTGCGCGCCAGGTTGCGCACGGTGCGGATCGGAATGTAGGCATCCGTCGCGGTAATCGCCACGCCACAGCCGTAACTGTGGGTCAGCGCCACCACGTCATCGACGTAGGGGTACTTGGGCAGCAGCTCGTCCTTGATGCGCTTGACCGCATGGTCCAGCACCCCCGTGACGCACTGCACCGTGGTGGTGATGCCGAGAATATTGCGCGTGCCCACGGTGCCATCGGCGTTGCGATAGCCCTCGAAGGTGAACCCCTCCAACGGCGCCTGGCTTTGCGGCACCTCGGTGGACAGCGGCAAGCTGTCCAGCGGCGGTGCGGTGGGCATGCGCAGTTGATCTTCCTGGACCCAACTGCCGCGCGGAATCGGTGCCAAGGCGTAACCGATGGTCTGGCCATAGCGAATAATCTGACCGCCCTCGGGGATATCTTCCAGGGTCACCTTGTGGCTCTGGGGGATGAAATCCACGGTCACCAGGCCGTCCGGGAACTCGGTCCCGGCCGGTACGCCCTGGTCGTTCACCACGATCACTACGTTGTCGCGCTCGTGCAAGCGAATGGAGCGCGGCGAGTCGGCATGTTCAATCAACTGCATTACATCGCCCCTCAGGAGTGCGCTTCGGTAAGTTGGGTCAGCTCTGGGCCCTTGCTTGGCGGCTCTTTGAGCACCACGCGCTTGATCGGGCCAACGATGACCAGGTAGCTGAACACCGCCACCAGCGCGTTGGCGCCGACGAACACCAAGGCCCACCTGAACGAGCCGGTGGTGCTGATGATGTAGCCGATAACGATCGGCGTAGTGATCGACGCGAGGTTACCGAAGGTGTTGAACAAGCCGCCACTGAGGCCGGCGATTTGTTTCGGCGAAGTGTCGGACACCACCGCCCAACCCAGTGCGCCAACGCCTTTACCGAAGAAGGCCAAGGCCATGAAGCCCACCACCATCCATTCGATATCCACGTAGTTGCAGGCCACGATGCTGCTGGAGATCAGCAGGCCACCGATGATCGGCGCCTTGCGGGCGAAGGTCAGCGAATGGCCCTTGCGCAGCAGGTAGTCGGAAATCACCCCGCCGAGCACACCGCCGATAAAGCCGCAGATTGCCGGCAACGAGGCGATGAAACCGGCCTTGAGGATGGTCATGCCACGGTCCTGCACCAGATACACCGGGAACCAGGTCAGGAAGAAGTAGGTGATGCCATTGATGCAGTACTGGCCCAGGTACACGCCGAGCATCATGCGGTTGGTCAGCAGTTGGCGGATGTAATCCCACTTCGGACCGTCAGTTTTTTTACCTTTGCCCTTGTCCTGGTCCATATCCACCATCGCGCCATTGGCGGCAATGTGGTTGAACTCGGCTTCGTTGATCAGCGGATGCTGGCGCGGGCTGTGGATAACTTTCAGCCAGATCAGCGAGAAGATGATGCCGATTACGCCCATCACGATAAACACGTGCTGCCAGCCGAAGCTGTAGACGATCCAGCCCATCAGCGGTGCAAACAATACCGTGGCGAAGTATTGCGCCGAGTTGAAGATCGCCGAAGCCGTACCGCGCTCGGCCGTAGGAAACCACGCCGCGACAATACGGGCATTTCCGGGAAACGAAGGCGCTTCGGCCAGGCCCACCATGAAGCGCAGCATAAACAGCGCGACGACGGCGGTGGAGACACCGAACTCACCGACATAGCCTTGCAGCACGGTGAACAGTGACCAGGTGAAGATGCTCAGGGCATAGACTTTTTTCGAACCGAACCGGTCCAGCAACCAGCCGCCGGGAATTTGCCCGGCCACGTAGGCCCAACCGAATGCAGAGAAGATGTAACCGAGGGTGACCGCGTCGATGCCGAGGTCTTTTTGCAGGCTGGAGCCCGCGATGGCGATGGTGGCCCGGTCGGCGTAGTTGATCGTGGTCACCAGGAACAGCATGAGCAATATCAAATAGCGGACATGGGTCGGCTTGGTCGCTTGCATGTAGAAGTACTCCCACTAATTATTTTTTTTGCGGGTAATGGTTTTCTGTTTTTTAGTGTGGGGACCAGCAGGCATCCGGCCCCCACAAGGTGTTGCGTGTTACGAACCGATGTAGCTGGTCTTCACCACGGTGTAGAACTCTTGCGCATAGCGACCTTGCTCACGCGAACCATAGGATGAGCCCTTACGGCCACCGAATGGAACGTGATAGTCCACACCGGCGGTCGGCAGGTTGACCATCACCATCCCGGCCTGGGAGTGGCGCTTGAAGTGGTTGGCGTATTTGAGCGACGTGGTGGCAATGCCCGCCGACAACCCGAACTCGGTGTCATTGGCCATGGCCAGTGCTGCTTCGTAGTCCGCCACGCGCACCACGTTGGCCACCGGGCCGAAGATCTCTTCACGGCTGATGCGCATGGCGGCTTCGCTGTCGGCAAACAACGTTGGCGCCAGGTAGTAACCTTCGGTGTCGCAGGTCACCAGGCCACCACCGCTGACCAGCCGCGCACCTTCGCTTTGGCCGATATCGATGTACTTCAGATCCTGGTCCAACTGGGCCTGGGAAACCACCGGGCCGATGTCGGTACCGCTTTGCAACGCATGGCCGACCTTGATCGACTTCATGCGCTCAGCCATCGCCGCGACGAACTGGTCGTGAATCCCGGCGGTGACGATCAGGCGGCTGGAGGCCGTGCAACGCTGGCCGGTGGAGTAGAACGCGCTCTGCACCGACAGCTCGACGGCCTGCTTGAGGTCGGCGTCGTCGAGAATGATCTGCGGGTTCTTGCCGCCCATTTCCAACTGCACCTTGGCCTGGCGCGAAACGCAACTGACGGCGATCTGACGACCCACACCGACGGAGCCGGTGAAGCTGATGCCGTCGACTTTCGGGCTGTTGACCAGCACGTCGCCGACAACACGGCCACTGCCCATCACCAGGTTGAACACACCGGCCGGGAAGCCTGCGCGGGAGATGATTTCCGCCAGGGCCCAGGCACAGCCCGGTACGAGCTCGGCGGGCTTGATCACCACGCAGTTGCCGTAGGCCAGGGCCGGGGCAATTTTCCACGCGGGGATCGCGATCGGGAAGTTCCACGGGGTGATCAGGCCGACCACGCCAAGGGCTTCGCGGGTGACTTCAACGTTGACGCCCGGGCGTACCGACGGCACGTAGTCGCCGGACAAGCGCAGGCATTCACCGGCGAAGAACTTGAAGATGTTACCGGCGCGGGTCACTTCGCCAATGGCTTCGGGCAGGGTCTTGCCCTCTTCCCGGGCCAGCAAGGTGCCAAGTTCTTCGCGGCGGGCGAGGATTTCGCTGCCGACTTTATCCAGGGCATCGTGGCGCGCCTGAATCCCGGAAGTGGACCAGGCCGGGAAAGCGGCGCGTGCCGCCTCGATGGCGGCGTTGACTTGGCCGACATCGGCCTTGGCGTATTCGCCAATCACATCGGACAAGTCCGACGGGTTGAGGTTGACGCAATAGTCGGCACCGGCCACCCATTGGCCGTTGATGTAGTTTTCAAAACGCTGGGCTTGGGACACGAATCTTCTCCTGACGCAAAAGGCCGCTGATCTCTCAGCGGCCTTGTAGATAAGTTATTGCGCGCCTTGCTTGTCGATCAGCGCGGCCAGGGCTTCGTATTCTTCCGGCAGCAGGTCGGTCAGCGGGGTGCGCACCGGGCCTGCGTCGTAGCCGACGATCTTGGCGCCCGCCTTGACGATGCTCACGGCATAGCCAGCCTTGCGGTTGCGGATGTCCAGGTACGGCAGGAAGAAGTCGTCAATGATCTTGTCGACGGTGGCGTGATCTTCGCGGGCAATGGCGTGGTAGAAATCCATCGCGGTTTTCGGGATGAAGTTGAACACCGCCGAGGAGTACACCGGCACGCCCAGGGCCTTGTAGGCAGCGGCGTAAACCTCTGCAGTCGGCAGGCCGCCGAGGTAGCTGAAACGATCACCGAGGCGACGGCGAATCGAGACCATCAGCTCGATATCGCCCAGGCCATCCTTATAGCCGATCAGGTTCGGGCAGCGTTCGGCCAGGCGTTCCAGCAATGGCGCGGTGAGGCGGCAGACGTTGCGGTTGTACACCACCACACCAATCTTCACCGATTTGCACACCGCTTCAACGTGGGCGGCAACCCCGTCCTGACTGGCTTCGGTGAGGTAGTGCGGCAGCAACAGCAGGCCTTTGGCCCCCAGGCGCTCGGCCTCTTGGGCGTACTCGATGGCCTGGCGCGTCGAACCGCCCACACCGGCAAGAATGGGCACGCTGGTGGCGCAGGTATCAACAGCAGTCTTGACCACTTGGGAATATTCGCTGGCGGCGAGGGAGAAAAACTCACCGGTGCCGCCGGCAGCGAAAAGGGCCGTGGCGCCGTAGGGAGCCAGCCATTCCAGACGCTTGATGTAGCCCGCCTGGTGGAAGTCACCCTGCGCATTGAAATCGGTCACGGGGAAAGACAGCAGACCGTGGGAGAGGATGGACTTCAGTTCTTGTGGATTCATTATTCGAACACCCTGGGCGAAGACTTTCTGTCGAAAGGTTGTTGTTGGTTTTGGTGATGTCGTACGTCATCGTACAACTATAAAAAGATTCGTCAACTGCAATTCGTCGAAGCACTTTCAGGACTCGGTGTTTTGCCTGCCTTCTTGACGTAGGAAATTAATCCTCTATTCTAGCGATAACTGTATATGCATACAGTTATTACGGAAGATTCCTACGACATAGCAAGGAGCTAACATGTCAGGTCTTGAACTCGCAGCACCCGCAAAAAACCAACCCGTCCTGCGCTTCGAAGGCGGCGAACACACCGCCATCGGCGACGACACGCTGTTGCGTTTCGCCAAGGACGCCCCGGCAATCCCCGCCCGACAAGTCGAGCTGCACCTGCCCAACGGCCTGGCGCTGACCTACGGCCAAGTGATCGCCCTGGGCGGTGATTTCTACGGCATTCCCGGTCAACCCATCAGCGATGGCGCCTCCCCAGCCGACCGTGTGCAGCGCTTTACCGCCGCGTTTAATTCGCTGGCGGTTTTGCCGGCGTCGCGGGAGGAAGCGCGCAAGATCCTCGCGGTGATGCAAAAGGAGATCAACGCGGTCAACCAAGCGATCAGGGACGGCAAGCAAGCCCATGAAGCCTACGACGCGCTGGGTGATACGTTGTCCGAGGAGTGGAACCGTATCACCGGTGGCGGCAGTGCGGTTTCGGCGCTCGTTCCGCTAGGGCGTTATCTGAAACTGGCGGCAGACAATGCCGACCACTTCGGTGAATGGGCGCTATCGGCGTACCTGGCCGGGCATACGGCGGCCCTGCAGCAGGCCGTGGTGGCACACCAAACCGGTACCGACCAGGCGCTGGAACTGGCGTATGCCATGAACAGTTTCGCTGATCACTTTTTGACCGACCTGTTTTCTGCCGGGCACTTGCGAGTGCCACGCAAGCAATTGGCGGCCGTGGTGACGCCGGGTGAACTGGGTTCGCTGATCAGCCGCTTCATGCACGATGAAGACAGCAAGTTCGGGCTCAAGGTGCGCAATGCCCTCGGGGAGCAATGGCATGCCTATGGGGATAAACGCTACTTCGATGCCATCGATGCGGACAATCGGGTGCAGGTCAAACGTGCGGTGCAGGCTTCGGCGGATGAAATCTTCGACACCTTTATCAGCGGCGTGGCGCCCTCCCCGGCCAACTTCAAGGCGCCGTTGTATGTACCGGACTTGAACGCCGCGCAGAACCCGGCGAATAACTTCTCGCCGCTGTTCAAGATGGAAGGAGACAAGGTGCTGCGACGCAAGGACGTGAATGATTTGAACGACAAGCGCTGGACGGATGATTGGTGGGGATGGAGCACGTATCTGTTGCTCAAGGACTACAAGCCGAATCAGCCAGCGGCTTAAACGCAGATCAAATGTGGGAGCTGGCTTGCCTGCGATGGCGGCGGGTCAGCTCAATAGTTGCTGGCTGATACACCGCCATCGCAGGCAAGCCAGCTCCCACAGTTGACCGTATTCCACCCAGCTTGAATTGGGGCCCGCACGCTCGATGATTGAACCTCAGTTGCGCTGCGATTCTGCCTCTTCATGGGCATGGCGCAGCCGCTCCCGGCTATTGGTCAAATGCAACCGCATCGCCGCTCGCGCCGCATCCGAATCCTTACGGGCGATCGCCTCGTAAATCTCTTCATGCTCACGACTCAAACGCCCCATGTAGTGCTGCTGGTCATCATGGGCCAGGCGTGCCGAATTCAGCCGCGTACGCGGAATGATGCTGGTGCCCAGGTGGGTCATGATGTCGGTGAAGTAGCGGTTGCCGGTGGACAGGGCAATTTCCAGGTGGAAGGCAAAGTCGGACGCCACCGCATCGCCGGCATGTGCTGCGCTTTCATTCAGGGCGTCGAGGGCGGCGCGCATGGTCGCCAGTTGTTCGTCGCTGCGGCGCAATGCGGCCAAGCCTGCGGACTCGACTTCCAGGCTGATCCGCAATTCGAGGATCGCCAGCACATCACGCAACGTGACCACCGTGGCCGGGTCGATACGGAAGCCGCTCGGGCTTGGCGTATCCAGCACAAAGGTGCCGATGCCGTGACGGGTCTCCACCTGCCCCGCCGCCTGCAAGCGCGAGATGGCCTCACGTACGACGGTGCGGCTGACGCCATGGGCTTCCATGATCGCCGACTCGGTGGGCAGCTTGTCACCGCGCTTGAGTTCGCCGTCGCGGATCTGCTCGGACAACACCGTGACCAATTCCTGGGCAAGGCTGCGGCGCTTGCGGGGAAGACGAGGGGCGGCGCTGGTGTTTTCCATGATGAATCATCTTTCTCGGCGAACTTGAGCAGGCATCATAGCCCATGGCGGTTGTACGATCACCGTCCGGGCACGACTTTCATCCACATCAAGCACGCAAAAAAATGCCCCGGCACAGGCCGAGGCATTTTTCAGGCGTGCCCGAAGGCAACCGCCGTTTACTTCACCACTTTCAGGCTCGGCCGGCCGCTTGGACGCGGTGGCTCGGTATCCGGTGGCAGATCACCGTCGTCATCGCCTTCGATCGATTCGTCGCCGTCAAACGGCGACTCCAGATCAAACACCATGCCTTGGCCGTTCTCCCGGGCGTAGATCCCGAGAATGGCGCCAATCGGCACGAACAGCGTATGCGGCACACCGCCGAAACGCCCTTCGAAGCTCACCGCTTCGTTGTCCATGTGCAGGTGGCGCACGGCACTGGGCGATACGTTCAGCACAATCTGCCCGTCACTGGCAAAACCCTGCGGTACCTGAACCGCAGGAAATTCGGAATTGACCAGCATGTGCGGGGTGCAATCGTTGTCCACAATCCACTCATAGAGCGCGCGGACCAGGTAAGGTCGACTGGAGTTCATCAGCGGCTCCTTAAGCCTTAGCGCATATCGCGTTCGACACCAGACAGACTCGCCTGGAAAGCCTCACGCGCAAACTGGCGCTCCATGTAATCAAGCAGCGGCTTGGCTGGCCGCGGCAGTTCAATACCGAGAATCGGCAAGCGCCAGAGTATCGGTAATAGGCAGCAATCCACCAAGCTTTGTTCCTCGCTGAGGAAAAAAGGTTTATCGGCGAACAGCGGCGAAACGCCAGTCAGGCTCTCGCGCAATTCCTTGCGCGCCACGACACGGGCCGCTTCTTTGCTACGCGAATCCAGAATCACATCCACCAGCCCACACCAGTCACGCTGGATCCGATGGATCAGCAGGCGGCTGTTGGCACGCGCCACCGGGTACACCGGCAGCAAAGGTGGATGCGGGTAACGCTCATCCAGGTATTCCATCACCACGGTCGACTCCCACAACGCCAGGTCACGATCGACCAGGGTGGGCAAGCTGCCGTAGGGGTTCACTTCGATCAGTTTCGGCGGCTGACGGCCCGCCTCCACACTGATGATCTCGGCGCTGACACCCTTCTCTGCGAGCACGATACGTACTCGGTGGGAATAGTGGTCGGCGGGGTCGGAGTAACAGGCCAACCGATTGGTCACGCCCATGGCGGTCCTCCTCGCTTGTTGAAATTATCGAAAGCTCAAAAACGAGCGCGCCCAGGGAGCATCTCTGTAACAACCGGTTCAAACAGGTCGCTACGTATTCAGAGATGCCGCTGGGCGCGCAAGATTAACAGCAATTGCTTACGGTTGGATCAATGCACATCCTTCCAGTATTCGCGTTTGAGCAGATAGGCGAATACAAAGAAGAAAGCCAGGTACAGCAAGACGTAGGTACCGATGCGCTGGTGCTGCAGTTTGACCGGGTTGGCCGAGTAGGCCAGGAAGGTCACGAGATTTTTCACTTTCTCGTCGAACTGCTCTTCGTTCAGCGCGCCGGTCTTGGGCACGATGGTCAGTTGATCGCACGCTTCGTGAGTCAAAGGCGTACCGGTCAACGGGTCATATTGCTTCTTGCCGTCTTCAACGACCTGAACCTGCTTGCATCCTACCACTTGGCGACCCTGCAGGCCGACCAGAACGTTAGGCATACCGACGTTCGGGAAGACTTTGTTGTTCACGCCATAAGGACGCGCCGGGTCTTCGTAGAAGGATTTCAGGTAGCCGTAGAGCCAGTCGGTGCCACGTACGCGTGCCACCAGGGTCAGGTCGGGCGGTGCTGCACCGAACCAGGCCTTGGCGTCGGCAGGCTTCATGCCGATGTTCATGTGGTCGCCGATCTTGGCGCCGGTGAACACCAGTTTCTCCAGCATTACTTCGTGCGGGATGCCGAGGTCATCGGCAACCCGCTCATAACGCTGGAACTTGGCGCTGTGGCAGCCCATGCAGTAGTTGGCGAACGTCCGCGCGCCGTCTTGCAGGGCGGCTTTGTCCGACACGTCGATATCGACTTTTTCCAGCTCCGGGCCGCCATGTTCGGCAGCGAAGGACAGCAGCGGCAGGGCCGCAAGCATCAATGCAACGAGTAATTTTTTCATCAGCCAGTCACCCTTTCCGGTACCGGTTTGGTCTTCTCGAGCCGGGTGTAGAACGGCATCAGAATGAAGTAGGCGAAATACAGGAAGGTGCAGACCTGCGACAGCAACGTACGCTCAGGGGTTGGCGCCAATACGCCCAACACGCCCAGGATCACGAAGGCAATGCAGAACACCCACAGCCAGATTTTGCTCAGCCAGCCCTTGTAGCGCATGGACTTGACCGGGCTACGGTCGAGCCAAGGCAACACGAACAGCACGGCGATGGCCGCACCCATGGCGATCACGCCCATGAGTTTGTCCGGGATCGCGCGCAAGATCGCGTAGAACGGCGTGAAGTACCAGACCGGGGCAATGTGCTCAGGTGTCTTGAAGGCGTTGGCCTGTTCGAAGTTAGGCTTCTCCAGGAAATAACCACCCATCTCCGGGAAAAAGAACACGATCGAGCAGAACACGAACAGGAACACGACCACGCCGACAATGTCCTTGACGGTGTAGTACGGGTGGAACGGAATGCCATCCAGTGGGATGCCGTTCTCGTCCTTGTGCTTCTTGATGTCCACGCCATCCGGGTTGTTCGAACCCACTTCGTGCAGCGCCAGGATGTGCAGCACCACCAGGCCGAGGATCACGATCGGCAAGGCCACCACGTGCAAGGCAAAGAAGCGGTTCAAGGTGATGCCGGAGATCAGGTAGTCGCCACGGATCCACTGGGTCAGGTCGTTGCCGATCACTGGGATAGCACCGAACAGCGAGATGATCACCTGGGCGCCCCAGTACGACATCTGGCCCCACGGCAGCAGGTAACCCATGAAGGCTTCGGCCATCAGCGCCAGGTAGATCAGCATGCCGAACACCCACACCAGCTCACGAGGCTTCTGGTACGAGCCGTAGAGCAGGCCACGGAACATGTGCATGTAGACGACGATAAAGAACGCCGAGGCGCCGGTGGAGTGCAGCAGACGCAGGATCGAGCCGTACTCGACGTCACGCATGATGTATTCGACGGAGGCGAACGCTTCTTCTGCCGACGGCGTATAGCTCATGGTCAGCCAGACGCCGGTGACGATCTGGTTGACCAGCACCAGCAGTGCCAGCGAGCCGAAGAAGTAGAAGAAGTTGAAGTTTTTTGGTGCGTAATATTTGCTGAGATGGTCTTCCCACATTTTTGTGGCGGGGAAGCGCGCATCCACCCAATCCATGAACTTGCTCATCACGCGTTCTCCTTATCGAGGCCAATGACAATGAGGTCGTCAGTTTCGTAGGTATGCGGAGGAACGGGCAGGTTCAGGGGAGCAGGTTGGGACTTGTAGACGCGACCAGCGAGGTCGTAGTGCGAGCCGTGGCAAGGGCAGAAATAACCACCGACCCAATCCTTGCCCAGATCGACCGGAGCAACTTCCGGGCGGAAGGTAGGCGAGCAACCCAGGTGAGTACAAAGACCGACCAGCAGCAGAATTTCTGGCTTGATCGAACGCGCTTCGTTTTTGGCGTAGGCGGGTTGGTCGGACTTCTCAGACATAGGGTCAGACAACTGACCTTCGATCTTCTTGAGATTCCCCAGGATTTCCTCGGTACGACGAACAATGAAGACCGGCTGGCCGCGCCACTCAGCAATCATCTGCTGGCCTGGCTCGATCTTGCTGATATTCACCTTCACCGGTGCACCTGCGGCTTTCGCCTTGGCACTGGGAAACCATGACCCCACGAACGGGACCGCAGCCCCCACCGCTCCTGCAGCACCCACCACGGATGTGGCTGCTACCAAGAAGCGACGCCGGCCTGCATTCACGCCGTCATTGCTCATTCAGTCCTCTCCCATCAGCTTTTTGGCCTGTTAAATCAGGCGTCTACTAAGTGTTGAATCTTTACTTATAAAAATTTTGCCGAATGGTAATGAAAAGCCCCACGGTTGACAAGGTAATTGCCCAGGGCTCAGCCTCCAGGCCTTGTAGTATAGGGGGTCTACGGATGTGGCAAGTTGTCACGCACAAATTTGTGCATAAATCGCAGGCAATAAAAAACGCCCAGCTCCGTGAGGAGACTGGGCGTTTTTGTGGAACGTAAAGCGAATTAACGCTTCGAGTACTGCGGACGCTTACGCGCTTTACGCAGACCGACTTTCTTACGTTCAACTTCACGGGCATCGCGAGTCACGAAGCCAGCTTTGCGCAGAGCGCCACGCAGGGTTTCGTCGTACTGCATCAGAGCGCGAGTGATACCGTGGCGGATTGCGCCAGCTTGACCACTTACACCGCCACCGATAACGGTGACGTAGATGTCGAACTTCTCAACGGTCTCGGTCAGTTCCAGCGGCTGACGAACTACCATGCGGGCAGTTTCGCGACCGAAGAAATTTTCCAGAGTGCGGTTGTTGATCGAGATGTTACCAGTGCCCGGACGCAGGAAAACGCGTGCGGTTGCGGTTTTGCGACGGCCAGTGCCGTAATTTTGAGTCGCCGACATAATGAACTATTCCGTTAAAACTTCAGTTCTTGGGGCTGCTGAGCAGCATGAGGGTGTACAGCGCCCGCATAGACTTTCAGCTTGCGAAACATATCGCGACCCAGTGGGCCCTTAGGCAGCATACCTTTGACCGCGATTTCGATCGGGGCTTCAGGCTTCTTGGAGATCAGGCCTTCGAAGTTCGAAGACTTGATACCGCCTGGGAAACCGGAGTGACGGTAGTACATTTTGTCTTGCGCTTTGTTGCCGGTAACACGTACCTGCTCAGCGTTGATGATCACGATGTAGTCACCGGTGTCAACGTGAGGGGTGTACTCAGGCTTGTGCTTGCCACGCAGACGGCTGGCGACTTCAGTGGCCAGACGACCCAGGGTCTGACCAGCGGCGTCGACGACAAACCAGTCGCGCTGAACTGTTTCCGGTTTTGCAGTAAAAGTTGTCATTCTTTAATAGCCTCAGGGGCCGCCCTGTAAATTAGACGGCGGATCTTACTGAATAGTGCGTACTTTGACAAGTCAAAGGCAGCCGGATACAGACGCTATCGGGGGCTCGGGTCGGCGCGTCCGTTCAACGGCAAGATTCTTCGGCAGGCGGCGCATCACTTCCACTGCAGAAAGAGGTGGGCAATTATGCAGATTGCGAAAAAAAATTCAACCTGCTTTTATGATTGTTTTCCCTGAAGGAGTACCCGATGGATTATCGACAGCTGGGCCGTACGGATCTGAACGTGAGCGCGATAGCCTTGGGCACCATGACCTGGGGCGAGCAGAACAGCGAGGCAGAGGCCTTCGCCCAGATCGAACGGGCCAAGGCCGCGGGGATCAACTTCCTCGACACGGCGGAAATGTACCCGGTGCCGCCCAAGGCCGACACCTATGCCACCACCGAGCGCTATATCGGTAATTACTTCAAAAGCCGTGGCGATCGCGCCGACTGGGTCCTCGCGAGCAAGATCGCCGGCCCCGGCAACACCATCGACTACATCCGCGACGGCCACCTGCGCCACAACCGCAAACACATCGGCCAAGCCCTGGATGCCAGCCTCAAGCGCCTGCAAACCGACTGGATCGACCTCTACCAACTGCACTGGCCAGAGCGCAGCACCAACTTCTTCGGCCAACTGAGCTACAAGCACAAGGACGAAGACAACCTCACTCCGCTGGAGGAAACCCTCGAAGCGCTGGACGAACAGGTGAAGGCCGGCAAGATCCGCCACATCGGCCTGTCCAACGAAACCCCATGGGGCACCATGAAGTTCCTCGCCCTGGCCGAAGCCCGTGGCTGGCCCCGCGCGGTGTCGATCCAGAACCCCTACAACCTGCTCAACCGCAGCTTCGAAGTCGGCCTGGCGGAAATCGCGATTCGCGAGCAATGCGGCCTGCTGGCCTACTCGCCCCTGGCGTTCGGCATGCTCAGCGGCAAGTACGAAGGCGGCGCACGCCCGGCCAAGGCGCGCCTGACGGAGTACAGCCGCTTCAGCCGCTACTTCAACCCGCAGTCGGAAGCGGCGTGCAGCCGTTATGTCGCGCTGGCGCGCGAGCATGGCTTGGACCCGGCGCAGATGGCGTTGGCGTTTGTGACGCAGCAGCCGTTTGTGACCAGCAATATCATTGGGGCGACGTCGCTGGAGCAACTGGATAGCAACATTGCCAGTGCGGACCTGAAGCTGTCGAAAGAGGTGCTGGAGGGGATTGAGGCGATTCAGAAGGATCATCCGAACCCTGCGCCTTGATTGATCGGTAGACCGCCATCGCAGGCAAGCCAGCTCCCACATTTTGATTTGTGAACACCGTCAAATGTGGGAGCTGGCTTGCCTGCGATGAGGCCCTCAAACACACCGCAATACTCACAGCGCCCGCGCAATAATCTCCTTCATGATCTCATTGGTCCCCGCATAAATCCGCTGCACCCGCGCATCCGCCCAGGCCCGCGCAATCGGGTATTCCCACATGAAGCCGTAGCCGCCGTGCAGCTGCACGCACTCGTCGAGCACCTTGCATTGCAGGTCCGTGGCCCAATACTTGGCCATCGCAGCGGTAGGCACATCCAGCTTGCCCTCCAGGTGCAACGCCATGCACTTGTCGACAAACACGCGGCCGATCTGAATCTCGGTGGCCATCTCCGCCAGCTTGAAGCGGGTGTTCTGGAAATCCGCAATCGCCTTGCCAAACGCCTTGCGCTCGCGGGTGTAGTCCAGGGTCCATTCCAACGCCGCCTCGGCAGATGACACGGCACCGATGGCCACGGTCAAACGCTCCTGCGGCAGCTCCTGCATCAAGTACGCAAAGCCCGCGCCGGCCTGGCCCAACAGGTTTTCCTTGGGCACGCGCACGTCCTGGAAGAACAGCTCGGAGGTGTCCTGCGCCTTCATGCCGACCTTCTCCAGGCGCTTGCCCTTGGCGAAGCCCGGCGTGTCGGCTTCCACCAGGAACAGGCTGGTGCCCTTGGCGCCGGCCTTGGGGTCGGTCTTGGCGACGACGATCACCAGCTCGGCCAGATAACCGTTGGTGATGAAGGTCTTGGAGCCGTTGATCACGTACTCATCACCGTCCAGCACGGCGGTGGTCTTGACCCCTTGCAGGTCGGAACCTGCGCCCGGTTCGGTCATCGCAATGGCCGTGACCATCTCGCCGGAGATCAACTTGGGCAGGTACTTGTGCTTCAGCGCCTCACTGCCGTAATGCAGGATATACGGTGCAACGATGTCCGAATGCAGGGAAAAGCCGATGCCGGTCAAGCCCAGGCGGCTGACCTCTTCGATCACCACCGCGCTGTAGAGAAAGTCCGCACCCAAGCCGCCGTATGCCTCCGGCAGATGGGAGCACAACATCCCCGCCTCCCCCGCCTTGCTCCACAAATCGCGATCGATATAGCCCTGTTTCTCCCATTGCCCATGGAACGGCGCGGCGTGTTTTTCGAGGAAGGTGCGCACGCTCTCGCGAAAGAGTTCGTGTTCCGGGCTGTACAAGGTTCTGGGGATCATGGCTCACCTGCGGGGATTGTCGGACAAAAACAAGCCCACAGAGACTATGCCGCGAAGGCATCACAGGACACTGGACACATGCGACAAAAAATAAGACGATCCAGCCGTCTGGTGACCACTTTCCCCTATAAGAATAAATGAAATTATGTCTAACCAAATCTCCACGCCCTTGCGGCGCGTCAGCATTTTGGCCATTGATCGGGTATTTGCTTCCACCCTCATGCAAGCCAAGGATTTCTTCCACCTCGCGAGCCTGCGTTACGGCAAGCAACAAGGCCTGGGCCTGACCCCGGCGTTCGAAACGCGCCTGGTCAGCCCCGACGGGCAATCGGTGCGCAGCTTCAGCGATGTGATCATGCCGGTGGACGGCGGCCTCGAAGACGCCGACATCATCGTGCTACCGGCCTTCTGGGACGACTTCGACGCTCTCTGCACCCGCTACCCGCAAGTGCTGCCATGGCTGCGCGCACAACACGCACGCGGCGCCGTGCTCTGCGGCGAAGCCACCGGGGTGTTCTGGCTGGCCGAAGCCGGCTTGCTTGACGGCAAGGAGGCGACCACCTACTGGCGCTTCTTCAACGCCTTCAGCGAACGCTTCCCGCGGGTCCAGCTCAACCAGGACAAGCACCTCACCGACGCCGACAACCTGTACTGCGCCGGCGGCACCACCTCGGCGTGCGACCTCTACATCTACCTGATCGAACGCTTCTGCGGCGCCAACATCGCCCAGGCCGTGGCCCGCGACATTCTTTACGAAGTGCAACGCAGCTACGCGCCGGGACGCATCGGTTTTGGTGGGCAGAAGCTGCACCAGGACGTGATCATCCTGCAGATCCAGCATTGGCTCGAAGAACACTTCGCCGACAAATTCCGCTTCGAAGACGTCGCCCGCGAACATGGCATGAGCATCCGCAATTTCATGCGGCGCTTCCAGACGGCGACCGGTGACAAGCCGCTGCATTATCTGCAACGCCTGCGTATCGAGACAGCCAAGGGCCTGCTCTCGGGCAGCCGCAAGAGCATCAAGACCATCAGTTATGAGGTGGGGTATGACGATGCGAGTTTCTTTGCGCGGTTGTTCAGGCAGCACACGGAGCTGTCGCCGAACCAGTATCGCCAGCAATTCCAGCAAGCCGCCTGACCCTAGGCAAACACAAACCTAATGTGGGAGCTGGCTTGCCTGCGATAGCGGTGTACCAGCCAGCAGATGAGCTGGCTGACAGACCGCTATCGCAGGCAAGCCAGCTCCCACATTTTGATCTACTTCGTCTTTAAGGTTTGTGCCCGCGCGCGAGGAACTCGTGGGACTGCATTTCCAGCAAACGGCTGAGGGTCCGCTGGAATTCGAAGTTCAAGCGACCACCGGTGTACAAATCCTTCAACTCAACTTCCGCCGAGATGATCAGCTTCACGTTGCGGTCGTAGAACTCATCGACCATGTTGATAAACCGCCGCGCGATGTCGTCGGTGGTTACGCTCATCTGCTCCACGCCGCTCAGGATCACTGCGTGGAAGATCTTGCCCAGTTCGATGTAGTCGTTCTGGCTGCGCGGGCCGTCGCACAGGGCGCGGAAGTCGAACCAGGCCACGTCATCGCACGTACGCAGCGCGATGATTTCGCGGTTCTCGATCATCAACTTGTCGTTTTCCACCGCCTGGGTGCATTCCGGCGTCAGGGCGCGGAAGCTCTTGCGCAGGCTTTCGTGCGCCGCTTCGTTGAGCGGGAAGTGGAACAGCTCCGCTTGCTCGAGGTGACGCAGGCGGTAGTCGACGCCGCTGTCGACATTGACGATCTCGGTGTTCTGCTTGATCAGCGCGATGGCTGGCAGGAAGCGCGCGCGTTGCAGGCCGTCCTTGTACAGGCCGTCCGGCACGATGTTCGACGTGGCGACCAGGGTCACGCCGTTCTTGAACAGCTCTTCCATCAGGGTGCCGAGGATCATGGCGTCGGTGATGTCGGAGACGAAGAACTCATCGAAGCAGATCACCCGCGCTTCGTCGGAGAAGCGCTTGGCGATGATGGTCAGCGGGTTTTTCTCGCCCGGCAGGGTCTTCATCTCTTCGTGCACGCGCTTCATGAAGCGGTGGAAGTGAGTGCGGACCTTTTCCTTGAACGGCAGCGCTTCGAAGAAGGTGTCCACCAGGTAAGTCTTGCCGCGGCCGACGCCGCCCCAGAAGTACAGGCCTTTGACCGGCGTGTGGTCTTTCTTGCCAAACAGCTTGCTGAACATCCCCGGCTTGCTTTGCGAGGCGGCGACGAGGTCGTCGTACAGGCGTTGCAAGTGACGCACCGCGGTTTCCTGCGCAGCGTCATGGAAGAATTCAGGGCGTTTCAGATCAGCTTGATATCGTTCTAGGGGCGTCATAATTTCGTTAGCAAGGCAACAAAAACGGGCCGTCACTGTAACGACGGCCCTGATTAATGGCAATCAACCCTTGGTCGGGTCAATCTTCGATTGGCGTCAACGCAACGCGCAGGGCGGCGATTCCAGCGTCGCGCTCGGCGGCATCTGCGTAGATTGCCGTGCTCTCGGCGACGCATTCGCCGTCGAGCCAGACATTGAAGCCATACGCTTCGCTACGAATGTCCAAAGTTTGACCCGATTGCAATTGCTTGGTCACGGCACCGGCGGCCTTGCCGTCAGCGAAGTTGCGCGACAGCAGCAGTTGCTCGCCATCGGCAGCCAGCAGGCGGAAGCGGAAGCTGCCGTCGTCTTCGCGAAAGCTCACGAAGCGTGCAGCCTTCGCGGCTTTCTTCTTGGCGGCCACCGGCGCAGCAGCCTGCTCGACGAACGAACGCAAGCCAACCGCCTCACGCAGCTCGGCGAGGAATGGCGCCGCCACGGCGCGGGCCTTCTTGGCGCCGATCAGCAGCAGGTCTTCCATGTCCGACGGGCGCGACATCAGTTGATGGTAACGCTCGCGGGCTTCGCCCAATTGACCGTCCAGCAGCTGGAACAGGCGGTTCTTCGCCTCACCCCAGCCCAGGCCTTGCAGCAGCTCGGCGCGGAATTCTTCTTCCTGGGCCTTGCTGGCAAATGCCTGGAACAAGGTGAACAGGTGGGAGTTGTCCGGGTCCTTGGCTTCGCCTGGCGCGCGGGAGTCGGTGACGATGCGCGAGATCGCGTCCTTCATGTCCTTGGCGCTGGTGAACAACGGGATGGTGTTGTCGTAGCTCTTGGACATCTTGCGACCATCCAGGCCCGGCAAGGTGGCGACGCTTTCTTCGATCAGCGCCTCGGGCATGGTGAAGAACTCTTTACCGTTGCCGAACAGGTGGTTGAAACGCTGGCCGATGTCACGGGCCATTTCCACGTGCTGGATCTGGTCGCGACCCACCGGCACCTTGTGCGCGTTGAACATCAGGATGTCCGCCGCCATCAGCACCGGGTAGCTGTACAGGCCCATGGTGATGCCCGCATCCGGGTCTTCGCCGGTTTCCACGTTCTTGTCCACCGAGGCCTTGTACGCGTGGGCGCGGTTGAGCAGGCCCTTGGCGGCAACACAGGTGAGCAGCCAGGTCAGCTCGGGGATTTCCGGGATGTCGGACTGGCGGTAGAAGGTCACCCGGTTCACATCCAGGCCACCGGCCAGCCAGGTCGCGGCGATTTCCATGCGCGAGCGCTGGATGCGCTGCGGGTCATCGCATTTGATCAGGGCGTGGTAGTCGGCCAGGAAGTAGAAGGAGTCGGCATTGGCGTCCTGGCTGGCGAGGATCGCCGGGCGGATCGCACCGGCGTAGTTGCCCAGGTGCGGCGTGCCGGTGGTGGTGATGCCGGTGAGGATACGGGTACGAGTCGTCATGGGTAATCGCTTATCAGACTGCTATCAATTCGAGAGGCGCGGCAGCACCAGATCCTTGAGATCGGTGAGCTTGCCATGAAAAAAGTGCCCGCATTCTGCCACTTTCAGCAGCTCATGGGGGCGATTCAGGGCGGCGGACCAGTCGTAGACGGTCTGCGGGTCGACCACTTCGTCGGTTTCCGGCTGGATCAGGGTCAGCGGGCAGCCCAACGGCAGCAGGTCGGTGTCACGCAGGCGCATCACCGCCGCGGCGACCATGAACAGGTGCGCGAGCTGCTCACCCTTGGCTTCCAGGCGGCCGCCGAGGCTGGCCGCCACGTAGCCGCCGAAGGAGAAACCGAGCAAGGTCATCGGCAGGTCGGGGTGTTTTTCCCGCAGCCAGGTGGCGGCCGCTTCGGCATCGTCCACTTCACCGGTGCTCATGTCGTGGGTGCCGGCACTTGCGCCGACGCCACGGTAATTGAAGCGCAATGTAATCAAACCAGCATCGCGGGCGGTGCGTTGCAAGGTCGAGACGACTTTATTGAGCATGGTGCCACCCTGCACCGGGTTGGGGTGGCAGATCAGCGCCAGGCCCCGTGGTTCGGGGTGATCCAGGTACAGCGCTTCCAATTGGCCGACCGGGCCATCGATCAAAACGGGGGTTTCACGCATGAGCAAGAGATGAACTCCGTGACCTCTCAAAGGGTCAACTCGTCTAGCTAAAAGTCTGTGCTTGGCATCATTGCGAGCTTAATCGCGGTATACAGCGCAGGTTTGAGCCGTTAACGTAAAGCAAAGCCGTTTATAGAGGAAGGACTCGTGGAACACTCGCTCTTAGTTTGGTTGTTGCCGACTCTTGCCCTGGTTGCCGGTGTCGCCATTGGATTCCTGGTTGCTCGCCTGCTGCCGAATGCCGCGCCTAACCGCACGCAGCGTCAGTTGGATGACATTCAGGAACGTTTTGACAGTTATCAGAACGAGGTTGTTACCCACTTCAACAGCACCGCGACCCTGGTCAAGAAGCTCACCCAGAGCTACCAGGAAGTACAGGATCACCTCGCCGATGGCGCCAACCGCCTGGCCCTCGACGACATCACCCGTCAGCGTCTGCTGGCCGCGCTGCATTCCGATGCACCGCAAACGCCACGTGAGCGCCTGACCCCACCCCGGGAAAACCAGGAGCCGCCACGGGACTACGCGCCAAAAACGCCGAACGCCCCAGGCATGCTGGATGAGCATTACGGTTTGAAGAAGTAAGTTTTCTTCAAGCACTAAAAAGCCCGGCTGATCGATGATCAGCCGGGCTTTTTGTTACTTGCTCATTCTCAAGCACACCAGAGATCCAATGTGGGAGCTGGCTTGCCTGCGATAGCGGTGTGTCAGCTTGCTCATCTGTCACTGATACACCGCTATCGCAGGCAAGCCAGCTCCCACACTGATTGAGTGCACCCTTAGGCGGGTTGTTGTTCCTGAAGACGCCCACCCTCGATCCGCACATGCCGCCCATGGAACCGCTTCAGGCTGCTGCGATGCCCCACGCTGACAATGCTCAACCCCGGCAACTCATCGATCAACGCCTGGTACAACGTCGCCTCATCCTCTTCGTCCATGGCCGACGTCGCTTCGTCCATGTACAGCCATTGCGGCGCGAACAACAACGCACGGGCAAAGGCCAGGCGCTGCTGCTCACCCGGCGAGAGCATGCGTTGCCAGTGGTTGGCTTCATCCAGACGGCCAACCAGATGCGGCAAGCGGCAAGTCTCCAGCACCTGTGCATAACGTTCGGCCGGGTAGGCGCTGTCGTCTTGTGGATAACTCAACACCGCCTTCAACGTACCGATCGGCAGGTAAGGCTTCTGCGGCAAAAACAAATAACGCGCCGCCGGTAAACGAATACTGCCATGCCCCGCTGGCCACAGTTGGCCCATCGCACGCAGCAGCGTACTTTTACCGCTGCCGGAACGCCCGCTAAGCATCACACGCTGGCCAGGCTCCACGGTCATATCCGCATCGGTGAGCAAGTGGCGACCATCGGCCAGGTCCATGCCCAAGCCTTGCACCACCAGGCGCTCGCCTTGCGGGCGCACATCAATCGCTGGAGGACGTTGCTCGTTGTCAGTCATGGCCTGCTGAAAACTCAGCAGACGATCACTGGTGGCACGCCACGACGCCAGGTCGGAATACGCGCTGATAAACCAGCTGAAGTTCTCCTGCACGTTGCCGAACGCCGAGTTGATTTGCATCAGCTCGCCCAGCTCGATCTTGCCGGTGAAGTAACGCGGCGCAGCGACGATAAACGGGAAGATGATCGCGATCTGGCTGTAACCGGCAGTAAAGAAGGTCAGGCGCTTGGACACTTTCATGATGTCCCAGAAGTTGTGCCATACCTTGCCGAAGCGTGTGCTCAAGCGCTGCTGCTCATTCGGCTCGCCGTTGTACAACGCGATGCTCTCGGCGTTCTCGCGCACGCGCACCATGGAGAAACGCAGGTCCGCTTCAAAGCGCTGCTGCTGGTTGCTCAGGCCGATCAAGCGACGGCCGATCAGGTGCGTCAGCCAACTGCCCACGGCGGCATACAGCAGCGCGCACCAGAACATATAGCCGGGAATGGTGATGCCAAACACTTCGATACTGCCCGACACACCCCACAGGATGATCGAGAACGACACCAGGCTGACCACATTGCGCAGCAAGCCAAGGCCAAGGCTCAAGGTGTTGGCGGTAAAGTTGTTGAGGTCTTCGGAAATCCGCTGGTCCGGGTTATCGGTGTAACCGCCCTGCTCCAGCTGGTAGTAGTTCTTGTCGGCGAGCCAACGGGCGAAGTGCTTTTCGGTGAGCCAGGCACGCCAGCGGATGGTCAGCATCTGGGTCAAGTACAGGCGGTACACCGCGCCGAGGATCGCCACCGCAGCGATCCCGCCGAAGTAGCCGATCAACTGCCAGAAAGCGGCGGTATCCTTGTGTTCCAGGGCGTTGTAGAAGTCCTTGTACCAGTGGTTGATCCACACCGAGATCGCCACGCTGAACAGCGACAGGCCAATCACCGCCGCCAGCAACAACCACGCCTTGCCCTTCTCTTCACTGCGCCAATACGGTGTGATCATCGCCCAGGTTCGGCGGAAGAATTGCCCACGCACCGCGTCGTTGACCGCGGAGTACTCAGCGTTCTGATTCATCGTTCAGGCTCGGTAGGGAAGAGATCACAGGCGTTTGAACCGATCATAGACGATCGGTTCAGGGCGCCGTGCAGCCTGAAGCAGGTTGTTCAGACTTCGTTCAGCGGCGTACCGGACGCTTTTGCAGTTTGCGCTGCAAGGTGCGGCGGTGCATGCCCAGGGCGCGGGCAGTCGCGGAGATGTTGCCTTCGTGCTCGGTGAGCACGCGCTGGATGTGTTCCCACTGCAGGCGGTCCACCGACATCGGGTTTTCCGGCACCAGGGTATCGAGGTCGGCGTGCTCGGAAAGCAAGGCGGCCAGCACGTCGTCGGCATCCGCCGGTTTGCACAGGTAGTTGCAGGCGCCGCGCTTGATCGCCTCGACGGCGGTGGCAATGCTGGAGTAACCGGTGAGGATCACCACACGCATTTCCGGGTCAAGTTCCAGCAGCTTGGGCAACAGCACCAGGCCGGAGTCGCCGTCCATTTTCAGGTCGAGCGCGGCGTAGTCCGGCAGGTCGGCCTGGGCGATGGTCAGGCCTTCTTCGGCGGAACCGGCGGTGCTCACGCGGAAACCGCGACGGCTCATGGCGCGTGCCATCACGCGGGTAAAGGTCGCGTCGTCATCTACCAGCAACAGGTGCGGCAGTTCTTCGCCTTCGACTTGGATCTCGTCACTCATCGATATCTCCTCGTGCGACACGGGGCAGGCGCAGCTCGGTGAGCGTGCCACCTTCCTCATGACTATAGAGCTTCACTGAGCCGCCCGCGCGGGTCACGCTGGCCTTGCTCAAAAACAGGCCGAGGCCGAAGCCTTTGCCCTTGGTGGTAAAGAACGGCTTGCCGATCTGCTCGGCAATGGCCAGCGGCACACCCGCGCCGTGGTCGCGAATGCTGATGGTCACGTCTTCCGCATCCCAGTCCAACTGCACACCCAGGCCTTCAGGGCAGGCGTCGGCGGCGTTGTTCAGCAGGTTGAGCAAGGCCTGGGTCAGGTCGGGCGGCGGCGCCATGCGCGGGACGGTGCCTTGCCCGAGCAGGTGGAAGCGGTAGCTGGCCTCAGGGCGCATCAGGTGCCAGCGGTTCAGGGCTTCGTCGAGCCACTGGGTCACGTCCTGCATCTCCACCGCCAGGCGGCGATTGGCTTCGGCGGCGCGCACCAATTGCTGCAAGGTCTGTTTGCACTGCTTGACCTGTTCCTGCAACACACTGAGGTCTTCCTGCAGGGCCGGGTCGTGGTGGTCCTGGATAATTTCCTTGAGCAGTACGCTCATGGTCGCCAGCGGCGTGCCCAACTCATGGGCGGCGCCGGCGGCCTGGGTGGCGACGGCCAATAGTTGCTGGTCGCGCAGGCCTTCTTCACGACGGATGGCGCGCAGCTCTTCCTGGCGGCGCAGCTCTTCAGCCATGCGCGCGGCGAAAAAAGTGATGACGGCGGCAGACAGGGCGAAACTCAGCCACATCCCGTAGATCTGCAGGTTTTCCCGGGCGATGGGGAAGGTTTGCAGCGGATAGAAGCGCGCCAGCAGCAGGGTGTACAGCGTCAGCGCGATGCCCGACAGCACCACCGAGTAGCGCCACGGCAAGGTCACCGCGGCAATGGTCAGCGGTACCAGGTAATACGAGACGAACGGGTTGGTGGAACCACCGGAGAAATACAGCAACACACTGTGGATAAACAGGTCGCAGGCCAGTTGCAGCGCATATTCCAACTCGGTCACCGGCCAGGTGGTACGCAAGCGGATCGCGGTAAACACACACAGCACGGTGGAGAAACCCAGGGTCACGCCCAATTGCAGCCACGGCAGCGGCAGCAGCTCAAACCAATAGGCGAGCCCGACGGAGCCGGCCTGTGCGGCCAGGACCAGGGTACGAATGAACGTCAGGCGCCAGAGGTTCTGGCGGGTGGCGGAAGTCAGTTTTACGGCGGCGAGCATGAGCTCTCCCGTTGAGCGCTGCAGGCGGATCGGCAGGAGTATAAACGAAGCCGACCGGCTGGCACGGCGTGTGTGGCTCTTTGCCGCAGGTGTGGCAAATGACCGTTCGTCGGCAACGGCACAACTTGTAGGTAATGTGTAAACCCGAAGAACCCGATGCCACCGTCTACAGTCATACCGAACACGAATACCTCAAGGAGTTCTCATGTCTCGTTTCACTCGCAGTGCAGCCGTAATCACCCTCGGTGTCGCCACCCTTGCCAGCCTCCCTGCCCTGGCCGCCGAAGGGCTGAACTACAACCAGATTTCCCTGCGCGCCGAGGCCAGCCAGGAGGTTGCCCGCGACAAGATGATCGTGACCCTCTACACCGAGTCCCAGAACAGCGACCCGGCCAAGCTCGCCGCCGAAATCACCACAGCCGTGAACAAAGCATTGGGCCAGGCCCGCGAAGTCAAGGGCGTGACCTTGCGCCAAGGCAGCCGCAACAGCTACCCGATCTACGACAACAAGAACCAGAAGATCACCGGCTGGCGTGAACGCGCCGAACTGCGCCTGGAAAGCGCAGACTTCCCGGCGCTGTCCAAGCTCACCGGCGAATTGCTCAATACCCTGAAAATGGACAGCATGGACTTCGCCATCGCCGACGCCACGCGTAAGGCCAGTGAAGATGCGTTGCTCAAGGACGCCGTGGCCGCGTTCAAGGCTCGCGCGCAATTGGCGACCGATGCGCTGGGCGGCAAGGGCTACAAGATCGTCAACCTGAACTTCAACACCAATGGTTATCCACAGCCATACGCCCGTGGTGGAATGATGATGAAAGCGGCCGCGATGGATTCAGCGCCAACGCCGGAAGTGGAAGCCGGCACCAGCCAGGTCACCATGAGCGCCGATGGGGTGATTGAAGTTTTGCAATAAGTTTTTCCGAGCGTTAAAACGGCGCGGCCCCAGGGCTCGCGCCTTTTTTTTCACGCACCACCCAAGGCGTCATGCCTTGCAGCACATTGCATCGGAATCGAAAACTCGGCTCTTACGACACAGAGATCAACCCGGCCTACAGGGAGTGCTTCGCCGGAATGTGCCAATCTAAGAGACCTGCACAATGATCCGTTCACTGAGCAACGACCATCACTCCACAACGCCTCCTTTGGGTGGCCAACTCCCTTTCAACCCCGTCATGTCCAACACGCCAAAGGCGCTCGAGAGCCAGGCGTCGACTGAACCCTCTGCGACGTCCCCCGGCGATAAAAAACTGGTTGAGGCCTACATTGCGGCGGTGCAGAAAAAAATACTGCACAACGACCCAGGCCTGATCAAAGTCCCTCCCGACAGCCAACTGGGCCAATGGCTTGAACTGTATCGCGAGCACTTAGAAAACCCAGTCGTGAAGAACTGGATGCGCGACCACGGGATTCAGATGGACGCTGCGTCGATCAACCCGTCCACGGGCGTGCTGACATACGGCGAAGGCGATAAGCAGAAGACCTTCACGCTCACCGACAACTCGGGCTGGGGTCAAATAGCAGGGCCTATTCTGGACACGGCCAAGGTCATCTCTCCCGTTCCTGGTAAACGCCTGCGGGTAAACATGAATGGTGATGAAGTCGTCGTGCGGCCAAAACTAGTCACTGACTTTTACGGTGAAACACTGCCCACCTCCAAATCCGAGGCCCGCGCACAAGTGAGGCGACTGGAGCACAATGACCACGCGTTCCGCCCCATTCCTGCCGACGATTCACTGCGCCCAGCCAACAGCCGCTCGGCAGACGCGCTGCAAACGCAGAAGCTGAATGCCGCGAAGTTTTTTCTCACGGCCCCGCAGGCACTGGCGTACAAACATTTGGCGGTCGATGTCGCCAACAACCTGCCCAACACCCGGGCAGAAGCCAAGAAGTGGGCGGACGCGGTTCTGTTCAAATTGACCGGCAAGCACATTGATTCCGACACAGTCTACTTAAACCGTTTCAACGGCGGTGGGCACACCCCCGACCCCGAAAACGCGACTATCACTGGCTGGGAATACACCACCTGGGAGCCAGTTTCCTCCCTGCGGCTACCGGATGCGTTGCTGAAAAACTTTTCGGAAGATGACGGAGTTCCAGGCAACCTCGACTGGGCATCCGGTTTGTACACAGACGGCTTTGGGCAAAGCAAAAAAAAGGGCTGGGGCGCCCACAACCAAGTCCCAATCCTTCCCTCCCAAGTCATGCACGAAAGCTGGAAGACCGATTTTCAAGGTGAAATGACCAAAAAAATCGACACGTTCTGGAACAGTCACAACGATGACTACCGGACCGCAATCAAGGGCGAGTTCACCTATCAGGCCCGTAAACAACTCAAGACCGCTGAAGCCAGGCTGACCGCCGAGCGTGCGCTGCAAGCCCCCGAGCACCGCTTCACCCGAGAGGATTACCGCTTGGTGATGGGCGCAGTGTCCAACCTGCCACTCGACCCAAATGCACCGCTTAGCGTCGAACAACTCAAGGCACAGGCCCCGGCGAAAGACCACGTGCAGGCACATGCACTGAATATCGCAGGCTTTGCATCCAACGACATTCTGCGTTTCAGTGCGGCCGACGGTGGTCGCCAGGTGCTCTACATTCCTGGTGCTGAGCCGGCGTTTCTGAGGTTTGATTCCCTTGAAAAATTGAATCAATGGGTCATCGACCAAACCAAGGACGATAAAAAGCGTGCGGCCCTCGCTTCCCACTTCCCTTTGATCGCACGCCAGGATCATGAGCCCGGCACCCTGGCAAGCATTGCCAAGATCGTCGTACCGTTGTTGTGGTTTACCAACGTAGGTTCCCGTAAAGAAGGCTTGGATACGGTCTTTCAGAAACTGGCCTCGGGCAAACTCCACCCTGCCATCCATGAAAATCAGTCACCCATTGCGGGAGATGTGTTTTCCGCCATGGCCGCCGCCAGCAAGGACCGCATGACGAGTGACGCCGACGTGGTCATCAAGTCCAACAGCGAAGTCACCCGGGACACCTGGCTCAACGACGTTACTGTAGCGGCCGGCCTGCTGGCCAAGCTTGCGCCTATCGCTGCGCCGGTGGCGGCGGCCGCCGTAGTGACAGGATTGACCGAACTGGCATTGGGGGCCGAAAAACAAGCGTCCGGCGATACGGTGGCTGAACGCCGGGACGGCTCATCGAAGGCATTCGATGGCTTGCTGAACACATTGTTTTCGGTCGGGGCCAGTGCGGTTCCCGAAGACCCGTTTGCACTTCCCCCCGAGAGAGAACTGCCGCCTGTGAAGCCGCAGCCCCAACCGGAAGTCACGGTCAGTAAAGAACCCCAGCCAGGCCCCTCGCATGGTATAGCTCCTGAAACCAAACCAGCACCTACGCCCTTGCCGAGATCTCCGTCGCTCCTCCCCATGGCGCAATACGCCGTCGCCGACGGGGAGCAACTGATAAAGAACGCTACCCGAGATGCGTCCGGGGTTTACCGAATGACAGACAGCACGGGGGCTTTTCGACAGTTTGTGCGCATGACTGATGAGACGGGCACGAGCAAGGTATTTGAAATTTCCGGCAGCTATCGGTCTGGCGCGGCAGCGGCCAAAATCATTGATCCAACCACGAGGACCGGGCTGACGGTGGTGACACCTGGGCGTGATGGAGAGTGGGCGCGCGCGCCGGGCGATGGCGGCGCATGGTGGAGTCGTAAAGCGTCTACCAGCCCAAGCCCTGAGCCTAAGTTATCGCCAAAACTATCAGATGAGTTTCTTGATATCAACGGCGAGAAAATGAAGGGTTCCGAAACGCTGGACAAGTACTTAAAGGTTGATGGCAACGAGTATAAATACGGTATTACCTTGAACAATGAAGGTGAAACCATACCGCAACTTTCCTGGACGGCTGAAGAGGACCCGCTTAAGGCTACGCTGCCACCTTCCGATTTCATCTCCACTTTTGGCACAAACGACTACACTCATCAATTCCTCACAGATCTACACCGTAGTAAATTCACAGTAGAAGCACCCGGCGGCACGCTGAAAATTGACATTGACCAACAAATAAAAGCGTTAAAGCAGCAGAAAGGCCGTGTACTGACGAATGATGAACTCGATGACGTCAAGCGGGAAAACATCCGTGCTATGGAAGAAATGATTCCTGATCCGGAGCTAAGAAGGCGGATTTCTCAACTCGCCAACCAATGGGCACTCGGCGCTGCGTCGGACGAATTTAGTGCATCGAGATTTGAAGGCACTGTCTTTGGTAGCGGGCGTGACCCACACTACCATATCAAATATGACCCTGCTAACAATGTAACTACGGTCACGGCCAAGTCCGATTATATATTGACAAAACTAGACAATAGCAATGGTGAACTGGAAGAACTTAATGACATAGAGGTAACGTCATCAAGAACACTGACCCTTCGCGAAAGCAATGAACTGGACAGTGACGGTTATGCTCTGGATCCATCCTCGCCTATACGCATGGAAGTTAGGCCTAAGCTGAGCTGATCTATCTCCTCCCCTAGAACGGCGGTAACCTCGGTACCGCCGTTTTCATTTGCGCAGTCTCTGACTGCCACCTCTGGGGTCTCCATGGAAAGAATCACCTTCAAGCCGCTCCTCCTCGCTGCCAGCCTGCTGGCCTGCATGCCAATGGCCCAAGCGGCCAGCACCCTGGTCTACTGCTCCGAAGCCAGCCCCGCCGGTTTCGACCCTAGCCAGTACACCAGCGGCACCGATTTCGACGCCTCGGCCGAAACCGTATTCAACCGCCTGACCCAGTTCAAACGCGGCGGCACCGAAGTGGAACCCGGCCTGGCCACAAGCTGGGACGTGTCCAAGGATGGCCTGACGTATACCTTCCACCTGCGCGATGGCGTCAAGTTCCACACCACCGATTTTTTCACCCCGACCCGCGACTTCAACGCGGATGACGTGCTGTTCACCTTCAACCGCCTACTGGATGCCGACAGCCCGTTCCGCAAGGCCTACCCTTCCGAGTCGCCGTACTTTACCGACATGGGCTTGAACACCACGATCAAGGGCGTTGAAAAGCTCGATGATCACACTGTGCGCTTCAACCTCAATAATGTGGATGCGTCGTTCGTGCAGAACCTGGCCATGAGCTTCGCCTCGGTGCAGTCTGCCGAATACGCCGCGCAACTGCTCAAGCAGGGCAAGGCCAAAGAGATCAACCAGAAACCGGTCGGCACCGGGCCGTTCGTGTTCAAGCGCTACCAGAAGGATTCGCAGATTCGCTACGTGGCCAATAAACAGTATTGGAAACCCGAGGACGTGAAACTCGACAACCTGGTGTTCGCCATTACCCCGGACGCCGCGTCGCGCCTGCAAAAACTCAAGGCGGGCGAATGCCAGGTCAGCGGTTACCCGCGCCCGTCCGATATCGAGGTGATGAAGCAGGACCCCAACCTGCGGGTGCTGCAACAGGCCGGTTTCAACCTGGGCTTTTTGGCCTACAACGTGACCCATCCGCCCCTGGATCAGCTCAAGGTGCGCCAGGCCCTGGACATGGCCATCGACAAGCCCGCGATCATCAAGGCGGTGTACCAGAGTGCCGGGCAATTGGCGCAGAACGCCTTGCCGCCAGCGCAGTGGTCTTATGACCCGACGATCAAAGACGCACCCTACGACCCCACCAAGGCCAAGGCGCTACTAAAAGAAGCAGGCGTCGCCCCTGGCACCACCATCAACCTGTGGGCCATGACGGTCCAGCGTGCGTCCAATCCCAATGCGCGAATGTCGGCACAAATGATCCAACAGGATTGGGAAAAAGTCGGCATCAAGGCCAACATCGTCAGCTATGAGTGGGGCGAATACATCAAGCGCGCCAAAAATGGCGAGCACGACGCAATGATTTACGGTTGGACCGGCGACAACGGCGACCCGGATAACTGGCTCGGCGTGCTCTACAGTTGTGCTGCGGTGAAGGGCAGCAACTACGCCAAATGGTGTAACCCTGACTACGACAAACTGGTGCAGCAGGCCAAGGTCAGCAGCGACCGTGAACAACGCATCAAGTGGTATCAGCAGGCACAAAAAATCCTTAAGGAACAAGTACCTATAACGCCTATTGCGAACTCGACGGTTTTCCAGCCCCTGCGTAAAGAAGTGCACGACTTCAAGATCAGCCCGTTTGGCCTCACGCCCTTCTATGGCGTCAGTCTAGATAAGTAACAGCAGCGCCCCAACCGAGTGCGCTAGACGCCTCGGTTGGTCTCTTTTGGTGCGCCCGACGCACCGAAAAAACCCTCGAAATGTACTCAATTATGTAGAAACTTTCATAATTGCGACATTCCTGTACGTTCGTACCACTGTTTCAACCTCCTAACGGTTCTGCATCTTGCAATGGGTATGGCCCCTGCATAAGTATCCGCAGGCCGGCTCACGAGGTCGCCCTCACCACCAAAAATGACAACAAATCATGAGGCCAACATGCTTAAACACGCAGTCATTCCGTTAATTGTTAGCGCTGGCCTTATGGCCGCAGCTCCTTTCGCCCAAGCGGCGACTAACCTGGTGTTCTGCTCCGAAGGGAGCCCGGCCGGTTTCGACCCAGGCCAGTACACCACCGGAACAGACTTCGATGCCTCGGCCGAAACCATGTTCAACCGTCTGACCCAGTTCGAGCGCGGCGGCACCGCTGTGATTCCTGGGCTGGCCACCAGCTGGGACGTATCCGCGGATGGCCTGACGTACACCTTCAAACTGCGCGACGGCGTCAAGTTCCACACCACCCCGTACTTCAAGCCGACCCGTACCTTCAATGCCGATGACGTGCTGTTCACGTTCAATCGCATGATCAACAAGGACGATCCGTTCCGCAAAGCCTACCCCACCGAGTTCCCGTACTTCACGGACATGGGGATGGACACCAACATCAAGAACATCGAAAAAGTCGATGACCACACCGTCAAGTTCACCCTTGGCACCGTGGACGCGGCTTTCATCCAGAACCTGGCCATGAGCTTCGCCTCGATCCAGTCGGCCGAATACGCCGCCCAGCTGTTGAAAGAAGGCAAGGCCCAGGACATCAACCAGAAGCCAGTCGGCACTGGTCCGTTCGTGTTCAAGAGCTACCAGAAAGACTCGAACATTCGCTACACCGGCAACAAGGACTACTGGAAACCTGAGGACGTGAAGATCGACAACCTGATCTTCGCCATCACCACCGACCCGTCGGTGCGTATCCAGAAGCTGAAGAAAAACGAATGCCAGGTGACCCTGTTCCCACGTCCGGCCGACCTCAAGGCGCTGGGCGAAGACAAAGACCTGAAATTGCCGCACCAGGCCGGTTTCAACCTGGGCTACGTTGCCTACAACGTGATGGACAAGGTCAAGGGCAGCGACCAGCCAAACCCACTGGCGGACCTGCGCGTACGCCAGGCGATGGACATGTCGGTCAACAAGCAGCAGATCATCGACTCCGTCTACCAAGGCGCCGGCCAACTGGCCGTCAACGCCATGCCGCCGACCCAGTGGTCCTACGACACCACCATCAAGGACGCCAAGTACGACCCTGAAAAAGCCAAGGCGTTGCTCAAGGAAGCCGGCGTCAAGGAAGGTACCGAGATCGTGCTGTGGGCCATGCCGGTTCAGCGTCCGTACAACCCGAACGCCAAGCTGATGGCAGAGATGCTGCAGAACGATTGGTCCAAGATCGGCCTGAAAGTCAAGATCACCAGCTATGAGTGGGGCGAGTACATCAAGCGTTCCAAAGGCGGCGAGAACCAGGCCATGATCATTGGCTGGAGCGGCGACAATGGTGACCCGGACAACTGGCTGAACGTGCTGTTCGGCTGCGATTCGCTGGCCGGTAACAACTTCTCCAAATGGTGTGACAAGAAATTCGACGACACCGTGAAAGAAGCCAAGGCTACTTCGGATGTCGCCAAACGCACCGAGCTGTACAAGCAGGCGCAACATATCCTCAAAGATGCTGTCCCGATGACACCTATCGCGCACTCGACGGTGTATCAACCCATGCGCAACACCGTGCAGGACTTCAAGATCAGCCCGTTTGGCTTGAACTCCTTCTACGGCGTGAGCGTAAGCGGCAAATAAGAGGCATTGGCGGCGACGTTTCATAACGTCGCCGTTATTGCATCTGCCCAAGACGTAGGAAACAGACTACAGCCGAACACGTTGCCGTCCTACAGCAACAAACTTCGACCTGCGTCTCCGTTACCTACGACGACATTCAGATTTCGTGCATTTACTGCGAAGTCCGCGACCCATAACGTCGCAGGGCCGCAGAAGCCTCAATCTGATAGGGCACTTGCCGTGTGGGGTCAGCGATGCATCCCGGTCCTCAAAGACCGGGTGATTGCTCGCTGACGACAACTACAAACAAGGATCGGGATCGTCATGCGCCATACCACCGTTCTATCCGCACTATTTGCCACCAGCCTGCTGGCTGTGGCCACGATGGGCCAAGCCGCCGACAAAAAGAGCCTGGTGTTCTGCTCTGAAGGCAGCCCCGCTGGTTTTGATACCGCGCAATACACCACCGCCACCGACAACGATGCAGCCGAACCGCTGTACAACCGCCTGGTCGAGTTTGAAAAAGGCGAGACCAACGTAGTGCCTGCCCTGGCAACCAAGTGGGATATTTCGCCAGATGGCCTGACCTACACCTTTCACCTGCGTGAAGGGGTGAAGTTCCACAGCAACAAGGAATTCAAGCCGACGCGCGATTTCAACGCCGACGACGTGCTGTTCACCTTCAACCGTATGCTTGACCCCGAGCACCCCTTCCGCAAGGCCTACCCCACCGAGTTTCCGTACTTCAACGGGATGAGCCTGAACAAGAACATCGCCAAGGTCGAGAAAACCGACCCGCACACCGTGGTGATGACCTTGAACACGGTAGACGCCGCGTTCGTGCAAAACATCGCCATGAGCTTCGCCGCGATCCTGTCGGCCGAGTACGCCGAGCAATTGCTCAAGAGCGGAAAGCCCAGCGACATCAACCAGAAGCCGATCGGCACTGGCCCGTATGTGTTCCAGCGCTACCAGAAAGACTCGCAGATCCGCTACGCACCGAACAAACAGTACTGGGACCCGAGCAAGGTCAAGCTGGACCAGTTGATCTTCGCCATCAACACCGACGCTTCGGTGCGCGTGCAAAAGCTCAAGGCCGGCGAATGCCAAGTGACCCTGCACCCTCGCCCAGCCGACGTCGACGCCCTCAAGGCCGACCCGAACCTGCAACTGCTGACCAAGCCGGGGTTCAACCTCGGCTATATCGCCTACAACGTGCGCCACAAGCCCTTCGACCAGCTCGAAGTGCGCCAGGCGCTGGACATGGCGGTGAACAAGCAAAGCATCCTCAACGCCGTGTACCAGGGCGCCGGGCAACTGGCGGTCAACGCCATGCCGCCGACGCAGTGGTCCTACGACGACACCATCAAGGACGCCGCCTACAACCCGGAAAAAGCCAAGGAACTGCTCAAGGCTGCCGGCGTGAAAGAAGGCACCGAGATCACCCTGTGGGCGATGCCCGTACAACGCCCCTACAACCCCAACGCCAAGCTGATGGCAGAAATGCTGCAAAACGATTGGGCCAAGATCGGCCTGAAAGTGAAGATCGTCAGCTACGAGTGGGGCGAATACATCAAGCGCACCAAGAACGGTGAGCACGATGTGAGCTTGATCGGCTGGACTGGCGACAACGGTGACCCGGACAACTGGCTGGGCACCCTCTATAGCTGCGACGCCATCGGCGGGAACAACTACTCCATGTGGTGTGACCCGGCGTACGACAAGCTGATCAAGCAAGCCAAGGTCGTCACCGACCGCGAACAACGGACTGTTCTGTACAAGCAGGCGCAGCAACTGCTCAAGCAGCAGGTGCCGATCACGCCGGTCGCCCACTCGACGGTCAACCAGCCGTTAAGCGCCAAAGTCGAAGGTTTCAAAGTGAGCCCCTTCGGCCGCAACGTGTTCTCGGGCGTCAGTATCACCCCATAAAAAAATAACCGGATGGCGCAGAGCGAAGTTGGCTCTGCGGCAAACGTGCAGCCTTATTTCGGGAATTCCCTTAAGGCAAACGTTTGCAAAGGCTTGAACGAGTTACACACCCAATAGCCGGATCACCTAATAAGACCGGCATAAAAAAGAGAACCAAAGGAGCTTCACCCATGAAACTGAGCAGCAAAGCGCTTCTGGCCCTGGCCATCAGCACCATCACGGCAACCGCCTACGCTGAAACCCAAAGCCAGGACTTCGTTCCTACCACCCTGGCCGGCACCAGCGCCCAAAGCGAGGCCAAAGGCTTTATCGACGGCCAAAGCCTGGGCGGCACCACGCGTAACTGGTACTCCAACGAAATGTTCCGTCGCGACACGCGCATCGGCTACTTCAAGAACGAAGGCGACATCAACAAGACCCGCGTTTCCCGCCGTTACAACTGGGACCAGGGCACCATCCTCAACTACACCTCGGGCTTTACCCAAGGCACCGTTGGCGTGAGCACCGAAGTCGCGGCCTACAACGTGATCTCACTGATCCGTAACCGGGACGACATCGCCGGCGGCTCCAACCGCACCCTGGCCCACTCCTACGGTGACGCCGTAGACCAGTGGAGCAAACTGGGCCTGGCCAACGTCAAGTTCCGCGTGTCCAACACCACGCTGACCGCGGGTCGCCAGAACTTCAGCAGCGGCATCGTCGACACCATCGGCAACCGTGCCCTGCCGTCGAGCTTTGAAGGTGTGAGCTTCAACAGCGAAGAATTCACCAACCTGTCGTTCCAGGGCGGCGTGTTTGACCGCGTTTCGCCACGTACCGAGCAGAGCCTGTCGAAGTTCCGCAGCGAGTACAACAGCAAAGGCGCCGATGGCGTCGAGACCGACAAGGTCTACACCCTGGGTGCCAACTACCAGCCGTTCAAGAGCCTGAAAACCAGCTTCTTCGGCGCGAACGTCAAAGACTTCTGGAACCAGTACTACTTCGGCGCCACCCACGAGCTGGGCGACAGCTCGGTGCTGGGCCTGACCACCGGCTTCAACTACTACAAAACCGTCGATGAAGGCAAAAAGCTGATGGGGGATATCGACAACGATACCTTCTCCCTGTCCCTGGGCCTGACTCACCAGGCTCACAGCCTGACCTTCTCCTACCAGCAAGTGAACGGTAACGAGTACTTCGACTACCTGCACGAAACCAACGGTATCTACCTGGCCAACTCCCTGACGTCGGACTTCAACGGCCCGAACGAGAAGTCCTTCCAGGTTGCCTACGGTATCAACATGGCCGAATACGGCGTGCCAGGCCTGAAGTTCAACATCTACTCGGCTCGCGGCTGGGGCATCGACGGTACGCACTACACCGGCAACCGTGGCGTAGAAGGCAAAGGCTATGACGGCGTCCAGGCGCAGGACGGCGAACACCACTACGAGTACGGTATCGGCACGTCCTACGCGGTACAGAGCGGTCCATTGAAGGCCACCACTATCCGCGCGACCTATGTCGCTCACCGTGCTACCGCCGAACAGTCTGACGGCAACCTGAACGAATTCCGTCTGGTTACCACCATCCCGTTCAACATTCTTTAATTAGCGCCAGGTAGACGGCGGGCTCAGGACGAGCCCGCCGTCTACGCTTGTCTGGTCCCATCGATTTCAGAGGGCTCCGAATGAAAATGCTCCCGCTACAAGCCGCCATTGCTGCCGCGCTGTTGAGCGTGGCCGTCGGCATCTCGGCCAAACCGCTGGTGGTCTGCACCGAAGCCAGCCCGGAAGGCTTCGATCCGGTCCTGTACACCACGGCCGTCACCGCCGACGCCGCAGCAGAAACCCTGTTCAACCGCCTGGTGGACTTCAAGCCCGGCACCACCGAAGTGGTTCCGGCACTGGCCAAGGCCCTGCCTGAAATCAGCGAAGATGGCCTGACCTACACCTTCCACCTGCGTGATGACATCAAGTTCCACACCACCGACTACTTCAAACCCACGCGCAACCTGAATGCCGACGACGTGCTTTGGAGCCTCCAGCGACAGCTGGACCCGAACCATCCGTGGCATAAAAAGTCTCTCGTGGGCTACCCGTACTTCGAAAGCATGGGCTTCAAGGAACTGCTCAAGAGCGTAGAGAAAACCGACGATCACACCGTCGTCTTTACCCTGACCCGTCCTGAAGCACCGTTTTTGGCCGACCTGGGCATGGCGTTTTCCTCGATCCACTCCGCCGAATACGCCGACCAGTTGCTCAAGTCCGGCAAGACCGATGACCTGAACGCCAAGCCGATCGGCACCGGGCCGTTTGTGTTCACGCGCTACGCCAAGGACGCCCAGGTGCGTTACAAGGCCAACCCGGACTACTTCCGTGGCAAGCCGCCGGCCGATCCGCTGATCCTGGCGATTACCACCGACAACAACGTGCGCCTGCAAAAGCTCAAGGCCAACGAGTGCCAGATCGCGCTGTATCCAAAACCGGATGACGTGGCGAGCATGCAAGCCGACCCGAACCTGAAGGTCGACGGGTTGGCGGCGATGACCACCAGCTACATCGCCATGAACACCACCCACAAGTACATGAGCGACGCGCGGGTACGCCACGCCATTAACATCGCGTTCGACAAAGCCGGCTATACCGACGCTTTGTTCGGCAAAGGCAACGCAGTAGTGGGCACCGGCCCGTATCCGCCGACCTTGCTGGGCTTCAACGACAAGCTGAAAAACCCGCCACGGGACCTGGACAAAGCCCGCGCCCTGCTCAAGGAAGCCGGCGTACCGGAAGGCACCGAATTTACCTTGTTCACCCGTAACGGCGGCGGGCCGACCAACCCCAACCCAATGTTGGGCGCCCAGCGCATGCAGGCTGACCTTGCGCAGATTGGCCTGAAGATCAATATCAAAGTCATGGAATGGGGCGAAATGCTCAAGCGCGCCAAAGGTGGCGAGCACGACATGGTCTCGGCCGGCTGGGTGGGCGATAACGGCGACCCGGATAACTTCCTCACGCCGAACCTGAGTTGCGATGCAGCGAAAAACGGCGAAAACTACGCGCGCTGGTGTAACAAGGAGTTTCAGGACTTGATCGACAAGGCCCGTGCCGCCAAGGAACCCGCAACACGCGCGGCGCTCTATGAACAAGCACAGGACGTTTTCGAAAAAGACCAGCCATGGCTTCCCATGGCGTACCCGAAACTGTTCACCGCCATGCGCAAAAACGTAGAGGGCTACACCCTTAGCCCTCTCGGCACCAATAACTTCGCCACTACCCAGGCGAAGTAAATAAGAAAAACGCTCGGCACCGCCCACCTGGGTGGTGCCGGACCTGCCTAACCGGCTGATTGAGGTACACCACACGATGTTTAGTTTTATTGCCCGCCGACTGGGGTTATTGATCCCCACGTTCTTCGGCATCACGTTGCTCACGTTTGCGTTGATTCGCATGATCCCTGGCGACCCCGTCGAAGTCATGATGGGCGAAAGGCGCGTCGACCCCGAGATGCACGCACAGGCAATGGAACGCCTTGGCCTGAACAAGCCGTTGTATGCGCAATACCTGGACTACGTCGGCAAGCTCGCCCAGGGCGACCTTGGCGAATCCTTGCGTACCCGCACCAGCGTGTGGACCGAGTTCACCGCCCTCTTCCCGGCGACCCTGGAACTGTCCATGGCCGCCCTGTTGTTCGCCGGTATCCTGGGCCTGCTGGCCGGGGTGATCGCGGCCTTGAAACGAGGATCGCTGTTCGACCACGGGGTGATGGGCATCTCCCTCGCGGGTTATTCGATGCCGATCTTCTGGTGGGGCCTGATCCTGATCATGTTCTTCTCCGTGAGCCTGGGCTGGACCCCGGTGTCCGGGCGTATCGACCTGCTCTACGACATCGAGCCGCGCACTGGCTTCATGCTGATCGACACCCTGCTGGCTGACGAGCCGGACGCCTTCTGGGACGCGCTGCACCACCTGATCCTGCCGGCCATCGTGCTCGGCACCATTCCGCTGGCGGTGATCGCACGGATGACCCGTTCGTCGATGCTCGAAGTGCTGCGCGAAGACTACATCCGTACCGCCAAGGCCAAGGGCCTGTCGCCAGCGCGCGTGGTATTCGTCCACGGCCTGCGCAACGCGTTGATCCCGGTACTTACCGTGGTGGGCCTGCAAGTCGGCACGCTGCTGGCCGGTGCGGTCCTGACCGAAACCATCTTCTCGTGGCCCGGCATCGGCAAATGGCTGATCGAAGCCATTGGCGCACGGGACTACCCGGTGGTGCAAAACGGCATCCTGTTGATCGCCTGCCTGGTGATCCTGGTGAACTTCGTGGTGGATATCCTCTACGGCTTCGCCAATCCACGCATCCGTCACCAGCGCTGAGATCATGACCATGACCACACCTACTCCCGTGTCAGCAGTCGATCAAAGCCTGCTGTATCCGTCCCCGTACAAAGAATTCTGGCAAGCCTTTTCCAAGAACAAAGGCGCGGTGGCCGGCCTGGCCTTCATGCTGCTGATCGTGTTCTGCGCGCTCTTCGCCCCTTGGGTGGCGCCGCATAACCCCAGCGAGCAATACCGCGACTTCCTGCTCACCCCGCCAGCCTGGCTGGAAGGTGGGCAGATCCAGTTCCTGCTGGGCACCGACGAACTGGGCCGTGACCTGCTCTCGCGCCTGATCCAGGGTTCGCGCCTGTCGTTGCTGATCGGTTTGTCATCGGTGGTGATGTCGCTGATTCCGGGCATCCTGCTGGGCCTGTTCGCCGGGTTCTTCCCGCGTTTGCTTGGCCCGACCATCATGCGCCTGATGGACATCATGCTGGCCCTGCCGTCGCTGCTGCTGGCCGTAGCCATTGTCGCGATCCTCGGCCCTGGCCTGATCAACACCGTGATTGCCATTGCCATTGTGTCGCTGCCGTCCTATGTGCGCCTGACCCGCGCCGCCGTGATGGGCGAACTGAACCGTGACTACGTGACCGCCGCCCGCCTCGCCGGCGCCGGCCTGCCACGCCTGATGTTCATCACCGTGCTGCCCAACTGCATGGCACCGCTGATCGTGCAGGCCACCCTGAGCTTCTCGTCGGCGATCCTCGACGCCGCAGCCCTGGGCTTCCTCGGCCTGGGCGTTCAACCGCCGACGCCGGAGTGGGGCACCATGCTGGCTTCGGCCCGTGACTACATCGAACGCGCCTGGTGGGTGGTGAGCTTGCCTGGTTTGACCATTTTGCTCAGCGTGCTGGCAATCAACTTGATGGGTGACGGCCTGCGCGATGCGCTGGACCCGAAACTCAAGAACGCCGCCTGAGGAGATTCCCATGTCACTGTTAGAAATCAAGAATCTCAACGTACGCTTCGGCGACAAGACCGCCGTGCCGGTGGTCGATGGCCTCGACATCAGCGTCGACAAAGGCGAAGTCCTGGCGATCGTTGGCGAGTCGGGCTCGGGTAAATCCGTGACCATGATGGCGCTGATGGGCCTGATCGAGCACCCCGGCATCGTCACCGCCGACGCCCTGAACTTCGACGGCAAGGACATGCTCAAGCTGAGCAACCGCCAGCGCCGCCAGATCGTCGGCAAAGACCTGGCGATGGTGTTCCAGGACCCGATGACCGCACTGAACCCCAGCTACACCGTGGGTTTCCAGATTGAAGAAGTGCTGCGCCTGCACTTGAAAATGTCCGGCAAGCAAGCGCGCAAGCGCGCCATCGAACTGTTGGAAAAGGTGGAAATCCCCGGCGCTGCCAGCCGTATGGATGCCTACCCGCACCAACTGTCCGGCGGTATGAGCCAGCGCGTGGCCATCGCCATGGCAATTGCCGGCGAGCCGAAACTGCTGATCGCCGATGAACCGACCACCGCGTTGGACGTGACCATCCAGGCGCAGATCATGGAACTGCTGCTGGCCCTGCAAAAAGAGCAGAACATGGGCCTGGTGCTGATCACCCACGACCTCGCGGTCGTGGCTGAAACCGCCCAGCGCGTGTGTGTGATGTACGCCGGCCAAGCCGTGGAAGTCGGCCAGGTGCCGCAGTTGTTCGACATCCCGGCGCACCCGTACAGCGAAGCGCTGCTCAAGGCGATTCCCGAGCACAGCCTGGGCGCCACGCGCCTGGCCACGCTGCCAGGTATCGTTCCGGGTCGTTATGACCGCCCGCAGGGTTGCCTGCTGTCGCCACGTTGCCCGTATGTGCAGGAATCCTGCCGTGCCCAGCGTCCGGGGCTTGATCCAAAAACCAACAGCCTCGCGCGCTGCTTCTACCCCTTGAACCAGGAGGTGGCGTAATGGCCGTCGTTCTTACCGCCCGCGACCTGACCCGTCACTACGAAGTGTCCCGTGGCCTGTTCAAGGGCCATGCGCTGGTACGCGCACTCAATGGCGTGTCCTTCGAGCTGGAAGCCGGCAAGACCCTCGCCGTTGTAGGCGAGTCGGGTTGCGGCAAATCCACCCTGGCCCGCGCACTCACGCTGATTGAAGAGCCGTCTTCCGGTTCGCTGAAAATCGCCGGCCAGGAAGTCGCCGGCGCCGACAAGGCACAGCGCAAGCAGTTGCGCAAAGACGTGCAGATGGTGTTCCAGAGCCCGTACGCCTCGTTGAACCCTCGGCAGAAAGTCGGCGATCAACTCGGTGAGCCGTTGTTGATCAACACCAACCTGTCCGCCGCCGAACGTCGCGAGAAAGTGCAGGCGATGATGAAGCAAGTGGGCCTGCGCCCCGAGCATTATCAGCGCTACCCGCACATGTTCTCCGGTGGTCAGCGCCAGCGCATCGCGTTGGCCCGGGCGATGATGCTGCAACCGAAAGTGCTGGTGGCGGATGAGCCGACTTCGGCGCTGGACGTGTCGATCCAGGCCCAGGTGCTCAACCTGTTCATGGATTTGCAGCAGGAATTCAACACCGCCTACGTGTTCATTTCCCACAACCTCGCGGTGGTGCAACACGTCGCCGATGACGTGATGGTGATGTACCTCGGCCGTCCGGTGGAAGTCGGCCCCAAGGAAGACATCTACGCGCGCCCGCTGCACCCGTACACCCAGGCGCTGCTGTCGGCCACCCCGACCATCCACCCGGACCCGAACAAGCCGAAGATCAAGATCGTCGGCGAACTGCCCAACCCGCTGAATCCGCCGCCTGGCTGCGCCTTCCACAAGCGCTGCCCGTATGCGACGGCGCGGTGCAGTAGCGAGGAGCCGCAACTGCGTGCCTTGGATAACCGTCAGGTGGCTTGCCACTACGCGGAGCAGTTCGTGGCGTAATCACGCAACAAAAATGCCCTGGGCGATCAAGCCCAGGGCATTACAAGAGTTCTACCGCCCCACTCGTCGGATTGCGCATCAGTCCGGCAGGTGGGGCTTTTTTTCGCCTCGACTCAAGTATCGCTGTCACCTTCGCTGTCATCGTCTTCCGGTGGGGCTTGCTGGTCGTCGTCATCCGCGGAGCCGCCTTGGTCTTTGTCACCGGCTTCTGATTCGCTCTTGGCCAGAAGCAAGCTCTTCGCCGCCACAAACCCAGGCGCCTGGCTTTGCACGGCGCTATTGGCCCATGCGGTGGTGGTACCCAGCGTTAACAGCACCAACACTTTCAGCAACAGCACTACACGTTGAAAGATAGTCATGGTCGGTTTCCGTCCAGTCAGTGAACTATGCGCCCCGGCGTTCGGCCGGTGCTCACAATCAAGCTAGTTCCGATCCAGGGTTTGCGCCACTCGCCCGTCAGGTGTCGCCGTCGTCGTAGGTTTCGCTGTCTTCCCCTTCGTTGTAGGGGTTTTCGGCGTCTTCCTTGGGCGCGGGTTGGGCCTGGGGCTGCCAGCTGCCGGAGTTGACCTCCTGCTGCTTGCGCTTGGTGACGGGGCCGGTGTCTTTCCACTGGGGTGTGCCGGCGCCGGCCAGGGCGGCGGCGGTGGATAGCGCCAGGCCTGCGAGTAGAACCAGATGGATAACGCGTTGAATACTAAACACAGCGGTCTCCTTTACGGTCGGTGGGTAAAAATTAGACCCGATATACGGTTCTCGCCAATCCCAAGCCTTGTGATGATCAAACTGTGGGAGCTGGCTTGCCTGCGATGGCGGTGGGTCAGCGTGCACATTGGCGACTGATACACCGCCATCGCAGGCAAGCCAGCTCCCACAGTTTTGATTTTTGTTGGGCATAAAAAAAGGGTGAAGCCATGACAGCTTCACCCTTTTTTTACCGCTCAGCCCTTAGTGGTGCTCGCGGGTCGCACGGAATTTCACATCCGGCCAGCGCTCTTCCATCAGCGCCAGGTTCACCCGGGTCGGCGCCAGGTAGGTCAGGTGACCACCGCCGTCCACCGCGAGGTTTTCAACGGCCTTGTTGGAGAACTCTTCCAACTTCTTCTTATCGCTGCAATCGATCCAGCGCGCGGAGTACACGGTGATGGGCTCGTAGGAGCATTCGACCTTGTATTCCTCTTTCAAGCGGCTGGCCACTACATCGAACTGCAGCACACCGACGGCGCCGAGGATGATGTCGTTGCTGCGCTCCGGGAAGAACACCTGGGTGGCGCCCTCTTCCGCGAGTTGCTGCAAGCCTTGGCGCAGTTGCTTGGATTTGAGCGGATCACGCAGACGTACGCGGCGGAACAGTTCCGGGGCGAAGTGCGGGATACCGGTGAAGCCCAGCGCTTCGCCTTCGGTGAAGGTGTCACCGATCTGGATGGTGCCGTGGTTGTGCAGGCCGATGATGTCGCCGGCGTAGGCTTCTTCCAACTGTTCACGCTCGGAGGAGAAGAACGTCAGGGCGTCGCCGATGCGTACGTCCTTGCCGGTGCGCACGTGGCGCATCTTCATGCCTTTTTCGTATTTGCCGGAGCAGATACGCATAAAGGCGATACGGTCGCGGTGTTTCGGGTCCATGTTCGCCTGGATCTTGAACACGAAGCCGGTGAATTTCTCTTCCACTGGCTCCACGGTGCGCTCGTTGGCGACACGGGCCAACGGCTTCGGCGCCCAATCCACAACGGCGTCGAGTACGTGGTCGACACCGAAGTTGCCCAACGCAGTACCGAAGAACACCGGGGTCAGTTGGCCGTCGAGGAACTCCTGCTGGTTGAACGCGTGGCAGGCGCCCTGCACCAGTTCCAGTTGGTCGACGAAGCGGTCGTACTCGTCACCCAGGTGGGCGCGGGCTTCGTCCGAGTCGAGCTTCTCGATGATCTTGGTTTCGGTGCGCTCGTGACCGTGGCCGGCGGTGTAGACAATGATGTAGTCGTCGGCCAGGTGGTACACGCCCTTGAAGTCGCGGTAGCAACCAATCGGCCAGGTGATCGGCGCGGCCTTGATCTTCAGGACGGCTTCGATTTCATCCAACAGCTCGATCGGGTCGCGGATGTCGCGGTCGAGTTTGTTGATGAAGCTGACGATAGGCGTGTCACGCAGACGGCACACGTCCATCAGGGCGATGGTGCGTGGCTCGACGCCTTTACCGCCGTCGAGGACCATCAGCGCCGAGTCCACCGCCGTCAGGGTGCGGTAGGTATCTTCGGAGAAGTCTTCGTGGCCCGGGGTGTCGAGCAGGTTGACCATGTGGTCGCGATACGGGAACTGCATGACCGACGTGGTAATGGAAATACCCCGTTGCTTTTCCATTTCCATCCAGTCGGAGGTGGCATGGCGGTCGGATTTGCGGGATTTCACCGTGCCGGCCACAGCGATTGCCTTGCCCATCAGCAAGAGTTTCTCGGTGATGGTGGTTTTACCGGCATCGGGGTGGGAAATAATGGCGAAAGTGCGGCGTTTCGCGACTTCGGCGGCCTGGTGGGTCATGGGAAATCGCCTGGCAGGTGAGTCAAAAAAGGGCGGCGAGTATAGCGCAAACCCCGGGCGCCGGACCACCGTTCACCCGATTGGGGGTGGCTAAATGCTGCCAAGTATGGAACCTTTTAAAAGGTCGAGACGTCCACTCCCCTGCTACCGCACTCGGAACAGGGGCTGATAAATCAGCAAGTTAGCCTGACGAGGCTGCGCTCATGGCTTGATCTCATGCCGTCTTACCGACATGACCAAGCTGCTTTTCGCGAACTCATTCGCCGACAGCCAGGAATGGCATTGCCGCTCGGAAATGTGTTCGCCGACAAAAGAAAAAAGGAGTCCGCCTGTGGCTATTCGCTATGGCAAAGGGCTGATAGGAGGAGCGGTTGTCGTCGCCCTCCTGGCCCTGCTGGTCCACTGGATCGGCATCAACACGATCGAACTGTACCGCGACGATTTGTTGTTTTACCTGCAAGCACACCTGATCCTCGTTCTAGTCTCCATGCTGGCCGCCCTTGTTGTGGGCATCCCCGCCGGTATCCTGCTCAGCCGACCGCACATGGTCGGGCGCGCAGAACGCTTCATGCAGATCTTCAACATCGGCAACACCGTCCCTCCCCTGGCCGTACTGGCCATCGCCCTCGGCGTCCTCGGCATCGGCAGCGGCCCGGCGATCTTCGCGCTGTTCCTCGCCTCCCTCCTGCCCATCGTGCGCAACACCTACGAAGGCCTGAAAAACGTCCAGGGTTCCCTGAAAGAAGCCGCCACCGGCATCGGCATGACGCCACGCCAGATTCTGCTGCGCGTGGAATTGCCCAACGCCGTGCCGATCATCATCGGTGGCGTGCGCGTGGCCCTGGCGATCAACGTCGGTACCGCGCCGCTGGCGTTCCTGATTGGCGCCAACAGCCTGGGCAGCCTGATCTTCCCGGGCATCGCCCTGAACAACCAGCCGCAATTGCTGCTCGGCGCCGCGTGCACCGCGTTGCTGGCCTTGCTGCTTGACGGTCTGGTGACCCTGGCCAGCCGCCTCTGGCTGGAACGCGGGTTGCGTGCGTCTTAAGGAACCGACATGAAAAAGCTGACACTGATACTGAGCTGCGTCCTGCTGTGTGCAGGGTTTGCGCAAGCCGCTGAAAAGCCCGTCATCCGCATCGGCGCCCGGGTGTTCACCGAACAGACCCTGCTCGCCGAAATCACCTCCCAATATCTGCGCACCAAGGGCTACGACACCCGCGTGACCGGTGGCCTGGGCAGCAACCTGGCGCGCAGTGCCCAGGAAAGCGGGCAACTGGACCTGATCTGGGAATACACCGGCGTGTCGCTGGTGGCCTACAACCACGTGGACGAGAAACTCGACAGCGAACAGTCCTACGCCCGAGTGAAAGAACTCGACGCGAAAAAAGGCCTGGTCTGGCTCGCCCCATCGCGCTTCAGCAACACCTATGCCCTGGCGTTGCCGGAGAAAGTGGCCGCTGAGCACCCCGAGATCAACAGCATCAGCGACCTGACCCAAGCCGTGGCGCAAGACGCCAAGGCCAAGCGCCTGGTGGCCCTGGACACCGAGTTCGCCAACCGCTCCGACGGCCTGGCCGGCATGGTCAAGCTGTACGACATGAACCTGACCCGCAAGAACACCCGGCAGATGGACGCCGGCCTGGTCTACACCGCGCTGCGTAATGGCCAGGTGTTTGCGGGCTTGGTCTACACCACCGACGGTCGCCTCAACGCCTTCAAGTTGAAGCTGCTGGCAGACGACAAGCACTACTTCCCGGACTACACCGCCGCGCCGGTGGTGCGTCAGGTTTATCTCGACGCCCATCCGGAACTGGCCGCTGACCTCAAGCCATTGGCCGATCTGTTCGACGACGAAACCATGCGCCAGTTGAACGCGCGGGTCGACGTTGACCATGAAAGCCCTTCCGCCGTTGCCGCCGATTTCCTGCGCCAACATCCGATCAATCAATAAGAGGAGAAGACATGGAATTCCTGAACGCCTTTTCCCATCTTGATTGGGCCCAAGTCCTGCACCTGACCTGGCAGCACATCACCCTGGTGGGTATCGCCGTGATCCTCGCGATCTTCATCGGCGTGCCCCTGGGCATCCTGATGACGCGCTTCCCGAGCCTGGCCGGGCCGCTGCAAGCCAGCGCCACGGTGCTGCTGACCGTGCCGTCGATCGCCCTGTTCGGCCTGCTGCTGCCGTTCTACTCCAAATTCGGCCAGGGCCTGGGGCCGATGCCGGCGATCACCGCAGTGTTCCTCTACTCCCTGCTGCCGATCATGCGTAACACCTACCTGGCCCTGACGGGCGTGGAACCGGGCATTCGCGAGGCCGCGCGCGGCATCGGCATGACCTTCGGCCAGCGCCTGCGCATGGTCGAGCTGCCCATCGCCGTACCGGTGATCCTCGCCGGTGTGCGCACCGCCGTGGTGATGAACATCGGTGTAATGACCATTGCCGCCACCATCGGCGCCGGTGGCCTGGGTGTACTGATTCTGGCTGCCATCAGCCGCAGCGATATGTCGATGCTGATCGTCGGCGCCGTGCTGGTCAGTCTCCTGGCCATCTTCGCCGACCTGCTCTTGCAATGGCTGCAACGCTCGCTGACTCCAAAAGGATTACTCAAATGATCGAACTTCAAAACCTGACCAAGACTTTTCAAAGCAACGGCAAGACTGTCACCGCCGTCAACGACGTAAGCCTGACCGTCAATGAAGGCGAAATTTGCGTATTCCTCGGCCCCTCGGGCTGCGGCAAGAGCACCACGCTGAAAATGATCAACCGCCTGATCAAGCCGACTTCGGGCAAGATTTTGATCAATGGCGAAGACACCACCGACCTCGACGCCGTGACCCTGCGCCGCAACATCGGTTATGTGATCCAGCAGATCGGCCTGTTCCCCAACATGACCATCGAGGAAAACATCGTGGTCGTGCCCAAGCTGCTGGGTTGGGACAAGCAGAAGTGCCACGACCGCGCCCGCGAGTTGATGAGCATGATCAAGCTGGAACCCAAGCAGTACCTGCATCGCTACCCGCGTGAACTCTCGGGTGGCCAGCAACAGCGCATCGGCGTGATCCGTGCTCTGGCGGCCGATGCACCGTTGTTGCTGATGGATGAGCCGTTCGGCGCGGTCGACCCGATCAACCGCGAGATGATCCAGAACGAGTTCTTCGAGATGCAACGCGCGCTGAACAAGACCGTGATCATGGTCAGCCACGACATCGACGAAGCCATCAAGCTGGGCGACAAGATTGCGATCTTCCGTGCCGGCAAGCTGCTGCAGATCGACCACCCGGACACACTGCTAGCGCACCCGGCCGATGAGTTCGTCAGCAATTTCGTAGGCCAGGACAGCACCCTCAAGCGCCTGCTGCTGGTGAAAGCCGAAGACGCGGCGGACAACGCCCCATCGGTCAGCCCGGAAACCCCGGTGGCCGACGCGCTGGAACTGATGGACGAACATGACCGCCGCTATGTGGTGGTGACCTGCGCCGAGAACAAGGCGCTGGGTTATGTGCGACGTCGCGACCTGCACCGTCAGACCGGTACCTGCGGCCAGTACCTGCGCGAGTTCAACGCCACGGCGGCGTATGACGAGCATTTGCGCATCCTGTTGTCGCGCATGTACGAGTTCAACCGCTCGTGGTTGCCGGTGATGGATGCGGAGCGGGTGTTCCTTGGGGAGGTGACCCAGGAGTCGATTGCCGAGTACTTGAGTTCCGGTAAGTCCCGGGGGGGCAAGACCAGCATCGTTTCGCCTGCCGAAACCGCACTGGCTTGATCTGACACCCTGCGGTTAACACTGTGGGAGCGGGCTTGCTCGCGAAGGCGGTGTATCAGTCAAACATCTATCGACTGACACGCCGCATTCGCGAGCAAGCCCGCTCCCACATTGGATCTCCATTGTGTCTGAAACACCTCAATTTGCCCCATCCGGGGAACATCATTCCGTCACACCGGTCGGTTACATAAGTAGCTGCACGGGTCCTCGCGACGAACGCGTGCAAAAACGCGACATTTTTAGTTGATCTCAAGCCCCTCACGCCCTAAAGTTCGCGCCGAACGTCCATGCTGGAAACGATCCATCCGGCTCAAGTACTGACGACGAGACAGCAAGGCCAAGGGAAGCGGTTATTCCCATGGCCTTTTTGCTTTCGGCGACATGCCTTGGGAAGTAGGCGAACCAAAGTGGGGATACGGAGGACGTTCATTTGCACCCATTGTTTAAATCAGTTTGCCCTTAGGAGTTCCCAGCATGTCGATCAACGTCGAAGACTATTTCGCGCGCGCCACTTTTGACAAAATGAAGGCGTTCGCCGACAAGCAAGAAACCCCGTTCGTGGTGATCGACACCGCGATGATCAGCCAGGCCTACGATGACCTGCGCGCCGGTTTCGAATTCGCCAAGGTGTACTACGCCGTCAAGGCCAACCCGGCCGTCGAGATCATCGACCTGCTCAAAGAGAAAGGTTCGAGCTTCGACATCGCCTCGATCTACGAGCTGGACAAGGTCATGGACCGCGGCGTCAGCGCCGACCGTATCAGCTACGGCAACACCATCAAGAAATCCAAGGACATCCGCTACTTCTACGAGAAAGGCGTGCGCCTGTTCTCCACCGACTCCGAAGCCGACCTGCGCAACATCGCCAAGGCCGCCCCGGGTTCGAAAGTGTATGTGCGTATCCTTACCGAAGGCTCGACCACGGCTGACTGGCCTTTGTCGCGCAAATTCGGCTGCCAGACCGACATGGCCATGGACCTGCTGATCCTCGCCCGCGACCTGGGCCTGGTGCCATACGGCATCTCGTTCCACGTCGGCTCGCAACAACGCGACATCAGCGTGTGGGACGCGGCGATCGCCAAGGTCAAAGTGATCTTCGAACGCCTGAAAGAAGAAGACGGCATCCACCTGAAGCTGATCAACATGGGCGGCGGCTTCCCGGCCAACTACATCACCCGCACCAACAGCCTGGAAACCTACGCTGAAGAGATCATCCGCTTCCTCAAGGAAGACTTCGGCGACGACCTGCCGGAAATCATCCTGGAGCCGGGCCGTTCGCTGATCGCCAACGCCGGTATCCTGGTCAGCGAAGTGGTATTGGTTGCGCGTAAATCCCGTACCGCCGTCGAGCGTTGGGTGTACACGGATGTGGGCAAATTCTCCGGTCTGATCGAAACCATGGACGAAGCCATCAAGTTCCCGATCTGGACCGAGAAGAAAGGCGAGATGGAAGAAGTGGTCATCGCCGGTCCTACCTGCGACAGCGCCGATATCATGTACGAAAACTACAAGTACGGCCTGCCGCTGAACCTGGCGATTGGTGATCGTTTGTACTGGTTGTCGACGGGTGCGTACACCACCAGCTACAGCGCGGTTGAGTTCAATGGCTTTCCGCCGTTGAAGTCGTTCTACGTTTAAGAGCAGCGGTTAGTTTTTAGCCACAAGCTGCAAGAAGAAGCCCATGACCTGTCATGGGCTTTTTTGTTTCTGCTAAGCCGATAACTCACGCAACGCCGCCGTCGCCAAAAAACCTGATCGCGAGGCGTAGCGATGGTCCTTTTGCACGCGCTCGTCGATGCGCTGCAACAGATGTTCCGGTAGAGACGCATTGAAACGCACCGACTTGCCCAGGTAAGGCGTGAGATCAAAGTCGACTATCGCCCAAACTCCACCAGCAAAATCCGGGTTATCCAAATGGGCGTCCACCTCCAGCGCTTGGGGCAACGGTTCCTGGTCTGCGACCAGCCCTTCAAGATGCAACGCCAGTGCCTCACGGACATTGTCCAGCGCTTCGGAAAAGGTCCCACCGGCCGAGAAACACCCCGGCACATCAGGGACGGCCACGCTGTAATCCGAGTCTGCGTCTTTATGTACCACCACTGGAAACTTCATTGCTCCTCCTTTGGACGAGCCCCTGGGACTCTATCCAACTCATCAAGCGAGGCCATCACTTGATACCAGCTGATTTGAAAATACTGTGCAGCGTGCCCTTGGCAATCTCTGATTTGGGATGAGGAACGGTCACTCGCCCCCGCTTCACCGGATGCTTGAACTGGTGATGGCTGCCCTTGACTGCCACCTCAAACCAACCATCCGCAACAAGCAGTTCTATTACCTCTCGACTTTTCATCGCCCACCCTTTCAGTGTGTACATTACACACCACCGGATGGCAATGGGTTTTTATACACACGAAACACACCAATGAAAAAGCCCGCTTAACTCTCAAGCGGGCTTGTGTGGCGCGATGGTGCCGAGGGGCGAACCGTTTTCGCCAGAAAACTAATGTCAGTTTTTGTGCCTGGCTCTGTCTGGGATCAACGGATCAGGAAAGACTTGCAGCACGTTGTTGGTAAGCCTCGGCCATCGCGCGAATCTGCGCATCTTCCGCCGCAGCCAACGCCTTGCACGCCGTGCGCAAGAACTTCAAATTCCCCCCCGCCAACGCCTTGCGCAACCACTCCAACGCCGCATCGACCTGCCCTCTGTCCGCCAACACCGCCGCATAGCTGAACTGCCCGCGAAAATCGCCACCTTCGGCCGAGCGACGATACCAATCCACGGCTGCGTCTAGATCCTGCGCACAGAACCGGCCGTCTTCCAGATAACGCCCCAGCAGATTCATCGACTTGGCATGGCCCTGTTCCGCTGCCTGGCGATAGAGACTCAACGCTTGTTGCTGGTCTTCAGCAACACCACGCCCAGTAGCCAGCAGATTGGCGTAGTTGTACTGCGCCCAATCCAAACCCGCTTCAGCCGCAAAGCGGTATGCCTTCGCCGCAGCAACCTCATCAGCCGCACATCCCCAACCATGCTCCAGACACCGCCCGGCCATATTGCGCGCCATCAAGTGCCCGCCCTGGGCGGCGATCTGGAACCAGCGCAACGCCAGCGCTTCATCACGGGCAATGCCACGGCCTTCCAAGAGGATTTGCCCAAGCAACGCCTGGGCATCCACCACGCCCTCCTTCGCCGCCATCAGGATCGCCTGGGCAGCGCGCACCGGGGAGTCGTCGAGCATGGCTTGCAGTTTCTCGACGTTGAGCACTTCTTCGCGGCGCAGCAGAAAGCCCATGTCAGACCTCGACCCAGCGGCGCAACAGGTTGTGATACGTGCCGGTGAGCTGGATCAGGGCCGGATGGTCGGGCACATCGGCGGTCAGTTGCTGGATCGCGCCGTCCATTTCGAACAGCAGGGTGCGCTGGCTGTCTTCGCGCACCAGGCTTTGGGTCCAGAAGAACGAGGCGTAGCGTGCGCCACGGGTCACGGCGTTGACTTTGTGCAGGCTGGAACCGGGGTACAGCACCATGTCGCCGGCGGGCAGTTTCACCCGTTGCAGGCCGAAGGTGTCCTGGATCTCCAGTTCGCCGCCGTCGTATTCCTCCGGGTCGCTGAAGAACAAGGTAGACGACAAGTCCGTGCGCACCCGCTCAATGCTGCCCCGCGCCTGGCGCACGGCGTTGTCGATATGGAAGTCGAAGCTGCCGCCGCTGGTGTAGCAGTTGAACAGCGGCGGGAAGACCTTGTGCGGTAACGCCGCTGACATAAACAGCGGGTTTTTCCACAGGCGCTCCAGCATCGCCGCGCCGATTTCCTTGGCCAACGGGTGGCCTTCCGGCAGTTGCAGGTTGTGCTTGGCTTTGGCGGACTGGTGCCCGGCGGTGATTTTGCCGTCGGCCCAATCGGTGCTTTCCAGGGCTTGGCGGATGCGCTGCACTTCCTCACGAGAGAACAGGCCGGGAATGTGCAGCAACATGGGCGATACCTGAATGCAGAGAGGCGCCAATGGTATTGATTCTTATCAAGCCTGTAAAACACCGTGGACGGATGACATCGTAAAAACCGTAAGCAAAAAGTGTAAAGAATGTAAATTCAATGCAATTAGCAATGTATCGCAATTGATAGAAAGTCGTGTTCGCCCTATATTCCGCCGCCTCACATCCTTGGGGAAAGGACACGTCATGTCGCGCACTTCAATAAAAACACCTGCCAGTTCACCACGTCTGTTGGCTTCGGCCATCGGCGTCGCCCTGACCGCCGGCTCTGCTGCCCACCTGGCGCAAGCGGCTGACGACACTGAACAAAAAGGCGAGCGCAACAGCATCTCCCTGGGCGCCACCAGCATCACCGGCCAGGAACAGGACCAGACCTCCTACCAGGTTGAAAAGGCCTCCTCGCAGAAGTACACCGCGCCGCTGGTGGACACCCCGCGTTCGGTCACCGTGGTACCGCAACAAGTCCTCAAGGACACCGCCGCCACCTCGCTGCAAGATGCCTTGCGCACCGTACCGGGGATCACCTTCGGCGCTGGCGAAGGCGGCAACCCACAGGGCGACCGCCCGTTCATCCGCGGTTTTGACGCCCAGGGCGATACCTACCTCGACGGCGTACGCGACACCGGTGGCCAGAGCCGCGAGATCTTCGACATCGAATCCATCGAAGTCAGCAAAGGCCCGAACTCGTCCTTCGGCGGTCGCGGCTCGGCCGGTGGCAGCCTCAACCTGGTGAGCAAGACCCCACAAGCGCGGGACTTCACCAACGGCGGCTTCACCTACGGTTCCGACCAGACCCGCCGCTACGTGCTCGACGTGAACCGCCAGTTCCTCGACGACAGCGCCGCGTTCCGCCTGAACCTGATGAGCCACGAACAAAACGTCGCCGGCCGCGACGCCGTGAATTACGACCGTTGGGGCGTGGCCCCGTCGCTGACCTTTGGCCTGGGCACCCCGACCCGTGTCAACCTCAGCTACTACCACATGGAAAGCAACGACCTGCCGGATTCGGGCATTCCGTACGGCTACGGCTCGGCCACGACCACCACCCACGTCCACGACAAACCCACCGACGGCGGCGACAGCAGCAACTTCTACGGCCTCAAGAATCGCGACTTCCGCAAGACCCGCGCGGATATCAGCACGATCTCCGTCGAGCACGACCTGAACGACAGCATGACGCTGAAAAACACCCTGCGTCATGGCAGCACCGGCCAGGACTACGTTCTCACCCAGCCGGACGACAGCAAAGGCAACGTCAACAAGTACGGCACCGTGTGGCGCCGCGCCAACGCCCGCGTCTCCACCACGACCACCACCACCAACCAGACCGATCTGTTTGGCAGTTTCCAGGCGCTGGGCTTCAAGCACAGCTACTCCACCGGCCTGGAATTCACCGGTGAAGAAACCCGCGTCAGCGGCTACACCATCACGCCAAATGCCAACCCAACGCCCAACGGCTGCTTGCCGGGCATGGTCGGCAACAGCGGCGGCAGCTGCACCTCCCTGGGCAACCCGAACCCGGACGACGCCTGGACCGGCAGCGTCGCACGCAACTACATGGGCACCAACACCAAGGCCACCAGCCGCGCCGCCTATGTGTTCGACACCATCGAGCTGGACCCGAAATGGCTGCTGAACGTGGGCGTGCGCTACGACACCTTCGACACCGAAGCCAATACCAATGCCACCACCGGGCGCACCAAGGTCAAGGACGACAGCCAGTTCTTCAACTGGCAGGCCGGCCTGGTCTGGAAGCCGCTGGAAAACGGCAGCATCTACACCTCCTACGCCACCTCGGCGTCGCCAGCGGGCGGCCTGGTGGGTGAAGGTGTGGATAGCAACGCTATCCCGACCGGCATCAACACCAGCGACCTGAAACCGGAAGAAACCGTCAACTACGAGCTGGGCACCAAGTGGGACCTGTTCCACAACCGCCTGTCGCTGTCGGCTGCGGTGTTCCGTACCGAGAAGAAAAACACCCGCATCCTGGTGGATTCCAACACCTACGAAACCGCCGGTGAGTCCCGCGTCGACGGCCTGGAATTGTCCGCCAGCGGCAAGATCACCGAGCAATGGCAAGTGTTCGCTGGCTACAGCTACCTGAAAAGCGAGCTGGTTGATCCGGGCAGAAACGGCACCCGCCTGGGCGTCGTGACGACCGGTTCGAACAAAGGCAACCAGATGCCGAACACCCCGGAAAACTCGTTCAGCCTGTGGACCACTTACAACGTGACGCCAAAGCTGACCATCGGTGGCGGCGCGTTCTATGTCGACCAGGTTTACGGCGATGCGGCCAACACCGTGTACGTACCGTCCTACACCCGCTACGACGCCATGGCCAGCTACAAGCTGACCAAGAACGTCGACCTGCAATTGAATGTGCAGAACCTGACCGACAAGACCTACTACGACAAAGCCTACGCCTCGCACTTCGCCAACCAGGCGGCGGGTCGCACGGCGTTGCTGTCCACCAGCTTCCACTTCTAAAAGCGGGCAGCAAACGGCAAAAGCCCCACGCATCGGATGCGTGGGGCTTTTGCGTGTAAAACAGAATATTTCTCGATAACCCACGGCATAATGCGCGCCGTGCATTTACAACCAGATAGACGAGGCGGTCAGACGTGTTGAAGAAAACCCTGTTCCAGTTGCACTGGTTCTTCGGCATTACGGCCGGGCTGGTGCTGGCCTTGATGGGGATTACCGGGGCAGCGGTTTCGTTTCAGGATGAAATCCTGCGGGCGCTCAACCCCAGCGTATTGACGGTGGAAAAGCGCGACGCCGGCGTGCTGCCGCCCGCCGAACTGGTACGCAAACTGGAGGCCACCGAAGGCCAGACCGTGGCCATGCTCTTTGTCGAAAGCGACAGCGGCAATGCCGCGCGCGTGTTCTTCACCCCGCCACCCGGCGAGCGCCGTGGCCAGTTGCGCTATTTCGATCCTTACACCGGCAACTACATGGGCGACGTGGTCGGCCAGGACGTGTTCGGCTTCCTCCTGCAATTCCACCGCTTCCTCGTGATGGGCGACACCGGGCGCAACATCACCGGGGCGTGCACGCTGATCCTGGTGTTCTTCTGCCTGTCCGGCCTGTACCTGCGCTGGCCGCGCCAGGTCGCCAGCTGGCGCGTGTGGCTGACCCTGGACTGGCGCAAGAAAGGTCGCAGCTTCAACTGGGACCTGCACTCGGTGTTCGGCACCTGGTGCCTGCTGGCCTACCTGCTGGCGGCGCTGACCGGGTTGTATTGGTCCTACGACTGGTACAACCAGGGCGTGACCAAACTGCTCTCCGACGCGCCGCAAAACGAGCGCATGCGCAAGCGCGGCCCACCGCCGCAAGGCCCGGCGCCCGTGGCCAACTATGACGCGATGTGGAGCAGCATCTACAGCAGCGCCGGCCCAGGCTTGAGCAGCTACAACATCCGCATGCCCGCCGTCGCCGGGCAACCGGCCACGGTCTACTACCTGCTGCAAGACTCGCCCCACGACCGCGCGCTGAACCAGCTCAACCTCGACACCGCCACCGGCGAGGTCAAGTCCCACGACCGCTACGCCAGCAAGACCCTCGGCTCCCAGCTGCTGACCAGCGTCTACGCGCTGCACACCGGCAGCTACTTCGGCCTGGCGGGGCGCATTATCCTCACCGTCAGTTCGTTGCTGATGCCGTTGTTCTTCATCACCGGCTGGCTGCTGTACCTCGACCGCCGCCGCAAAAAACGCCAAGTGCGCGACGCGCGCAAAGGCCTCGGCGCCAACCACAGCGATGCCCCGGCGTGGCTGATCGGCTTCGCCAGCCAGAGCGGTTTCGCCGAACAACTGGCCTGGCAAACCGCTGGCCAATTACAAGCGGCCGGCCTGCCAGTGAAGGTGCAACCCCTGGGTAGCGTCAGCCAGGAAGACCTGCGCCAGTCCGAAAACGCCCTGTTCGTGGTCAGCACCTTCGGTGACGGCGAAGCGCCCGACAGCGCCCGTGGTTTTGAGCGCAGCGTGCTCGGCCAGGACCTGTCCCTCAAAGGCCTGAACTACTCGGTATTGGCCCTGGGTGATCGGCAGTACGAACACTTCTGCGGCTTCGCCCGGCGCCTGCATTTCTGGCTGACCAACCAGGGCGGCAACCCGCTGTTCGCCCCCGTGGAAGTGGACAGCGGCGACACCACTGCCCTGCTGCACTGGCAACAACAGCTTGGGCAACTGACAGGTCAGGCCCCCACTGCGGCATGGCCGACCGCGCAGTACGAAAACTGGACGCTGGCCCAACGCACCCTGCTCAACCGCGACAGCAGCGGTTCCGACGTCTACCTGCTGGGCCTGACCCCGTCTTCACCACAGACCTGGCAAGCCGGCGACCTGGTGGAAATCCTCCCGCGCAATTGCCCCTGGGCCATCGAGCACTTCCTCGAAGGCCTCGGGCTGGCCGGCAGCGACGGCGTGTTGATCGACGACCTGGCGCACACCCTCGATCAAGCCCTGGCCACCCGCCAACTGCCGACGCATCGCGCCCACCTAGTGGGCCTGCACGCCCAGGCACTGGTGAATGCGCTGGTGCCGCTGGGCATGCGCGAATACTCCATCGCCTCGATTGCCAGCGACGGCGTGCTGGAGCTGATCGTACGCCAGGAACGCCACCCCGATGGCAGCCTGGGCCTGGGTTCAGGCTGGCTCACCGAACACGCCGCCCTGGGCTCGACCATCAGCCTGCGCCTGCGCCGTAACAGTGGCTTCCACCTGCCGGACGCACCGGTGCCGATGATCCTGCTGGGCAACGGCACCGGCCTGGCCGGATTGCGCAGCTTGCTCAAGGCACGTATTGCCGATGGCCAGCAGCGCAACTGGCTGCTGTTCGGCGAACGCAATATCGCCCACGACTTCCTCTGCCAGGACGAGCTGCAAGGCTGGCTGGCCAGCGGCGACCTGGCATTGTTGGACCTGGCGTTTTCCCGCGACCAAGAGGAAAAAATCTACGTGCAGGACCGCCTGCGTGAATCGGCGGACGTGCTGCGCAAGTGGCTGGCCGAGGGTGCGGCGATTTATGTGTGCGGCAGTTTGCAGGGAATGGCGGCGGGAGTGGATCAGGCGTTGGTGGATATTCTGGGCAGTGAAGCGGTAGATCGCCTGATTGAACAGGGCCGCTACCGCCGGGATGTGTACTGACCTCTCCCAGACACTGAGGATCAAACTGTGGGAGCTGGCTTGCCTGCGATAGCGGTGTATCAGTAGCAAATGTGCAAGCTGACACACCGCTATCGCAGCGATGCGGCGACCCGACAAGCCAGCTCCCACAGTTTTAATTGCATTCCAAGTCAGGCAGGTTGGAGTTTTTGCTGGAACACCGACACACCATCCAGATCCCGCAAAAACACCGTCAACTCCGCCGTCTGCCCATCAATCTGCACCTCTCCAAAAAACTGAAACCCAGCAAACGGCGAAGTGTTCTGTACCGGCGGCGCCTTCTCGAACACCACCTCAGGCCCAAAGGTCTTATCCAACGGATTCGGCCCAAAACTCCCCGCATTCAAAGGCCCCGCGACAAACTCCCAAAACGGCTCGAACTCCTGGAACGCCGCCCGATCCGGGTGATAGTGATGCGCCGCGCAGTAATGCACATCAGCGGTCAGCCACACATGGTTGCGCACCTTTTGCGCCCGCAAAAATCCCAGCAACTCGGCAATCTCCAGCTCACGCCCTTGGGGCGCGCCCGGATCGTTGTTGGCAATCGCCTCCCAACGCGGCACACCTGGGCTCACCTCGCCATCTGGCACGCCAAGGCCGATGGGCATATCGGCGGCAATCACCTTCCACTGCGCCTGCGAGCCCTTGAGCTCACGCTTGAGCCAATCCAATTGCTCGCGACCGAGGAAGGCTTTTTCGCCGCCCAGGTTGTCATCGTTGGGCCCGCGATAGCTGCGCATATCCAGCACAAACACATCCAGCAGCGGCCCATAGCTGAGCTTGCGATAGATCCGCCCGCCACCGTCGGCGGCCTGGCGGCGCATCGGCGAATATTCCAGCCAGGCCTGGCGCGCGCGGCCGACCAGGGTGTTGATGTCCTTGGTCTGGTAACGCTCATCGAGCTGCTTGCTCGGCGACCAGTTGTTGACCACTTCGTGATCGTCCCACTGCCAGATCTGCGGCACCTCGGCATTGAAGCGGCGCACGTTTTCATCCAGCAGGTTGTAGCGGTAGTTGCCGCGATATTCGTCGAGGGTTTCCGCGACTTTGCTCTTGGCTTCGGTGGTGATGTTGCGCCACACGCGCCCGCCTTCGGTGACCAGCTGTGCGGGCACCGGGCCGTCGGCGTAGATGGTGTCGCCGCTGTGGATAAAGAAGTCCGGCAGGCGCAGGCGCATGGCTTCGTAGATGCGCATGCCGCCGATGTCCGGGTTGATGCCGAAGCCCTGGCCGACGGTGTCGCCGCTCCACACAAAACGGATGTCGCGGCGCTGTTGCGGCACGCTGCGCAGGTGGCCGAACCAAGGCTCACTGGCAACGCCGCTCTGGGCGTCTTCGAAGTGCACACGGTAGAAAATCGCCTGGTCGGCGGGCAGGCCGGTGAGCTCGACGCGGGCGGTGAAATCCGTGCGGTTGTCGGCCAGGGGCGAGATGAACTTGCGCGGGTTGCTGAACGTGCTGCGGGTGTCCCACTCCACCACCATGCGTGCGGGGCGGTCGCTGCGGCTCCAGATCATCGCGCGGTCGCCGAGCAAATCACCGGACTGCACGCCATCGGTGAGTTGTGGGCGGTCCTTGACCGAAGCAATCACCGCCGGCGCCAGGCCCGGCAGCAACAGCCCGGCGCCGACGGCTTGCATCACACGGCGACGGCCGAGATCGAAGTGGCTCATGCAGGTGCCCTCTTGAGGATCAAAAGGACAACTAAAGCACGGGCAGATGACACTAATCTTGCGATCAGTGGAGATCAAAACTGTGGGAGCTGGCTTGCCTGCGATGGCGGCGGGCCAGCTAGCACATCTGCTACTGATACACCGCTATCGCAGGCAAGCCAGCTCCCACAGTTTTTTTACTGCATTCCAAGTCAGGCCTTGGCTGGGGCGACCGACAGCTCGACCACTTCCGGCCGCTTGATCACCGCATACACCAACCCCGTCAACACACTCCCCGCGACAATCGCCAGCAAATACGGCAACGCATGGTTCATCGCATTCGGGATGATCAACACAAACAACCCACCATGAGGCGCCGCCAGCACGCAGCCGAAATACATCGACAACGCCCCCGTCAACGCCCCCCCGGCAATACTCGCCGGGATCACCCGCAGCGGGTCCTTGGCGGCAAACGGGATCGCGCCTTCGGAGATAAAGCACATCCCCAGGATCATCGCCGCCTTGCCCGCCTCACGTTCGGTCTGGGCAAACTTGCGCCGCGCCAGGAACGTCGCGATGCCCATGCCAATCGGCGGCACCATGCCAGCGGCCATGACCGCGGCCATCGGCGCGCCGCTGTGGGCCGCCAGCAGACCGACCGAGAACGCATACGCCGCCTTGTTGATCGGCCCGCCGAGATCGACGCACATCATGCCGCCGAGCAGGATGCCGAGCAGCACGGCGTTGGTGGTGCCCATGGTGCTGAGGAAGTCGGTCAAGCCCGCCAGCATGCGCGCCACTGGCGGACCCACCAGGTAGATCATCGCCAGGCCGGTGATCAGACTCGCCAGCAACGGGATGATCAGGATCGGCTTGAGCGCCTCCAGGCTCTGGGGCAATTTCACCGCGCGGGTGATCAGCTTGACGCAGTACCCGGCGAGGAAACCGGCGAAGATCCCGCCGATAAAACCCGCGCCCAACGTACCGGCCAGCAGGCCACCGATCATGCCGGGCGCGATACCAGGACGGTCGGCAATCGAGTAGGCGATATAACCCGCCAGCAGCGGCACCATCAACATAAAGGCGCGGTCGCCAACGGTTTTCAGCGCGGCGGCCAGCGTGCCTTCCTGTTCAAAAGCGGTGATGCCGAACATAAATGACAACGCAATCAACAACCCGCCCGCCACCACCATCGGCAGCATGAACGACACACCGGTGAGCAAGTGTTTGTACACGCCGGTCTTTTCCGCCTTGGCCACCGCCGCGCTGCCGCTGCTTTCCACCGCGCCTTCGGCCAGCGCCTTGTTGAGGGTCGCCTCGGATTGCTTGAGGGCAATACCGGTGCCGCAACGGTAGATCCTCTTGCCGGCGAAGCGCTCGGTGGCGACTTCGATATCCGCCGCCAACAACACCACGTCGGCATCGGCGATGGCCTGCGGGCTCAGCGGCGTACGCGCGCCGACCGAGCCCTGGGTCTCGACCTGCAAGTCGTAGCCCAGGCGCTTGGCGGTCTGCTGCAAGGCTTCGGCGGCCATGAAGGTGTGCGCCACGCCGGTCGGGCAAGCGGTGACGGCAACGATACGCGGCGCGTTTTTGGCGGCGACTTCAGTGGCGACATACACCGCCGCCTCTTCGGCGCCACGGCGCAATACCGCTTCGACATCCGCCAGCGCCTGGGCCGGCGTGCTCTGGAACACGCGCTTGCCGACAAACCGCTGCATGTCCACCGGCGTGCTGCTGACCAGCAACACCCACTCGGCATCGTCGATGATCCCTTGGGACAACTGACGCTCCGGGCGCTGCACGTCGACCACTTCGACGCTGGTGCTCCAGCCCTGGCGTTGCGCGGCGGCGTCCAGCAAGCGGGCGCACAGCACACTGGTGACCATGCCGTTCGGGCAGGCAGTAACAATGGCTAACTTCATCACAAACCCTCTTATTGTTCTGTCAGCGTGCGAACATCGACGCCGCTTTCGAGGCGCGCCAACTGCGCGTCATCGCTGATGCCAAAACCGATCTGCGTCACCGCCATCGCGGCAATCGCCGTAGCGCGGAGCAGGGTCTGCTCCGGGATGTCGCCACTGAGCAAACCGTGGAGCATGCCGGCGAGCAGCGAGTCGCCCGCGCCCACCGTGCTGGCGACCGTGACCTTGGGCGGCGTGGCATGCAACGCGGCGCCGGGGCGGTACCAGTTCACGCCGGCGGCGCCGTCGGACACCACCACATGTTCCACGCCCAAGCGGTGCAATTGGCTGATGGCATCGGGGGCATTGCCCAGGGCTTCGGCCAGCTCTTCGGTGTTGGGTTTGACCAACCACGGGCCCGCCTGCAAACCGGCGCGCAACGCTTCGCCGCTGGTGTCGAGGGCGACTTTCAAGCCGAGGTTTTTCAGCTGCGCCAGCAAGTGCTGAAACCACTGCGGGCTGACGCCGCGCGGCAAGCTGCCCGCAACGACGACCGCATCAAAACCGGGTGCCATCTGCACCAGCTTTTCGAGTAGGGCGCGCTGCGCCTGTTCACTGACTTGCGGCCCCGGCGCGTTGATGTCGGTGACCCGGCCATCCTGTTCGGCGATCTTGATATTGCTGCGGGTTTCGCCGGGCACGCGGATGAACGCGTCGGCAAACCCACGGCGGGCGATCAGCGCGTCAAACGCCTGTGGATTGTCTTCGCCCAGGAAGCCACCCACGGTCACTTGATGACCGAGGTCGGCCAACACCTGCGCCACATTCACGCCTTTGCCGGCGGCATGGGTGAGCATGGTTTCGCTGCGGTTGACTTCACCCGCCTCCAGACGCGCCAGGCGAATGGTCAGGTCCAACGCCGGGTTCAGCGTCAGGGTCAGAATCCTTGCCATCTACACGGCCTCCACAAGGGCACGCACTTCGGCGGGCGAGCCCACCGCGAGTGCTTGTTGCGCCAGGCCCTGGGCCTCGCTCAGACTGAATTCACGCACCCGCGCCTTCACTTCGGGAATGCTGCGGGCCGACACGCTCAACTCGTCCACCCCCAGGCCGATCAGCACCGGCACGGCCAGCGGGTCTGCCGCCAACTCGCCGCACACGCCAACCCATTTGCCATGGGCATGGGCCGCGCGCACGGTGATGTCGATCAGTTGCAACACCGCCGGGTGCAGGCCATCGGCCTGGGCGGACAAGGTTGGATGACCACGATCGATGGCCAGGGTGTATTGGGTCAGGTCGTTGGTGCCGACGCTGAAGAAGTCCACTTCCTTGGCCAGCACCGGGGCGAGCAAGGCCGCCGACGGCACTTCGATCATGATGCCCAGTTGCAGGTCGGCCACCGGAATTTCCAGGCGCAGGCGCTCGGTCATGTCGCGGGCGGCGCGCCATTCATCGACGCTGCCGACCATGGGGAACATGATGCGCAGCGGGCGGTTGTCCGCGGAACGTAGTAGCGCACGCAATTGCGCTTCCATGATCTGCGGGCGCTGCAAGGTGAGACGGATGCCGCGCACGCCGAGGAAGGGGTTTTCTTCCTGGGCAATCGGCCAATACGGCAGCGGTTTGTCGCCACCCACATCGAGGGTGCGCACCACCAGCGGACGCCCGCCGAGGCCATCGAGGACGCGGCGGTATTCGGCTTCCTGGGTGGCTTCGTCCGGCGCTTGCGAGTGGGCCATGAAAATCAGTTCGGTGCGCAGCAAACCAATGCCTTCGGCACCCTGCTCCACCGCACTGGCCACACCGGCGCTTTCGCCGATATTGGCGAACACTTCCACGGCGTGACCGTCACGGGTCAGCGCCGGCTCATGGCGCTGGGCCGCAGCGGCTTGCAGGCGTTGTTCGCGGGTGTCGCGCTCGACGGTGGCGCGTTGCAGGGTGGCCGCGTCGGCGTCCACATGCAGGCGGCCGCGCTGGCCGTCCAGCAACAACGGCGTACCGGAGGCCAGCAGCAACACGGCGGGGCCGGCGCCCACCAGCGCCGGAATGCCCAGGGCACGGGCGACGATGGCGCTGTGGGCGGTCGCGCCGCCACGGGCGGTGAGGATGCCGGCGACGCGGGTCGGATCAAGGCGCGCAACGTCGGATGGGCCGACTTCGTCCATCACCAGGATGTACGGCTCACTGGGCTCGCGGGCGGTTTCGACGCCGCACAGTTGCGCCAGCACGCGACGGCCAATGTCGCGCAGGTCGGCGGCGCGCTCGGCGAGCAAGGCGTCCTGCAACGATTCCTGCTGCTTGGCAGCGGCTTCGATCACACTCATCCACGCGGCTTCGGCGCTTTCGCCTTGCTTGAGGCGGGTGTCGACTTCGTCAGTAAGTTCCGGGTCGTCGAGCATTTCCTGGTGGGTGATGAAAATCTCGCGGATCGCCTTGGCCTGGCTGCGCTCGATCAGGCCCTGGATATCGCGGCGCACATCGGCCAGGGCGGCTTGCAGGCGCTGGCGCTCGATGGCCGAAGAATCGCCGCGCAGCGGGTAGTCGAACACCTGTTGAATCTGGATGTGCGCCGGGCCGATGGCGATGCCCGGCGCGGCGGCGATGGCCTGGAGCTGGCTGCCGCTCAGCGGTGCACTGAGCAGCGGTTCGATGTCGACCGTGGCCAGTTGCGCGCTGACGGTCGGCAGCGGCTCGATCTCTTCACCCAGGCCTTCTGCGACGGCGGCCAACAGCGCTGGTAGCGCATCACCGGCAATCGTCGGTTCGGCGACAAATTCCAGCACCTGGCCACGGCGGGCGCCAAGGCTCAGCAGTTTGCTCAAGCTCTTGACCGAGACGGCGCCCACTGGGCCATCGACGATGCGCACGCGCAAGTCGCCGTCAAAACTTTTCGCCAATTGCGCGAGGATCTTCGCCGGCCGCGCGTGCAGGCCGTGGGCGTTGGCCAGGGTGATGCGCGCGCTGGGCCAGTCGGCCGGCAGCTCGCCGCCGAGCACTTCGAGTACGGCGCGGCTGCTGGTGGCGCGGCCCAGTTCCTGGCCACGGCCTTCAATCAGCAAGGCGCACAGGCGTTCGAGCAAGGTTTGGTGGGCCTCGCCAAGGCTAGCCAGGCAAAACAGGCCATTGAGCGGCTGGCCGAGGTAGCGCATGGGTTTGTCCGGGGTGACAAACGCCAGGCCCGGGCGCTTGACCGTTTGCTCGCTGTGCAGCCACCACAGGCCATCACCCAGGGGCAACGCATCGACCTGCTGCAACACGGCGGCGAAACCGTTGCTCACACAATCGGCCTGGCGCAACAGGCGTGCGCCGCGCCACACCAGCTCTTCGAAATCATCGGCCGACACGCCCAGGCTGATCATCTGTGCGTCCAGCGCCAGTTCCTGCGGCGCGCCTTGCAGCAGTTTGAGCAAGGCCTCGGCGCTACCGGCGCGGCGCAGTGCCTGGCCGAGATCGGTCTCGCCGAGGGCGCGGGTCAGCAGTTGCAGCAGGCGCAGGTGTTCATCGGATTTGGCGGCAATACCGATCGCCAGGTAGACGATCTGGCCGTCGCCCCAGTCCACCCCTTCGGGGAACTGCAGCAGGCGCACGCCGGTGGCAAACACCTGGTCGCGGGTTTCGGGGGTGCCGTGGGGGATCGCAATACCTTGGCCGAGAAAGGTCGAGCCTTGGGCTTCACGGGCTTGCAAACCGCTGAGGTAACCCTCGGCGACCAGGCCGTCGGCCACCAGTTTTTCAGCGAGCAGGTGCAAGGCAGCAGACTTATCCACAGCCACCTGGCCCATGGAAATCTGCTCGTGGGTGAGCTCAAGCATGCCGTTCTCCTAGTTAGTGCGATGGGCGCACTAGGTATTGTTTTGAATAAACAGTGTAATGGCGTTGCGTAATAGCTGACTGAGTAGTCAATTGGCAGTGGCCTCTCAGTCGCGAAGATCGTAAAAATACGCCTGCTGAAACGTTTAATCTAGAATTTATGGCAGATTACGCGTTAATTGAGCATCCTTGAAGGACCACTCGGCACTTGCGCTTGGACATTGGTTGTATGCAGTAATCGGTTACGATTGGACAAAATGTCGGGGCAAGCTCCAAAAAACAAGGAAATCCCGGTTTGAAACTCAGTGATATTGCACGCTTGGCCGGTGTGTCCGTGACCACCGCCAGTTACGTCATCAATGGCAAGGCCGAACAACAACGGATCAGCAACGCCACCGTCGAACGGGTGCGTGCCGTGGTTGAAGCCCATGGGTTTACACCCAACCCCCAAGCCGCCGGGCTGCGCAGTCGGCACACGCGCACCTTGGGTTTTATCCTGCCCGACCTGGAAAACCCCAGTTACGCACGCATCGCCAAGCTATTGGAGCAAGGCGCACGGGCACGCGGCTATCAGTTGCTGATCGCCAGCTCTGATGATGACGCCAACAGCGAGCGCCAGTTGCTGCAACTGTTTCGTGCGCGGCGCTGTGATGCGCTGTTTGTCGCCAGTTGCCTGCCGGCCAGCGATGACAGCTACCGCGAACTGCAAGCCAAGGGCCTGCCGGTCATTGCCATCGACCGGGTGATGGAAACCGCGCAGTTCTGCTCGGTGGTCAGCGACGACCGCCAGGCCTGCCAGCAACTGACCGGCAGCCTGTTGCAACCGCTGCCCAAGCAGATCGTGCTGATCGGCGCACGGCCGGAGCTGAGCATCAGCCAGGAGCGCGCGGCGGGCTTCCGTGACGCGCTGCAGGGGTTCAGCGGCGAGGTGATCGTCGAACAGGGCGAAGCCTTCAGCCGTGACTGTGGCCGACAGTTGATGGAGCAACTTCTACAACAACTGGGGCATTTGCCTGACGCGCTGGTGACTACGTCCTACGTGCTGCTGCAAGGCGTGTTTGATGCACTGCATGACTTCCCGCTGAAGTCGCGCCCGCTGCGCCTGGGCACGTTCGGTGACACCCAATTGCTGGACTTCTTGCCGCTACCGGTGAACGCCATGGCCCAACAACATCAGCTGATCGCCGACACCGCGCTGAAACTGGCCCTGGCGGCCATCGAAGAACAGCACTACCAACCTGGCGTACATGCCATCGGCCGGACCTTCAAGCAGCGTATCCGCGAGGCCTGACCGTGGAGCTGATCGACACCCACACCCACCTGGACTTCGCGGACTTCGACAGCGACCGCCGCGAAGTCCTCGCCCACAGCCGCGAACTCGGCGTGCGGCGCATGGTGGTGCTGGGGGTGTATCAGCAGAATTGGCAGCGGTTGTGGGATCTGGTGCAAGGGGATGAAGGTTTGTTCGCAGCCTTTGGCCTGCACCCGGTGTATCTCGATGACCATCGCCCCGCCGACCTGGTGGAGCTGGGGGATTGGCTGACCCGCCTGCACGGCCACCGGCAACTGTGTGCGGTGGGCGAGATCGGCCTGGATTACTTTCTCGAGCACCTGGACCGCGAGCGCCAACAAAGCCTGTTTGACGCCCAACTGAAACTGGCCGTGGACTTCCAACTGCCAGCGCTGCTGCACGTACGCCGCAGCCACGCGGCCGTAATCGCCACCCTCAAGCGCATCCGCCTGCCACGGGGCGGCATCATCCATGCCTTCGCCGGCAGCACGGAGGAAGCCCGCGAGTACATCAAGCTGGGTTTCAAGCTCGGCCTGGGCGGCGCGGCCACCTGGCCCCAGGCGTTGCGCATGCACAAGGTGCTGGCGCAGTTGCCGCTGGACAGTGTGGTGCTGGAGACCGACTCGCCGGATATGGCCCCCGCCATGTACCCCGGCCAGCGCAATAGCCCGCAGCACCTGCCGGATATTTGCCGCACCCTGGCCGAACGCATGGGCATCGAACCGTTATTGCTCGCGCAGGCGAGTACACGCAATGCGTGCGAGCTGTTCGATTGGTAACCGGCTGACGCCATGCAGGTTGAGGGTCATGCGTTGCCGGTAGCGGGCATAACGCAATACCAGGCAATGAACCAGCACCGTCACCAACGAGATATTGAACTGCCCGATCACGTTGATCAGTCCCACCCACTCTGCCACCAACGCCACCAGCAAGGTTGCGCTGGTCAGGATGATCATGCTCGGGCGCACCAACGCCCACTGGTTCAAGGCGCGGAACCGACACAGCTGTTTTTGGCTGACCAGCCTGAGACACGACTGGCAATACGTGCATTCAAAGGGTTCGTCGATGGCGATGGCGTTCAATTGCCAAGGCTTGAGCTCGAACGTCATGTCACATTGGGCGCAATGCCCCCGAATGCCAATTACTGCGGTCATCGCCGGCTCTCCCCGAGGACTAGAGGAAACAAACTCTCACCGATTCAGGGCGCAATAAAAGATCCGCGGGTAAATCAAGACAAGTGCCACACCATTGGCGGCTTAGTCCTACTCACAACTCCTACACCCGAAAGGCACCGATCAGTTGCTTCAACTCAATCACCTGCATCGACAGCTGCCGGCTGGCCGCCTCGGTCTGATGGGCACCGTGGGCCGCATGCTCGCCGGCACGATTGATTTCGACGATGTTCTGGTCGATATCATGGGCGACCGCCGTTTGCTGCTCCACGGCGGCGGCAATCTGCTGGTTCTGATCGACGATCATGCCTACGGCACCGAGGATGTTTTCCAGGGCCTGCTGGACTTTTTCTGACTGCCCCACCGTGCCATTCGCCATTTCATGGCTGCTGCCCATGGCCTTCACCGCGGCGGCCACGCCGCTGTGCAGGCGGCTGATCATCTGCTCGATTTCTTCGGTGGAGTGTTGCGTGCGCCGGGCCAGGGTGCGCACCTCATCGGCCACCACCGCAAAGCCACGCCCCTGCTCGCCGGCGCGGGCTGCCTCGATGGCGGCATTGAGCGCCAACAGGTTGGTTTGCTCGGCAATGCTTTTGATCACTTCCAACACGCTGCTGATGGACTGGCTGTCGGTGGCCAATTGGTTGATCACCCGCACCGACTGGTCGATCTCGGAGGCCAGCCGCGCGATGCTGCCCTGCTGGGATTGCACCAGGCTGCGCCCGCTGACGGTTTCGTCGTTGACGCTGTGGGCGCTGCTGACCGCCGCCGCCGCGCTGCGCGCCACTTCCTGGGCGGTGGACGACATCTGGTTCATCGCCGTCGCCACCTGTTCGATCTGGCTGCGCTGGCCAGACACCGCGTGGTTACTCTGGGCCGATACCGTCTCCACCTGGCCGGCCTGGACTTCGACCTGGCTGACGGTATGGCCGACGCGTTCGATCAGGTCATGGATTTTCGCCACAGTGCCGTTGAACACCTGGCCCAACTCGCCCAGCTCATCGCGGCTATCGGCAACGAAGGTGACGGTCATATCGCCCGCCGCGACTTTGTCCATCATCGCGCCCAGCCGGCGCAGGGTGGTGCGGGTGGACGCATAAAAGCCTGCGTACAGGTAGAAGATCAGCAAAAACACCGCCGAGAGGGCGCAGACCAGCCCGACCATGTGCGTGCGGTTTTGCGCCAGCCGCTGTTCCAACTGCTGTCCGAGAAAGGTCAAGGTCGCCTCGTCGAGTTGGTAGGTCTGGGCCATCAGTTGGCTGACGTGGTCGTAGAACCCTTGCCAGGGCGCGTCGAGGGTTTCGGCCATCACCACCTGCTCTTCAAACAGCTCGCTGCCTTGCTTGAGGCTGGCATTGCTGGCCTTGGCCAGGCCGTCGAGTGCAGCGTGGGCGGCCTTGCTGGAGCCCAGGGCATCCTGCAATTTCAGCGCGTATTCGCCGTGGAGTTTTTCCAGTTGCTGCAGGAGTTCGTCAAAGCGCGTGCTGGAGGATGAGTTGAGAAAACCCTGGCCCAGGGAATACGCGCCCATCGCCCGGCCTTCGCCGAGGGTCTGGGTGACTTGCGGGGTGATACTGGTGATCAGCTCGGCGAGTTGGCGCAAATCGCCCTGGGGGTCGCGGCTCAGGCCGGACTGGCTGGCAATCACCTGGCTGAGCATGTGCGCCTTGTTGAGCAATTTGCCGATCAGCGCGCTTTTGCTCAGCAACGAAGTTTCCTGTTGCTGGGCCTTGAAGGCGGCGATCAACTCATCGCGCTTGGCGTCAAACGCAGCGATTTGCTCGAGGTCGGTGGCCATCGCAGTGAGGCTTTGCAGGCGGCTCAGCACACTCTGTTCCAAGGCGCTGATCTTGCCCTCCAGATCACCGGCCTTGCCAGACTGACCGAGGGTCGCATTGATCTGCACCTGGTTGTTCAGGGTTTCGAGGTCACGACGCAGGGCCAGGCTGCTGCCGAGCAAATCCAGGCTTTGCAATTCGATGCGCGTGCCCTGGAATTCGCGCCAGGAGTCGCGCACGAGGTAATAGTTGGTGGCCAGCATCGGCAGCAGGAACAACACGCTGATCAGGCTGAATTTCATGCCGAAGCTCAAGCGATTCATCAGCGCGACGGCGGGATAGAGCAAGCTCTTCACAGGTGAACTCCCTTTCTTTTATTTTTATTGAGGCGCAGGGCAGCGGCAGAACGCCACCCTCTATATAGCTCAATTTGAAAGGGAGTTTTGTAACGTAAGGTTAACAACCCTGAGGACACGGCAATAACCCATGTGGGAGCGGGCTTGCCCGCGATGGCGGAGTGTCAGTCAATGCATCTTCGACTGACCGACCGCTATCGCGGGCAAGCCCGCTCCCACAGGGATTAGGGCAACACGGTCCAGATCGCAAAGCCGGCATACCACAGCACCGCCGCGCGCAGCAGCAGTTCCCACAGCCGGTCGAGGCTGTTGATACCGTCGGCGCCTACCACCGGTGGTGGGATTTCGGCGGCGACCAGGCCGACTTTTTCCACCAACTGCGCCGCGCTGATGTCCCAACTCAGCAGTTCGTGGAGCATCACGCGGCTGACCGCGACAAAGTTGCCCACCAGGGCAAAGCTGGCCGCCAGCAAGCGCACCGGCAGCCAGTCAAACGCATGGCGCAGTTGCCCGGCGCGTTCGGCCACCAGCGGGTTTTTACTGTGCTCGCTGGCCAATGCCAGTAGGCGATACGCCAGGGCAGCAACCGGGCCCAGCAGGAAGTACCAGAAGATCACCGCGAAAAAGCTCTGGTACGCCTGCCACAGCAGATGCCCTTGGACGCGTTCGAGCAACTGCTCGCCACTGTCGGCGCCCAGCTTCAGGTCGCGCTCGGCCACGTGCTCGGCGGCTTGCAGGTCGCCACGCCGCCAGGCGTCACGGAACGGCCCGAGCCCGGCCAGTAGATCGCCGCGCCCCAGGCTGTAGATCACCACCAACAGGTGCACCGGCAGGGCCAGCAAACCGTAGGCCACAGGCTCCAGCACCAGTAGCAACAGCGCCAGCAACGCCACGGGCAGCAGCACCAGCAGCACCAGGATCAGCCAGGGCTGCTTGCCCATGCGCGGGCTCGATTCCAGCTTGGCCAGCTCGCGCAACCATCCACCGTCGCGCTGCAACCGCTGGCGCAAGGCCGAGAATTTCTCGATCCACACTGCCAGCACCAATACCAGGAAACTCATTGTGCGTGTCCTCCATCCTGCAGGGCGCCGCGAAAGCGCGCCCAATCAAAAGCCGGGCCGGGGTCGGTCTTGCGCCCCGGGGCGATATCGCTGTGACCACAAATACGCTGGCGGGTAATGCCGGGATAAGCCGCCAGCAATTGACGGGTCAGGTCGATCAGCGCCGTGTATTGGGCGTCGGTGAACGGCAAATCATCCGTGCCTTCCAACTCGATACCCAGGGAAAAGTCATTGCACGTCTCACGTCCCTCGAAACACGAGACCCCGGCATGCCAGGCCCGGTCGATACACGCCACAAACTGCGTCACGGCGCCGTCGCGTTCAATCAGAAAATGCGCAGACACCCGTAGGTCGGCGATCCCTTCAAAGTAAGGGTGTTCCGTGACATCCAGGCGGTTCTGGAAAAATTCCTGCACCTTGCCGGTGGCAAACTGCGCCGGTGGCAGGCTGATGTTGTGCACCACCAACAGCGAGATTTCGCCGGCGGGGCGCTCGTTGAAGTTGGGCGAAGGGCAATGACGGATGCCCTTGCACCAACCGCTGAGGGGGTCCAACTGCATACAGGGTCCTTGAGCGTGACAAAGTGTGACCAGTATGCCGCGTTCAGCCCTGTGGTTGCGATGGTTAGCCGCGATTGAGTTGGCGCAAAGTGCCCAGCACCGAGGCCAGCGCGCGGTCAAACAGCGGCCCATCGTCAAGCCTGCGCAGGGCGCCACGCTTGAAGGCCTGGGCCAATTGGCCGAGGTTTTGCTCCAGCACCTTGAGGCCGGTGTGGCTGATGAAAATGTAACGATTGGCCGGCGCCACAATCGCCGTCAGCTTGCAGCGCAGCACGGCGTCGGGGCCTTGCTGGAACTCGACCCAGTCACCGATGCGCATCTGCAGGGCACTGATCAGGTCGGGGTCATCGCCCGGCAAGTCCTGGGCGGTGTCGGGCAACTCGGCGCCAAAGGTGAAAGGCTCACGCACAACGCTCAACACTTCGACGCCCGTCAGGGGCTGCACGTGCAATACCTGCAAGCGCACAAAAAATTCACGGGTGCTGAACGGGTCGAATGCGGCGCTGGTCAAGCCGTCGCGCAACGCTTTGAGCAGTCCGGGCAGGCGTTCCAGCAGATGGCGCCCAGCCTCCGTGTCGCTTTGCAGGCCCACGCTCCAGATCAACTCATCCAGGGTGCGCAGCGCCGACTGCCACTGCACCGACTGCTCGCCATACTTGAGGTTGGCCAGCAACAGCACCTGGCTCCACGCCTGCTGTACAAACTGCACCACGGCAGGCGGCAATGCCTTGCCCAACAGCCGTTGATTCAGCACCTGGGCAACCCGCTCGCGGGCCGCGTCGTTCAGCACGCGCGCCTGTTCGGCGTCACGGGTGTGCTGCTCGACCAGTTCGCAGCGGCGCTGCTCATCGGCAACAAACGCCGTGAACTCCGCGAGCAACTGGGAAAAAACCGCCGGATCTTCGACAAACTCATTCAGCAGACGCTGCACAACGTGCTCGATACGCAGGTACAGGGTGTCACGCTGATAATCGTCCCGTGGGCTCCACTGCGCGGCAGCACAACCGACTTCATTGAGCAGCCGCCGTACCGGGTGGCTGGGGCGACTGAAAAAACTCTTGTCCAGCACCGCGACTTTCAGCAACGGGATCTGCAACCGGACGATCAACGCCCGCAGCACATCAGGCAAGTTGCGGTCCTTGCGGATGAACTCGAACAGCATCGCCATCAGGTTGATCACGTCTTCGTCCGCAACCTCCACCACCCGGGATTTGCCGCTCTTGACGCTGACCCGGGTCAGCAACTGGCCAAGCTGGTTGCGCAGGTCAACGTCGTCCTCGGTGTCTGGCGTGGGCACGTACTGCTGCAAATGGGACAGCAGCCGCAGCAGGTCGCGCGTGGCGATCGGCTGCAGTTCAGCGCTGGCTTCCAGGGTGGGCGCCACGCTGCCACGCACGGCCTTGAGCAGTTCCTGCAAGGCACCGAACGCTTGCTGGCCGTTTGCGTCCAGCGGCGGATCGGTCGCTGGCACGCTGTCTTTACGCAAGTGTTCACGGGCCGCCCGCCCGCCGGGGCGCCGCGAGGGCGCCGCCTTGAGCTCAGACAACACGCCGGTGGCGACCAACAGCTGATTGGCTTCGCCATACAGTTGATCGGCGTCGCTGAGCACGTACTTCTCAAACAGCTTGAGCATGATCAGCTTGACGCGAATCTCCACACCCAGGCTGCGCCCCGCCCGCAGGAAAAACTCGCACAACAGTGCGGGCCCCAGTGGGTTCTCGCGCTCATCCAGGCCCTTGACCAGCACGGCACTCAAGCGCGCCGTCAATTGCCCCAGGGCCAGGCCGTCACGGTGGCGCACCCGCCCCAGCATGGCCTCCAGCGCCACGGCTTTCTCCAACTCGTCGCGGGATGTGCCTGGCACCGCATCGTAGGACACCACCGGCACCAACTGCCGCTCACCCTGCCCCGCCAGGCCCAGGTTGGCGAAGGCGGCGAACAGTTGCTCCATGAACACGCGCTCGAAATTCTTGCGCTTGAGGCGCAGGTCGCGCATGGCTTCAAAGAAAATATGGTGATCGAGGTTGTTGCGCGCCTTGTCGGCCATTTCGAAGAGGGTGTCGTCGGCGTTATCGAACAGTTCCTGCAGGCCTTGCTGCAACTGCTGCGCGGCCTTGTCACGGACCTGCAGCAACACCACCGGCAAGCGCGCGAGCGGCGATGGCATAGCCTGTGCCTTGTTGATTGGCACCACCTTTCCGTCATTGTGCATCCTGGCCTCCTGATACGGCGGTGTCTGTTGGGGAATGATGGCGCGGGCGCTGCGCGATTCCAGTCATCACCAGGACGTCAAAGCTATGACGCCAATTGCAAGGCGCGAGATTATCTTGCAAATGGGGGTAGTTGCGCCAGCAAACTCTGTCATTCGGCTGTAATTGAGCGGTGGGTTATGGGTTCGAACGCACACTGCCCCTATAATCCAGGCACTTTGTTTGTGGAGCCTGTTATGCCGAATCTCCGTCTTGCCGACCTCACCGCCGAAATCGAAGCCAACGTGCGCCGCGCGCTGCTCGAAGACATCGGCAGTGGCGATATCACCGCGCAATTGATCCCGGCCGAGCGGCTGGCCAAGGCCACGATCATTACCCGCGATGCGGCGGTGATTGCCGGCACAGCCTGGGTGGATGCGGTATTCCGCCAGTTGGACCCACGGGTCGCCGTGCATTGGCAGGTGGCCGACGGTGAACGTGTCAGCCCCAACCAGGCGCTGTTCCACCTCGAAGGCCCGGCCCGCTCGCTGCTCAGTGGCGAGCGCAGCGCGCTGAATTTCCTGCAACTGCTCTCTGGCGTGGCGACCCGCGCCCAGTTCCTGGCGGACTTTGTCGCCAGCACCCAGGTCAAGCTGCTGGACACCCGCAAGACATTGCCGGGCCTGCGCCTGGCGCAGAAATATGCGGTCACCTGCGGTGGCTGTCACAACCACCGCATCGGTTTGTATGACGCCTTCCTGATCAAGGAAAACCATATTGCCGCCTGCGGTGGCATTGCCCAGGCCATTACGGCCGCCCACAAGATCGCGCCGGGCAAACCGGTGGAAATCGAAGTGGAAAGCCTGGAGGAATTGCGTGAAGCGCTGGCGGCGGGCGCCGACATCATCATGCTCGACGAGCTGAGCCTGGACGATATGCGTGAAGCGGTGCGCTTGAATGCGGGCAAGGCCAAGCTGGAAGCCAGCGGCGGCATCAATGAAAGTACGCTGCTGCCGATCGCGGAAACCGGCGTGGACTACATCTCAATTGGCGCGATGACCAAGGATGTGAAGGCGGTGGATTTGTCGATGCGGCTGAGTATTTGAAACTGGCTGCAAGAGCGAGCTTGCTCGCTCCTACAGCAGCACATACTCAAACAACCAGATTATTCATCTCGCAATACTCTTCCCACTCAACACCCAGCACCTCAGCCGCCTCCTTGTGCAAGGCCAGCCGTGCAGTGTCGAATTCGTCCGCTGTCGAGGTGTACTTGAGGGTCAGCTCCCAAGGCTGCAAGCCCTGGCTCTCTGCTTCATCCTCGAATGCCCACTGGATCTGGTCACGCTGGTCATCAGCGCTCAGGTCCTTGATCTCTTCTTTAAGCTGCGGCGTGCCTTCAAGGTATTTCTTGAGGGCTTCTGCGTGCCGAACTTCCTGGGTCATTTCAGTCGTGGTCATGTCGTTCTCTTAGATCGAGGAATGGGGATGCATCTGGGTCATCAAGGTTGCGCAGATACAAAAGAGCGGGCGTGAATACCGACTCGTCTGGCCTTCAGAACCATTCTGGGATCATCTGAAAACAGTGCTGCCTTTTTGCCCGAGACAGGAATCGAACCTGCGACCTTCGCGTTACGAGTGCGCTGCTCTACCGACTGAGCTACACGGGCGGTGGGCTAAAGCTAGCACCGCATCGGGTGTCCGGCAACTCACGACCCTGGCAGCGCAATCACCCCCTGGGCCCAGAAGCGCGGCTGGAGGTGGTTGTGGGTGTCGTCGACATAACGTTGCTGGGCCTGTGCGATGTGCGGCACATCACGAACCGCAACAAATATCAGCAGACCAACGGCCAACACACTCAACAGTTTCCACAGGTGACTGACCGGTGCCGGCAAGGCCGTTGGCGCCACCGTCCAGATGTGCAGCGCCATCAACCAGCCCACTACCAACGCCAACCACAGCTGCGAAATGGGCATCACAATCACGCCATCAACCAAGGCCTGCGTCAGCGCGCCGACCAACGCGGCAAACAGGCACAGGCGCAACAAGTCCGAACGCTGCGCCGACAACGCCCGCTCACGCAACACGCTGACAGTGGCCCAACCGCCGCGCCAGGCCAATGCGGCTACGCACAGCGCCGAGGGCACGCCCCACTCACTGGCCCATTGCAGGATCGCCTGATGAGGATGGGTCGCCACGTCGTTGGGGATGTCGGCAAACTGCATCGGCCCGAAACCCAGCCAAGGGCGTTCGACGACCATATGCCAGGCCTGCCACCAGATCTCGGCACGGCCCGACAGTGACGTGGTGAGGCGATCGCCGGCACCGCTGGTGGTTTCGATGCCCAAATATCCCGTCAACACCGTGAAAAACAGCCAGTACAGCGCTAGGCCGGCGCTTACCGCCGCCAATTGCCAGGCCAGCCAGCGTCGCCCGAACGGCCCCAACACCACCAGCAACACACCCGCCGCGCCCATGCCGAGCCATGTGCCCCGCGTGCCGCCGCTGATAGCGATCAACCACCACACACACAGCAAGGCAAACACACCACTGCGAAGGGAGCGAGGGAGTTTGGGCATCAACAGCGGCAGGGCCAGCAATGGCAGGGTAAAGGTCTGAAATTGACCGTAGAAACGCTTGTTGGAGAAGCCCGACAGCAACAGGTCGAGGTCCAGCACGCGCTGGCCGCTGCTGAATGCCAGCAATACCGCATACAAGTATTGGATCGACTTGATCAGGCACAGCAGCACGACAATCAGCAGCAGGACACGGTCCAGAGGCTCGCCGCCATGGCGGCGAATCGTGGCGAACGCCAGCGCAATCACGCCACAACTGACCAGCAACGCCACCTCGGTGAACGCCCAGAGCGGCCGGTGGGCCAGGGCCGAAGACAGCAGGCCCAGGGCGATCACCAGCACCAGGCCGAGCGCTGTGGGCCGGTCCACGAACGCCGTGTTGGGAGCCGCCAGCCCGTACAGCAGCGCGCCCAGCGCCAGGGCGATCTGCAGCGTGCGTTGCAGGTCGTGCCCACTGAAAGGGGCACAAACCCCCAGCACCAGCAGGCACACCGCCAGCACCAGGAACACATTACCGCGCTGCTGTATGGAAAACGCCATCAGCCACCTCTACGTCCGTGTGGATGGTTGGGCCGTTACGCCCCGTTGGCGCCGCAGCCCTTCGCGACGTATTTTTCTTCGGCGCTGGTCACACACTTCCAGCCCTTGGTCGCGTCGCGGGTCAAGGTGATGGTCTTGCCCAGTATCGGCGCCGGGGCGTCGATAATTTCGCAGCTGATGGAGCCAACGCCCGTGGCCACATCACCGGCCACGTCGATCTTGCAATTGGCGGTCGGGCTGGTGCCACCGATCAAGGCCACGGTGGGCACTGTGCCTTGGTTGAGGACGTCTTCATAACCTGCCTTCAACGCCGTGATTTCAGCCAGCCCCGCCGTGAACTTGGCCTTGGCCTGGTGCGTGGTGTACATCGGCAAGCCGATGGTGGCCAAAATGCCGATGATCGCCACGACGATCAGCAACTCGATCAAGGTAAAGCCTTTCTGACGTATCACATTCACTCTCCAGAATAGAACCTATGACAAGGCGCGTCCTGCGCCCCGTAGTGTGCAGCGGCGCCAGTGTACCCATCCACAACGGGGCAAGCGCCTGCAAGACGCACATTCTGACATTTTATCGCGCGTGGCCAGCCTGTCCGAATCCGTCACCTGACTAAGCTATAAATCTTCTACTCCCCGCATACGGAACCGTGACATGGACGCCGCTTCGACGATCTACGCCTGGGAAGGCACCAACCGCAAAGGGCGCAGAGTGTGCGGGCAAACCGCTGGCCACAACCCCGCGCTAATCAAGGCGCAGCTGCGCCAGCAGGGGATCTGCCCTGGCCGCGTGCGCAAGCGCCCCAGCGTTTTGCCAAACCTCACACCACCGATCAAACCGCTGGATATCGCGCTCTTCACCCGTCAGCTGGCCACACTGCTGAACGCGGGAATCCCCCTGCTGCAAGCCCTCGACATTGTCAGTGAAGGCTTCGAAAACCCGCGCATGCAAGCACTGGTAAACGGGTTGAAACAAGAAATCGCCGCCGGCACCAACCTGGCAACCGCGTTGCGCAAACAGCCACGCTATTTCGATGAGCTGTACTGCAACCTGGTTGCGGCAGGCGAACAAGCCGGCGCCCTGGAAGCACTACTGGAACGGGTGGCGATACACCTGGAGAAAACCCAGCAACTCAAGGCGCGGGTCAAGAAGGCCATGACCTATCCCGCAGCGGTGCTGGTGGTCGCAGGCGTGGTCTGTACACTGCTGCTGATGCACGTGGTGCCGCAATTCCAGAGCCTGTTCGCCGGCGTCGACGGTGAACTGCCCGGTTTTACCCTGGGGGTGATTGCCCTGTCGGAATTCCTGCAACGCGCCTGGTGGATGGTCGCGCTTTGCCTGGGTGTAGCCATTGCCGCGCTGCGCCAGGCTTATCGCGTATCCCCGGGGTTTCGTCACGGGTTGCAAGCCGCTTTATTGAAAACGCCCCTGGCAGGCACACTGCTGAAAAAATCCGCCGTCGCCCGCTACGCTCGCACACTCTCGACTACGTTTACCGCAGGCGTTCCTCTGGTGCAGGCCTTGGATTCGGTGGCCGGCGCTGTCGGCAACGGGCCATTCAGACTCGCCATCGAGCGCATGCGCCATGAGGTCGCCAACGGCATTCAGTTGAATCAAGCCATGAGCGGCGGCGGGCTGTTTCCGCGCATGGCGATCCAGATGACGATCATCGGCGAAGAGTCCGGTACGCTGGACCGCATGCTGGAAAAAGTCGCCAGCCACTATGAGGCTGACGTAGACAGCCTGGTGGATAGACTCACAAGCTTGATGGAGCCGCTGATCATGGTCGTGCTGGGGAGCATTGTCGGGGGGCTGGTGATTGCGATGTATCTGCCGGTGTTTCAATTGGGGAGCGCATTTTGAGCCTGCTGCTGAGTGAACAACCGTGGCTTTTTGTTGGTATCGCGCTGGTGCTGGGCCTGATCGTCGGCAGCTTCCTCAATGTGCTGGTGTGGCGCCTGCCGAAAATGCTCGAACGTGAATGGCGTGCCCAGGCCCAGGAAGTCCTCGGCCTGCCGACCGACCCCGCCGGGCCGACCTACAACCTGATGTTTCCCCATTCCTGCTGCCCCCATTGCAGCCAGCCGATTCGCCCCAGGGAAAATATCCCCGTGCTCAGCTACCTGATGCTCCGGGGGCGCTGTGCCCACTGCCGTGAACCGATCAGTGCACGTTACCCCTTCACCGAACTGGCCTGTGCGCTGATTTCGGCCATGGTCGCCTGGCACTTCGGTTTTGGCTGGCAAGGGGCGGCGATCATGCTGCTGAGCTGGGGGCTGCTGGCGATGAGCCTGATCGATGCCGATCACCAACTGTTGCCGGATGTATTGGTGCTGCCGCTGTTGTGGCTGGGGCTGATCCTCAACAGCTTCGAGTTGCAGGTGACGTTGGCCGATGCCGTATGGGGTGCAGTGGTCGGTTATATGAGCCTGTGGTCGGTGTTCTGGCTATTCAAGCTGGCCACCGGCAAGGACGGCATGGGCCATGGCGACTTCAAATTGCTGGCCATGCTCGGCGCCTGGGGCGGCTGGCAAATCCTGCCGATGACCTTGTTGATGTCATCGCTGCTCGGGGTGATGGGCGGGCTGATCCTGATGCGCCTGCGCAAGGCCCAAGCGTCGGCCCCCATGCCGTTCGGCCCCTATCTGGCAATTGCCGGCTGGATTGCATTGCTCTGGGGTGGTCAAATAACCGACTTCTATTTGCAGTCTGTCGGTTTCAGATGACCACTTCTGTTGCAACACCCTGGATTCTTGGCCTCACCGGCGGCATCGGCAGCGGCAAAAGCGCGGCGGCCCAGCACTTTATCGACCTGGGCATCGACCTGGTGGACGCCGATCACGCTGCCCGCTGGGTCGTCGAACCTGGCCGGCCGGCACTGGCACGTATCGCCGAGCACTTTGGTGCGGGCGTGCTGCAACCTGACGGCCAACTGGACCGCGCCGCGTTGCGCAAGCTGATCTTTGAAGTCCCCGAACAGCGCCGCTGGCTGGAAGCCTTGCTGCACCCGCTGATCGGCGAAGAGATTCGCAGCCACCTGGCGCGCGCGCAGTCGCCTTACGCGATCCTGGTGTCGCCATTGCTGATCGAATCCGGCCAGCACAGCATGACCCAGCGCATCCTGGTGATCGACGTGCCGCAATCGCTGCAGATTCAGCGTACCCTGCAGCGCGACGGCATCAGCGAACAGCAGGTGCAGGCGATCCTCAAGGCGCAGTCCAGCCGCGAAGAGCGCCTGAAACATGCCGATGATGTGCTGGTCAATGACAAGGATCTCGCCTGGCTGCACAGCGAGGTCGAGCGACTGCACCACTTTTACCTTACTTTGCGTGGAGGCCGATCATGAGCCAACCCTTGACCGTCGATTGCCCAACCTGCGGCGCCCCCGTGGAATGGACAGCGACCAACCTCAACCGGCCGTTCTGCTCGGACCGTTGCAAACTCATCGACCTGGGTGCCTGGGCCGCAGAGGAGCACAAGATCCCCGTGGCCCCGGATGCCGAAGATGAGCTGTTTTCCGAAGACCTGACGCCGCGCCACTAAGGGCGCATAAAGGCGTACTCCTGCTGGTCGTCGAGATTCTCTGCAAGGTATTGCAGCTCGTCGGCCAGGTCTTCGAAACTGCGCACACCCTTGCTCTGCTGCACCACCGCACTGAGCATGGCGCGCAGGGTCAAGCCTGGGTCAAAGCCGATTTCCTGTGCCGCATCCTGACTTCTGCGCAATTCCTGCCGTGCCCACTCGTACACACTCATGATCCGTGCTCCTGGAAAATTTGGCAGAGCATGGGCCTGCGCGTGGGCGCGGGATTTGATCTGGATCAACGCGGCGAATCGTCGTCGTTCCAGGGTGCCGAGAGGTAGCGGGTGCGATTGAAGGTCTCCAGCCATTCCGGGCAGAACACCACCAACGCACTGATGACCATGCCGTTGATAAAGGCTTCGGGAAAGATGATCAGCCACAGGTAGCCGACGAAATCTTCCAGCCACTCCGGCATGGCGAAGCGCCCGTCGAACCACAGCAGGCCCAGCCCCACTAACAGGCAGAGCAAGGCCGACAGCGCGGCCGCGAAGAAACCCGAGCAGAAGATATACACAAAGGGATTGCGTGGTTGCGCGCGCTCCACCAGCAGCGCGCATGTTTCGGTGACCAGCACCGGCAGCACGATCAACAGCAGGCCGTTGACGCCGAGCGCCGCCAGGTCCTGGCGCCCCAACACCATCAAACCGAGCTGGGCGGCAAACCCGCCGACGATTGCCAGGGGCCAATCCAGCAGCAGGGTCACGGCGGTCATGCCGATAAAGTGGTAGGAGACCCCGGTATCAAAATCCCGCCGCACCAACCACAACATAAACAGCGCGAACACGGTGCCGAACAGCAAATGCTGACGCCGTCGGTCGGCAAACAGCTCGACCCAGGGTGAGCGCACTATCGCCCACAACACTACGGGCACAAACAGCAGCCAGCCGAGGCCCAAGGTTTGTGGTGCGAGCACTGCAGCACTGATCACGACGGCCCCCTGCTTGAATAACAGTCGAGTGAGCAGTCTACACCGACCTTTTGCAACGGGACTTCCTGCGGTCATCATTTGGACGCTAAGCTGCAAGCATGGATGACTCAGATTACTTGCGCCTGCTCACCGTAGCGGCCGAACAAGCCAATGCGTTCTTGTCCAATGCCCGCAAATGGGAGCGTGAGCGTTGGGTCTGCCAGCGCCTGCTGCAAGGCTTGAATGTGCCCTACCGGGCCGAAGAGTTTCACGCCGCCGGGCAAGAGCCGCCGGACGTACTGTTTCGCGATGCCAGTTTCGAGGTGTTTTTTGTACTGGACGAGGGCCGGCGCCTGAACGACGAATGGCGCGACGAGTTGCTGCGCCGGCGCAGCGCCTTCTCCCTCAGCCAGTTGGTGCGGCGCGAAGCCAAGCCGCGACGCATCCCCGCCCATGAATTCCTGCTGCGCCTGGCGCCGACGTTGCGCAAAAAGGCGCACAACTATAAAGAGCGCGGAATAGAGCTGGGGGAGCTGGACCTTATCGCCTTCACCAGCCTCAAGCGTGAAGTGCTCGACCTCAACAGCCACTTCCCGCCGCCGACGGAATATTTGCGCCAGGGCTGGCGCTCGCTGTCACTGGTGGGGCCGACCTTTGCCCGTGTGCTGTTTGCCCACCCGGACGCACCGGATTTCTTGCGCAACAACCTGGGCCGCAGCATAGTGTTCGACGTGGGCATCAGCCTCTGAGCCCCCGGACTGTAACGTGGCGCCCTTTTGCAACGTCTACCTGACGAGGCCTTTATGACCAGCCGCCTGAACCCCGATGACCAACAGCATGTCGAAGAGTACCTGCAACTCTCCCAAAACCGAGTCGAGCGCAAGCCTTTCCGGCCGTGGCTGCTCCTCGGTGTGGTGCTGGTTGTGGTGATCGGCCTCGGTCTGCTGAGCCGCCTTTTGAGTTACCTGACGCTATGAGCTGCCTGGCGCTCGCGGGGGTAACTGCTCCGATTTCTTTTAGCCTTGCGAGATATCCCCATGACCCATCGTATTATTATCGTCGGCGGCGGCGCCGGCGGCCTGGAGTTGGCTACCCGCCTGGGTAAGACTCTGGGCAAGCGCGGCACCGCCAGCATCACGCTGGTGGACGCCAACCTGACCCACATCTGGAAGCCCTTGCTGCACGAAGTCGCTGCCGGTTCGCTGAATTCTTCGGAAGACGAACTCAATTATGTTGCCCAAGCCAAATGGAACCACTTCGAGTTCCAGCTGGGGCGCATGAGCGGGTTGGATCGTGAACAGAAGAAAATCCAGCTGGCCGCCACCCTCGATGAAGAAGGCCGTGAGCTGGTACCCGCGCGCGTGTTGGGTTATGACAGCCTGGTCATCGCTGTCGGCAGCACCACCAACGACTTCGGCACCGAGGGCGCGGCGCAGCACTGCCTGTTCCTCGACACACGCAAGCAGGCCGAGCGCTTCCATCAGCAACTGCTCAACCACTATCTGCGCGCCCATGCCGGGCAAACCGATGCGGTCGAGCAGATCAGCGTCGCCATCGTCGGCGCCGGTGCCACGGGTGTTGAATTGGCCGCCGAACTGCATAACGCCGCCCATGAACTGGCAGCCTATGGCCTGGACCGCATCAAGCCGGAAAACATGCACATCACCTTGATCGAAGCCGGCCCACGGGTATTGCCTGCCCTGCCGGAGCGGATCGGCGGGCCTGTGCATAAAACCCTGGAGAAGCTCGGCGTGACCGTGCTGACAGACTCGGCGGTCAGCGAAGTGACGGCCGACGCGCTGATCACCAGCAGTGGCCAGGTGATTCCCGCCAGCCTGAAGGTGTGGGCGGCGGGGATTCGCGCACCGGGTTTCCTCAAGGACATCGATGGCCTGGAAACCAACCGCATCAACCAATTGCAGGTGTTGCCGACGCTGCAAACCACCCGTGACGAGAACATTTTTGCCTTCGGCGACTGCGCGGCCTGCCCGCAACCGGGTACAGACCGCAATGTGCCGCCACGCGCCCAGGCAGCTCACCAGCAGGCATCGTTGCTGGCCAAGTCGCTGAAGCTGCGCATTGAAGGCAAGGATCTGCCGAGCTACAAATACACCGACTACGGCTCGCTGATCTCGCTGTCGCGCTTCTCGGCGGTGGGCAACCTGATGGGCAACCTGACCGGCAGCGTGATGCTGGAAGGCTGGCTGGCGCGGATGTTCTATGTGTCGCTGTACCGCATGCACCAGATGGCGCTGTATGGCTTCTTCCGCACGGCGATGTTGATGCTGGGTAGCAAGATTGGCCGAGGCACCGAGCCGCGCCTGAAACTGCACTAAACCCTGTGGGAGCGGGCTTGCCCGCGATAGCGGTGGACCAGCAATACATGTATTGACTGACACTCAGCTATCGCAGGCAAGCCAGCTCCCACATTTTTTTGCGCTGAATTTGAGGATTTCGCAGGCAAAAAAAATCCCCGTATCTTTCGATACGAGGATTTTTAATATGGTCGGGGTAAGGGGATTCGAACTCCTGACATCCTGCTCCCAAAGCAGGCGCGCTACCGGACTGCGCTATACCCCGGTAAAAAAAAGGCGACCTTTCAGTCGCCTTCTTCGATCAGTGCTTTTGGCCTCTGATCTTAAGATCTGATCCCAGCGTTAACTGGTTTCAAAAATGGTGGGTCGTGTGGGATTCGAACCTACGACCAATTGGTTAAAAGCCAACTGCTCTACCAACTGAGCTAACGACCCAAAAATGGTCGGGGTAGGGGGATTCGAACTCCCGACATCCTGCTCCCAAAGCAGGCGCGCTACCGGACTGCGCTATACCCCGGTTTGAAATTGGCTCCGTGACCAGGACTCGAACCTGGGACCCAATGATTAACAGTCATTTGCTCTACCGACTGAGCTATCACGGAACTACATATTTCAAAGTACAACTTCTACTGCGGTGTAACCTTCTCTTCGAGTCTTCCGTATCGCTACGTTGTCATGTCTGAGGCGCGCTATTCTACAATCTTAAAAACCCCTGTCAACCCTTTAAATTGCTTTTAAGACAATGATTTGCGCTTGTTTCTGATTTCTTCTTGGGGAGAAGAAACCCGTGGGCTGACGTTGTTGCGGGGCGCACTTTACTAGCCTTTTCCTTACAGTTCAACGCCCTATCGAAAAAAAAGGCCCCGCGATGCGGGGCCTCCTTTTATTGCGCCAGTGGCTGGGCTCAGTGGAAGACGATTTCGTCGTTCTCCACCGTCGCCGCGACGCTGGTGCCAGGCATAAAGCTGCCCGACAGGATCAACTGCGCCAGCGGGTTTTCGATCCAGCGCTGGATCGCACGTTTCAGAGGCCGTGCGCCATACACCGGGTCGTAGCCAACCGCGATCAGCTTGTCCAACGCCTCGCTGCTCAGCTCCAGGGCCAGCTCGCGCTCGGCCAGTCGGCTGCGCAGGCGACCCAGTTGGATCTCGGTGATGCCTGCGATCTGATCCCGTGCCAGAGGCTCGAAGATCACCACTTCATCGACCCGGTTGATAAATTCCGGGCGGAAGTGGCTGGTCAGCGCATCCATCACCGCAGCACGCTGGCCTTCACGATCACCGACCAATTCCTGGATCTGTGCCGAGCCCAGGTTGGAGGTCATCACGATCACCGTGTTGCGGAAGTCCACGGTACGCCCGTGGCTGTCCGTCAGCCGGCCATCTTCCAACACTTGCAGCAACACGTTGAACACATCCGGGTGAGCCTTCTCGACTTCATCCAGCAGGATCACCGAGTAAGGCTTACGGCGCACAGCTTCGGTCAGGTAGCCACCTTCCTCGTAGCCCACATAGCCTGGTGGTGCGCCGATCAAGCGAGCCACCGAGTGTTTCTCCATGAATTCGGACATATCGATCCGCACCATGGCCTCTTCAGTATCAAAGAGGAACTCGGCCAAGGCCTTGCACAGCTCGGTCTTACCCACGCCGGTCGGGCCGAGGAACATAAACGAGCCGCTCGGACGGTTCGGGTCGGACAACCCGGCCCGCGAACGCCGCACCGCGTTGGACACGGCCACCACGGCTTCTTCCTGGCCAATCACACGTTGGTGCAACAGGCTTTCCATCTTCAGCAGCTTGTCGCGCTCGCCTTCGAGCATTTTCGACACCGGAATGCCGGTCCACTTCGAGACGACCTCGGCAATTTCTTCCTCGGTCACCTTGCTGCGCAGCAACTGGTTCTCGGCCTTGCCGTGCTGGTCGACCATTTGCAGGCTGCGTTCCAGGTCCGGGATCACCCCGTACTGCAACTCGGCCATGCGGTTCAGGTCGCCTTTACGGCGTGCGGCTTCCAGTTCCTGGCGGGACTGCTCGATTTTCTGCTGGATCTGCGCAGAGCCCTGCACTTCGGCTTTTTCCGAGGTCCAGATTTCTTCCAGGTCCGAATACTCGCGTTCCAGACGGACGATTTCTTCCTGAAGTTTTTCCAGGCGTTTCTTCGCCGCGTCGTCTTCTTCTTTCTTCAGGGCCTGGGATTCAACTTTCAGCTGAATCAGGCGCCGATCCAGGCGGTCGAGCACTTCCGGCTTGGAGTCGATCTCCATGCGAATGCGGCTGGCCGCTTCGTCGATCAAGTCGATGGCCTTGTCGGGCAACTGACGATCGGTGATATAGCGATGGCTCAATTTCGCCGCCGCAATGATCGCACCGTCAGTGATCGCCACCTTATGGTGGACCTCATAACGCTCTTTCAGGCCACGCAGGATCGCGATGGTGTCCTCTTCGCTCGGCTCTTCCACCAGCACTTTCTGGAAGCGACGTTCAAGGGCCGCGTCCTTTTCAATGTACTGGCGATACTCGTTGAGCGTCGTGGCACCGACGCAGTGCAACTCACCCCGCGCCAAGGCTGGCTTGAGCATGTTGCCCGCATCCATCGAGCCTTCGCCTTTACCGGCGCCGACCATGGTGTGCAGTTCGTCGATAAACAGAATGATCTGCCCTTCCTGCTTCGACAGCTCATTAAGCAGGGATTTCAGGCGCTCTTCGAACTCGCCACGGAACTTGGCACCGGCGATCAACGCCCCCATGTCCAGGGACAGCAGACGTTTGCCTTTAAGGCCGTCCGGCACTTCACCATTGATGATGCGCTGGGCCAGACCTTCGGCAATCGCGGTTTTACCCACGCCAGGCTCACCGATCAGCACCGGGTTGTTCTTGGTGCGACGTTGCAACACCTGGATGGTGCGACGAATTTCGTCGTCACGCCCGATCACCGGGTCAAGCTTGCCGTCTTCGGCGCGCTTGGTCAGGTCGACGGTGTATTTATCCAGGGCCTGGCGCGACTCCTCATGGTTGGGGTCGTTCACCGCGTCGCCGCCGCGCAGGTTGTTGATGGCATTTTCCAGGGCTTTCTTGCTCACGCCCTGGCCCAGCAACAACTTGCCGAGCTTGCTGTTTTCGTCCATGGCGGCGAGCAGCACCAGTTCGCTGGAGATGAACTGGTCGCCCTTTTGCTGGGCCAGGCGGTCCGCTTGGTTAAGCAGGCGCGCCAAGTCCTGGGACATATTCACGTCGCCGGTCGGATTTTGGATTTTCGGCAGTTGGTCGAGCTCTTTGCTCAACTCCTTGCGCAGGCTGTTGACGTCGAAGCCCACCTGCATCAGCAAGGGCTTGATAGAACCACCTTGCTGCTCCAGGAGCGCCTGCATCAAGTGCGCAGGCTCAATGGCCGGGTGGTCGAGGCCCACCGCCAGGGATTGAGAGTCAGATAATGCCAACTGCAATTTGCTGGTTAAACGATCAATACGCATTAGTCACCTTCCTTTTGAGCAGGCCGGAGATATAAAACATCCTGAATGAAGAAACCTGCCAGATACCCTTATAGATGGGGTGGATTCTGGGAGTTTCAAGCGGCACACAGTTGACCTAAGTCAGAAGAGTCTAGCGCTCGAGCCAGATAAGGGAGGCAAACCGACCGGTACGAGGACTGCGGCGGTAAGAAAAGAAGCGCGGATCGGTCACGGTACAGAAACCGCCACCATAAACAGCGGTGACGCCGCATGCGGCAAGGCGCAGGCGCGCGAGCTGATAGATGTCGGCCATGAACTTGCCGGGGTTGCGGCTGGGCACGAAGGCTTCGGCGGTGATCGGCAATTGCTGCATGAAGGCTTCACGCACTTCCGGGCCGACTTCAAAGGCTTGCGGGCCAATGGCCGGGCCGAGCCAGACCAGAACCTCGTCGGGCTGCGCATCCAGGCTTTCAAACGCCGCTTCCAGCACGCCCGCCGCCAGGCCACGCCAACCGGCATGGGCGGCGGCGACGCGAGTGCCCGCACGGTTGCAGAACAGTGCGGGCAGGCAATCGGCAGTCATTGAGGTGCAGGCGATGCCAGGGGTGCTGGTCCAACTGCCATCGGCTTCAGCGGTGCGGTTTGGGTCAGCTTCGACCACGGTCACACCATGAACCTGACGCAGCCAGGCCGGCTGGATAGCAAAGGCATCACTCAGACGACGGCGATTCTCAAGGACGGCCTCCAGGCTGTCCTCGACGTGATCGCCCAGGTTGAGGCTGTCGAACGGCGCCAGACTGACGCCGCCCGCACGGGTGGTAACGCAGGCTTTTACCCGAGCCGGCGCGGGCCAGTCAGGAATCAGCCAGTCACTCATCCGATAAACGCCTCGCGATCCTGCTTGAGCAACGACAGCAACCAGACCAAATCGTCTGGCAGAGGCGATTCCCAGCTCATGCGCTTACCGCTCGTCGGATGATCCAGTTCCAGGAAACGTGCATGCAGTGCCTGGCGCGGGAACGACTTCAGCGATTCGACCATGGTCTGACTCGCCGCCGGCGGAATACGGAAGCGGCCGCCGTAGGCCGGATCTCCGACCAACGGGAAGTTGATGTGGGCCATGTGCACGCGAATCTGGTGGGTACGACCGGTTTCCAGCTTGACCCGCACGTGGGTGTGGGAACGGAAACGCTCCAGCACACGGTAGTGGCTGACGGCCTGCTTGCCGCCTTCCATCACCGCCATACGCTGGCGCTGCTGGCCGTGACGACCGATCGGCGCATTGATCTTGCCACCGGCCACCACGACACCGATCACGATGCACTCGTAGATACGGCTGACGCTGCGGCTCTGCAATTGTGTGACCAACTGCGTCTGTGCCTGAATGGTCTTGGCCACCACCATCAAGCCGGTGGTGTCCTTGTCCAGACGGTGCACGATGCCGCAGCGCGGGACATTGACGATGTCCGGCACGTGGTGCAGCAGGGCATTGAGCAAGGTGCCATCAGCGTGCCCGGCCGCCGGGTGTACCACCAGGCCTGCGGGTTTGTTGATGACCAGGATGTCGTCGTCTTCATAGACGATGTCCAGCTCAATGTCCTGGGCGATCCATTCTCCCTGGGCTTCCTGCTCGGCAGTCAGCTCAAGAATCGCACCGCCATGGACTATGTCTCGCGGGCGGATAACCGCTCCATCCACAGTCAGGCGGCCGTCTTTGATCCAGGCGGAAAGGCGCGAGCGCGAGTGCTCAGCGAATAATTGTGCGGCGACTTGATCGAGGCGTTGGCCGCCCAATTCGGACGGCACCTCTGCGCGAAGTTCAATTTTATCGGACATGCTCAGACTAGGCGTGGCACAGCCTTTGGTTTCGGCTGCGCGCTTGTGGTTAAATACGGCGTCTTTTGCCCCGAGGCTTTCAACGGGGCGCTCATCATAACAGGACGGCCCCGCCCAAGACAGCGGCCGTCATAGGGACGCAAGCCGCCATGCAAGTGAAACACCTGCTGCTGATCGCCATCCTCGCCATGACTGCTGCTTGCTCGTCAACAAAGGACGTCGTCGACGAAAACCTGAGCGAAGTCGAGTTGTACCAGCTGGCTCAGAAAGACTTGGACAATAATAGCTACACCAGCGCCACAGCCAAGCTGAAGGCCCTGGAGTCGCGTTATCCGTTCGGCCGCTACGCCGACCAGGCGCAGCTTGAGCTGATCTACGCCAACTACAAGAACGCCGAGCCGGAAGCTGCCAAGTCCGCTGCCGAGCGTTTTATCCGCCTGCACCCGCAGCACCCGAACGTGGACTACGCCTACTACCTCAAGGGCCTGACCTCGTTTGACCAGGACGTAGGCCTGCTGGCGCGCTTCCTGCCGCTGGACATGACCAAGCGTGACCCGGGCGCTGCCCGCGACTCCTACAACGAGTTCGCCCAGCTGACCAGCCGCTACCCGAACAGCCGCTACGCGCCGGACGCCAAGCAGCGCATGATCTACCTGCGCAACCTGCTGGCCTCCTACGAGATCCACGTCGCCCACTACTACCTGACCCGCCAGGCCTATGTCGCTGCCGCCAACCGTGGCCGCTATGTAGTGGAAAACTTCCAGGAAACCCCATCCGTGGGTGACGGCCTGGCCGTGATGACCGAGGCTTACCAGCGCCTGCACCTGGACGACCTGGCCAGCACCAGCCTGGAAACCTTGAAGCTGAACTACCCTGATCACCCAAGCCTGAAAGACGGCCAGTTCGTGCCTCAGGTCGCCGAAGCGGACAACCGCTCGTGGCTGAGCAAGTACACACTGGGCCTGATCGAGTCCCGTCCACCGCTGCCGCCGGGCGAAACCCGCGCCAACCAGGACGTGATGAAGCAGTTCCAGGATGCCAAGGAAGCCATTCCTTCCGAGCTCAAGCCTCATGACGAGAACGGCGACGTGATCGAAGAAGAAGCCCCGCAAGCCCTGGGCAACAACCAGGACCGCTCGTGGTTCAGCTACATGACCTTCGGTGTGTTCGACTGATCCGTTGACGCAACGCAAAAAGGGAGCCCCTCGGGGCTCCCTTTTTTATGGGCAAGCATTATTGCGCTGTGCGCCTGCCATGTCCTTGGCTAAACTGGCGCATTCCTCGTCGAGAAGCTGCCCACCATGGTTCGTCTACTGTTCTGGATTGCCATTATTGCCGCCGCAGTATGGTTCTGGCGTAAATTCAAAAGCCCGGCTGCCAAACAGCAGCGCTCCGCCGAACCCGACGCCGCCTTGATGGTGCGCTGCGCCCACTGCGGTGTGCATTTGCCGCAGAATCACGCCCTGAGCTCAGGCCAGGCGTGGTATTGCAGCCAACCCCACCTGGAACAAGGGCCGAAGTCTATCCAGCGTTGATTCGACCTTGCGGGGCATACGGCGCCGGATCGATGATCGGCGCACGCCCCAGCAACAAGTCGACAAACAACTGGCAGGACGCCGGCGCAAGCACCAGGCCATTGCGGTAATGCCCGCAGTTGAGCCACAAGCCACTGAACCCCGGCACTTGGCCGATATACGGAATGCCTTCCGGCGACCCCGGACGCAAGCCCGCCCAATGCCCGACCACTTCGGCCTCGGCCAAGGCCGGAATCAGCTCGACCGCCGACGCCTTCAAGCTTTCCAGCGCAGTGTCGGTCGGCGTCTTGTCGAAACCCTCATGCTCCAGGGTGCTGCCAATCAAGATATGTCCATCACGCCGCGGGATCGCATAACGCCCCTTGGCCAGGACCATGCTCGACAGGAAATCCGCAGCACACTTGTACAAGATCATCTGGCCTTTGACCGGCTCCACCGGTAGCGACAAGCCCAGCGTGCCCAGCAACTCACCGCTCCACGCCCCCGCGGCCAATACCACCTGATCGCCGAGGATCGGACCACCCGTGGTGTTCACCCCCACGACATTGCCGGCGTCCTGTACAAACCCGGTCACCTCGCATTGCTCATGCAGGGTCACACCCGGCAACGCCAACAGCGCCGCCTTGAGGGACTTGACCAGCCGGGGGTTGCGCACATTGGCGACATTGGCCATGAAGATCGCCTGGGAATAGCCGCCGCCCAACACCGGCACCGCATCATGGGCGGCCGAAACATCCACCTTGCTCAAGGGACGGCCTTCCCGCTCAGCCCAGGCCAGCGCTTCGGCCTCGTCTTCGAGATCGAGCCAATACAAGCCGGTGGTGTGAACCTCCGGATCGACACCCGTGGCAGCAAACAGGCGCTCGGCCAGTTGCGGATAGAAATCCTGTGACCAATGGGCCAGCGCCGTGACCGCCGGGCTGTAGCGCCACGGGTACAACGGCGAAACAATCCCGCCGCCCGCCCAGGAAGACTCCTGCCCCACGCCGGCACGCTCCAGCAGCACCACCGCCTGCCCCTGGGTCGCCAGGTTGAACGCCGTCAACAAGCCGATTACGCCACCGCCGACCACCACCACTCGCTGTTGCTTAGCCATTATTCGATCCAGCCGATAAATAGGGACAAGCGCACCCGGCGCCCAATCATCCAGCACTGTCATCATTGCCCCCAGCACAGCGTGCGCGACATGTCCGGCGCTGCGCCAGGGTTGGCCCGCGCACCGGTGCTGGTCAGGCTGAAGCTGCCGCAAGGGTCAGCGGCCATCACCGAGTCAGCAATGGGCGTGGCCAGCAGGCGGAAATCCTGAGGGTTCAATGCAGCGGTGATTCTATAGCGATCATTGCCCGCACTGACGCCGCTGGCGTCAATAAAACTGCCGTTGCGCGCATAAAAGCGCTCCAGGTACTGCGCCTGCTCGGTCAACAACGCGACAATCTGACCGCGATAGACCTTTTTGGCCTGGCCGCTATACCCGGGGTAAGCAATCCCGGCCAGCAACCCAATAATTGCCACCGCAACCAGCAACTCTATCAGGGTAAAACCCCGGCTATCCTTGTCCATCCCACCGCTCCTTATTGAAGTTGCCGCCAGGCCACCCGCCGAAACCGCGAGCCACCCTCCCCGTCCACCCGCGCGTACACGCTCTCCAAGACCGTACGGGATTGGCCGCTTAGCCCAACCGCCGTCACTCGGTACACCGCGGCCGATACGTGCGGCGGTAAATGAGCCAGCCCCACGGCAGGCCCCAGGGACTGTGTGCCGTAGAAACCACCCTTGAGCGCGACCCAGGTAACGCCGGAAACCGGGTTCACTCCGGCGCCGCTCAGTGAAAATGCCTCGCCCGGCGGCGCGCAGGTGATAACGGACCGACACAGCGGTAAGTCCGCAGATACCCGCTGTACGACCGACTCCCCCAGCCTCAGGCCACTTTCGGCACTTTGCAGCGACTGGTTGCGATGCCACCCGCTCGCGGCGGCCTTTTGCTGGGACAACGCACCCTGCATCGACGCCAACCCCATCAGCGACAACAACAGCAGAAACACCAGGCTGATGAGCAACACCATGCCCGCCTGCAGCACATTTACCCGTTGAGAAACCCCCATGCTCGCCCTACCCCAGACGGTTACGCAGCGCGGCCACGACGCTGTAGGTTTGATCCTTGACCCGGCCCGTGGGGTCCTGCAGCGTCAACAGGATGCGTACGCTGCGGACCAGGGATTCATCCCCGGGACGGGCGTCATAACGCACCACTTCCAGCGAGTCAGGCTTGGCGGCCATGCCGAAGCTGATAGCGAATGCCTGCACGTTATCCACCAGCACCGCCTTGGCCGGTGCCGCAGGCGTACTGACCTTCAACTGGCCCGCTTCGAAGGTGTAGGTGATCTGGCGTAACGCAAAGCCAATCTGCCCAGGCAAAGGCATTGGCGCGCTGCCGGTAAACGCCTCGGCGGTCCCCGTGCAATCGGAAAGCACCGTCCAGTCGGGTTTGCCGCCACCCTCGCCGATATCCGCCGTCACCAGCGTCAGCGACGCTGAACCGTTCCCGGCACTCCAACGCACAGGCTGATCAAAGGCCGCCGGGGCATTCTCGATAAACGCCAGGCCCAGGCAGCCAAACATGCCCGCATGGCGGATGTCCTGAATCATCTTGCCAAGGACAAACCGCGCATCATCCTGCAGCAACATCGCCGCCTGCTGGCTGGCCTGTGTCGCACGGGAGCTGATCACCACCTGGCTACCCCCAGCCACCAGTACCAGCCCGATGGCCAGCGCCAGCAGCAACTCAATCAGGCTGAAACCGCGAAGACGCAAGGTCATGGCAGCACTCCGGGCTCATGACCGATTCGGCTGGTCAGGGTAAAGGTCTCGCGTGCGTCGCTGGTGTGTGTGGCCCGTCGATCATCCCAACTGATGGTGACGGTCACTTCATTGGCGCTGACCGCCACCGAGCCTTTGGCACTCGGCCCGGCAAACCCGAGGATATTGGCTTCGAAATCATGCAGGTCCAGGTCACGCACACTGGCGCTGGCACTGCTGGCCGGCGCACGTTCTGCACGGCCCCACGCGTAGTCGGCAACGGCGTTGGCACGGATGCGGTCAAGCATGTCGTAGGCAATGAAACTGGCCTGGCTGATCATCCTGGAGCTGTCGGTGTACTTGAGCGCATTGAGCTGGATCGCGGCCGCGCCCAACAGGCCAACAGTGAGAATCAATAGGGCGACCAGCACTTCGATCAGGGTCATGCCGGTTTGGCGCCGAGGCAAGGCGCTGGAGAAAAACGTGTCCGGGTAGGCAAGCATTACCATCGTCGTCCGTGTCGAAGGGCAAAAAAGAAGCAGGAAAACCTGCTGTGCAGCCCAAGACTAGCGCCGGTTTTTCAACCGTGGCGCTGCCGGAACAAAGGGAAATACTTTGGACAAAAAGGCCATCATCCGGGGGCAAGGCGCAGGCGCTATACCTAGGACTGCACCCACATCCACGGAGGGATGACCTATGCAACAACGCGGCTTCACCCTGATTGAACTGCTGCTCGGGCTGATCTTGAGCGGCATCCTGGCCAACCTGGCAGTGCCCGGCTTCAGGAACCTGCTCGAATCACAGCAACGACATAACGCCGCACAATCCCTGGCCGGAGGGCTGCGCTTCGCGCGTACCGAAGCCATCGCACGCAACCGGGCCGTGGTCATTCACGCCCAGGACGAAGACTGGAGCCGAGGTTGGCGGGTGATCGTGGATGTAAGCGGGCGCGGCCACCTGGACGAGGACAACCCGGTGCTGCTGGAGCACCAGGACAGCGGGCGCGTGGCGATTGTCGGCAATGGCCCGGTCAAGAGCCAGGTACGCTTCAGCGGGCTGGGCGAACCGGTATTTTCAGGCGGGGGGTTTCGGGCGGGCACTGTGCATGTGTGCGCCACCGACCAGGCGCAAAGCCAGTACCAAGTGGTACTGGCGCCCAGCGGGCGCATCAGCCTGCGCAGCGACAGGGCCGAACAGGCGTTGTGCCGGAGTTACTCCGGCACCCTGGCACTCAGAGCAACGAGCGAACCCGCAGCTCCTTGGGCATGGAGAAAGTGATGTTTTCTTCACGACCGGCCAACTCATCGGCACCGGTGGCGCCCCAGGCGTGCAACTGCTGGATCACGCCGCGCACCAGCACTTCCGGGGCCGAGGCACCGGCGGTGATACCGATACGCTCGACGCCATCGAACCAGCTGCGTTGCATGTCTTCCGCGCCGTCGATCAGGTACGCCGGTGTAGCCATGCGTTCGGCCAGCTCGCGCAGGCGGTTGGAGTTGGAGCTGTTAGGGCTGCCGACCACCAGGACCACATCGCACTCGTTGGCCAGTTGCTTGACGGCGTCCTGGCGGTTTTGCGTGGCGTAGCAGATGTCGTCCTTGCGCGGGCCACCGATGGCCGGGAAGCGACTGCGCAGGGCGTCGATCACGCGGCTGGTATCGTCCATGGACAAGGTGGTCTGGGTCACGAATGCCAGGCGCTCGGGGTTGCGCACCTGCAGGTTGGCGACGTCTTTTTCGTCTTCTACCAGGTAGATGGCGCCACCATTGCTGGCATCGTACTGGCCCATGGTGCCTTCGACTTCCGGGTGGCCGGCGTGGCCGATCAGGATGCACTCACGGCCGTCACGGCTGTAGCGTGCGACTTCGATGTGTACCTTGGTCACCAGTGGGCAGGTGGCGTCGAAGACTTTCAGGCCACGGCCTGCCGCTTCGGTGCGCACTGCCTGGGAAACTCCGTGGGCGCTGAAGATGACGATCACGTCGTCCGGCACCTGGTCCAACTCTTCGACGAAGATGGCGCCGCGGGCGCGCAGGTCTTCGACCACGAATTTGTTGTGGACGACTTCATGGCGCACGTAGATCGGCGGCCCGAAGACTTCCAGGGCGCGGTTGACGATTTCGATCGCACGGTCCACGCCGGCGCAGAAGCCACGGGGGTTGGCGAGTTTGATGTGCATGCTGTGCCTCGTGTCTTGCAGGGCAAGAAATTGGATCAACTCAGCTCTATAAGCTTGAGCCTCTGTGGGAGCCGGGCTTGCCCGCGATGCAGACGACTCGGTGTATCAAGTACACCGAGGTGATGCAATCGCAGGCAAGCCAGCTCCCACACAAGCCGCCACCCGCAGGAGCCGGTTTCGTCAGTCAGAGCGCTTTAACGTCGATGATTTCAACGTCAAAGGTCAAGGTTTTACCGGCCAACGGGTGGTTGAAGTCGATGGTTACTTGCGTGTCATCGAAGGTTTTCACCACGCCAGGCAATTCGGTATTCGCCGCATCATTGAAGATCACCAGCAAGCCTTCAGACAGGTCCATGCCTTCGAACTGCGAACGCGGGATGATCTGCACGTTTTGCGGGTTGGGCTGGCCAAAGGCGTTTTCCGGCAGGATCTGCAGGTTGCGCTTGTCGCCAGCCTTGAAGCCGAACAGGGCCGCTTCGAAACCCGGCAGCAGGTTGCCGTCGCCGACCTTGAAGGTCGCCGGGGCTTTGTCGAACGTGCTGTCGACCGTGTCGCCATTCTCCAGGCGCAGTGCGAAATGCAAGGTGACTTCCGTGTTCTGGCCGATGCGTTGCTCAGCCAATACCTGATCAGTCATTGACGGTCTCTCCGGTTTTCTTGCTTTTGAACATGTCCAACGCCAGCATGATCGCACCGACGGTGATGGCGCTGTCGGCAAAGTTGAACGCTGGGAAGTACCAGCGGTTCTGCCAATGCACGAGGATAAAGTCGATCACATGGCCCAGGGCAATGCGGTCGTACAGGTTGCCCAGCGCGCCGCCCAGCACCAGGGCCAGCGCGATGGCCAGCCAGGTGTCGTCGCGGCCCAGGCGCTTGAGCCAGACCACCAGCACCGCACTGACCACCACGGCGATCAGGGCGAACAGCCAGCGCTGCCAGCCGCCACCGTCGGCGAGGAAGCTGAACGCCGCGCCGGTGTTGTAGGCCAGGGTCCAGCTGAAGTAGTCGGGAATGACCACAATCTGCTGGTACATCTGCAAGGCGCCTTCGAAGTGAGCCTTGCTGACCTGGTCGATGACCAGGACCAGCACGCTCAGTACGAGCCAGCCCAGGCGTCCAAAACGACTGGCTGCATTAGGCATAGTGACGAACCTCGCCAGCGCCGCTGATGTTGTCGACGCAACGACCACAGATTTCCGGGTGCTCGGGGTTCACGCCGACATCTTCACGGCAGTGCCAGCAACGGGCGCACTTGGCGAAGGCCGACTTGACCACCTTGAGCTTGAGGCCCGGTACTTCGGTGGCGACCGCGTCCGCCGGGGCCTGGGCGAATGGCGCCAGGCTCGCGGTGGAGGTGATCAGCACGAAGCGCAGTTCGTTGCTCAGCTTGGCCAGGTCGGCGGTGAGGCCTTCCTCGGCAAACAGGGTGACTTCGGCTTGCAGGTTGCCACCGACGGCCTTGGCCGCACGCTGCACTTCCAGCTCCTTGTTCACCGCAACCTTGACGGCCATCACGCCTTCCCAGTACTCGCGGCCCAGTTCGAAGTCGGCCGGCAGTTCGGTCAGGCCTTCGTACCAGGTGTTGAGCATCACGGACTCGTTGCGCTCGCCCGGCAGGTATTCCCACAGTTCGTCGGCGGTGAAGGCCAGGATCGGTGCGATCCAGCGCACCAACGCTTCCGAGATGTGGAACAGCGCGGTCTGCGCCGAACGGCGTGCCTTGCTGTTGGCGCCGGTGGTGTACTGGCGGTCCTTGATGATGTCGAGGTAGAAACCACCCAACTCCTGCACGCAGAAGTTGTGGATCTTCGAGTAGACGTTCCAGAAACGGTATTCGCCGTAGTTTTCCTGCAACTCGCGTTGCAGCAACAGGGTACGGTCCACGGCCCAACGGTCCAGGGCGAGCATGTCCTCGGCCGGCAGGATGTCGGTGGCCGGGTTGAAACCGGTCAGGTTCGACAGCAGGAAGCGTGCGGTATTACGGATGCGACGGTAGGCATCGGCGCTGCGGGCCAGGATCTGGTCCGACACGGCGATTTCACCGGAGTAGTCGGTCGACGCCACCCACAGACGCATGATGTCGGCGCCCAGGGTGTCGTTGATCTTCTTCGGCTCGATCACGTTTTTCAGCGACTTGGACATCTTGCGACCCGTCTCATCGACGGTGAAGCCGTGGGTCAGCAGTTCGCGGTACGGCGCGTGGTTGTCGATGGCGCAACCGGTCAGCAGGGACGAGTGGAACCAGCCACGGTGTTGGTCCGAACCTTCCAGGTACAGGTCGGCACGCGGGCCGGTCTCGTGACCCATTGGGTGCGAGCCACGCAGGACGTGCCAGTGGGTGGTGCCCGAGTCGAACCACACGTCGAGGGTGTCGCTGATCTTGTCGTACTGCGGCGCTTCGTCGCCCAGCAGTTCGGCAGCGTCCATCTTGAACCAGGCTTCAATACCTTCCTGTTCAACGCGCTGGGCAACGACTTCCATCAGCTCGACGGTGCGCGGGTGCAGCTCGCCGCTTTCCTTGTTCAGGAAGAACGGGATCGGCACGCCCCAGTTACGCTGGCGCGAAATGCACCAGTCCGGGCGGTTGGCGATCATCGAGTGCAGGCGCGCCTGGCCCCAGGCCGGGACGAACTGGGTCTCTTCGATGGCCTTGATCGCGCGGTTACGCAGGGTGTCGCCGCTGGTGGGCTCTTTGTCCATGCCGATGAACCACTGCGCGGTGGCGCGGTAGATGAGCGGGGTCTTGTGGCGCCAGCAGTGCATGTAGCTGTGCTTGATGGTTTCGGTGTGCAGCAGCGAACCGACTTCCTTCAGCTTGTCGATGATCGGCTCGTTGGCCTTGAAGATGAACTGGCCGCCGAAGAACTCCAGCGACGGCGTGTAGACGCCATTGCTTTGCACCGGGTTGAGGATGTCATCGTTGACCATGCCGTAGGCTTTGCAGGTCACGAAGTCGTCCACGCCGTAGGCCGGAGCGGAGTGAACCACACCCGTGCCCGAACCCAGCTCAACGTAGTCAGCCAGGTACACCGGCGACAGACGGTCATAGAACGGATGACGGAAGTTGATCAGCTCCAACGCCTTACCGGTGCTGGTCGCGATCACCGAACCTTGCAGCTCGTAGCGGGCCAGGCAGGCTTCGACCATTTCCTCGGCCAGTACCAGCAGGCGATCACCAACGTCCACCAGGGCATAGGTGAATTCCGGGTGCACGTTCAGCGCCTGGTTGGCCGGGATGGTCCACGGGGTGGTGGTCCAGATCACGATGGCGGCAGGCTTGGCCAGCGATGCCAGGCCGAAGGCCTCGGCCAGCTTGGCGTCGTCGGCGATCGGGAAGGCCACGTCGATGGTCGAGGACTTCTTGTCTTCGTACTCGACTTCCGCTTCAGCCAGGGCAGAACCGCAGTCAAAGCACCAGTTCACGGGCTTGAGGCCCTTGAACACGAAACCACCCTTGACGATTTCGGCCAAGGCGCGGATTTCACCGGCCTCGTTCTTGAAGTTCATGGTCTTGTACGGGTTGTCCCACTCGCCGAGCACGCCCAGGCGGATGAATTCGGACTTCTGCCCTTCGATCTGCTCGGTGGCGTAGGCACGGCACAGTTCGCGGGTTTTATCCGCGCCCAGGTTCTTGCCGTGGGTCACTTCGACCTTGTGTTCGATCGGCAGGCCATGGCAGTCCCAGCCCGGGACGTACGGCGCGTCGAAGCCCGACAGGGTTTTCGAGCGCAGGATCATGTCCTTGAGAATCTTGTTCAGCGCATGACCGATGTGAATCGTGCCGTTGGCATAAGGAGGGCCGTCGTGCAGGACGAATTTCGGACGATCCTTGCCAATTTCGCGCAACTTTCCGTACAGGCCAATACTGTCCCAGCGCTGCAGGATCTGCGGTTCGCGCTGTGGCAGGCCGGCCTTCATTGGGAAGGCGGTGTCCGGAAGGTTTAGCGTGGCTTTATAGTCGGTCATTTAAGGCTCTTCGGTTAGCGATGGGCGCTAGGTGCGGCTAGTGCACGGGCGGCGGCGACATCCGCATTGATCGCCGTTTTCAACGCCTCAAGGGAGGCGAAACGCTGCTCTTCACGCAGCTTTTGGTGGAAAACCACCGTCAAACGCCGGTCATACAGATCACCGGCAAAATCCAAAAGATGAACTTCCAGGTGGGCCTTGCCATCACCTGCAACCGTGGGCCTGACGCCTATGTTGGCGACTCCGGGCCACGGTTGGCCGTCGATATCCACACTTACCAGGTAGACCCCGGTGAGCGGCACACGACGGCGCTTGAGCTGCACGTTGGCGGTTGGCGTGCCCAGTTGGCGCGCCAGCTTCTGGCCGTGCAGGACCCGCCCGGCAATGCGGAACGGGCGACCGAGCAAACGCTCGGCCAACGCGAAGTCGGCAGCGGCCAGGGCGTTTCGCACCTGGGTACTGCTCACACGCAGGCCGTCCAGTTCGACGGTTTGCGCGGCTTCAACGGTAAAACCTTGATTGACGCCTGCCTGTTGCAGGAAATCGAAATCGCCGACGCGGTCGCAGCCGAAACGGAAGTCGTCGCCGACCTCCAGGTGCTGCACGCCCAGGCCGTCCACCAGGATTCGGTCGACGAACTCGGCGGCGCTGAGGCTTTGCAAACGCTGGTTGAAGGCCAGGCAGAGGACACGGTCCACGCCTTCTTCGGCCAGCAGTTGCAGCTTGTCCCGCAAGCGGGCCAGACGTGCCGGCGCCGTTTCGGGGCTGAAATATTCCCGCGGCTGTGGCTCAAAAATCACCACGCAGCTGGGCACGCCCAACTCGACCGCACGCTCGCGCAGCCTGGCCAGGATAGCCTGGTGGCCACGGTGAACACCGTCAAAGTTGCCAATAGTGGCGACGCAGCCCCGATGCTGGGGGCGCAGGTTGTGGAGACCTCGAACCAGCTGCATAACGCGCTTCTTGCTCATAAAGTGGTCGATTATAACCACACCCAGCCCCGGACGACAGGCAACAGAACAGGCCAAATGGGTCGAATCGATAAAACAGCCGTTTTATCGCGGCAAACGCTCTAGCCAATCGACTTGCGATTGAAATCCCGCAGGCGGAAGCCCTGCAACAGCAACATCCCGAAGTACACCACCACACCGGCCACGACCAGCACGCCAAGCCGCAAGAAACGCTCCAGCATATGGCCTTCGTCCCAGGCGGGCATGAAGTGCATCAGGCCGAGCAATACCGCCGACATCGCCGTCACCGCCACCACCAGTTTGAGGGCAAACAGGCCCCAGCCTGGCTGCGGCTGGAACATCTGCTGCTTGCGCAGTTGGTAGAACAGCAGCCCGGCGTTGATGCACGCACCGGCGCTGATGGCCAGGGCCAGGCCGGCATGGGCCAGTGGGCCGATAAACACCAGGTTGAGCAGTTGCGTGACGATCAGCGTGAAAATCGCAATTTTCACCGGCGTACGGATGTTTTGCTGGGCGTAGAAGCCTGGCGCCAGCACTTTGATCACGATAATCCCGAGCAAACCGACGGAATAGGCGACCAGCGCGTGCTGCGTCATCAGGGCGTCATGGGCATCAAACTGACCGTATTGGAACAACGACACGGTCAGCGGCTCGGCCAGAATCCCCAGGGCCAGCGCGCACGGCAACACCAGCACAAAACACAGGCGCAGGCCCCAATCGAGGATGCGCGAGTATTCCTGGCGGTCCTTGCTGGCGTAGGTGCGGGCCAGGGTCGGCAACAGGATGGTGCCCAAGGCCACGCCGAGCACGCCGGACGGCAGTTCCATCAAACGGTCGGCGTAGTACATCCACGACACCGAACCCGAGACCAACAGCGACGCGAACGCGGTGTTGATAATCAGGGAAATCTGACTGACGGACACACCGAGGATCGCCGGCAGCATATTGCGCATCACGCGCCAGACGCCGGTGTCCTTGAGGTTGAGGCGCGGCAGCACCAGCATGCCGATCTTTTTCAGATGCGGCAGTTGGTAGAGCAACTGCGCCAGGCCACCGGCCAGTACGGCCCAGCCCAGGGCCATGACCGGCGGATCGAAGTACGGCGTGAGGAACAGCGCGAAGAGGATCATGCTGACGTTCAGCAGGGTCGGCACGAAGGCCGGCACCGAAAAACGGTTCCAGGTGTTGAGGATCGCCCCGGCCAGGGATGACAGGGAAATCAGCAATATATAAGGAAAGGTCACCCGCAGCAGGTCAGTGGTCAGCGCGAATTTTTCCGGGGTATTGGCAAAACCGGGGGCCGTCGCCCAGATCACCCAGGGCGCAGCGAGCATGCCGAGGACGGTTACCAGCATCAGCACCAAAGTCAGCAGGCCCGACACGTAGGCAATAAAGGTGCGCGTCGCTTCCTCGCCTTGCTGGGTCTTGTATTCGGCCAGGATCGGTACGAACGCTTGGGAAAAAGCGCCCTCGGCGAAGATCCGCCGCAGCAGGTTGGGCAGCTTAAACGCGATAAAGAAGGCGTCCGTGGCCATGCTCGCGCCAAAAATACGCGCCAGCAGGGTGTCGCGCACGAAGCCCAAAACCCGCGAGATCATCGTGATAGAGCTGACGGCGGCCAACGATTTGAGGAGGTTCATTGAAAGAGTTTGCGCCTATTAGATAAACAGCAGGCGAACAACGCGCCTACTTATGCGATACTGCGCGCCTGCAACAGCACAGAGCCAAAGCTCGCGAGTTTACAGGTCAAGCGCCGGAAATAAATCACCCGCCTCTTCAGATCGACCACTCAGCAGTTCGCATCAGCCGCCCTTGACAACACATCAAGTCATCGGCATGATTCGCGGCCTATTTTGTTTGCTATTTCCTAAAAAGTCTTTCGAGGAGCTCGACGGTGGCCAACACACCTTCCGCCAAAAAACGTGCAAAACAGGCTGAGAAGCGTCGCAGCCACAACGCCAGCCTGCGTTCCATGGTTCGTACCTACATCAAGAATGTAGTTAAAGCCATCGACACCAAAGACGCTGAAAAAGCTCAAGCAGCTTACGTTCTGGCTGTGCCTGTTATCGACCGTATGGCCGATAAAGGCATCATCCACAAGAACAAGGCCGCTCGTCATAAGAGCCGTCTGAATGGCCACATCAAGGCTCTGAACGTCGCTGCAGCAGCCTAAGTGGTAACAACTGCCGCGTAACTCAGGTTACGCAACAGTTAAGAAATGCCCCGTACCGAAAGGTGCGGGGCATTTTTGTTTGTGCCCGAAATATGGATTGCACAGTTCAGCATGTGGGAACTGGCTTGTGTGGGAGCTGGCTTGCCTGCGATAGCGGTGGATCAGCTTGCATAGGTGTTGCTGACCCACCGCCATCGCGGGCAAGCCCGCTCCCACATTGGGATTGCATACATTCTTTCTTTGGGCACAAAAAAACGCCCCGAACCAGTCGGGGCGTTTTTGCTAGCAACCGATCAATGCATCAATCAGTGCTGATGACCGCCTTCACCGTGAACGTGGCCGTGAGCCACTTCTTCCTGGGAAGCGTCGCGGATGGCAACGATCTTCACTTGGAAGTTCAGGCGCTGGCCAGCCAGCGGGTGGTTGCCGTCAACGGTGACGTCGTCGCCGTCCAGGTCACGGATGGTGACGATCTGCATTTGGCCGTCCGGCGCGGAAGCGTGGAACTGCATGCCCACTTCCAGCTCGTCAACGCCTTCGAACATGCTGCGGCTCAGGGTGCTGACCAGTTCGGCCGAGTACTCGCCGTAGGCATCTTCAGGTTCTACGGCAACCGTCAGTTCATCACCGACGTTCTTGCCTTCCAGAGCCTTTTCCAGGCCTGGGATGATGTTACCTGCGCCTTGCAGGTAGACCAGCGGCGCGCCGCCGGCGGAGCTGTCGATGACCTCACCAGCGTCGTTGGTCAGGGTATAGTCGATGGAGACAGCCTTGTTAGCGGCGATCGTCATGGGGCGAGACCTTTTGCATAAGAATGAAGAACGGACAAGTCTAAACAAGGATTTGCCCGAAAGCGAACAGAACCCGGACAGACGGGGTCGCACACGCGACTCGACGGTCACCGGATTTCACCAGGACGACGACCAGCACTGGGTGGCCGAGCTGTCTTGCGGCCACACCCAGCACCTGCGCCACCAGCCGCCATGGCAGTCGCGCGCCTGGGTGCTCGACCCCGCACAGCGCCAGGAAAAAATAGGCCAGCCCTTTGCCTGCGGCTGGTGTGCGCAAGCGCACGAATAACGATAACCTTGACGCCTGATTCGCGGTAGGCGCTCAGCCATAGAGCGTCACCCAAGCCATGCACCTCCAGAGAATTCGCATGCAGACTTTTTTTATCGCGCCCACCGATTTTGGTGTGGGTCTGACCTCCATCAGCCTTGGGCTGGTGCGTACCCTTGAGCGTGCCGGGCTGAAAGTCGGGTTCTTCAAGCCCATAGCCCAGCCGCACCCCGGCGACACCGGCCCTGAACGCTCCACCGAGCTGGTGGCGCGCACCCACGGCTTGAAGCCGCCACAACCCCTGGGCCTGGCGCATGTGGAGCGCATGCTCGGCGACGGCCAGCTCGATGAGCTGCTCGAAGAAATCATCACCCTGTATCAACAGGCCGCCGTGGGCAAGGACGTGCTGATCGTCGAAGGCATGGTGCCGACCCGCAGCGCCAGCTATGCCGCCCGGGTCAACCTGCACCTGGCCAAGAGCCTGGATGCGGAAGTGATCCTGGTCTCCGCCCCGGAAAACGAAGTGCTCACCGAACTCTCCGGCCGTGTGGAATTGCAGGCCCAACTGTTTGGCGGCCCAAAAGACCCGAAAGTGCTCGGCGTCATCCTCAACAAGGTGCGCACCGACGAAAGCATGGAGGTCTTCTCCGCGCGCCTGAAAGAACATTCGCCCCTGCTGCGCAGCGGTGACTTCCGCCTGCTCGGCTGCATTCCCTATCAGCCGGAACTCAACGCCCCGCGCACTCGCGACGTCGCCGACCTGATGGGCGCACAGATCCTCAACGCCGGCGACTACGAAAGCCGGCGCATGACCAAGATCATCATTTGCGCGCGCACCATGCGCAACACCGTGGAGCTGCTCAAGCCCGGCGTTCTGGTAGTAACGCCCGGTGACCGCGACGACATCATCCTCGCCGTCAGCCTGGCCGCGATCAACGGCGTGCCCCTGGCCGGCCTGCTGCTGACCAGCGACACCCTGCCCGACCCACGCATCATGGACCTGTGCCGCGGCGCGTTCCAGGCCGGGCTGCCCGTGCTGTCGGTGAGCACCGGCTCTTACGACACCGCCAACCAACTCAATAGCCTCAACAAAGAAATCCCCATCGATGACCGCGAGCGCGCGGAGATCATCACCGACTTCGTCGCCAGCCACCTCGATGCGCGCTGGCTGCACCAACGCTGCGGCACGCCACGGGAGATGCGCCTGTCGCCGGCGGTGTTCCGCTATCAGCTGATCCAGCGCGCCCAGGCGGCCAACAAGCGCATCGTCCTGCCCGAAGGCAGCGAGCCGCTGACCGTGCAAGCCGCCGCGATCTGCCAGGCGCGCGGGATCGCCCGTTGCGTGCTGCTGGCCAAACCGGCGGACGTGGAAGCCGTCGCCCGCGCCCAGGGCATCGAATTGCCCGAAGGCCTGGAGATTCTCGACCCGGACCTGATCCGCCAGCGCTACGTCGAACCGATGGTGGCCCTGCGCAAGAGCAAAAGCCTCAACGCGCCGATGGCCGAGCAGCAACTGGAAGACACCGTGGTGATCGCCACCATGATGCTGGCGCTGGATGAAGTGGACGGCCTGGTCTCCGGCGTCATCCACTCCACCGCCAACACCATCCGCCCGGCCCTGCAGCTTATTAAAACGGCGCCGGGCTGCACCTTGGTGTCGTCGGTGTTCTTCATGCTCTTCCCCGAGCAAGTGCTGGTGTACGGCGACTGCGTGATGAACCCACACCCAAGCGCGGCGGAACTGGCGGAGATTGCCTTGCAAAGCGCCGACTCGGCCGCCGCGTTCGGCATTACGCCGCGCGTGGCGATGATCAGCTATTCCAGCGGCGACTCGGCCAGCGGCGAAGAAGTGGAAAAAGTCCGCGAAGCCACCCTGCTCGCCCACGAACAGCAAAGCTCGCTGCTGATCGACGGCCCGCTGCAATACGACGCCGCCGCCAACGAAAACGTGGCCCGCCAATTGGCACCGAACAGCCTGGTCGCCGGCAAAGCCACCGTGTTCGTATTCCCGGACCTGAACACCGGCAACACCACCCACAAGGCCGTGCAACGCAGTGCCGATTGCGTAAGCCTGGGGCCGATGCTCCAGGGCCTGCGCAAACCGGTCAACGACCTGCCACGCGGTGCCCAGGTGGATGACATCGTGTACACCATCGCACTGACTGCGATCCAAGCCGCCAACCGACCTATGGATATCTAAATGCTGGATTTTCTACCTGCCGCCCTGCGCGGGGTGATCGCGTCGTTGTTGCTGGCGCTGAACACGATCCTGTTGTGTTCGTTCCTGTTTATCGTCGCGCTGTTCAAGGCACTGCCGTTCGCCAAGCGCTTCAGTGAATGGCTGATGAACCACACCCACGAAGCCTGGGTGACCAACAACAAAGGCTGGATGAACCTGGTGCGCCGTACGCGCTGGCACATCAAGGGCCTGGAAGGCGTGGATTACCAGCACTCGTACCTGGTGACCAGCAACCACCAGAGCTGGGTCGACATCATGGTGTTGCAGTACGTGCTCAATCGGCGGATTCGCCCACTCAAATTCTTCCTCAAGCAGGAACTGATCTGGGTGCCGGTGATTGGCTTGGCGTGGTGGGCGCTGGGCTTTCCGTTCATGAAGCGCTACACCAAGGCGTACCTGGAAAAGCACCCGGAGAAGAAAGGCAAGGATCTGGAAACCACGCGCAAGACCTGTGCGAAGTTTCGCGACAACCCGGTGGGCATTTTCAACTTTGCCGAAGGTACGCGGTTTACCCCGGGCAAGCATGCGCAGCAGAAATCACCGTTCCGCTATCTGCTCAAGCCTAAAGCCGGTGGCATTGCGTTTGTGCTGGATGCCATGGGTGAGCAGTTGAAGTCATTGGTCAATGTGACCATTCACTATCCGGCTGGGCGCCCGGGGTATTGGGATTTGTTGTGCGGGAATGTGCAGGACGTGGTGGTGCAGTTTGAAGAGGTGCAGATCCCGGCCGAGTTCATTGGCAAGAATTATGAGCAGGATGGGGAGTATCGGACGGCGTTCCAGGGTTGGATCAATAAGCTGTGGGAAGAAAAAGACCAACTGCTGGAAGAACTGCATACACAATTCCCAGACAAAAAGTGATCAAAAATGTGGGAGCTGGCTTGCCTGCGATGCAGGCACCTCGGTACATCAGTTGAACCGAGGTGATGCTATCGCAGGCAAGCCAGCTCCCACAAAAGCCAGCTCCCACATGGACCGAGTACACATTTGAGAACATGTAAAAAGCCCGCCACCGAGTGATCGATGGCGGGCTTTTTTTGTAGCGACGATCCTTAGATCGCGCCGCGCTGACGCAACAGCTCCAGCACTTGCTTGACGCTCTCTTCCAGCGACAACGCCTGGGTGTCGATCACCAGGTCGGCATTCAACGGCACGTCGTACGGGAAGGACTCACCCGGGATGTTATCCCCACCGGCAGCATACAAGCCTTGCGGATCACGCTCGGCACACACCAGCGGCGACGCTTGCACGTAGACCGTCAGCAAACGATCACCGCCGATCAGCGCCTTGGCCTGTTCACGGCCTTCGGCATCCGGTGCGACAAACGCTGCCAGGGTCAGCAGGCCCGCTTCGTTGAACTGACGCGCCACATGCGCGGCACGACGCCAGTTCTCGGTGCGGCCGGCACGGTCTTGCGGCAAGCCCTTGTTCAGGTCGTGGCGCAGGTTCTGCCCATCCAGGACGAATACCGCACGGCCCATGTCGAACAGCTTGCGCTCAACCGCATAGGCCAGGGTGCTCTTGCCAGCGCCCGACAGGCCGCTGAACAGCACGGTGGCCGGTTGCTGGCCGAAGCGCTGGGCACGTTCTTCGGTGGCCACGTGGGCCAACTTGCCGTGCTGCGCCGAACTGCCGTGGGTCACAGGCGGTGCGATGATCATGCCCGCGGCCACAGTGCCGTTGGTCAAACGGTCGATAACAATAAACGCACCGGTGGTGCGGTTGCTGTCGTAACCGTCCAGGGCGATGGCGGCGTCGAGGCTGACCTTGACCCGGCCGATCTCGTTCAATTGCAGCGAACTCGCCGGGCCTTCGGCCAGGGTGTTCACGTCCACACGGTGCACGATGCTGGTGATGGAACCCGGCACGTAGCTGGTGGCGCGCTTGATGTCGTATTTCTTGCCCGGCAGCATCGGCTCTTCAGCCATCCACACCAGCATGGCGTCGAAGGCGTCGGTGACTTGCGGCACGTTGTCGGCATGCACCAACAGGTCGCCACGGGAGATATCGATCTCGTCTTCCATGGTCAGGGTCACGGCCTGGCCTGGACCGGCGTGTTCCAGCTCACCTTCGAAGGTGACGATGGATTTGACGCGGCTGCTCTTGCCCGACGGCAGCACCACGACTTCGTCGCCCTTGTGCACGATGCCGCTGGCCAGGGTGCCGGCGAAACCACGGAAGTTCAGGTTCGGACGGTTGACGTACTGCACCGGGAACCGCAGGTCGGTGTAGTTGCGGTCGTTGGCGATCTCGACGGTTTCGAGGATCTCCATCAGCGACTGGCCGGTGTACCAAGGCGAACGCTCGCTCTTGTTCACCACGTTGTCGCCCTTGAGCGCCGACATCGGCACAAAGGCCATGGTGCTCGGCTTGAACGCGATGCCTTCGGCGAACTTCAGGTAATCGGCCTTGATCGACTCGAATACGCTTTGGTCAAAGCCGTTGATGTCCATCTTGTTGACGGCAATCACGATGTGCTTGATGCCCAGCAACGAGGCGATATAGCTGTGGCGACGGGTCTGGGTCTGCACGCCGTAGCGGGCGTCGATCAGGATGATCGCCAGGTCACAGGTGGACGCACCGGTGGCCATGTTGCGGGTGTACTGCTCATGGCCAGGGGTGTCGGCGATGATGAATTTGCGCTTGGCGGTAGAGAAGTAGCGGTACGCGACATCGATGGTGATGCCCTGCTCACGCTCGGCCTGCAGGCCGTCGACCAGCAACGCCAGGTCGATGTCGTCACCGGTGGTGCCGACTTTCTTCGAATCGCGGGTGATGGCTTCCAGGTGATCTTCGTAGATCATCTTGGAGTCGTGCAGCAGGCGCCCGATCAGGGTGCTCTTGCCGTCGTCGACGTTGCCGCAGGTCAGGAAGCGCAACATCTCTTTGCGCTCGTGCTGGCCCAGGTAGGCGAGGATGTCCTCGCTGATCAAATCAGATTGATGCGACATGACAGCCCCTTAGAAATAGCCTTGACGTTTTTTATCTTCCATCGAGCCTGCACCATCGTGGTCGATGACACGGCCCTGGCGCTCGGAAGTTCGCGTCAGGAGCATTTCCTGAATGATGTCCGTCAGCGTCTCGGCTTCGGACTCCACCGCGCCCGTCAACGGGTAGCAGCCAAGGGTACGGAAACGTACTTTCTTTTTGACGATTCGGGCTTTGTCTTCGTCGGACAAGTGCTCGAGGATGCGGTCGTCGTCGATCATGATCAACGTGCCGTTCTTCTCGATCACTTCACGCTCGGCGGCGAAGTACAGCGGCACGATCGGGATGCCTTCGAGGTAGATGTACTGCCAGATGTCCAGCTCGGTCCAGTTGGACAGCGGGAACACACGGATCGACTCACCCTTGTTGACGTTGCCGTTGTAGACGTTCCACAGCTCCGGGCGCTGGTTCTTCGGGTCCCAGCGGTGCTTGCTGTCGCGGAACGAGTACACGCGCTCTTTGGCGCGGGATTTCTCTTCATCGCGACGGGCACCGCCAAATGCTGCGTCGAAACCATGCTTGTCCAGGGCTTGCTTGAGGCCCTCGGTCTTCATGATGTCGGTGTGCTTGGCGCTGCCGTGGGTGAACGGATTAATGCCCTGCGCCACGCCGTCCGGGTTCACGTGAGTGATCAAGTCCAGGCCCAGTTCCTCGACCATCTTGTCGCGAAACTTGTACATCTCCTGGAATTTCCAGCGCGTGTCGACGTGCATCACCGGGAACGGCAGCTTGCCCGGGAAAAAGGCCTTGCGTGCCAGGTGCAGCATCACGGCGGAGTCTTTACCGATCGAGTAGAGCATCACCGGGTTATCGAACTCGGCGGCGACCTCGCGGATGATGTGGATGCTTTCCGCCTCCAGCTGTTTCAGATGCGTCAGTTTGTCGACCATGGTTACTCACGGAAAAACGATCTTATGGACGGCCAGCGGGCCGTGTTCGAGCGGGGCATGCTAGCACAGCACCTTCTTCTAATCAGGGAGCTGGCTAGATCGAAACGGTATATGAATATGCCCCTGAGTTTGGCACATCACCCACTGTGAACGCTGGACAGTGTGGGAGCTGGCTTGCCTGCGATAGCATCGCCTAGGTTTATCAGACAGACCGAGGTGTCTGCATCGCAGGCAAGCCAGCTCCCACATAAAGCGACCACATTTATTCGGCGGTGTTTGTCAGATCGGGTTCGGGCAATCGATGAACAGATGCTCCAACGCAAACCGCCGCGCCAGGTAATCCCCCAACGCCTGCACACCATAACGCTCGGTGGCGTGATGGCCGGCGGCAATAAAGCTGATGTCGTTTTCCCGCGCACTGTGAAAGGTCTGCTCGGACGCTTCGCCGCTGAGGAACAGATCGACGCCAGCTGCAATCCCATGGTCGATGTAACCCTGGCCACCGCCAGTGCACCAGCCCACGCGCCGGATCATCTCACTGCCTTCGATCAGCAGCGGCTCGCGGCCCATGACTTCCTGTACGCGGCGGGCAAAATCCCGTGGTGACAGCGGCTCGGCAAGGGAACCGACCAGGCCGACGACCTTGGCGTCATTGGGGTCCAGCGGGCCTTCGACGGTGATGTCCAGTTGGCGTGCGAGCTGCACGTTGTTGCCCACATCGGGGTGCAGGTCCAGCGGCAGGTGGTAGGCCAACAGGCTGATGTCGTGCTTGAGCAGGGTTTTCAGGCGGCGCTGCTTCATGCCGGTGATACAGGGGTTTTCGCCTTTCCAGAAATAACCGTGATGCACCAGCACCAGGTCAGCCCCGGCTTCAACGGCCGCGTCCAGCAGGGCCTGGCTGGCGGTCACGCCGCTGACGATGCGCATCACCTGCGGGCGCCCTTCCACTTGCAGGCCATTGGGGCAGTAATCGGCGATTTTGGAGCTGTTCAGGTAGCGGTCAGCTTCATCGACTAATGTGCTCAGGGCAACGGCCATAAAAGACTCCTAAATATCCCGTTCGAAGGCACTCACAGCCTCGTATAATGCGCGACATTATGGGCGCTCTCCCGCCCCCTGCAACCTGTCAGGACTTACTTGATGCTCAAGGCACTGCGTTTTTTTGGATGGCCATTGTTGGCTGGCGTGCTGATCGCGATGCTGATCATTCAGCGTTATCCCCAGTGGGTGGGCTTGCCCAGCCTGGACGTAAACATGCAGCAGGCACCGCAAACCAACGCGGTGGTGCAAGGCCCGGTGACCTACGCGGACGCGGTGGTCATCGCTGCGCCGGCCGTGGTCAACCTGTACACCACCAAGGTCATCAACAAACCGGCGCACCCGTTGTTTGAAGACCCGCAGTTCCGTCGCTACTTCGGTGACAACGGGCCCAAGCAGCGGCGCATGGAGTCGAGCCTGGGTTCGGGGGTGATCATGAGCCCGGAAGGCTACATCCTCACCAACAACCACGTGACCACCGGCGCCGACCAGATCGTGGTGGCCCTGCGTGACGGCCGCGAAACCCTGGCCCGCGTGGTCGGCAGCGACCCGGAAACCGACCTCGCGGTGCTCAAGATCGACCTGAAAAGCCTGCCCTCCATCACCCTCGGCCGCTCCGACGGCCTGCGCGTGGGTGACGTCGCGCTGGCCATCGGCAACCCGTTCGGCGTCGGCCAGACGGTGACCATGGGCATCATCAGCGCCACCGGGCGCAACCAACTCGGCCTGAACAGCTACGAAGACTTCATCCAGACCGACGCCGCGATCAACCCCGGCAACTCCGGCGGTGCGCTGGTGGATGCGAATGGCAACCTGACCGGCATCAACACGGCGATTTTCTCCAAGTCCGGCGGCTCCCAGGGCATCGGTTTTGCGATCCCGGTAAAGCTGGCGACGGAAGTGATGAAGTCGATCATCGAGCACGGCCAGGTGATTCGCGGCTGGCTGGGCATTGAAGTGCAGCCGCTGACCAAGGACCTCGCCGAATCGTTTGGCCTGACCGGGCGCCCGGGCATCGTGGTCGCCGGGATCTTCCGTGACGGCCCGGCGCAGAAAGCCGGCCTGCAACTGGGCGACGTGATCCTCAGCATCGACGGCGAACCAGCCGGCGATGGCCGCAAATCGATGAACCAGGTGGCGCGGATCAAGCCGACCGACAAGGTGACGATCCTGGTGATGCGCAATGGCAAAGAGATCAAGTTGTCAGCGGAAATCGGCCTGCGCCCACCGCCGGCGCCAGTGAAAGAAGAGGAATAAATACCCTCGCCCAGGTGCCTGTTCGCAGGCACCTGTAAGCTTATATTTCATAGCGATTCATTCTCAATAGTCATGTTATATTGTTTCAATATCGCTATTGGAACGCTCTATCATGCCGTCTCGAAGAATCGCCCCCTTGGCTGGCCTGGCCTTGGGCTTGCTGCTCGACCCCGCCTTTGCCGAAGACAACACCCTGGAACTCGACACCATCAGCGTCACCAGCGACGCCTACGAGTCCGCCACCAGCCCGGTCAAAGGCTACCGCGCCACCCGCTCGGCCAGCGCAACCAAAACTGACACGGCGCTACGCGACATCCCACAATCCATCAGCGTGATTCCCGCCACGGTGCTCAAGGACCTGGGCAGCACCAGCGTCGAGCGCGCCCTGGAATTTGCCGGCGGCGTGTCCAAGCAAAACAACTTCGGCGGCCTGACGCTCTACGAATACAGCGTGCGCGGCTTCACCACGTCCGAGTTCTATCAGGACGGCTTCAGCGCCAACCGTGGTTACCCGAGCACCCCGGACGCAGCCAATATCGAACGCATCGAAGTGCTCAAGGGCCCAGCCGCCAGCTTGTACGGGCGTGGCGATCCTGGCGGCACGGTGAATATCGTCACCAAGAAGCCCCAACCCGAGGCCTTCACCACCCTGCAAACCAGCGCCGGCAGTTGGGACCGCTACCGCACCGCCCTCGACGTCAACACCCCGCTGGACAGCGAAGGCCACGTGCTGTCGCGGGTCAACCTGGCAGTGGAAGACAACCACAGCTTCCGCGATCACGTGCAGAGCAAACGGGTATTCGTCGCGCCGTCGTTCAGTTGGCAGCTGGACCCGGACACCACCCTGCTCGTCGAAAGCGAATTCGTGCGCCACAGCTCCACCTTCGACCGTGGCATCGTCGCCGCCCCTGGCGTATCGCGTTCCACCTTCCTCGGCGAACCCAACGATGGCGACATCGACAACCACAACAACCGCCTCCAGGCCGCCCTCGAACATCACCTCAACGATGCCTGGAGCCTGCGCCTGGCCAGCCACTACAAACAAGGCAGCCTGTGGGGCGACGCCTCGGAAAACCGTGCGCTGAACGCCGACGGCCACACCCTCAACCGCCGCTACCGCGAACGCTCCATGGGTTGGCACGACAGCATCACCCAACTGGAACTGCGCGGCCTGTTCGACATTGGCAGTTGGCAGCACGAATTGCTGGTGGGCACGGAATACGAGGACTACCGCAAGAAGGAACGCGTGACCGCGATTGCCGGCAGCCCCTACGCCATCGACCTCTACAACCCGGTCTACGGCCAGGCCAAACCCAATGGCGCGCGCGGCGGCACCGACTTCTTCGAACAGACCAAAAGCCACGCGCTGAACCTGCAAGACCAGATCGTTTTCACCGACCGCCTGCGCGGTATGGTTGGGGCGCGCTTCGAGCACTTCGAACAACGCATCGACAACTACATCGGCAACACCCCGCCGACCCAGCAAACCCACGACGCCCTGACCCAACGCGCCGGCCTGCTGTACCAGCTCACGCCGCAAGTCGGCGTATTCGCCAACGCCTCCACCTCGTTCAAACCCAACAGCGGCCTGGACGCCAACAACAAAGGCTTCAAGCCGGAAGAAGGCGTGGGTTATGAAGTGGGGATCAAGAGCGAGCTGTTCGACGATCGCCTCAGCACCACGCTGGCCGCGTTCCATATCGAAAAGGAAAACGTGCTCACGCTGGACCCGGCCACCAACCTCAACCGCGCCATGGGCAAAGCCCGCAGCCAGGGTTTTGACCTGCAACTGACCGGGCAATTGACGGATGCCGTAAGGGTGATCGGGGCCTTTGCCTACATCGACGCCGAGGTGACCAAAGGCGATAAGGCCATTCCCGCCGGCAGCCGGATTCTTGGCGTGGCCAAGCGCAGCGGCAGTCTGTTGGGGGTGTATGAATTCCAGGATGGCGCGTTGCGCGGGTCAGACGTGGGCGCGGCGTTTACCTATGTAGGGGATCGTTCCGGTGAGGCGGGTACGAGCTTTGAGCTGCCGGCGTATCACACCGTGGATTTGTTGGCGCATTACAAGGCCACGGAGAATGTCACCGTGGGTTTGAACCTGAATAATCTGTTTGATGAGAAATACTACGAGCGGTCCTACAGCAACTACTGGGTCAACCCCGGCGAACCGCGCAACCTCACAGTCAGCCTGACCCTCAACCTGTAAACACGGAAAAAAATGTGGGAGCTGGCTTGCCTGCGATAGCGGTGTATCAGCCAACAAATCTATCGACTGACACGCCCCCATCGCGGGCAAGCCCGCTCCCACATTTTGATCTTCACTGGCTTCAGCTATAGCGACACTGGTGCTTTTTCACACAAGGCATTCAACGCCTTCGCCCATTGAGGATCATCATTCAGGCACGGCACCAGCACCAACTCCTCGCCCCCCGCCTCGCGGAACTGCTCCAGCCCGCGATCACCAATCTCCTCCAGCGTCTCGATGCAGTCGGCGACAAACGCCGGGCACATCACCAGCAGCTTTTTCACGCCTTGCTGGGCCAGGGTTTCCAGGCGGGCTTCGGTGTAGGGTTCGATCCACTTCGCCCGGCCCAGGCGCGATTGGAAGGCCACCGACCATTTATCTTCCGGCAAGCCCATGCGCGCGGCAAAATCCCGCGCCACACTGAAACATTGCCCGCGATAACAAGTGGCGCGAACTTGCGCCGAGGCATTCGCGCAGCAATCGGTGGCACCGTCGAAGGTGTGCCCAGGGTTGAGTTTTTGCAGGTGGCGCTCCGGCAAGCCGTGGAAGCTGAACAGCAGGTGATCGTAATCCTGCTGCAAATGCGGCTTGGCGCTGGCCACCAGGGCGTCGAGGTATTCCGGTTGGTCGTAGAAGGGTTGCAGGATCGCCAGCGGCAAATCGAGCTTTTTCTCACGCAGCACACGGCGGGCTTCTTCCACCACCGTGGTCACGGTGCTGTCGGCAAACTGCGGGTACAGCGGCGCCAGGGTGACCTTGCGAATGCCCTGACTGGCGAGACGGGTCAGCACGCTTTCAATCGACGGCTCGCCGTAGCGCATCGCCAATTCCACCGGGCCGTGACTCCACTGCGTGGTCATCTGTTGTTGCAGACGGCGGCTGAGCACCACCAGCGGCGAGCCCTCCTCCCACCAGATGGACGCGTAGGCGTGGGCCGACTGCTCGGGGCGCTTGATCAGGATCAGCGACACCAGCAAGCGCCGCACCGGCCACGGCAGGTCGATGACATAAGGGTCCATCAAGAACTGATTGAGGTAGCTGCGCACATCGGCCACCGAAGTGGACGCCGGTGAACCCAGGTTGACCAGTAATAACGCGTGATCCGTCATGCAACATCCTATGGCTAGAGGCGGCTGGACAAGTCGTCCAGGGCCGCGCGCAACTCTGTGAACTGAAAAGTGTAACCGGCCGCCAGCAGCCGTTCGGGGACGGCCTTCTGCCCGCCCAACAGCAACCCGGACAACTCGCCCAACCCGACCTTCAACGCAAACGCCGGCATGGGCATGAACGCCGGGCGGTGCAACACCTGGCCCAAGGTCTTGGCAAACTCGCGGTTGCGCACCGGGTGTGGCGCGCACGCATTATAAGGACCGCTGGCCTGTGCGTTGTGCAGAAGAAAATCAATCAGGCCGATTTGATCCTTGATATGCACCCACGGCATCCACTGCCGACCATTGCCGATCGGCCCGCCCAGCGCCAGTTTGAACGGCAGCAACAGGCGCGACAAAAAGCCGCCCTCGGCTGCCAGCACCAGGCCGGTGCGCACCAGCACCACTCGCATGCCCAGGGCTTCGGCGCGCTGGGCGGTTTCTTCCCAGGCCACGCACAACTGGCTGGGGAAGTCGTCCTGCACCGGGCCGCTGGCTTCGGTCAATTCGCGCTCCCCACCGTCGCCGTACCAGCCCACGGCGGAACCGGAGATCAGCACCGCCGGTTTTTGCGCCAGGCTGTCCAGCCACGCCAGCAGGGTTTCAGTCAGGCCGATGCGGCTGCTCCACAACAACGCCTTGCGCTTGTGGGTCCACGGGCGGTCGGCAATGGGCGCGCCGGCGAGATTAATGACCGCGTCCACCGGGCCGATAACCTGTTGTAGGCGGCCGACTCCCGACACCTGGGCGCCGCAGACCTTGGCGACCTGTTCCGGGTGGCGGCTCCACACGGTCAGGCGATGCCCCTGGGAGAGCCAGTGTTGGCAGAGTTGGCGGCCGATCAAGCCGGTACCGCCGGTCAGCAAAATATGCATGGGACGCTCCTCATGTAACGTTCGCTGCCGATCACTGGTCTATTTTATAGGCAGGGATCATTTGTGATCGGGCGTAACGTTGGCTTAAGCCTCAGCTTTAACCATAGGTCACACCGCATAGAACAGGTACGCCAAAACTTATACCAAAAAACAATATTGTACAGCTATTGGTGTCGGCGTAGTCTGTACCCAACGGTAAAACGAGGCCTCCCATGACTGTTCCCATCGCGATCATCGGCACCGGCATCGCCGGTCTCTCCGCCGCCCGAGCGTTACGAGACGCGGGGCACGTTGTACAACTCTTCGATAAAAGCCGCGGCAGTGGTGGCCGCATGTCCAGCAAGCGCAGTGATGCCGGCGCCCTGGACATGGGCGCGCAATACTTCACCGCCCGCGACCGGCGCTTCGTCAACGAAGTGCAGCGCTGGCAAAGCAACGGCTGGGCCGCGCAGTGGAAACCCCAGCTGTACAACTTCAAATCCGGCCAACTCACCCCCTCCCCCGATGAACAGATCCGCTGGGTCGGCACACCGCGCATGAGTGCGATCACCCGCGCGCTGCTCGACGACTTGCCGGTGACGTTCGGTTGCCGCATCACCGAAGTCTTCCAGGGCACCCAACACTGGAACCTGCTCGATGCCGACGGCGGCAACCACGGCCCCTTCAGCCATGTGGTCATCGCCACGCCCGCGCCCCAGGCCACCGCCCTGCTGGCGGCCGCGCCCAAGCTGGCCAGCGCCGCCGCCGGGGTGAAGATGGACCCGACCTGGGCCATCGCCCTGGCGTTCGACACGCCCTTGGACACGCCGATGGAAGGCTGCTTCGTGCAGGACAGCCCCCTCGACTGGCTGGCCCGCAACCGCAGCAAGCCGGGGCGCGACGCCACCCTCGACACCTGGGTGTTGCACGCCACCAGCGCCTGGAGCAAGGCCCACCTGGACCTGCCCAAGGAGGCGGTGATCGAGCACCTGCACGGCGCCTTCGCCGAACTGCTGCACAGCGCCATGCCCGCGCCGTCCTTTAGCCTGGCGCACCGCTGGCTCTACGCGCGTCCGTCCGCCAGCCATGAGTTCGGCGTGCTCGCCGACGCCGACCTGGGCCTGTACGTGTGCGGTGACTGGTGCCTGTCCGGGCGCGTAGAAGGTGCCTGGCTCAGCGGCCAGGAAGCGGCGCGACGCTTGATCGAACACCTGCAATGAACCGTATCAATCCCGCCAAATTGCTGCTGTCCAAATGGACAGCGGCCCACCCGCGCAACAAAGAAAAACACTTCCTGGTGACCGAGCTGTTTCGCGACGACGAAGGCACCGTGCTGCAAATCGAACTGCAAGCCGTGATGACCCGCCGCGTCGAACGCCTGGCGTGGCAAACCCTGCAAAATGTCGACGACTGGAAGATCGGCTGGAAATAACCTGTACAAAAAGTTTGACTTGTACAACGCCGGACCTATGATGAGATTTAGTTGTACAAGATAAATATCTTGTACAGGAATCGTGTCGGGGTTCGCGCATGTCCAGCACCAAACCGAAGATTGCCATCAGCGCCTGCCTGCTCGGCGAAAACGTGCGCTTCAACGGCGGGCACAAACAATCCCTGCTGTGCAGTCAAACCCTCGCCGACTATTTCGACTTTGTACCGCTGTGCCCCGAAGTCGCCATTGGCCTGGGCATTCCCCGCGAGCCGATCCGCCTGGTGGGCGACCCCGCCCACCCGCAAGCTGTCGGCACCGTGCACCACGAATTGAACGTGACCGAGCCCCTGCACGACTACGGCCAACAGATGGCCGCGCAACACACCGACCTGTGTGGCTACATCTTCATGCAAAAGTCGCCGTCCTGCGGCCTGGAACGGGTCAAGGTCTACCGCGAAAACGGCACTCCGGTGGACGGTGGTGGACGTGGCATCTACGCCCAGGCCTTTTGCGCGCAACACCCCAACCTGCCGGTGGAAGAAGACGGTCGGCTGAATGACCCGGTGCTGCGGGAAAACTTCCTGACTCGCGTGTTTGTCTACGCCAGCTGGCAGCAACTGCTCGCCGACGGCCTGAGCCGCCACCGCTTGCTGGCCTTTCACTCGCGCTACAAATACTTGTTGATGGCCCACAGCCCGGCGCACTACAAGCGCCTCGGCCACCTGCTGGGCAGCATGGGCAAAGGCGACAACCTGGATGAACTGGCCGCCTGCTATTTCAGCGACCTGATGACCGGCCTGACCCAATGTGCCACCCGTGGCACCCACACCAACGTGCTGCAACACATCAGCGGCCACCTCAAACAGGCCATCAGCGCTGACGACAAGCAGGAAATGCAAACCGTCATCGGCCAATACCGCCACGGCATCGTGCCGCTGGTGGTGCCCCTGACCTTGCTCAAGCATCACTTTCGCCAACACCCGGACCGCTACATCGCGCAGCAGGCCTACCTGCAACCGCACCCGGAAAACCTCAGCCTGCGTAATGCGATCTAGACCATGAAAGCTGCCCCACCCGAAGACCTCGACCAAGCCTTTGAAGACGGCTGGCTGCCGATCCGCGAAGTGGCGCGCCAGACCGGCGTCAACGCCGTGACCCTGCGCGCCTGGGAACGCCGTTACGGCCTGATCGTGCCCCAGCGCACGCCCAAGGGGCACCGGCTGTTCAGCGCCGAACACGTGCAACGCATCCACACCATCCTCACCTGGCTCAACCGTGGTGTGCCGGTCAGCCAGGTGAAAACCCTGATCGACTCCGCCCAGACCAGCCCCGATGCCGTCGAAAACGAGTGGCATGCCCTGCGCCAAAACCTGCTGCACGCCATCAGCGAGCTGGCCGAGCGGCGCGTCGATGACGTCTTCAACCAGGCCATGGCGCTGTACCCGCCGCGCACCCTGTGCGAGCAATTGCTGTTGCCGTTGCTCAGCGACCTGGAGCAGCGTTGGCAAGGCCAGTTCGGCGCGCAGATGGAGCGGGTGTTTTTCCTCTCGTGGCTGCGCAGCAAATTCGGCGCGCGCATCTATCACAACAACCGCCAGCTCCAGGGCGCGCCGCTGCTGCTGGTCAACCAGTCCGACCTGCCGCTGGAGCCGCACCTGTGGCTCAGCGCCTGGCTGGCCAGCAGCGCCGACTGCCCGGTGGAAGTCTTCGACTGGCCGCTGCCGGCCGGCGAACTGGCGCTGGCGGTAGAACACCTGCAACCGCGCGCCGTGCTGCTGTATTCGAGCAAGGCCCTGCACCTGCCGACACTCGCCAAGCTGCTGGCCGGCGTGCCGTGCCCGACGCTGATTGCCGGACCAACGGTATGCATCCACCAGACCGAGTTGGCCGTATTAACCGGTGACATCCCCCAATTGTGCGTGGCCGAAGACCCGTTGTCGGCCCACCAGCTTCTGATCCAGCGTGGAATCGTCTAAATGCATTTGATCTGGCTGCGCACCGACCTGCGCCTACACGACAACACCGCCCTGGCCGCCGCGAGCCAGCGGGGCCCGATCGCGGCCGTTTACCTGATCACGCCCGAACAGTGGCTGGCCCATGACGATGCGCCGTGCAAAGTGGACTTCTGGCTGCGCAACCTGCGCGAACTGAGCACAACCCTTGGCCAACTGAACATTCCCCTGCTGATCCGCCACGCCGCGACCTGGGACCAGGCGCCTGCCGTCTTGAGCGAGCTGTGCCGCGAACTGTCAGTTGAGTCCGTACACGTCAACGAGGAGTACGGCATTCACGAAAGCCGTCGCGATGCCGCCGTGGCCACCGCGCTGGAAGCCGACGGCGTGACGTTCCACAGCTACCTCGACCAGCTGTTTTTCCAACCCGGCAGCGTGCTGACCAAGACCGGCACCTACTTCCAGGTGTTCAGCCAGTTCCGCAAGGTCTGCTACAGCCGCCTGCACAGCGCCCTGCCGCACCTGGTCCCGACGGCCAAGGCCCAAGCGAAGCTCAACATTGAAGGCGATCCGATTCCGCAGACCGTCGCAGGTTTCGAGCCACCCAGCGATACCCTGCGCGCCCTCTGGCCCGCCGGCGAAGACGAAGCGCGCCGCCGCCTCGACGCCTTCGCCGACCAGCAGATCAGCTACTACAAAGACGAGCGGGATTTCCCGGCCAAGCCCGGCACCAGCCAGCTCTCGGCGTACCTCGCCGCCGGCGTGGTATCGCCGCGCCAGTGCCTGCACGCCGCGCTGCAAACCAACCGGGGCGAGTTCGAAAGCGGCGACATCGGCGCCATCACCTGGATCAACGAGTTGCTCTGGCGCGAGTTCTACAAACACATCCTCGTAGGTTACCCACGGGTCTCCCGTCACCGTGCATTCCGCCCCGAGACCGAAGCCGTGGCCTGGCGTGATGCGCCCAAGGACCTCGCCGCCTGGCAGCAAGCGCGCACCGGCTTGCCGATCATCGACGCGGCCATGCGCCAACTGCTGGAAACCGGCTGGATGCACAACCGCCTGCGCATGGTGGTGGCGATGTTCCTGACCAAGAATCTGCTGATCGACTGGCGTGAAGGTGAGCGTTTTTTCATGCGCCACCTGATCGACGGCGACCTGGCCGCCAACAACGGCGGCTGGCAGTGGAGCTCGTCCACCGGCACCGACTCGGCGCCGTACTTTCGGATTTTCAGCCCACTGAGCCAGTCGGAAAAATTCGACGGCGAAGGCGTGTTCATCAAGCGCTGGCTGCCCGAGCTGGCCGCGCTGAATAAAAAGGAAGTGCACAACCCCGAAGCCGTGGGTGGCCTGTTCGGCGTGGCGGATTACCCGCGCGCCATCGTCGACCTGAAAAGATCCCGCGAACGCGCCCTGGCCGCCTTCCGCAGCCTGCCCTCGCGCGAAGCCGCCGGAGGCATCCATGAGTGACTTCCTGCGCCGGTTCGCCCAAGCGTTTGCCACCTTGGACAAACATAACCTGCACCTGCTGGATAACCTCTACAGTAAGGACATCGCCTTCGCCGACCCACTGCATCAAGTCCACGGCCTACCGGCGATGCACCGCTACTTTGCCGAGCTGTACAGCAATGTCAGCCAGTTGCGCTTCGACTTTCACGGCTTCGACCAGGTCGCCGAAGGCGAAGGCTACCTGCGCTGGAAGATGAGCTTCTGCCACCCACGCCTGGCCAACGGCCAACTGATCCGCGTGGAAGGCTGCTCGCACCTGATGTGGCGCGACAAGGTCTACCACCATCGCGACTACTTCGACGCCGGCGCCCTGCTCTACGAACACCTGCCGGTACTCGGCCGCGTCATCCGTTGGCTGAAAAGGAGAGTGGCATGAACCTTACCCCGCCCCGCCGATATTGGCTGACCGGCGCCAGCAGTGGCATCGGCGCCGCGCTTGCCGTGGAGTTGCTCAACAGCGGCGCCCACGTGGCGCTCAGCTCACGCAGCAAAGGCCCGCTGGAAGCCCTCGCCCAACGCTATCCGGGGCAAGTACTGGTGGTGGCCGGCGACCTGACCAACAGCCAGACCGTGCGCGAGATCGGCGAGCACATCGGCGTGGTCTGGGGCTCACTGGACACGGTGATCCTCAACGCTGGCACCTGTGAATACGTGGACGCCCGGCAGTTCGATTCGTCGATCATCGAACACGTGGTGCGCACCAACCTGCTGGCCAGCAGTTACTGCATCGAGGCGGCGCTGCCCCTGCTGCGTGCCGGGCAAACCCCGCACCTGGTCGGCGTGGCCAGCGCGGTGACGTACCTGCCCATGCCCCGCGCCGAAGCCTATGGCGCGTCCAAGGCCGGCTTGCGTTATCTGTTCGAAGCGCTGCGCATCAGCCTGTCGCCGGAAAACATCGACGTCACGGTGATCAGCCCCGGTTTTGTCGAAACGCCGCTGACCGACCGCAACGATTTCCCCATGCCCCTGAGTTGGTCGGCCGACAAAGCCGCGCGGCATATCTTCGCCAAGCTGGACAAACGTCCGCTGGAAATCGCCTTCCCCGCGCTGTTTATCGCCACCCTGTGGCCGCTGTCGAAACTGCCCAACCGCGCGCAGTTGTTCATCGGCAAGCGCATGTTGCGCAGCCCGCCACCGCAGAAGGACCGCCTGTGAAAATCGCCATTATCGGCAGCGGCATCGCCGGGCTGACCAGCGCCTACCTGCTCAGCCGTCGCCACGACATCACCCTGTTTGAAGCGGGCGATCGCATCGGCGGGCATACCCACACGGTCAACGTCAGCGTCGAAGGCAAAAGCTATGCAGTGGACACCGGTTTTATCGTGTTCAACGACTGGACCTATCCGAATTTCATCCGCCTGTTGGGGCAAGTTGGCGTGGGCTTCAAGCCGACCGAGATGAGTTTTTCGGTGCACGATGAGCAGCAGCGCTTCGAGTACAACGGCAACAACCTCAACAGCCTGTTCGCGCAGCGGCGCAATATCCTGTCGCCGGGGTTCTGGGGCATGTTGCGCGATATCCTGCGCTTCAACCGCCAGGCGCCGCTGGACCTGCAGGAACAGCGCATCAGCGCCGAGATGACCCTGGGCGATTACCTCAAGGCTGGCGGCTATGGCGAGCGGTTTATCCGTCACTACATCGTGCCGATGGGGGCGGCGATCTGGTCGATGTCCCTGGCGGACATGCTCGGTTTTCCCTTGCAGTTCTTTGTACGTTTCTTCAAGAACCACGGTTTGCTGTCGGTGAGCAACCGCCCGCAGTGGTGTGTGATCGAGGGCGGTTCCAGCCGCTACATCGAACCACTGACCCATAGCTTTCGCGAACAGATCCGTCTCAATTGCCCTGTGGATAAAGTCGCGCGCAGCGAGGCTGGCGTGGTTATCCACAGCACGGCCGGTGTCGAGCATTTCGACCGCGTGGTGTTCGCCTGTCACAGCGACCAGGCCCTGGCGTTGCTGGCCGACCCGAGCCAGGCCGAGCAAGAGATCCTCGGTGCCCTGCCCTACGCCGACAACGACGTGGTGTTGCACACCGACACCCGCCTGCTACCGGATCGCAAACTGGCCTGGGCCAGCTGGAATTATCGGCTCAGTGGCAATGCGCAGAGCCAGGCCGCCGTGACCTATGACATGAACATCCTGCAAGGCATCGACAGCGCCACCACGTTTTGCGTCAGCCTCAACCAGACGGCGGTGATCAACCCGCTGAAAGTCCTCGCCCGCTACACCTACGCCCACCCGCAATACAGCCTGGCGGCGGTGGCGGCGCAAGCGCGCTGGCAAGAAGTGTCCGGCGTGCGCCATACCTTTTATTGCGGCGCCTACTGGGCCAACGGCTTCCATGAAGACGGCGTGGTCAGCGCCCTGCGCGTGGCCGAAGCCTTCGGGGAACGCCTGTGAACAGCGCCCTGTACAGCGGCTGGATTGCCCATCGCCGGTTTGCGCCCAAGGCTCACGCCTTTCGCTACCGCATCGGCCTGCTGTACCTGGATTTGAGCGAAGAACAGCACGTGCTGGGGCTCTCGCCCCTGGCCGGGCGCAGCCGTTTTGCGCCCTTTGGTTTCCGCCAGCAGGATTACCTGCGTGCATTCACGCGCAGCGGCATGAGCTTGAGCGATGCCGTGCGCCAGGAAGTCGGCAAGGCCCTGGGACGAACGCCCCAGGGCGTTATCTGCCTACTGACCCAGGCCCGCAGTTGGGGCCTGGCGTTTAACCCAGTGAGTTTCTTCTACTGCTTCGAGGCTGACGGACAACTGGCTGCGATCCTGTGTGAAGTGACCAACACCCCGTGGCGCGAGCGCTACCACTATGTGCTGCCGGCCCAGGCCCTCGGCGCGGACGAGCACCAGCACTTCGCCGTGGCCAAGGCCTTCCATGTCTCGCCGTTCCTGCCCCGCGACCTGGAATACCGCATGAGCTTCAGCCCGCCCGCCGCCAGGCTCGGCGTGCACATGGCCGATTGGCAGGGTGCGCAAAAAGTCTTCGATGCCACCCTGAGCCTGGAAAAGGAAGCCCTCGACCGCGCCAGCCTGCATCGCTACCTGTGGCGTTTTCCGTGGATGACCGCCAAGACCTGCCTCGCGATTTACTGGCAGGCCCTGCGCCTGTTGCTCAAACGCACGCCGATTTTCCCCCACCGAGCCGCCGATGGCGCCTCCCGTATCGCAGTCGGGTATACCAAGGATCGCCGCCATGAAAACCCCTAGCTTATCGGTCAAGTCCCATCGCCTGAACGTCAACGGCATGACCAGCGCCCTGCTGCGCAAGGCCGTGCTGCGCCAACTCAGCCAACTGCGCCACGGCCAATTGGTGGTGATCGAAGACGGCGAACGCCAGGTCTTTGGCGCACGGGAAGCGCACTTGTTGGGGGAAATCCACATCCTTGATTCGGCGGTGTGGGGCCTGGTGGCGGCCAGCGGTTCCATCGGCGCCGGCGAGGCGTTTATCCACGGTTACTGGAGCAGCCCGGACCTCACCGCCGTGGTGCGCGTGATGGTCAGCAACCTCGACGTGCTCGACGCGATGGAAGGCGGACTCGCGCGCCTGGCCCGCCCGTTTACCCAGGGTCTGCACTGGCTTAACCGCAACACGCGCAAGGGTTCGCAGAAAAACATCGCGGCCCACTACGACCTCGGCAACGACCTGTTCGAGGAATTCCTCGACCCGACCATGATGTACTCGGCGGCGCAATTCCTCACGGCCGACGACACCCTGGAACAGGCACAACTGAACAAATTGGAGCGCATCTGCCAGAAACTCGCGCTCAAACCCGGCGACCATCTGCTGGAAATCGGCACCGGCTGGGGCAGCATGGCGCTGTACGCGGCGCAGCATTACGGCTGCAAGGTCACCACCACGACCTTGTCCAAGGAGCAGTTTGCCTACACCGAACAACGCATCGCCGCACTGGGGCTGGGTGATCAGGTGACGCTGCTGTTGCAGGATTACCGCGACCTCACCGGCCAGTACGACAAGCTGGTGTCCATCGAGATGATCGAAGCGGTGGGCCACCGCTTCCTGCCCACCTACTTCAAACAGTGTGCGCAGTTACTCAAGAGCGATGGCTTGATGTTGCTGCAAGCCATCACCATCCGCGACCAGCGCTACGAACAGGCGAAGACCAACGTCGATTTTATCCAGCGCTATATCTTCCCGGGCGGCGCCTTACCCTGTGTGCAAAAAATGCTCGAGATCGTCAGCCGCGATACCGACATGAACTTGCTGCACATGGAGGATTTCGGTCTGCACTACGCGCGAACCCTACGCTTGTGGCATGAGAATTTTCGCCGTGCCCATGGCCGCCTCGCCGAGCTGGGCTACGATGAGTACTTCCTGCGCTTGTGGGAATTCTACCTGTGCTACTGCGAAGGGGGCTTTATGGAGCGTACGATCGGTACCGCACAATTGCTGCTGGCCAAACCCGCCGCAATCAACCCGCCGCTGCTCGGGCGTTTCGATGCTTAAACCGCTGGCCAATGCCGTCCTGTTCCAATGCGGCTGGTTTGCCTGCGTGCTGGGCGGCAACAGCCGCTGGTTGCTGGTGGCGGTGGCGGCACTCGCTGTGCATCTGCTGTGGATCAGTTCATGGTCGCGCGAGGGCCAGGCGATACTCGCCGTGACCCTGCTGGGCACGGTGATCGACACCTCGTTGCGCATCTTTGGCGTGTTTCATTTCAGCATGCCCGGGCCGTTGATTCCGCTCTGGCTGGTGATGCTCTGGGCGCTGCTGGCAACCACCTTGCGCCATTGCCTGGCCTGGAGCGCACGCCCCTGGTGGCGGGCCAGCCTGCTAGGCGCGGTGGGTGGGCCGCTGTCGTATTACGCGGGCAGCCAACTGGCCGGGGTGAGTTTCGGCTACGGCACCACGCCGACGGTGATCGGCCTGGGGTTGTTGTGGGCCCTGTTGTTCCCGGTCCTGCACTGGGTGGCCCGACAACTGGAGCACTGACGCCCGTCAGAGCATTCATACGCGCAACAGCAGCTTGCCTTACACTGCGCGCCTATGACTAACATCCCCCACACCCAAATCGCCGAACCCGCCGTCACCTGCTCGACATGTGCGGCCTGCTGCTGCCAGCTGGAAGTGATGCTGATCACCGACACCGGCGTACCGGAGCGTTACATCGACACAGACGATTGGGGCGGCGAAGTGATGCGTCGCCTCGACGACGGTTGGTGTGCGGCGCTGGACCGGGACACGATGATGTGCACGATCTATGAACGGCGGCCGTTGATTTGCCGGGAGTTCGAGATGGGGGCGCCGGAGTGTCTGGAGGAACGGCAGGGGATTGCGACGGCCTATCGCTGATCGTCAGGCCAATGCAGATCCAAATGTGGGAGCGGGCTTGCTCGCAAATGCGGTGGGTCAGCAACAGATGCATTTACTGACACACCGCATTCGCGAGCAAGCCCGCTCCCACAGGGGATTTCAGTCGCCAGAAAAATTACAGCGCCAGGGTGTAGTGCAGTGAGTAACTCTCGACCCCATCGTTATTGCTGCTCAGCCCCGCATTGGAATAGTGCGTGGCGCGAATGCCGACTTCATGCCCACCATTAAAGCGCAAGCCAACGCCCAACCGGTCTTCGAACTGAAAGGCCTGGCCGATATTGTTGTCTTCGACCTGCGTGCGCGAGAACACCGCCACGCCAACCCCCGCCTCGATGTAGGGCTTGACCGTCTCCCCGGCAAACTCATACACAAACACCGGCGAGAACGAGAGGCTGCTGACGCTCGCACGTTTGTCACCGTCCCAGTAGGTGTAGGCGCCGCTCCAGTAACCGGTCAAGCGACCGGTTTCGCTCTGCCACCAGCTTTTATCCCACTGCGATGTCAGCCCCAACCGGTAGGTCATGGTTGAATCACTGGTACTCCCCACCCCCAATTCCAGGCCAGCGGCCTGGGCTGAAACGGAGTGTCCTACAACGACGGCCGCAATCGCAGCCAAACAGAACAAGCGCTTCATAAGAAACATCCTTTCCCGACGAAGTTATATGGTTTGTGTACAGGCCATCTCGCTAATAGAAGCCGGCGCGTAGACAGAAGTTCCCGCCGATAACGCCGTCATTTCACGAAATTTTCACGCCCCGAAGCTTCGCACAACGCCGGGATATTTCCATAGTGTTGGTAGGATATTTCTTAGGTGATACACATCGCCGCTGGTCCAGAACTCTGCAGGCTCGGGATTGCCGCTGGCCAACAGGTCGCGCTCGCCCAGCAAACGCTTGAGCTGGCGGGCCACGGCGGCGCCGGTGTCGATCAGGATAATGCTGGGGGGCAGCATCTGTGCCAGGAGTGGCTTGAGGAAGGGGTAGTGGGTGCAACCGAGAATGATGGTGTCGCAACCGGCGCTGAGCAACGGGTCGACGTACCCATGCAACAATTGGCGCAGCGCGGGGCTGTTCAGGTCGCCGGTCTCGATCAGTTCAACCAGGCCAGGGCACGGTTGGGTGATCACGCGCACATCGTTGGCGAAGCGGTCGAGCAAAGCGGCGAACTTGGCACTTTGCAAGGTGCCGGTGGTGGCGAGCACGCCGACCACGCCACTGCGGGTCGCGGCGGCGGCGGGTTTGACGGCGGGCTCCATGCCTACTAGCGGCCACTCGGGAGAATCCAGGCGTAGATCGGCCACCGCCGCGACGGTGGCGGTATTACAGGCAATCACAAACGCCTTGGCGCCCTTCTCACGGAAAAAGGCGGCGACTGTTCGCGAGCGCTCAAGAATATAAGCCGGGCTTTTCTCGCCGTAGGGGATATGCCCGCAGTCGGCCACGTACAGCAGCGATTCGTGGGGCAGCAGTTGCTGGATTTCGTCCAGCACCGTCAAGCCGCCGATGCCGGAATCGAACACACCGATCGGCGCGTCCTTAACCATGTTGCGGCCCACACACGCTGCAACCGGGGTCGCGCTTGACGCGCAGCTCACGGAAACGAGTGGTCAAGGCATCGATCAACAGCAGGCGCCCCACCAGCGGCTCGCCGAAACCGGCCAGCAGCTTCAGGGCTTCCAGCGCTTGCAGGCTGCCGACCAGGCCCACCAGCGGGCCGACCACGCCGGCTTCGCTGCAGGTCAGTTCAGTGTCGCTGCCGTGCCCGTATAAACAGTGGTAACACGGGCTTTCGGCGCGACGCGGGTCGAACACCGACAACTGCCCTTCCAGGCGAATCGCCGCGCCGCTGATCAACGGCTTGGTCGCGGCGACACAGGCAGCGTTGACCGCTTCGCGGGTGGAAAAGTTGTCGCTGCAATCGAGCACCACATCCACCGCCGCCACCGCGGCGGCCAGGGAATCGGCATCCAGCGCGCTGCGATGAGCCACCAGCGTGATTTGCGGGTTGATCGCGCTCAGGCGGCGCAGGGCCGAATCGACCTTGGTCTGCCCGACGCTGTCGGTGTCGTGGATGATCTGGCGTTGCAGGTTGGTCAGGTCGACGGTGTCGAAGTCCGCCACGTGCAACTCGCCGACGCCTGCCGCCGCCAGGTACAACGCCACCGGCGCGCCCAGGCCACCGAGGCCGATGATCAAGGCGCGGCCCTGTTTGAGGCGCAACTGGCCGTCGATGTCGACCTGCTGCAACAGAATCTGTCGGCTATAGCGCAACAGCTCCTGATCGGTCAGCACGGCCGGCGTCCCAGGGTGATGCGCTCGTGGCCGCCGAGGTCGATGCGGCTGTGCACCTCGTCAAAACCTTCGCTCAGCAACAGGTCACGCACGGCGGCGGCCTGGTCGTAGCCGTGTTCGAGCAGCAACCAGCCACCGGCATTCAGGTGCGTTGGTGCGTCCTTGATGATGTGGCGCAGGTCGTCCAGGCCGTCGCGGCCCGCCACCAGCGCGCTGGCCGGTTCGAAGCGCACGTCACCGGCGACCAGGTGCGGGTCGTTGTCGGCGATGTACGGCGGGTTGCTGATGATCAGGTCGTAGCTGTGGCCTTGCAGGGCGCTGAACCAATGGCTGTTCAGTACCGTGACATTATTCAGGTGCAGGCGCTGGCGATTGCGTTCGGCCAGGGCCACGGCTTCGAGCACGCGGTCGACGGCGGTGACCTTCCACGCCGGGCGTTCGCTGGCCAGGGCCAGGGCGATGGCGCCGCTGCCGGTGCCGAGGTCGAGGACCTGGGTCGGCGTTGCTGGCAATAATTCCAGGGCAGCTTCCACCAGCAACTCGGTGTCCGGGCGTGGGATCAGGGTGTGGGGCGCGACCTCCAGGTCGAGCTTCCAGAAGCCTTGCTGACCGAGGATGTAGGCAACCGGCTCACCGCCACGGCGACGCTGCAGGTAGCTGGCAAAGGTCAGCGCTGCTTCGCTGCTGACGATTTTTTCCGGCCAGGTGTGCAGGTAGCTGCGGGACTTGCCCAGGGCCGCTGCCAGCAACAACTCGGCATCCAGGCGCGCGGTGGGCGAGTCGGGCAGGTCGGCGGCGCGCAGCAGGCTGGCGATAATGGTCATTTATTCACCTGTTTATTCACCTATCGCCGCTAACTGATCGGCCTGGTATTCGGCGAGCAACGGCTCGATCACTGCATCGACGCCACCGGCGAGAATCTCGTCGAGGGAGTACAGCGTGAGGTTGACGCGATGGTCGGTAACCCGGCCCTGGGCAAAGTTGTAGGTACGGATGCGCTCGGAGCGGTCGCCGGAGCCCACCAGCAACTTGCGCTCGCTGGCAATCGCGTTGGCGGCGGCGCTGGTCTGCTGGTCGTTGAGCTTGGCTGACAGCCAGGACATGGCCCGCGCACGGTTCTTGTGCTGGGAACGTTCTTCCTGGCACTCCACCACGATGCCCGACGGCAAGTGAGTGATGCGGATCGCGGAATCGGTCTTGTTGACGTGCTGGCCGCCGGCACCCGACGAACGGTAGGTGTCAACGCGCAGGTCCGCCGGGTTGATCTCGATGGCTTCCTGCTCGTCCGGCTCGGGCAACACGGCCACCGTGCACGCGGAGGTGTGGATACGGCCCTGGGATTCGGTGGCTGGCACGCGCTGTACGCGGTGTGCGCCGGATTCGAACTTGAGCTTGCCGTAGACGTTGTCGCCTTCGACCCGTGCGATGACTTCTTTATAGCCGCCGTGCTCGCCTTCGTTCTCCGAAAGGATCTCGACCCGCCAGCCGCGACGCTCGGCATAGCGCGAATACATGCGGAACAGGTCGCCGGAGAAGATCGCCGCCTCGTCGCCACCGGTGCCGGCGCGGATTTCGAGGAACACGTTGCGCCCGTCATTCGGGTCTTTGGGCAGCAGCATGCGTTGCAGGTCGCCTTCCAGCGCGACGAGTTTTTCCTTGGCCTCGCGGACTTCTTCCACGGCCATTTCGCGCATGTCCGGGTCGCTGTCCTTGAGCAGTGCCTGGGCACCTTCGAGGTCGGCCTGGGTTTTCAGCCACTGGCCGTAGGTGGTCACAATCGGCTCAACTTCCGCGTATTCCTTGGAATAGGTGCGGAACTTGGTCTGATCGGAGATGACTTCGCCATCGCCGAGCAAGGCGGTCAGTTCTTCGAAACGGTCCTGGAGCACGTCCAGTTTATTGAGCAGTGACGCTTTCATTGCGGTTTTTTATCCGAAGAGCTATCTGACGCGCCCTCACCGAGGGCAAAGAGTTCCTGAGCCATGGCCAGCGCATCGAGGCGGCCTTCGGCAGTCAATTTTTTAAGCTGTACGCTGGGGGCGTGGAGCAACTTGTTGGTCAGGCCCCGGGCCAGTTGCATCAGCACCTCTTCGGCGCTGCTGCCGTTGGCCAGCAAGCGCTGGGCCTTGCTCAGTTCCTCGTCGCGCAAGCGTTCGCCCTGCTGACGATACGCCTTGAGCACGTCCACCGCTGCCAGTTCACGCAGGCGCACCATGAAATCGTCGGCGCCAGTGCTGACCATCTCTTCGGCCGCCTGGGCAGCGCCCTGGCGACTCTTGAGGTTTTCGGCGACCACTTCGTGCAAATCGTCGACGCTATAGAGGTAAACGTCGTCCAACTCGCCGACTTCAGGCTCGATATCCCGGGGAACGGCGATATCCACCATAAAGATCGGCTTGTGCTTGCGCAGTTTCAGCGCGCTCTCGACCGCGCCTTTACCAAGGATCGGCAACTGGCTGGCGGTGGAGCTGATGACGATATCGCTGCGCACAAGCTCAGCCGGGATGTCCGACAGCAACACCGCGTGGGCGCCGAACTGCTCGGCGAGAATGCTCGCGCGTTCCAGCGTGCGATTGGCGACGACGATGCGCTTCACACCCAGGTCGTGCAGGTGGCGGGCCACCAGGGTGATGGTTTCACCGGCGCCGATCAACAGGGCCTGGCTGCGCTGCAAGTCACTGAAAATCTGTTTGGCCAGGCTGACCGCAGCAAACGCCACGGACACCGGGTTTTCGCCGATGGCGGTATCGGTGCGCACCTGCTTGGCCGAATTGAACGTGGCCTGGAACAGACGGCCCAGCAGCGGCCCCACGGTGCCGGCCTCACGCGCCACGGCGTAGGCGGACTTCATCTGGCCGAGGATCTGCGGCTCGCCCAACACCAGCGAATCGAGACCGGCGGCCACACGCATCATGTGACGAACTGCCGCATCTTCTTCGTGCACATAAGCACACGCGCGCAGCTCTTCGAGGCTTAAATGGTGGTAATCGGCCAGCCAGCGCAGCACCACATCCGCTGAAAGATGTTCCTGCTCTATATAAAGCTCGCTGCGATTGCAGGTTGAAAGGATTGCAGCTTCGCGGCTGTCGGTGAGCCGGCAGAGCTGTTGCAAGGCCTCAACCAACTGCTCTGGCGTGAACGCCACGCGCTCGCGCACGTCTACGGAAGCAGTCTTGTGGTTAATACCGAGTGCGAGGAAGGCCATTCAATATCGCTGATGATGTCGGGAAGCCGACAATTGTCCTACTTCGAAAGATTCAGAACAACCACCGTCGTCTATTGTCCCTATACGTTGTGCCTATAAATACACCAACTGAGTCTCGGTTATGTTTGGCCGAAGGCTTGTGTCATGATGATCCGACCGCAGGTTAGTCGTCCTCTTCCTATATGAATAGATCTTCCGCGTTGCTCCTTGCTTTTGTCTTTCTCAGCGGCTGCCAGGCTATGGCCCCGGTGTCGCCGGACGGTACGCCGCCGGTGGAAGACAGCACCCCCGCCCCTGAAAAGCCCAAGGTTTATTCCTCGTTCAGTGAAGAAACGGTGTTCAGCCTGCTGAGCGCGGAGCTGGCTGGCCAGCGCAATCGTTTCGATATTGCGCTGGATAACTACGTGACCCAGGCCATCAACACGCAGGACCCGGGGATTTCCGAGCGGGCGTTTCGCATCGCCGAGTACCTGGGCGCCGATCAGGCTGCGCTGGATACCTCGCTGATCTGGGCGAAAAACGCCCCGGACGACCTTGAAGCGCAACGCGCGGCCGCCGTGCAACTGGCACGCGCCGGGCGCTACGACGACTCCATGGTCTATATGGAGAAGGTCTTGCAGGGCAAGGGCGACACCCATTTCGACTTCCTCGCGCTGTCGGCCGCCGACACCGACCAGGACACGCGCAATGGCCTGATGAAGAGTTTCGACCGCCTGCTGCAAAAACATCCAAAGAATAGCCAGCTGATTTTCGGCAAGGCCTTGCTGCTGCAACAAGACGACGAAGCCGATGCGGCCCTGAAGCTGCTGGAGCAGAACCCACCGGAAGAGGGTGAAATCGCGCCGATCCTGCTGCGCGCGCGCCTGCTGCAGAATCTCAATCGCGGCAAGGAAGCGATTCCACTGCTGGAAAAAAGCATCAAGAAGTACCCGGACGACAAGCGCCTGCGCCTGACTTACGCGCGCATGCTGGTCGAGCAGGACCGCATGGAGGACGCCAAAGTGCAGTTCGCCAACCTGGTCCAGCAATACCCGGACGACGATGAACTGCGTTATTCCCTGGCGCTGGTGTGCCTGGAAGCCAAGGCCTGGGACGAGGCCAAGGGCTACCTGCAAGAGCTGATCGAGCGCGAAAGCCATGTGGACTCGGCACATCTGAACCTGGGCCGCATTGCTGAAGAGAAAAACGACCCGCAGGCCGCCCTGCTCGAATACGCCCAGGTCGGCCCCGGCAACGACTACCTGCCGGCGCAACTGCGCCAGGCCGATATCCTGATGAGCAATGGCCGCACCGACGAGGCGGAAAAACGCCTGGCGGCTGCGCGCGATGCGGAACCGGACTACGCGATCCAGCTTTACCTGATCCAGGCTGAAACCTTGTCGGCCAACAAACAGGGCGAGCGCGCCTGGAAACTGCTGCAACAAGCCTTGCTGCAGTACCCCGACGATCTGAACCTGCTTTATACCCGCGCCATGCAGGCGGAAAAACGCAATGACCTGGCGCAGATGGAAAAAGACCTGCGCCTGATCATCAAGCGCGACCCGGACAACGCCATGGCCTTGAATGCCCTGGGCTACACCTTGTCCGACCGCACGACGCGCTACGACGAAGCCAAGGCGCTGATCGAACAAGCCCACGCACTCAACCCGGAAGACCCGGCCGTACTCGACAGCCTCGGCTGGGTGAATTACCGCCTGGGCAACCTCGATGAAGCCGAACGTTTGCTGCGCCAGGCCCTGGAGCGGTTCCCCGACCAGGAAGTCGCGGCGCACCTGGGTGAAGTGCTGTGGGCCAATGGCAAGCAGCGCGAAGCCCGTCAAATCTGGGAGAAGTTCCTCAAGGAACAACCCGAAAGCCCCATCCTGCGCGGCACCATCAAGCGCCTGACCGGATCCGAGACCCTTTAAGCTTATGTTCTTGCGCCATGTTGTAGTGTTCAGCCTTATCACCCTGCTCGCCGGTTGTGCGGGCATCGGCAGCCGTGAATCCGTCGAGGGCCAGGGCAACCCGGCGCAATGGAAACAGCACAAGGACCAGCTCAGCAGTATCGATGGCTGGCAGATCGAAGGAAAAGTCGGCGTTCGTGCGCCGAAAGATTCCGGCAGCGGCACCTTGTTCTGGCTGCAACGCCAGGACTACTACGATATTCGCCTGTCTGGCCCGCTGGGCCGTGGCGCCGCACGTCTGACCGGCCGACCGGGGCACGTCAGCCTGGAAGTGGCCAACCAGGGCCGCTATGAGGCGACGTCACCGGAAACCCTGCTGGAAGAACAGATTGGCTGGAAGCTGCCGGTATCGCACCTGGTCTGGTGGGTACGCGGGTTGCCCGCGCCGGACAGCAAAAGTCGCCTGAGCCTGAACGGCGACAGCCGCCTGGCCACCCTGGAGCAGGATGGTTGGCAGGTCGAGTATTTGAGCTATGTGGAGCAAAGTGGTTATTGGCTGCCGGAGCGCATCAAGCTGCATGGCACCGACCTGGATGTCACGCTGGTGATCAAGGACTGGCAACCGCGCAAGTTGGGGCAATAACGTGACCGTACAAAAGCTGACCCTGCCCTCCCCCGCCAAACTCAATTTGATGCTGCATATTCTTGGGCGCCGTGAAGACGGCTATCACGAATTGCAGACGCTGTTTCAATTTCTCGACTACGGCGATGAGATGACCTTCGCCGTACGCGACGATGGCGTGATCCAACTGCATACGGCATTCGAAGGTGTGCCCCACGACAGCAACCTGATCGTGAAGGCCGCAAAAAAACTTCAGGAACAATCCGGCTGCACGCTCGGCATCGACATCTGGATCGATAAAATCCTGCCCATGGGCGGTGGTATCGGCGGCGGCAGTTCGAATGCGGCCACCACATTGCTCGGTCTGAATCACTTGTGGCAGCTGGGTTGGGACCACGATCGCCTGGCGGCGCTGGGCCTTGCGTTGGGGGCCGACGTCCCGGTTTTCGTGCGTGGACACGCCGCATTTGCTGAGGGTGTGGGGGAAAAACTGACCCCTGTAGAACCCGAAGAGCTGTGGTATCTCGTGCTTGTGCCGCAAGTATCTGTAAGTACAGCAGAAATTTTTTCAGATCCGTTGTTGACACGTAACTCTTCTCCCATTAAAGTGCGCCCCGTTCCCAAGGGAAACAGTCGAAATGACTGCTTACCGGTTGTAGCAAGGCGTTATCCAGAGGTACGTAACGCTTTGAATTTGTTAGGTAAATTTACCGAAGCAAAATTAACCGGAACTGGAAGTTGTGTGTTTGGGGGCTTCCCAAACAAAGCTGAAGCTGATAAAGTCTCGGCCCTTCTTACAGAGACCCTTACAGGGTTTGTAGCAAAGGGAAGCAACGTTTCGATGTTGCATCGCAAGCTGCAAAGTCTGCTCTAAAAGGAACCGAGTGTTAGGCACTCGTTGCAACAGATACAGGGGCGTCGCCAAGCGGTAAGGCAGCAGGTTTTGATCCTGCCATGCGTTGGTTCGAATCCAGCCGCCCCTGCCATTTTCTAATACTCATCCAGGTTACCCTCAGCCTCTAGGTACTGCGCGTGTCCAAGATGATGGTCTTTACGGGGAACGCCAACCCCGATCTGGCTCGACGTGTCGTACGTCAGCTGCATATCCCTCTCGGTGACATCTCTGTCGGTAAATTCTCCGACGGCGAAATTACAGCCGAGATCAATGAAAACGTCCGCGGTAAAGACGTCTTCATTATTCAGCCGACTTGCGCTCCGACCAACGATAACCTGATGGAACTCGTCGTGATGGCTGATGCCTTCCGCCGCTCCTCAGCGACTCGAATCACAGCTGTAATCCCTTACTTTGGTTATGCCCGCCAGGATCGCCGTCCGCGTTCCGCACGTGTAGCTATCAGCGCGAAAGTCGTTGCTGACATGCTGACCGTGGTAGGTATCGACCGTGTTCTCACGGTTGACCTGCACGCTGACCAAATCCAGGGGTTCTTCGATATTCCGGTAGATAACATCTACGGTTCGCCAGTATTGGTGGATGACATCGAAGACCAGCGCTTTGAAAACCTGATGATCGTGTCCCCGGACATTGGTGGCGTCGTGCGTGCACGGGCTGTTGCCAAATCCTTGGGCGTGGACCTCGGGATCATCGACAAACGCCGTGAAAAAGCTAATCACTCTGAAGTGATGCATATCATCGGTGATGTCGAAGGGCGTACCTGTATTCTGGTTGATGACATGGTCGACACCGCCGGCACCCTGTGCCACGCGGCAAAAGCCTTGAAAGAGCACGGTGCCGCAAAAGTCTTCGCCTACTGCACACACCCTGTGCTGTCGGGCCGAGCGATCGAGAACATCGAGAACTCCATGCTGGACGAACTGGTGGTGACCAACACCATCCCGTTGTCCGCAGCAGCTCAAGCCTGTTCGCGTATCCGTCAACTGGATATCGCACCGGTAGTTGCCGAGGCGGTTCGCCGCATCAGCAATGAAGAATCGATCAGCGCGATGTTCCGTTAAGGGTCAAACCTTCGGATCATTTCACTGACGAAAAGCGCCCCGCCCCAGCATTCTGTTGGGGCGGGGCTTTTTTGCCCATATCGCCTTTAGCGCTGGTCGCAAACGCTGGGGCGAATGTGGTTATTTTGGAGATACAACATGAACGATTTTACTCTGAATGCTGAAGCGCGTTCCGACCTGGGGAAAGGTGCGAGCCGCCGCCTGCGTCGTCTCGCAAGCCTGGTTCCAGCTGTAGTTTACGGTGGCGAAAAAGCCCCTGAATCCATCAGCATGCTGGCCAAAGAAATCGCCAAACTGCTCGAAAACGATGCTGCCTACAGCCACGTTATCGAACTGAACGTTGGCGGCACCAAGCAAAACGTAATCATCAAAGCTCTGCAACGTCACCCGGCCAAAGGCCACGTGCTGCACGCTGACTTTGTACGCGTTGTTGCTGGTCAGAAACTGACCGCGATCGTTCCAGTTCACTTCGTTGGTGAAGCTGCTCCGATCAAGAAAGGCGGCGAAATCTCGCACGTTGTTGCTGAGATCGAAGTAACTTGCCTGCCGAAAGACCTGCCTGAGTTCATCGAAGTCGATCTGGCTAACGCTGAAGTCGGCACCATCATCCACCTGTCCGACCTCAAAGCCCCTAAAGGCGTTGAGTTTGTCGCACTGGCTCACGGTGATGACAAAGCTGTTGCAAACGTACACGCTCCACGCGTTGCACCAGAAGCAGACGCTGCAGAGTAATTCACTCTGTAACGTCGGAGCTTGAGGAAACATCGCGGACCGGAACGTAGCGAGAAAGCGGGCGATAACGCGGCGTTTTACTCTTGAGTAAACAGCTTCTGTCGTCCACTTTCGCCGCACAACGGTTGCGGCGATGTTATCCACAACTCCAAAGGAAGGGCCCCTGTCGTGACTGCCATTAAACTGATCGTTGGCCTGGGAAATCCAGGCGCCGAATACGAACAGACCCGGCATAACGCGGGGGCCCTTTTTGTTGAGCGCATCGCCCACGCGCAAGGTGTGAACCTTGTGGCCGATCGCAAGTATTTTGGCCTGACCGGGCGCTTCTCGCACCAGGGTCAGGATGTTCGTCTGCTGATTCCCACCACCTACATGAACCGCAGCGGCCAGGCTGTCGCGGCGCTTGCGGGGTTCTTCCGGATCAAACCCGAAGAAATCCTGGTGGCCCATGACGAACTGGACCTGCCACCCGGCGTTGCCAAGCTCAAGCTCGGCGGCGGGCATGGCGGGCACAATGGCCTGCGCGACATCATCGCGCAGTTGGGTAATCAGAATAATTTCTACCGTCTGCGGCTCGGCATTGGCCACCCAGGCGTTGCCAGTATGGTTTCAAATTTCGTCCTGGGTCGTGCGCCACGCGCCGAACAGGAAAAACTCGATGCCAGCATCGACTTTGCCCTCGGCGTGCTGCCGGATATCTTCGCCGGTGAATGGAACCGCGCGATGAAAAACCTGCACAGCCAGAAGGCCTGACTCTTACCGAGGGGAAACACCATGGGATTCAATTGCGGCATCGTCGGCCTGCCCAACGTCGGCAAATCCACCCTGTTCAACGCCCTGACCAAGTCCGGTATTGCGGCGGAGAACTTCCCCTTCTGCACCATCGAGCCCAACAGCGGTATCGTGCCGATGCCGGATGCTCGCCTGGATGCACTGGCGGCCATCGTCAATCCAAAACGCGTCCTGCCGACCACCATGGAATTCGTCGACATCGCGGGCCTGGTTGCCGGCGCGTCGAAAGGCGAAGGCCTGGGCAACAAGTTCCTGGCCAACATCCGCGAAACCGACGCCATCGCCCACGTGGTCCGCTGCTTTGAAGACGAGAACGTGATTCACGTCTCCAACAGCGTCGACCCGAAACGCGACATCGAGATCATCGACCTCGAACTGATCTTCGCCGACCTCGACAGCTGCGAGAAGCAACTGCAGAAAGTTGCGCGTAACGCCAAGGGTGGTGACAAGGATGCTGTGGTCCAGAAAGGCCTGCTGGAACAACTGATCGCGCATTTCACCGAAGGCAAGCCGGCACGCAGCCTGATGAAGAACATGGGCGCTGACGAGAAGGCCGTGATCAAAGGCTTCCACCTGCTGACCACCAAGCCGGTAATGTACATCGCCAACGTTGCCGAAGACGGCTTCGAGAACAACCCGCTGCTCGACGTGGTCAAGGCCATCGCCGACGAAGAAGGCGCGATCGTGGTGCCGGTGTGCAACAAGATCGAAGCAGAAATCGCCGAGCTTGATGACGGCGAAGAGAAGGACATGTTCCTCGAGGCCCTGGGCCTGGAAGAGCCTGGCCTGAACCGCGTGATCCGTGCCGGTTACGAAATGCTCAACCTGCAGACCTACTTCACCGCCGGTGTCGAAGAAGTCCGTGCCTGGACCGTCAAGGTCGGCGCCACCGCGCCACAGGCCGCCGGCGTGATCCACACCGACTTCGAAAAAGGCTTTATCCGTGCCGAAGTGATCGCCTACAACGACTTCATCCAGTTCAAGGGTGAAGCCGGTGCCAAGGAAGCCGGTAAATGGCGCCTGGAGGGCAAGGATTACATCGTTAAAGATGGCGATGTGATGCACTTCCGCTTCAACGTCTAAGCCTCCCCTGCGGCTTGGCCGCAAACTAAAAAGCCGATGCCATGCATCGGCTTTTTTGTGGGCGCTGACCGCGTAGCTAACGGTATACCGCCGCCTTTTAAATCAGAGTTTAAGATTTATCTTACTGACATCTCGCGCAACTTCGCATCTAGTAATAAGCGACCCACTCAAGTAGCAGACAGCTCTTACTTTTCGTACAGCATCTTGGCCATTTGGCCCTTACATGCTCAAAGACAAACTTGTTAAGTTAAATTGTCCTGGTTGATATCAACAGAGCATCAGACCAACAATGAAGTGATAGCGATAGTGGAGCACCCTCACTATGTCGGCCTCGTTTCAAATAGACAAGGAAGTAGACCCTCTCTTTATTGAAGGGTCAGATATTGAAGAAACGATCAATACCACTGCGATCCTCAACATTGACATCCTGCTGCTGGGGGAAACCGGCACAGGCAAGGACACCCTGGCACAAAGGGTGCACCATCTGTCGGGACGACGAGGCAGTTTCATTGCGGTGAACTGCGCGGCCATCCCGGAAAGCCTTGCGGAAAGCCAGCTGTTCGGCGTCAACAGTGGCGCCTACACCGGCGCAATGCAATCGCGGGCCGGTTTTGTGGAGGCGGCTCACCTGGGTACGTTGTACCTTGATGAGATCGACAGCATGCCGCTGGCTCTGCAAGCCAAGTTGTTGCGGGTGCTGGAGTCGCGCGGCGTGGAACGCCTGGGTTCGACCCGCTTCATCCCCGTCGATATGCGCGTCATTGCCTCGGCCCAACACTCGCTGCACACGATGGTTGAGCAAGGCACCTTCAGGCGTGACCTGTACTTTCGTTTGAATGTCGTGCACATCCAGCTCCCGGCGCTGCGGGATCGGCGCGAGCGCATCATTCCGTTGTTCCTGGAAATGATCCAGCAAGAAGCCAATCACTTCGGATGCCCCACCCTACCGCCGCCTAGCGGGCTCTTGCAACAATTGCTCTGCCATCCCTGGCTGGGCAATGTCCGCGAACTGCGCTCGACAGCCAAACGTTTCGTTCTAGGCCTGCCCCTGCTCTCGACGGCCCTGGGCAGCCGGCAAGAAACGGCCATGAGCCTGAAGGCACGCCTGCAGCAACTTGAGAAAGCACTGATCGAAGAGTCGCTGTTACGCCATGACCACTGTGTCGATAGCGCCGCTGCCGAACTGAGCGTCGCCAAACGCACGCTTTACTACAGGATGAAACAACTGGGCATATCGCTGGACTGATGGGGTGCTCCAGAACATTTAGATACATCTGCCGCCGAAAGATTTGGAACGCTTTGTTGCCGAAGGCCACACATCAACTGCCGGACTCAAGTTGCAAGACAAAAGATGATTCATAGCCAAACTTGATTAACGGCAAATAAATCTCTCCTTCAACAACTGAAATTGGAGTTTCATCATGAGTATTCCGGGTCTTTCTTCGTTGGGACAAAGTTATGGCAACTCGTCATCCCAGGCCGGTTCAGGAACAAAACCCGGTGGCGGGAACAGCAACGAAGATCTGCTGGCAAAAGCAGAAGCCGTTGCCCGCGAAGGCTTCGAGCTGAGTCTGAAAGCGAAGCAAATCACCAACAAATATGCTGCGGCCAAAGAGGTTCGATAACACGATCATCTCCCCGATTCATGTATCGGGGAGATTTTCATGTTCGCTGGAACAGCAACTTTGGGCATCAGCGTTCATGTGATCGCTGCGTCAAACATCGACATCGCAGGCCTTATATGCAGATCAAAGAACTTGGCTTTTCAGCACCACACAACAGCCTTGAAGACACCGTCGGAACACGAGCCCATTCAACATCCACTACCGATATCGGCTTTTTCACCTCATCGCTCGAACGTTCAGCGCTGCCAGTGGCCCGTGCCGACAATAATCAGAGACCTACGCTTCTGGCAGAGGCCGGGCAGCATGTCAAAGCCTTGGAAAGCCGCGTTGCGCACGCACTCAGATCCACCAACAAAGGCGCCGATCCGGATGATTTCAAGCAATACCCGCGTGAATTGTCCAACGTCGTATTGACCTCGCAACTGCTCGTCAAAAGCTTGGGCAAGGCCACCCAATGCATCGACAAAATCAGCAACCTGCAATAGTGCCCATGAATACATTCCTGCCTGTCACATTGCTCCTGACGGTTGCACTTCTGCTGAGCGGTTGCAGCGACCGTGTCGAACTGCATCGCCAACTGTCCGAGCAAGAGGCCAATGAGGTCATCGCGGAGTTGGCGGATAAACATATCCGCGCGCAGAAAATCCCGGCTAAAGACGGTGTCGTCGTAGCGGTCGATGCCATCGATATCGGGCGCGCCGTACGCACGCTGGAGGCCGTCGGGTTGCCCAGGGTTGCCCGCACCACCCTGGGCGATACGTTTCGCAAGGAAGGCGTCATTTCCACGCCGCTGGAGGAACGGGCGCGCTACATCTATGCCCTGTCCCAGGAACTTGAGTCCACCTTGTCCAATATTGACGGCGTGATCGTTGCCCGTGTGCACGTGGTGCTGCCGGAACGTATCGCGCCGGGTGAGCCGGTCCAACCCGCATCCGCATCCGTGTTCATCAAACACGATCCACGCCTGGACCCCGACAACATCCGCGCTCGCGTGCGCAGAATGGTCGCGAGCAGCATCCCGGGGATGACCACGGCAGTGGACAATCCGCAAAAGCTCAGCGTGATATTCGTGCCGGCCACGACGTATCAGGAACAGCAGCGCCTGACCTATTTCGGGCCATTCCTGGTGCCTGGCGAGGATCTCGGGTTCTGGCGGACCAGCGTCACCCTGTTTCTGCTCGGCCTGGTAGCTCTCACGGGCGCCGCATTGTTACTGCATGCTCGGCGCCAGCGCGCGCAACGAGGGACGCCTGAAGTCGGCGCACCAATCGGCGCTACCCATGACGCCTAGTATCGATCAGCCGATAAATGAACATCTGGCCTGGGTCCAATGGTGGGCATTCCCCCTCAAGTACGCCCACGAAGACTGGCGAGATGACGCGTTCTCTGCGATGGATGCAAGCGCGCGCAGTGGCGCACTGGTCCCGTGCAACCTCCCGGGAGTTGCTGCCTGCCTGCCTCCGGCACCTCACGCCACCGTTCTTCGCCTGGCCCTTGCCTCCAGGGAGCAACTCGACCTGGCGCTGACGTTGATTCACGACACCTTCAGCCCGCAAGCCTCGTCGACCTTGAGCGAAAGTCATCAACTGTGGTGCACGCGGCTCTCCAAGGCCCTGCCTCCAGCGCTGCTGCTGCCCGATGCTGATCCATTGCAACTGCTCCATAGCTGGGTCGAACCCTCGATCTGGCAGCGCCTTCGGTTGCGCTTCCCCCGTGAGCGCGTACGCGAGTCGGAAAAAAAACCGCCTATCAAGAGCGCCAGCAGTCCGTTGAACACGCTGTGGCAAGCCGTCGTCTGGCGGGTTACGACAACGGCAAGCGACACCATGCCCCCAGGCTCGGATGGGTAAGGAGATCACCGATGTTATGCCGACACACCCTTGAGTTGCTCAACGGCGCTGCTGGTTTGCCACGCAGCCTGATCCCCCGGGAAGAACTAAAGGACTGGGAACAGGCCAACCAGCTTTTACGCCGCGCCAATACCCAGGCCGACGAGCTGCTGCGCCAGGCCGCAAAAAAATGCGAAGTGTTGGAGCAAGAAGCCTCGCTGCAAATCTGGCAGCGCGCCGATGCCCAGCTCAAGCAGTGGGATCTCGACCGCCAAGCGATGTGTGACCACCTGGAGCACTACGCGACCGACATCACCAACCAGGTTATTCGTTGCCTGCTGGACGACATCGCACCTCCCCAGAGGCTGGCAGCCCTTCTGAAGCAATTGCTGGCCAGCCAAGTCCAGGAAGTCAACGCCACGCTGTTGTGCCACCCACAGGACCTTGAGGAGATCAAACAGTGCCTTTCCCAACGCAACGCCACGTACTGGAAGCTTCACACCGACGAGGCAGTCCCGCCTCAGACACTCGTTCTGAAAACCGACGAAGGCGACTTTCGTATCAGTTGGTGTTCACTGCTCGAAGCCTTCTTCAATAACAGCAAAGCGTACTGGATATCTACCTGAGCGCAGGCGCAGGACGGTGGTCATACCGCCCTGCAAAAAAAGTCGATCCACGCATTCAAACCCACAGGCATGAAGGACACACCATGGACTTTTTTAACGATCTATCCCGTCAACTGTTAAGAAACAGCGATGTCGCCCACAAGTCTTACACCTCGAATATTGCCGAAGTTTCAGCCCATGGTTCAGACGCTGAATTCTTCGAACTGGCCATGAAAAAAGCAACGACGCAGATGGCCTACCTGGAACATAACCGGGTCAATCACTTGCTGCTCAAAAGTGCCTTTGAGAGTTTCCAATAACCATGGAAGCGCTAGTCAGTGACTGGTTGGACAGCCACGAGGAGCAACTCACCCTGTTTGAGGGCGACGACGAAATCATCTTGAAGCGCCAGGCCGGGACCTTGCTGCTGGGGGCTCAGCTGACTTCAACGCTAACCGATAACGCCGCCTTGTACCGTTGGATGCGCCTGGGCGCCGCCAGCTTGAATCATTTCCCGGGCGCACTGGCTCAGAAACCTGACACCGGTGCGCTCTGGCTGATCCAAAACCTGCGGGGTGCATGGGACGAGGCCGGCCTTTGCGGCTGCCTGCAGACCCTGCTCAACCAGCGCGATACCTGGCGTTCCACCGCTGCGCGCCTCGTTCGGCCGGCGCTGGACCTCAAACCCATCCCGCTACGCTCGCAGTCTTACCAATAAGAGAACACCGTATGTTCAATAAGCCCCACAAGCACACCCGCTTGCGCTTTGATTCGCCCGGCGCATCATCAAAACGCGCGGGATGGCGCTGCCTGATCGCATTGCCATGGTTGCTGGTTCCTATGGCAAGTGCCCTCGCCGCCATCCCTTCCGAATGGAAAAACACCGCCTACGCCTATGAGGCCCAGCACAAACCGCTGCGCGAAGTACTCGAAGACTTCGCCCAGACCTTTGGCACGCAGCTGCAGGTCGAGGGACTGCTGGAGGGCAACGTCAATGGAAAGATTCGCGCCAACACCCCACAGTCATTGCTCGACCGGCTAGGCGTCGAACACCGTTTCCAGTGGTACCTGTACAACAACACGTTGTATATCAGCACCCTGGACCAGCAGGAGTCTGCGCGCCTGGAGGTCTCGTCCGAGACCATCGCCGATCTCAAGAAAGCCCTGACGGATATTGGCCTGCTCGACAGCCGCTTCGGCTGGGGCGAACTGCCGGAAGATGGCGTCGTTCTGGTCTCCGGCCCCCGGCGTTATATCGAACAGATCAAGCACTTCAGCACCCAGCGGCGCTCGACGGATGAAAAACAGAGTGTGCTGAGCTATCCACTGAAGTTTGCCAACGCTGCGGATCGCCAAGTGGACTATCGCGGCGAGAAGCTTGACGTTCCTGGCGTCGCGAGCATTTTGCGCGGCTTGCTGGAGCCGCGACCTCCCTCGACCTCCTCGGCCTTCTCGGGACTTGGCCAGCGCGCCCCATCGCCGCCCTCTCCCCTCACGCCAAATATTCCCCGGCTGAGCAATCCACTGCTGGGGCAGATGCTCGGTGCGGACGGCAACAGTGGGCAACCGCAAACCGGTGCCGTGCTCACCCCGCGCGCACCGGCGCCCGCCAGCCGGATTCGCGTCGAAGCCGACGTGCGCAACAACACGGTGCTGATCTACGATTTGCCGGAGCGCCAGGCCATGTACCGCGAGTTGATCACGCAACTCGACGTCGCACGCAAGCTGGTGGAGATCGATGCGATCATCCTCGACATCGAGCGCACACAGTTGCGCGAATTCGGTGTGAACTGGGGGTTTCAGAACAGCCGTTTTCGCGGGGTCGGCACCAACCTGGCACCGGGCACGGCCTCGCAGTTGTCGATCGATAATCGCGACCGCTTCTACGCGGATATACGCGCACTGGAAGCCAAGGGGCTGGCGACCATGGTCTCCAACCCCTCGGTCCTGACCCTGGAAAACCAGCCGGCGGTCATCGACTTCAACCGCACCCAGTACCTGACGCCCGGCAGACAGTACGCAACCATTTTGCCGGTTACCGTGGGTACAAGTTTCCAGGTCGTACCACGGGTGATCACCAGTCGCGGCGGCCACCAGATTCACTTGGTGGTGGATATCGAAGACGGCAATTTCGACGAGTCCAATCCCAAGCCCGGCCAACTGGACGTGCGCCGGGGCAAGGTCAGCACCCAAGCCGTGATGGCCGAAAAACGCTCGCTGGTGGTGGGTGGTTTCCACGTCACCGAAAGCACCGACAAGCAGAACAAGGTGCCGTTGCTGGGGGATATTCCACTGCTGGGCAAGGCGCTGTTTTCCTCGACTGAACGGCAGAACAACCGACGTGAACGCCTGTTCATCCTCACCCCGCGCGTCATCGGCGACCAATCCGACCCGTCACGCTACCTGCCCCAGGCTGATCAGGCTGAGCTGCAAGCCGCCCTCACCCCCTTGGCCAGGCGCTATGCCCCCCACCAGCCGGTGATCAAACGCAGTGACATCATCAGCACCCTCGCCCACTTGGTCAGCGGCGAAGTGCCCAAGGCCTTCAAGCTGGCACCGATGCCCCTGGGGCTGACCACCCTGTGCAACACCCGCGATTTGCTGGCGCTGAACACCGACCGTAGCCAATGGTATGCCGGCCCTGAATACAACGTGGCGGTCGTGGTGCTACGCAACCAGTTCAAGCGCAATGTGCGCATTGATGAAAAAGAATGCAGCAACTCGCAGACCCTGGCCGTCAGCGTCTGGCCGCACGCCTGGCTCAAACCGGGCGAAGAGGCCGAGGTGTTTATCGCCATGCGCCCCGTGGTGAAGGATGAACACCTCAGTGTGCCGCGCCCCTCCCTGATCCACACGACTAAAAAGGCCACGCCATGAAACGACCATTGATGTGCGTCACCCTGATCTGCATGACACTGCTCGCCACCGGCTGCACCCCCACCTGCCGGGGCGACTCCTGCTCGCGCCCGCAATCGACCAGCAAAAACCTGGTGATCTGGTGGCCGGCCCACATGCGTGTCGAACCCGGCCCGGCCGGAGAGCGCGCGGACTACCAGACGGTTTCGCTGGAACGATGAGTGCCCACGGGTTGCCCGACGATGACCGGCATCGCCAGGTATTCCTGGACAACCTGGTGAGCGGCAGTGCCGCTCACCAGCAACTCGCCCCTGGCATCAAGGTGTGTGCACTGCACGCCGGCCACCGTCGGGGGCTGGCCTTGGAGGTTTCCCGCGAAGCATTGCAAACCGGGCAATTGCAGCAGGTGCTGGAACGTCGATTTGAGCAAGCAACGATGTTCGAGGGTTGTTTTGTCTACCTCGACGCCCAAGGCAGCCTGGTGATCTGGCAGGCGTTACCCGCCCAGCGCGACGCCGTCGAAAAAGCCCTCAGCCAGATGCTCTCTCTGGCCAATATCGACAGCCTGAACCGACGTTCGACGCGCTGATCAACGCAACTCCAGTTCTGGCAGTTGCAAGGTCTCGCGCTTGGCTTCGTCATCGAGCTCACGCAAGGTCCGGTAGATCACCGCTACGGCCTGCAGGGTTTCACGGGGGATATTCTCCCCCAGCTTTTTCGTGTAGATCGTGCGCGCCAGCCATACACACTGGATCACCGGGATATCAGCCGCCTTGGCCCTGGCGATCAACTGACGGGCGTTGGCGTCCGTCCCTTTTTCTACCAATAGCGGCAACGGTGTTTTGCCGGGGCGGTAGTACAAGGCAACGGCAAAGTGCGTGGGGTTGACCACCAACATGTCGGACTCTTCCAGCTTGGGCAGCTTGACCTTGGGTTCCTCCTGGGCCAACTGCTGGGCCAGCGCACGACGCTGGCCCTTCACATGGGGGTCGCCTTCCATGTCCTTGTACTCTTTGACGACTTCGACCTGCGTCATGCGCAAGCGCTTGGCAAAAAAGTACCGCACCATCGTCACATCGATGAGCGCCAGCACCAGCAGTAACCCAAGGCAGGCATGCAGCAAGTGGCGAAACAGGCTGATCAACGCAAGGATGTAGGTCGGCAGATCGCTGTTGGCCAGGTTGATCAGCGCATCCAGTGAAGGCCAGATCACCACGTACAAGATCAGGCACAGCAACGCCGCCTTGGCGACGCTCATCAACAAATTCATGATTTGCTGGGCGGAAAACATCTGCTTGAGCTGACTGATGGGGTTGAGGCGATTGAAATCGAGCTTCAGCGCTTCCGGAGCAAACAACAATCCGAACTGCATCCAACTGCTGATCAGCTTCGATGCCATTGCGACGGCAGCCATCAGCAGGGAAAACGAAAAAAACATCACCAGGCTTTCAACCAGCACTTCCTCCAGCGTGCGTGCAAAGGGCTGAGTGATGCGTGATATGGGCAGCACCAGCAATTGCTGAAAACGCTGCATGCTGGTCTCGGCAGTGAGCAAGGCAATCTCGCTCATGACTGTCAACGCCAACAACTTGCCGACATCCTGGCTTTGCGCGACCTGGCCTTTCTTGCGTTGGTCGCGCAGCTTCTTGGCACTGGCCGGGTGTTTTTTCTCCCCCGAGTCACTCATGTTGACGGCCCCGTGAACATCAGGCCCAGCGTATGTTTGAGGTCCCCCAGCAGGCTCATGCGCCCAACGATCAGGTCCTGCAACAGCGCAAAATACAACAGCAAAATGCCAAGGCCAGCCAGGCTCTTGACGGGCGGCGCCAGCGTGCTCACCTGCAACTGCTGGCTGTAGACCCCCAACAGCGCAATGCCGAACTCCAGCAACAGCAGCACAGCGATAAAGGGTGCGGCATACAGCATCATATGCGTGAAGGTGTCGGCGAGCAGACCGAGAAACAGGCCCAACCCATTGGCTCCCGGCAACGGAAACCACACCGTCGCCGGCCAGATCAGGTAACTGTCCCAGATCACCTGGGTCATCGCCCCCAACCCCAGGCTGATCATCAGCAAGAAAATCGCCAGTTGCTTGAACAGGTGCCCGATCGGCGTCGCATCCGGCCCCAATGAAGGGTTGAGCTGGCCACCGGCCAAGGCGCCACGCTGGTTATCCAGCAGCGCCCCCACCGACTCGAACATCCAGAACGGCATCGACAACAGCACCCCTAGCAACAACCCCAAGGCGACCTCCTTGAGCACCAACGCGCCGAGCATCAGCGCCGAGTAGTCCTGGCCCTCCAGCGCAGCGTGAATACCCGGTGCGGGCAACAGCGCCAGGACCAGCACAATGGTGTGCCGGGGCATGCCACGCACATGCTGAAAACAGAACGCTGCCACCAACATGGCACAGGGGTATATCCGCGCCATGGCGATAACCAGGCTGGACAGGTAATCAAGGTACAACAGCACAGGCGTAGCCTCAGTTCAGGGCCGAACGGGCGATCATGTCGAACATGAGGTTGATCAATTGGATCAACTCCACCCCGATCCAGCGCCCGGTCAGGATCAGCGTGATACCCACCGCCACCAGCTTGATACCAAAGGGCAGTGTCTGGTCCTGCACCTGCATCAGCGCCTGTACCAGGGAGGTCAACACGCCCACCACGACCGCCACAATCAGTGGCGGTGCGGACAACACCACCACCAGCAGCATGCCCTGCTTGAACAGCACGATCGGTTCCATAGGCCACTCAGAGATAGGAAAGAAACAGGCTGTCGAGCAGCCGCGACCAACCGGATACCAGCACGAACAAGAGCAGTTTGAGCGGCAGGGAAATAGTCATCGGCGAGACCATTTGCATGCCCAGCGCCAACAGCAGGTTGGAAACGATCAGGTCGATCACGATAAAGGGGATGTAGATCAGGAAACCGATCTCGAAACCGGCCTGCAATTGCGACAGCACAAAGGCCGGAATCAGCAGGATCAGGTCATCGCGCTGAACCTCCTGGGCCATTTGCGCAGGCCATAGCCGTGCGGTGTTTTCCAGCAAATGCGTGAGCACATCCGCGTCCACATTGCGCAGCATGAATGCACGCAACGGTTTGATCGCCTCCGAGCCTGTCTGGAGAAGGGCGTGCACATTGCTCGTGTCCAGCGGTGCGGTTTTCAAACCTTCGGCGATCTCGTAACCCACCGGCGCCATGATAAACAGCGTGGCCGCCAGCGCGATGCCGTTGATGGCCATGCTCGGCGGCACCTGCTGCACACCGATGGCGTTGCGGGTGATCATCAGCACAATGACGATCTTCAAGAACGCGGTGCACACAATCAGCAGCATGGGCAGTAACGAGAGCGCGCCGAGAAAAACCGCCAGGACAATGGGGTCAAGCCCCTGGATGCTCATCGACTGAAATTCACACGGGAGACCTGCAAGCCCAAGCGCCCATCGACCTCGACCAGTTGCCCCTGGCCAATGAGGCGGTCACCGTAGTAGAGCCCTGCCATACCTGGTGCATAGCCGCCGATACCCAGTACCGAACCGGGAGCGAGATTGCGCAACTCGCCCAGGGTGAGGTTCAAGGTCCCACACCGGACATTGAGCAGCATGCTCAACTCGTCAAACGGCTCGCTGCCGAATACATCCACCACGGGGGTATCGTCTTCCTGATCGGGGTAGTGGGGAACTGCAAAATCCTCGTCCACGGAGGTGTCCTCTAGAGAAGTAACGGTCAGGCACAACGGCCCGGTTTCATCGCCAATACGCCCCAGCAATCGCTGCTTGCCTGCCGATACGTGGCCAGTGCCGTCGGCGCGAAAAAACAGCTGCTCTAGCACCAGCACATCGCCGGCGCGCAGGCCGCGCACTTGCCGCATAGGCAGTGGCACACGGCCCAGGGTCACGGCCAGCGCCAGTTGAAAGGTCGCCGGTAACGGGGCGGCGACAGCACGCCACGCTGCGACGTCGCACAGGGCGAGGAAGCTGTTGGGAGTCAGCCACACATAACCTGTGACTCGGGAAGCGCCCAGGGTCACGCTGAGCCGGCAGCCGAACCCACTGGGGCGTTCGGTTTTCAGCAAGCGCACATAACCCAGCAACGCTCGCACCTGGGGGCTCAGGTGGTGCTGGAACAGTGCCCAGAACCACGAGTCAGGATCATTGCCCACCTTGGACAAGGTCACCGGGCACTCGCCCAGCAGACTCAGCAGTGAGCCGGCCTCAGCAAACGCCAGGACACCCCGTGCCGTCTCGAAGCACAGGGCCTCGCCCTGGCCGGCAAAGTGTCCGGGTTCGAGGCGCAGCTCCCCGCGCTTGGCGGCAACCTGAAACGGCAGGCATAGACCACGCCCCAGGCGACGGCGAGCGGCAACCGTATCGCCCTTGATCAAAGGCAATGTCAAAGACGGCATCATCATGCCGAACCAGAGTTGGACAAATGCAGGTTGACCGCCAGCCCCAGCGCGCCCGTCAACTGCTCCTGGCACTGTTGCCGCACGCCACTGAGCCAGCGCGCGGTGGCGTCGAGCTCGGCGTCCAGCTCAATGTTCCAGGCACCCTGCTCACGGCGCACACTGGCGTTGATCCGGCCCAGGCGCGGCAGGTACAACGTCGCCTGGAGCGGCCATTGCGCTGCGCCCAGCACACGGGGCACCAGTTGTTCGGTGAGTGCCTGCACCAAAGTGGTTGCGGACACCGCCTTCAGGTTGCCCAGGGAAGCACCGTAGCCTCCCCCGCCATCCTCATCGGCAAGCAGTTGGGCAAAGAATCGCCCCTGCTCCCACAGCACCACACTTGTCGCTTGCGGCTCACGCTCGGCCCGTGGCACGCGTGGGCGTTCGGTGGGTTTGGTTGAAACCTGGGTCATGTCTGCTCCTCTGCCAGCAATAGGGCCAACTCCTTTAGTTTTTCCACCTGGCGCAAGCACTCGGTGACGTGTTTCTGCGCAGTGCCAACCAGGCTTTTCTTCTCGTCCTGCTGACCCTGCAATGCCTGTAACTGACCTGCTTCACGCTGGGTGCCGGCGCACAACGAGCGCTCCTTCAGCCCCCAGGATTTCAGCGCCTGGAGGCTAAGCACCTGGCCCTGATGCTCGCTGAGCAACTGCGCACTCTGGCGCACCTCCTCCTGGCGGGTTTGCTCAAGCGCATCCGCGGCCTGGCGGATATGCGCGAGCAGGGTTTGTTCGGCGCGCTTGGCCTCACGCAGGGCACGCTCGGCACGGTCGGCCCGATGCCGGCGCAACCGCCGCAGGGTTTCGATTTCACTCAGTGCGGCGTCAGAATGGGACATGGTTCGTCAGCTCCCGCAGTTGCTCCAGCGTCATCGCCATTGGCGTCGGCTCACGCAAGTCCTGACGCAAAAAACCATCGACCTCCTCGCGGCTCTCCACTGCCAGGTCGGTCAGGGCGTCGCTGCCAGGCTGGTACTCGCCGAGCTTGAGCATCAGTTCAATTTGCTGGTATGCCGACAGCAAGCGACGCAACGCCGTACCCGCGCGGATGTCGTCAGGCTCGGCGACGTTGCTCAAGATCCGCGACAGGCTGGCCAACACGTCCACGGCTGGATAGTGGCCGCGCTCGGCCAGCTTGCGCGACAGCACGATATGACCGTCGAGCAGCGAGCGCACCTCATCGGCCACCGGATCGCTCATGGAGTCCTGCTCGATCAGCACCGTGTAGATCGCAGTGATCACACCCTCGCGTGTCAGCCCGGCTCGCTCCACCAGCCGAGGCAACAGGCTGTACACCGACGGCGGCAAACCACCACGGCCCAGGGGTTCGCCGGCGGCCAGGCCGATTTCACGCTGGGCCCTGGCAAAACGCGTCAGGGAGTCGATCAGCAGCAACACCCGCTGCCCCTTGCGCCGGAAACCTTCGGCCAGGGCCGTGGCGGTAAACGCGGCGCGGGCTCGCTCCATGCTGGAACGATCAGAGGTGGCGCACACCAGTACGGCCTTGGCACGCAGTTGCTCGTCCAGCTCATGGTCAAGAAACTCGCGCAGCTCCCGGCCCCGCTCGCCGATCAGGCCGAACACAATCACATCGCACTCCACGTTACGGGCGATCTCGGCCAGCAAGGTGGTCTTGCCGCAACCGGCCCCCGCGAACAGGCCTACACGCTGGCCTTCACCCAATGTCAGCAAACCGTCGATCGAGCGCACCCCTGTGGCCAGCGCACGGTTGATCCTCGGCCGCTCGGTGGGCAGCGGTGCTTCACACAGCACAGGGCTCGCGTCCTGCGTGTCGGCCTCGACAAACGCATTGGCGCCCTCGCCGGTGATAGGCCGGCCAAAACCGTCCAGCACCTGGCCCAGCAACGCATCACTGACCTGCACCCGATGCGGCACACCAAGGCGCTCCACGCTGGCCCCCACCCGCACGCCTTCGAGGTTGCCCAGGGCACTGAGTACGGCATCCTGCTGATCGAAGCCGATGATCTCGGCGAGCATGAAGTCGCCCGGATTTTTCTCCACCTGGCACAGGTCGCCAATCCGCGCCTGGGGTAATCGGCATTGCAACAACATGCCGTTGACGCGCTGGATGCGGCCGCGCATCGTCACCGGTGCGAAGCTCACCAGCGCTTGTGACTGGCGCTGTTGCCAGGCGTCGAGTCGCCGTTGCAGATCAGCACTCACCAGTGCACCTCGTACCGCTGCTGGCCATCGAAGATCACCTTGCTGTTATCGATCAGCACCAGGCGCAGGCCGTCCAACTCGTCGCCTACAAACAACCGGCCACCGTCCTCCAGAACCACATGGCCATTCGGCCCGCCAATGATCTGCACAATCCTGAACGGCAATGCTCCGTCACTGACGCGTACACGACTGATTACCGGCACGGCGCTGTCGAACAGCTCGCCAAAGCGACCGAGCATGCGCGCTACCAACTCCACATCGTCCTGGGGAACCTCCCCGCTGAGAGTGACCTGGCCATTGATCACCTGCAGGCTGACCCGCTGGCCCAACTCACGCTCGCTGAGCATCTTCAGCAACTGCTGGCGTACTTCAAACGGCGAAGCCAGTTCTTTTTTCTGGAACACCGGGGGTGCCGTGGTGGCCTGGGCTTCACGGTCGTCGGTAGCGGCGATGCCCACCGCCACAATGATCACAGCCGCTACCAACACCAGGCTGAGCAGGCGTTTTTGCTGCGTCGGCGCAATAGACGACAGCTTCAATGCCGGTGGAACCTCGGCGGCCACCGATGGCGGCACAGTGCCCAGTGCCGGTGCCGCCTGAGGCCAGGGCTGATCGGCCAAGGTGACGCACAGCCGAATGGCGCCTATCGAAAACGGTACATTCGGGGCCAGGTTCACGATCTGTGCCAGCACCTGTCCGTCGGCGTCCTGCAACACCCCCGCCTCGGCCTGCACCGACCAAATGGAGTCGTTCAGCCGCAACCGCGCGTGCTGGTCCGCAACCCCAGGATCCTTCAACAGCAGGTCGGCCCCCTCGTGGGCGCCGATGCTCCATTGCTCGCCAAACAGCGGCAACGCAGCGCCCTGATGCAAGCCATCAAGTACACGCAACTCAAACATCAACCAACCCTCCCTGATACAAAACAGGGCGAAGCACTCATGCCACCGCTCCGCGCATAAGCTCATCCTGGCCAACGTCAAAACGCCCCAACACTTTCACCTTGGAAGCACTCCCCAATTCCGCAAAGGACAACACCGGCACATGATTGAACTCCTCCAGCAGCAAGGCGCGCAGGGGGCTGCGCAGGTCTTGCGCCACCAGCATCACGCTTTTGCTTTTGGCACGTACCGTAAAGGCCTGGTTGAGCAGGCTGACCAACGCCGCGCTGTTGTCGTTATCGAGGGCGAAGAACACGCCGGTCTGGGTTTGGCGCAACGCATCGCGCAGGATGTTTTCGGTCTGCGGCGACAGCAGCCAGGCATGCAGGCCATCGGCCTCGCTGTATTGGTGGAAGATCTGGGCCTTGAGGGCGATGCGCGCATAGTCGGCCAGTGCCTCCGGCTCACGTTCATGCTGGCCGTACTCGATCAACGACTCGACGATCAGCCGTACCGCCCGTAACGGCACGCCTTCACTGGCCAGGCGCTGCAACACGGCTGAGAACCGCGAGAGCGGCATGATGCGCTGCAACTCCTGCACCAGCTCCGGCTGGTTGTGCTCCAGCCAGCTGAGGATCGACTTGCTTTCCTGGATCCCCAGAAACTGCGGGCCGCTGAACATCATCGCCTTCTTCATACGCTCGATGATCAACTCCGTGGCACTGAAACGCTCCAACTGCTCGTCCGCCAGCAGCGGATCGTCGGGGGGCAACCAGACCCACTCCTGCTCGTCGCGCTCCGCCAGCCCTGGCAATGCGTGCTCGGGCTCGACCGTCAGCGCCGAGCGCTCAACCGCCACATGGCTGACAACCGACGCCCTGACCATTGGCACTTCATGCACGCAGAAACGCATTTCGTCGTCGGCCAGCGAATCATCAAGTTCCACTTCAAACGGCGGCAGTGTCAGGCCAATGTTGGCAACCAACGAGTTTCGGGCCTGACGTATCCCGTGAATCAAGTCGGTCACCTGCGGTGTTCCACGCAGTACCGGCGAGAACTGCAACAGGTAGGGGCGCGACGGGTCGAACCCGCGCAAGTCTTCCTTGCCGTTCTCTTCCGGGCGAACGGCTTCGGCAGCCTCGGTGGCAGGCTGGGCCTGTCGTTGACGCTTGCGTACGAGGTAATAGCCGAGGCTACCGGTGATCAGCGAGATCAGGATAAAGACCCCGGTAGGCATGCCGGGCACTATCGCAAACGCGAGCATGCCCACCGACGCGATCACCCAACTCTTGGGTTCGCTGGTCATTTGCCGGGCAATTTCCGCGCCCATGTTGCTGACACCCCGGCTTCCATCCGGGGCTACGCGGGTGATGATCATGCCGGCCGTCAGGGAAATCAGCAGCGCCGGAATCTGGGCGATCAAGCCGTCGCCGATGGTCAGCACCGAATACAGCGTCATCGAGTCGGCAGCACTCAAGCCGTGCTGGAACATCCCCGTGGAGAAGCCCCCCAACAGGTTGACCACGACGATGATCAAGCCGGCAATGGCATCGCCCTTGACGAACTTCATGGCGCCATCCATGGCGCCGAACAATTGGCTCTCGCGAGACAACTGCTCGCGCTTGTCCCGGGCTTGGGCGCCGTCAATCAGGCCGGCACGCAGGTCGCTGTCGATGGACATCTGTTTGCCCGGCATCGCATCCAGACTGAAACGCGCCGCCACTTCGGCGACCCGTTCCGAGCCCTTGGTAATCACCAGGAAGTTGACCAGGGTCAGGATCAGGAAGATCACCATCCCCACCGCAAGATTACCGCCCACCACAAAGTTGCCGAAGGCCTCGACGATGTCCCCCGCGTCCTGTTCCAGCAGGATAAGACGCGTCGTTGCAATCGACAGCGCCAGGCGGAACATCGTCGTCAGCAGCAAGATCGACGGGAACGACGAAAACGCCAAGGGCCCCGGCAGGTAAAGCGCCAGCACAATCAACAGGCACGAAATACAGATATTGAGGGCGATCAGGATGTCCACCAGCCACGTGGGCAGCGGCACGATAAAGATGAACACGATGGCCATGACCACCACAGCGCCGAGGACTTCGGCGCGTTGTGCCACCTTGAGCAGCACGGCATTGATGGTCTTCAGTACGCTCACGCCTCCGTCCCCCCATCCACGAAACGTGCGGGCCCGCGCTCAATCTTGGCCAGTTCATCCATCACCGCGACAAAGCAGATCAAGGTCTCCTGGCGTACGCGACTGTCTGGCCATAGCGCCAGGGGCAACTGTTGGACGACGGGGTAAAGGGCGTTGAGCGACACCAGTTGCTGGAAGGACGGCCCTCCCCCCAGCTCATCCCCCAGCCGCAGTATTTCCCCTGCCGCGATACCAGAACCGGCATAACCCAGCAGGCGCTGCAACAGCTCCACGGCGTCATGCTCGATGCTCAGGCGCTGGATCAACGTCTGGCAACCACTCAGCACCCCGGTCAACTGCCCGCAACTCTGCAGGCCCATCAGCAGTGTGCGCAGCATGGCGGTGGGAACGGACGACACATGGGCCGCGATATCATCTGCCAAGGCACCGCGCATCACTTTGAGCCCGTCCGCAAAGCGCTCGCCACCGTACACGCCCAACAGGGCCTGCATCATGGTCGCCAGGGATTGGCGCCTGACCACACTGGCGTAGTACAGCGCACGCAACGCCTGGCGTTCTTGCGGGTCACCGCCGCTGGCCTGCAACGCAATCGCGATATTCAGGCCGGCCTGGATTTCCCGCTTGAAGCGAACCTCCAATTTGGCAACGGCGTCCCGGGCCAGCGCGGCTTCAATCTTGCGCGCTTCGGCTTGCGCCTGGGCTGCCACCTGCTTGAGTACCACGAACGTGCGTGCCGGGTCGTTACCGGTCAGGTCAAGCAAGGTGTCGATGCTGGGCTGCTTCAATAGCTGGAGCCGCACCCGTCGGGCAATGGATGCCAGCGTCGCCTGGGCCGGGTGGCCCAACTGGTCATACAGCTGCGCAAGCCGCTCGGTGGGCGGCACACGCACACCCAGGGAGCGCTGCTGCAACAGCCGATTGTTGAGGTTCACCTCCTCGCTGAAGAGTTGGACAAGCTCATCCGTCGCTCTCACGGATGACGGCGCGACCGGTTGACCAACACTGGGTTGATCCAGGCGCTGGAGTGTTTGCACATCGTGGGAGGATTCGACTTTCATCGGCGGGCCAGAACAGAAAGAGTGTGTCCCTGTGTGGCAAGACCAAGCCATCCGGTTCCATCAAAACCCGCCCCGTTACAACCTGCGAAAAGAACGGCACAAACCCTGGGAGCCGTTTGCAAAAAACTGCACAAAAACGCTCTAATTCAAGATATATACCGATGTAAATCAACACGTTAAACAATTTTTTCCGTTGGCATAGCCAGTGCAAAAGGGGTTCCCGTCGAAACCATTTCGACAGCGCCTACCCTGAGGAAAAAATCATGAGTATCCCTATCGAAGCGTTGGTTCACCTTGTTGGCAGTTCCCCTCAGTTCATGCTTCAACTGACGGACGAACAGCAAAAAAAGCTGCGCCGTTTCATTCATAAACGCGTGCTCAACCCCGAGGATGCGGATGATCTTCTGCAATTGACGTACCTGGAGGCCTGGCGCAACAGGGAGCGCTACAGCGGCCAGGCAACCCTCAGCACCTGGATGTGCGGCATCGCGCAGAACCTGATCCGCAACCACTTCCGGCGCCTGTATGCCAAGCCGGTCCATTGCGAGTTCGATGAAGCGCTGTGGCATGGCCAGGAAGACAGCCGCAACCTGGACTGGGAATTCGAGATCAACCGCCGCCTGGAGAAAACCTTGAGCGCCATCGACCTGCTGCCGCATGAAATGCGTAAAACACTGTACGCATCGCTGGAAACCGATGGCAGCTACCAGGACACCGCCGACGTGCTGGACATCCCGATCGGCACCGTTCGCTCACGCCTGTCGCGGGCACGCGAACAGCTCAAGCGCGTCACCCACAACTCGCCGTACCCGTAAGTCAGACTACGCGTTGGGCGACAGGGATATCTGCCCAACCGGATCACGCCGCAACCGCTCTCGACGAATGCGTCCTCCTGAAAACCGCCGCTGCGCCGCTGAAATCTTCACTGCCGAAACACCCTCGCTCACCGCACCGCTCGTCGCGGTTTAGCCCTATTTCGCTTAAACAGTTGAAAGCGTAGATAAAAATTTAAAATAAACGCTTGACGCATTCCCGTTCTCCGCGAATAATGCGCGCCACTTGGCTACATAGCTCAGTTGGTTAGAGCATAGCATTCATAATGCTGGGGTCCGGGGTTCAAGTCCCTGTGTAGCCACCAAGTACTAAAAACGGCTTACCGAAAGGTAGGCCGTTTTTTTATGCCCGCAGAAAAGTACCAGGACAATAACGCGTCCGCTTGCAACCCACGCAACCGTGCAGATGCGCGCAAAAAAACACGCCATCTGTATTTTGACGCTCCCCTGACCCACTGTTAGTGTCCAGCCTCCCCACACGGAGTGCCCCCCGATGAAACTGGACATCTACCAAGTCGACGCTTTCAGCCAACACACTTTCGGCGGCAACCCGGCGGCCGTCTGCCCGCTGACTGAATGGCTGCCCACCGAGCAGTTGCACAACATCGCCGCCGAGAACAATCTCTCGGAAACCGCGTTTTTTGTGCCGCGTGGCGACACCTACGAACTGCGCTGGTTTACCCCGGAAGTCGAAGTGGACCTGTGCGGCCATGCCACGCTAGCTGCGGCATGGGTGTTGATCAACCAGTTGGCGAATGCCCCCGAAGTGCTGCGCTTTGCCACTCGCAGCGGCGAGCTGCGTGTGACACGCAACGGCGACGAGCTGGCGATGGATTTCCCGGCCAAGCGCCCCGAGCGTTGCGAGCCACCGGCGGGGATGTTGAGCGCACTGGGCATCGAGACCGCCGAGGTATTCGGCACCGATGACTACATCGTGCTGGTGGACGACGAGGCCCAGATCGCCGCGCTGACCCCAGACTTCGCCCGCCTCAAGGGCCTGCCCAAACGCGGCATCGCCGTGACGGCCAAAAGCGCGCGGTTCGATTTTGTCTCGCGCTGGTTCGGGCCGAACGTGGGCGTCAATGAAGACCCGGTCACCGGTTCCGCCCACACCTCGCTGGCACCGTTCTGGGCGGAGCGCCTGGGCAAACAACAATTGACCGCCGAACAAGGCGGCAAGCGCCGTGGCCAGTTGCGCTGCGAGCTTCAGGGCGACCGTGTGATCATCTCCGGCAACGCCGTGCTCTACCTGCAAGGCACGATTTACCTGTAAAAAGCAGTACCCAAAGGACAACAGATCATTCTCAAAATGAACGGAGTTCAGCGCGTGTTTTCGATTTATCGCCGGCCGTTTTCGGTCTTGGCTGCGGCCCTCACCCTGGCCGCCTGCCACAGCCCAGTTACCGAACAACCACCGGCACCGGAGCTGGGCTCGGGCTATCGCAGCGACCTCACGCCGCGGCATGCCGAACGCCACATGGCCGCCGCCGCCAACCCGCTGGCCGCTGCAGCCGGGCGCGAGATGCTGCGCCAAGGCGGTTCGGCGATTGACGCGGCGATTGCGATGCAGGCCGTGTTGACCCTGGTGGAGCCACAGTCGTCGGGCATCGGTGGCGGTGCGTTCATCATGCTGTGGGACGGCCAGAACGTGCACGCCTATGACGGCCGCGAAACCGCACCGGCCGGGGCGACCGAGCGGTTGTTCCTGAGGGCCGACGGCACGCCGATGGGGTTTGCCGAGGCACAGATCGGCGGGCGTTCCGTCGGCACGCCAGGGGTACTGCGTGCCCTGGAAATGGCGCACAACAAGACTGGGCGCCTGCCATGGGCGACGTTGTTCGAGCCGGCGATTCGCCTGTCGCAGCAGGGCTTTGCGATTTCCCCGCGCTTGCATGCGCTGATTGCTGCTGACGGCTACATCCCCCAGTCGCCGGACATGGCAGCGTACTTCTTGAATGCCGATGGCACGCCTAAAGCCACTGGCACGTTGCTGAAAAACCCGGCGCTGGCCGCCGTGTTCCAACGCATCGCCAAGGAAGGGCCAAACGCGCTGTACCACGGGCCGATTGCCGATGAAATCGCACGCAAGGTACAGGGCCACAGCAACGCCGGCAGCCTGTCCGAGGCGGACCTCAAAGACTACAGCGCCAAAGAGCGTGCGCCGCTGTGCACCGACTACAAGCAATGGAAAGTGTGCGGCATGCCACCGCCGTCGTCGGGCGGGATCGCCATCGCGCAAATCCTCGGCACCTTGCAGGCCCTGCAAGCGCGCAACTCGCAACTGGCCATCGCGCCGATGAAACCATTGAAGAGCACCTCGCCTGCCGGCCTGGAACCGACGCCCGAAGCCGTGCACCTGCTCTCCGAAGCCGGCCGCCTGGCCTTCGCCGACCGCGCGCTGTACGTGGCCGATGCCGACTTCGTCCCCGTGCCGCTCGCCGGTCTCGTCGCCCCCGACTACCTGGCCAAGCGCGCCGCCTTGATCGGCGCACGCAGCATGGGCGTTGCCAAGCCCGGCACGCCGGTGGGCATCCAGGTGGCCTACGCGCCGGACCGCTCGCCGCTGCGCATCTCCACTTCGCAAGTGGTCGCGGTGGACGACCAGGGCGGCGCCGTGTCGATGACCACCACAGTCGAAGCGGCGTTCGGCGCCCATGTGATGGTCCAGGGCTTTTTGCTCAACAACCAGATGACCGACTTCTCGTTCATTCCCGAAGAAGACGGCCAGCCGGTGGCCAACCGCGTCGAACCCGGCAAACGCCCGCGCTCGGCCATGGCGCCGACACTGGTGTTCGACCGCAACAGCGGCGAGTTGCTGGCCACCGTCGGCTCGCCGGGCGGCTCACAGATCATCGAGTACGTGAGCAAGTCGCTGGTGGCGATGCTCGACTGGCAACTCGACCCGCAAGCAGCCATCAGCCTGCCCAACTTCGGCAGCCGCAATGGCGCTACCGAACTGGAAGCGGGCCTGTTCAGCCCAGGGTTGAAACAGGCCCTGAAAGACAAGGGCCATGCCCTCAACGAGATCGATATGACCAGTGGCGTGCAGGCCATCGTGCGCACCCGCGATGCCCAGGGCAAAGTGTCCCTGAGCGGCGGCGCGGACCCTCGCCGTGAAGGCGAAGCCCTCGGCGACTGAAACTTTTAGCGATGGAGACAAAGCCGTGCAACAGGCAGACAACCTCGGCGCCCTCGTCGACTGGCAAGCGGATCATCGCCCGGAGGAGGTGAGGACGTTGTTGTATTCGTGGATTGCTCGTACAACCGTCTAGCGAACGCTTTACCTGTGGCGAGGGAGCTTGCTCCCGCTGGACTGCGCAGCAGTCCCAATCTTTTCAAACAAAGAACTGGGGCCGCTTCGCGGCCCATCGGGACGGTGCGACGATTCGACAAGCTCCCTCGCCACAGAGCCAAGCGCCATCAAAATCACCGACTGATCTTCAACCCCTTACGCCCCGCATGCCGCTCCAACGCCAGCTCGATCAACCGGCTCACCAGTTCGCTGTAGCTCATGCCCGCCGCCTGCCACAACTTGGGGTACATGCTGATGCGGGTGAAGCCGGGCAGTGAGTTGATTTCGTTGATCAGCACTTTGCCGTCTTCGGTCAAAAATACATCGACCCGCGCCAGCCCCGCGCAACCCAACACCTCAAACGCCTCGATGGCCAAGCGGCGAATGCGCTCGCTGGCTTCGACGCTGATATCCGCGGGTACCACCACCTGAGCGGCCTGGTCGTCGATGTATTTGCTGTCGTAGGAATAGAAACCGCTGCTCACCACAATCTCGCCACAACCGCTGGCGATGGGGTGGTCGTTGCCCAACACGGCGCATTCGATTTCACGGCCGCTGACGGCGGATTCCACCAGCACTTTTTCATCGAAACCCAGGGCCAGTTCGACGGCGGCGTGGTATTCGGCTTCGTTGCCGACTTTGCTCACACCCACCGACGATCCCTGGTTGGCCGGCTTGACGAACAGCGGCAGGCCGAGCTTGTTCACCGCCGTGTCAAAGCTTGTCTGTGGCGCATTGCGACGGGTCAGGGTGATGAACGGCGTGACGGCAATCCCGGCGTCGCGCAGCAGACGCTTGCTGATGTCCTTGTCCATGCACACCGCCGAGCCGAGCACATCGGAACCGACGAACGGCAGGTCGGCCATGCGCAGCAGGCCTTGCAGGCAACCGTCTTCGCCGAGGGAGCCGTGGACGATGGGGAAGATCACATCGACATGGGCCAGCAGGTCGCCGCCGGAGGTTTCCACCAGTTGCTGGCTGGCCTTGCCCGGCACCACCGCCAGTTCGCGGTTGGATTGGTTGAGGGCGATCAAGGCCGGGTTTTCCTGGTTGATCAGGAAGTTCGAGGTGTCGTTGAGGTGCCAGTGGCCGGCCTTGTCGATACCGATCAGCACCGGCTCGAAGCGCGTGCGGTCGAGGGCATCGACGATATTGCGCGCCGATTGCAGCGAGACTTCGTGTTCAGCCGAACGGCCACCAAAAATAATCCCTACGCGCACCTTGCTCATGACCCTGCCTCACCGTTGAAAGTAAGGCTTCTTACCACGGGCCGTCAGCGATTCGCCACCAGATGTGCACCGAACAGCACATAGCAGCCGCCGGCAAAACGGTCGAGCCACTTGCGCGAACGGCTGTAGAGGTTGGCCATGCGCTCGCTGGAGAACACCAGGGCCACGCTGGAGTACCAACTGAAGGACAAGGTGGCCATGGTCAGCACCGCCAGGGTCAACAGCATCGGCGACGGCGAAGGCGGCATGGTGGACGCGAAGATGGTGGCGACAAACAACGCAGCCTTGGGATTGGACAGGTTGCCCAGCAGCCCCAGGCGCCATGCGGAGAACAGCGAGCGTCGAGGCTCATCCGGCAACAGGTTCTGGCCCATGGCCGGCGCCGAGCGCTTGAACAGTTTCAAACCGAGGTAGATGAGGTAGCAGCCGCCGATAATCTTGAATGCCAGGTACAGCATCGGTGCGGCGGTAAACAGCGACTTGATACCCAGGCCACCCGCCAGCCCCCACAGGATCGTACCGGTGGCCACGCCCGCCGATGCCACCACACCATGGCGGCGCGAGCAACTGGCGGCCAACTGCGCGGTATTGAAAAAATTCGGTCCCGGCGTCACCACTGCCACGGTCCACAGCAGCGCCAGCGAGACCAGGGGCGCCACATAGGCGGGGTTGAGAAAATCCATAGGGGCGACTCCATCAGCGCAAGGCACGAACGGCGATCATAGGCCTCGCCCCTGCCTTGCACAATCGTACAAGACCCCGGCAGACTGGGAGCGCAGACTCGGTTAACGTGTTTCCACCTCACTGTGTGACAAGCCACCATGGGCAATCCCATCTCCCCCCTCGACTGGATGCACCGCGCCCCGCATGCCAGCGGCATGGACCGCATCGAGGCGTACTTTGCCGGCTTCGCGTTCGACCCGCATCGCCATGACACCTACGCCATCGGCCGTACGTTGTTCGGCGTGCAGAGCTTTCATTATCGCGGCTGCATGACCCACAGCCTGCCCGGCACGACCATGGTGATTCACCCTGACGAAACCCACGACGGCCGCGCCAGCAGCGAGGAAGGTTTCCGCTACCGCATGATCTATGTGGAACCGGCGCTGATCCAACAGATCCTAGGCGGCAAGCCGTTGCCGTTCATTCCCTGTGGCCATACCACCGACCCGCGCCTGTTCCGCGCCAGCGAAGTGCTGCTGCAAAGCCTGGACTGCCCGATCGACCCGCTACAGGAACAGGACGCCATGTACGACGTGGCACAAGCCCTGAGTGATGCGTCCGGTGTGATCACCAGCCGCAAGAGCTTCGACTACATCGCCGCCGAACGCGCGCGGGAATTTATCCACAGCGCCCTGGGCCGCAGCATCACCCTGGACGAAATGGCCGAACACGCCGGCCGTGACCGCTGGGCGTTGTCGCGGGATTTCCGCTTGTTGTTCGGCACCAGCCCCTACCGCTACCTGACCATGCGCCGGCTGGACCTGGTGCGCAGCCTGCTGGCCCAGGGCCAATCGCTGGTGAATGCGGCGATGACGGCCGGGTTCACCGACCAGAGCCATATGACCCGGCAGTTTCGCAGCACCTATGGCATGCCGCCGTCGCGTTGGGTGAAGATGCTGGGGCGCTAAAAAGCCTGGATTGGAATACAGCCAATGTGGGAGCTGGCTTGCCTGCGATGGCTGAGTGTCAGTCACTGGATACTTGGCTGATACACCGCTATCGCAGGCAAGCCAGCTCCCACATTGATACTTAGGTTGTCTCAAAAGTTGAGTTCGACTTAATACTGCTTTCCCTCAGCCCAACCGCCACCACCGCCCCCACCAGCGCAATCCCCGCACTCCACCACAACGCCCATTCAATCCCACCAGCATTCGCCACCGACACCAACACCGCCAACCCCAGCGCCCCACCGATCTGCTGGCTGGTGGACGCCATCCCCGCCGCCACCCCCTGCTCGCCCGGGCGGATACCCAAGCCGGCCGCCACCCACATCGCCGTCCACGTCATGCCCTGGCCGATGCTCAAGATAAAAATCCCCGGCAGCAGCGACCAGAATCCCACGCCCGTCGGTAACGCCCAGCACACCAGCGCGATGCCCACGGCCCCCGCCAATTGCCCGCTGACCAGGGTATTGCGCAGCCCGATCCTGGCCAGCGAACGCTCCGCCAACCAGATGCCGAACGTACACACCAAGGTCGCCGGCAAAAACGCCAGGCCCGCCTGCAACACGCTGTAGCCGTAGACCTGCTGGTAATACAGCGCCAGAAAGTAGTACTGCACGCCAAAGCTGCTCATGAACACCGCCGTCAGCACCATGGCCATGCGCAGTTCGCGGTAGGCCAGCAGCCGCAGCGGCATCAACGGGTCGCGGCCACGGTGTTCGATCCAGGCGAACAGCCCCAGCAGTGCCACCGCCAGGGCGATGCAGCCGAGGGTCGACGGCGCCGTCCAGCCCCATTCCGGGCCTTGCACCAGGGCAAACACCAGCAAGGTGCCGCCGACGGTCACCGTCAGCGCGCCACTGATATCGAAGTTGCGCCCACGGGCCCGCGCGCCGTCGGCAGGAATCCAGTAACGCGCCGCCCAGGCGCAGCCCCCGGCCAGCGGCACGTTCACCAGGAACACCGCCTCCCAGCCCCACACCTGGGTCAACACGCCGCCCAGCAAGGCGCCGAGTGCCAGCCCCGCCGCCGACGCCGCGCTCCACACCGCAAACGCACGGTTGCGCTCAGGCCCTTCGGCGTAATGGGTGTTGATCAACGCCAAGGTCGCCGGAAACAACAGCGCCCCGCCCACGCCCTGCACCGCCCGCGCCAGCACCAGCAGCATCGCGCTACCACCCAGTACGGCGGCCAGGGACGCCAACGCATACAGCGCCTGCCCCGTCCGGTACAAGCGGCGCTTGCCGAGCAAATCCGTGGCCCGCCCGCCCAACAGCAGGAAGCCGCCGAACGCCACGCTGTAGGCGCTGACCACCCACTGCAATTGCTGGGCGGAAAAGTCCAGGTGCGTGCCAATCTGCGGCAAGGCGACAAACACGATGGTGGCGTCGAGGGCGATGATAAGTTGGGCGGTGGCCAACAGCATCAGCATCCAGCCAGAGGGTCGAGAGGGAGACATCACAGCGTCCTGTCCAAAAAATGAGGTGCAGGCAGTGTGTTTTATGCGTGATAGATGATAAATAGCGCGATCACTCTTTCAGTAATGACTTTATTCATGGATCTGAACGCTGTTCGCCTGCTGGTCCGCGTGGCCGAAACCCGCAGTTTCACCCGCGCCGCCGGCGACCTGGGGCTGACTCAATCCGGGCTCTCACGGGCCATCTCACGCCTGGAGAACGAGCTGGGCGTGCGCCTGCTGCAACGCAACACCCGCAGCGTCAGCCTCACGCCCGACGGGCAGTTGTTGTACGAGCGCAGTGCGCCGTTGCTGGCCGAATTGGCCGAAGCCGAGAAGCTGATGCTCGACCGCCGTGGCAGCCCGTCGGGCCTGTTGAAGATCAGCACGCCGTCGCTGTTCGGGCGCAAGGTGGTGATGCCGGTGATCGGCGAGCTGACCCTGCGTTATCCCGAACTGCGCATCGAAGCGGTGATGACCGACCGCCTGGTGGACATCGTCGATGAAGGCTTCGATGCCTTGCTGCGTACCGGCGAGATCCAGGACCAACGCCTGATCGCCCGCGCCCTGGCGCCGTTGCGCTGGGTCACGGTCGCCGCGCCCGCCTACCTTGCGCGTTTCGGCACACCGCAAAGGGTCGATGAGCTCAAGGACCACCACTGCCTCACCGTGCGCAATCTGCGCAGCGGACGCATGGTGGACTGGCAGTTCATGCTCAATGGCAAGGTGCAGGACGTGAGCGTCGAAGGGCGGCTGATCTTTGATATCGGCGACGCGCTGGTAGACGGCGCCGTGGGCGGTTTTGGCATTGCCCAGGTGATGGACTTTGCCGTGCGCGACGATCTCGCCGCCGGGCGCCTGGTGCCGGTGCTGGAGGATTTCGCCGGGCGTAGTCGGGCGATCTCGTTGGTGTACCCGCCGTCGCGGCAGTATTCGCCGAAGTTGGTGGCGTTTGCCGAGGCGTTGGCAAACGCGCGCTGGTAGGGCTTAGAGCTGGCGCCCGGTAATCGGCTCGCCGATCGTCAGGAAGTTACCGCCCGCGATGTGATGCAAGGTGCGCAGTGAATCGTGGCCTTCGAAGTGCCAATGACCTTCGCTGAACACGCGCTCGTCGGCATACGCCGCGACCACTTCGCCGAGGAACAAGTCGTAGGCTTCCTGATTGTGCGGCTCGGGCAGCAAGCGGCATTCCAGCCAGGCCACGCAACCTTCCAGCAGCGGTGCATCGGTGTGTTCGCCGTTGAACACCTGTAGGCCGTAAGCGGCGAATTTGTCAGTCTCGCTGCCGGAGGTATTGCCGACGGTCTGGACGAGATCGGCCTGGGCCACGCAAGGCACTTGCAGCACGAAGGTGCCACTGCCTTCCAGCAACTGGCGGGTCCAGGTCGACTTGTCCAACACCACGGCGACCTTCGGCGGTTCGAAGTCCAGCGGCATCGCCCAGGCGGCCGCCATGATATTGCGCTGGCCGTTATGGGCCGCGCTGACCAGCACGGTCGGGCCGTGATTGAGCAAGCGGTAGGCTTTGGACAGCGGAACGGGGCGACGGTGTGTAGGGCTCATGGACGGTCGGCTCTTCAAGCAGGAAAGCGCCTACGATACCTGAGCCCTACGCTCAGCTCGACAGTTGGTTGGCGAACTGTCCCACAGCGCTGACCACCTTCTGCGCACCGTCCTGGATCTCGACAATCACCGAGCCCGCTTCCGCCGCCAGGGCCAGGCCTTGCTCGGCTTGCAGGCGACCATCGGTCATCAGCGCCACCGCCTCACGGGCCATGTCCTGGTTCTGACGCACCACGCCGACAATTTCCTCGGTGGCCTTGCTGGTGCGCGAGGCCAATTGACGCACTTCATCGGCTACCACCGCAAAACCACGACCTTGCTCGCCGGCGCGTGCCGCTTCGATGGCGGCGTTGAGCGCCAGCAAGTTGGTCTGCTCGGCGATGCCGCTGATGGTCTTGACGATGCTGCCAATCACCTGGGACTGGGCATTCAACGCCTCGATGCCTTCGCCGGCCTGCTGCATGTGCTGGGCCAGGTCGCGCATCACGTCCACCGCCTGGGTCACCACCGTGGTGCCGCGCTGGGCGCTGTTGTCGGTTTGCAACGAAGTGCTGTAGGCGATGTTGGCGGCGTCGGAAACCGCTTGTTCCTGATTGACCTGATCGGTAATCACCGTGGCGAACTTCACCACTTTGTACAGGCGATCCGTCGCGTCCAGCACCGGGTTGTAGGTTGCTTCCAGCCACACCGTGCGACCGTGGCTGTCGACGCGCTTGAAGCGCGCCGCGACAAACTCGCCGTTGTTCAGGCGTTTCCAGAAGTTCTGGTACTCGGCGCTGTTGTACTCCTCCGGTTCGCAGAACATGCGGTGATGCTTGCCCTTGATCTGCGCCAGGCTGTAACCCATGCCGCCGAGGAAACGATCGTTCGCGGTGAGCACGTGCCCGCCCAGGTCGAACTCGATCACTGCGGTGGAGCGCACCAGCGCGGTGATCAGGTTTTCATGCTCGCGCGACGCTTCGATGGTGCGGGTCAGGTCGCTGGAGAAGATGGAGAAATGCTTGATCCGCCCATCGGAGCTGCGCACCGGCTGCACGATCGAGCGCAGCCACGCTTCCTCGCCATTGCCACGCAGCAGGCGCACGGTGCCGGCGAAGTGCTCACCCCGCGTCAGCGCATTGTTGAAGCGCTGCTGGAATTCATCATGCTTCACATGCGCCGGCGCCAGGTCGCCAATGGCCCGGCCTTGCAGCTGGCCGCTCTGGTAGGCCATTTCCTTGAGGAAGTTGCCGTTGGCCCAGTCGATACGCCCCTGGGGGTCCAGCGTCAGGCACAACATCTCGCTTTCCAGGCTCTCCTTGACCTGCTGCAAGCTGGACAGTTCTTCGCGAAGAGCGGACAGCTCCTGCTTCAAGCGGGTGTTGAACATGGGGCACCGATGGTCAAATGGAGAGAAAGATCTGACCTGCATCGGCTCTGCCGAGCTTTTCTGAAGAGTCCTTTAGGCCAAGGCCCAACTATATTTTTGGATCCATCAGCCGCCATTGTTTCGGCACAGCCCCATCACTTGATACTCAATGGTGTTGAGCTTGCCGGTGGAGTCTTCATAGGTCATGCGCGAAGGCACGGCATTACAGCTGCGAATCGGTGGCGTCACGCTGACCACCTTGGCGATATCCAGCGGCATGCCATAGCGATACGCCTGCACCTCGGGCGCGGGCTTGCCATTGCGGGCGGCGTAATCGGCCATGACCTTTTCATTGCGTTCCATCATCAAGGCAAAGGTTCGGTCGCCGCCGCCTTCGGCCAAAGCACCGAACGACAAGACGGCCGCCAATACACCCAGGCCAAGTTTATAAACGTTCATCACAAGTTCCTCGCTTCAAAGTTGAGTGCCCAGCGTAACGAGCGAACCCTGACGCAATGTTCACCAAAACATTACTTATTTGTTAGGTAACCGTGAGATTCCAAAATTGTAATGTGCGGGCCACTTCGCTGTTATCTGGCATTTGCAACTATCAGCCCGGGCCACATCAATAAGAACGCCCACCTCATATAAGAAGCTGATCACTGCCAATACCGAGGAGCGCAATATGCACAGTACTTACTACACCCTTCCCTTTTCATTGATTGCCGCGCTGCCCCTGGCCGCCGTGGCCGTGGAAGACCAGCCCGAAGGTTTTATCGAAGGCAGCAGCGTGAACGTGCTGGCACGCAATTTCTACTTCAACCGCGATGACCGCAAGGGCCAGTCCAGCCCCACCGGCAATGGCTACTCCGAAGCCTGGGCGCAGGGTTTCATTGGCAAGTTCGAATCCGGTTTTACCCAAGGCACGGTCGGTTTTGGCCTGGACGCGTTTGCCATGTACGGCCTCAAGCTCGACTCGGGCACCGGCCGCAGCGGCGGCAAGGGCTCGTTTGGCGTGCTGCCGGTGGACAGCGACAACCATCCAGAGTCCAGCTACAGCAAATTCGGCGGCGCCGCAAAACTGCGCGTGCTGGACACCGTAATCAAGGCCGGCGACGTGTTCCCGCTCACACCGGTGGTGGCGTACGGCGACTCGCGACTGTTGCCGGAAAGCTTTCGTGGCGTGACCGCGCAAAACACCAGCCTGGAGGGCCTGAGCCTGCAAGGCGGACGCCTCAGCGGCATGAGCCAGCCCACCGAAAGCGGCATGGACAAAGGCTTTTCGACGTTCTACGCAGGCAAGGTCGACTCACCGTGGATCGGCTATTTCGGCGGTGATTACCAACTCAACAAACACCTGAGCCTGAGCCTGTACAGCAGCCGCTTGAAGGACGCCTGGGACCAGTACTACTTCGGCAGTGCCGCCAACTACCCGTTGAGTAATGAGGTTTCACTGTTCGGCGACTTCAACTATTACAAGGCGATGGATGAGGGCAAGAAACGCCTGGGTGAGTTCGACAACAGCATCTGGAGCGCCAGGCTCGGCGTGAAGATTGGCGCCCACAGCCTGGCCGTGTCGCACCAGCGCAACAACGGGGATGACGACTTCGATTACCTGCGCCAGTCGGACTCGATCTTCCTCAACAACTCGATCCAGTACAGCGACTTCAACTCCCCCAAGGAGCGTTCGTGGATGGTGCGCTACGACCTGGACATGCAGCCGTTCGGCATTCCCGGCCTGTCGTTCATGACACGCTACGGCAAAGGCAGCGGTGCCGACTACAGCAACGCCAACGCGGTGTACATGCGCCGCGATGCGGCAGGCGACCCGCTCACCGATCAACGCCGCTGGGAGCGCGACATCGAAGCCAAGTACGTGGTGCAAAGTGGCAAACTGAAAGACCTGTCACTGCGCTTGCGCCAGGCCACCGTGCGCTCCAGTGCATTCGAGTCGGACCTGGAAGAAGTACGCCTGATCGCCGAATACCCGCTGGCGATTCTCTGAGTCATTACATTCGTTCGCGCTTGACTTACATCTGTTCACAACTAGCCAGTTATCAAAACTGTAATATTGGCCTCACCTTCCCGTTAAGTTGAACTTTATAGACTGGCTTCAACTTGCAACACCGAGCACATTCATCTCTGAAGCTTTTGTGTAGCTCCTTTGGAAAGAGATGGATTTTTTAACGCCCCATTGGGGCGTTTTTTTTGCGTGCTTTCTTAGTTGCGACAGAACGTCGCAGTTGACCCTGAAGTCACTTCACCCTTCAGAATTTTCCTACTCCCCCAGCAGTACCCTCCATAAGGAAATGGACCCCCTTCTCTTTTCGGAAAAAGGTAAACCCCCATGCGTATCCTTGTGGTTGAGGACGAGCAAAAAACCGCCGCCTATTTGCAGCAAGGCCTGACTGAAAGTGGCTACGTGGTCGATTGCGCCGCCAACGGTATCGACGGCCTGCACCTGGCCGCGCAACACGCTTATGAATTGGTGATTCTCGACGTCAACCTGCCGGGCAAGGACGGCTGGGAAGTGCTCGAACAACTGCGCCGCAACGGCGGCCAGCGGGTGATGATGCTCACCGCCCGTGGCCGTCTGGACGACAAGATCAAGGGCCTGGACATGGGCGCCGATGATTACCTGGTCAAGCCCTTCGAGTTTCCCGAATTGCTCGCGCGGGTGCGTACGTTATTGCGGCGCAGTGAACATATCCCACAGCCAGAAGTGTTCTGCGTGTCAGACCTGGAACTCGACCCGCGCCGCCATCGCGCCTATCGCGGCACCCGGCGTATCGACCTGACCACCAAGGAGTTCGCCCTGCTCCAGGTGCTGATGCGCCAGACCGGCGAAGTGATGACCCGCACGCAGATCATTTCCCTGGTGTGGGACATGAATTTCGACTGCGACACCAACGTGGTGGAAGTCTCCATCAGCCGCCTGCGGGCCAAGGTGGATGACCAGAGCGAGGTCAAGTTGATCCACACCATTCGCGGCGTCGGCTACGTGCTGGAAGCGCGGCCATGAAGACCGGCAGCCTGTCGATGCGCCTGGGCCTGACGGTCAGCCTGATGGGCGCCGGCCTGGTGCTGCTGCTGGCCAGCCTGGCTTACCTGGCGCTGACCCATGAGCTGGAAAAACTCGCGCGCAAGGGTCTGGAAAGCAAGATGGAACAGATCCAGCACAGCCTCGCCCAGGGCCTGGACGCTCGCGACATCCGCGCGCGCCCGCACTCGCTGCTGGACCTGGTGATCGGCCACGACAACTTCTACCTGACCATCGTCGGCACCGCCCCCGATGAGCGTGTGCTGCTCAGCGTCGGCGCCAAGCCCCAGGTGCCGCTGCTCACCGACTACCCGCACCGGGAAACCCTCGGCTACCTCAACTGGGAAGACAGCGACGGCAACCAGGTGCTCAGCGCGTCCAGCCTGATGCGCCTGGCCAGTGGCGAGCGTGTGCGCGTGGTGCTGTCCCTGGACCGCATGGACGACCAGGCCCTGCTCAGCGCCTACCTGCGCGCCACGGTCGTGGCGTTGCCCTTGCTGTTGCTGTTGATCGGCATGGGCGCCTGGTGGTTGGTGCAGCGCGGGTTGGCACCGTTGCAACAGTTCAGCCACGTCGCTGCCCAAGTCACCACCCAGGACCTGACCCATCGCTTGGCCCTGGACAACCTGCCCCAGGAACTGCGGGAATTGGCCCAAGGCTTCAACGTGATGCTCAATCGGCTGGACGCGGGGGTGCAGCAGTTGTCGCAGTTTTCCGATGATTTGGCCCACGAAATGCGCGCGCCGCTAACCAACCTGATGGGCAAGGCCCAGGTCACGCTATCGCGCCAGCGGCCGCCAGGGGAATACAAGGCCGTGCTGGAATCCAGCACTGAAGAGCTGGAGCGGTTGTCACGCATCGTGTCCGACATGCTGTTTTTGGCCCAGGTCAGTCACCCGGCAGCGCGCGCGTCGTTTGCGGCGGTGTCGTTGACTGATGAGGCACGCCGGGTGATGGAGCTGTTTGCGCTGAGTGCCGAAGACAAGCAACTGAACATGACGTTGAGCGGCGATGCCCAGGTTCATGGCGATCGCCTGATGATCCAGCGCGCCCTCTCCAACCTGCTGTCCAACGCGATCCGCCACAGCCCACAAGGTGGGCATATTTCGCTGCTGGTGGAGACGTATGCGCAGCAGGTGTCGATCTCCGTCAGCAACCCCGGCGCAGGCATTAACGCCCGGCACCTGCCGCATCTGTTCGAACGCTTCTACCGCGCCGACAACAGCCGCGCCCGCACCGAAGGCGGCACCGGCCTGGGGCTGGCCATCGTGAAGTCGATCATGACCCTGCATCAGGGGCAGGCCGAAGTGCGCAGCCCGCCGGGTGGCATTACCTCGTTTCGGTTGGTGTTTCCCCTGGGGCCGATTGGTTAAGTTGCGATGGTGGTGGGTCTGGCAACCGGGATGTCGCCTGTACCGCCGTCATCGCAGGCAAGCCAGCTCCCACAGTTGAGCGGGTTCACAAATCAAAATGTGGGAGTTGTCGAGCGTTAGCGAGGCTACGAAGGCGGCGGCACTGCTGGTAGAGATATCGCCTGTGCTACCGTCTTCGCAGGCAAGCCAGCTCCCACATTTGATCGCATTCCAAATAGGCTGCGCGGTGTTCACTCAGTTTCCTCCTTGCGATGTGCCCACTGATACAACGCCGGCAGCACCAGCAAGGTCAGCAACGTCGACGAAATAATCCCGCCGATCACCACCGTTGCCAGCGGCCGCTGGACCTCGGCGCCGGTGCCGGTGGCGAGTGCCATGGGGATAAATCCGAGGGACGCCACCAGCGCCGTCATCAACACCGGGCGCAAGCGGGTCAGCGCGCCTTCGTGGATGGCCACCGATAACGAGCGCCCTTCTTCGCGCAGGTTGCGGATGAACGCAATCATCACCAGCCCGTTGAGTACCGCCACGCCGGACAGGGCGATAAATCCCACACCCGCCGAGATCGACAGCGGAATATCCCGCAGCCACAACGCCATGATCCCACCGGTCAACGCGAACGGAATCCCGGTAAACACCAGCAGCCCATCCTTGAGGTTGTTGAACATCATGAACAACAGCCCGAACACCAGCAGCAGCGCCACCGGCACCACGATGCGCAAGCGCTCGGAGGCTTCTTTCAGCTGCTCGAACTGGCCGCCCCAGGTGGTCCAGTAACCGGCGGGCACCTTCACCTTGGCGATCAGCGCAGTTTCAGCTTCGTCTACAAACGAGCCAATATCACGCCCACGTACGTTGGCACTGACGATCACCAAACGCTTGCCGTTCTCACGACTGATCTGGTTGGGGCCCAGTACCAGGTCCAGGCTGGCCACCTGGGACAACGCGATAAAACCCAACTGCCCCGCCGCGTTGCCTGGCACCGGGATCAATAGCCGCGACAACCCGTCGATATCGGTGCGCAGTGCGTCGGACAAACGCACAACCATGTCAAAACGCCGGTCACCTTCGTACAACGTACCAGCCTGGCGCCCACCGACCGCGACGGCGATGGTGTCCTGCACATCGCCTACATTCAGGCCAAAACGCGCCGCCTTGTCGCGGTCGATATTGATGGTCAGCACCGGCAGGCCGGAGGTCTGTTCCACTTTCACTTCCGAGGCGCCATCTAGGCCCTTGAGGGTTTCGGCAATTTCTCCGGCGGTCTTGTTGAGCACCGCCATGTCATCCCCGAACACCTTCACCGCCACATCACTGCGCACCCCGGAAATCAGCTCGTTGAAACGCAGTTGGATCGGTTGCGACAGTTCGTACGCACTGCCCGGCACAATCGCACTGGCCCGCTGGATATCGGCGATCAGGCTTTCCCGGGACTTGTTCGGGTCCGGCCATTGCTCCTTCGGTTTAAGCATCACGTAGCTGTCGGAAATATTCGGCGGCATCGGGTCGGAGGCAATCTCCGCAGTGCCGGTGCGGGCAAACACCCGCAGGATTTCCGGCACCTGGGCCATCAAGGTGGTCTCCAATTGCTGTTGCATCTGCACCGATTGGGTCAGGCTGGTGCCGGGCACCCGCAAGGCCTGTTGGGCGAAATCACCTTCGCTGAGGCTGGGGATAAATTCGCTGCCCATGCGGCCGGCGACCACGCCCGAGGCGATGATGGCCAACAGCGCCAGGCCAAACACCAGCGGCCGACGCGCCATGACTCCATCCAGCACCGGCGCATAGACACGGCGCGCGGTGCGCATCACCAGGTTTTCTTCTTCCTTGACCTTGCCGGTCACAAACAACGCAATCGCCGCCGGCACAAAGGTGACCGACAGAATCATCGCGCCCAACAAGGCGATCACCACCGTAAAGGCCATGGGATGGAACATCTTCCCGGCCACGCCGGTGAGGGCGAAGATCGGCAGGTACACCACCATGATGATCAGTTGCCCGAAGATCAGCGCGCGCCGCGCTTCCTTGGCGGCGGCAAACACCTCGTGCAGACGCTCGCTGCGGGTCAACAGGCGCCCATGGCGTTGCTGCGCGTGGGCCAGGCGGCGGATGGCGTTCTCGACGATCACCACGGCGCCATCGACGATGATGCCGAAGTCCAACGCGCCGAGGCTCATCAGGTTGGCGCTGACCTTGTTGGTAAACATGCCGGTAAAGGTGAACAGCATCGCCAGGGGAATCACCATCGCGGTGATCAACGCCGCGCGGATATTGCCGAGAAACAGGAACAGCACCGCCACCACCAGCAACGCGCCTTCGAAGAGGTTTTTCTTCACGGTGGCGATAGCTTTTTCGACGAGGTTGGTGCGGTCATACACGGTGATCGCGACCACACCTGCGGGCAGCGAACGGTTGATCTCTTCAAGTTTTTTCGCCACCGCCTGGGACACGCTGCGGCTGTTTTCGCCGATCAGCATGAACACCGTGCCCAGCACCACCTCACGGCCGTTTTCGGTGGCCGCGCCGGTACGCATCTCACGGCCGATGTCGACTTGGGCGACGTTGCGCACGCGGATCGGTGTGCCATCCGCCGTGGTGATGACGATATTGGCGATGTCGTCGATGGACGCCACCTGCCCCGGTGCACGGATCAGCAATTGTTCGCCGCTGCGCTCGATGTAACCGGCGCCGACGTTGGCGTTGTTGCGCTCCAGCGCGGTGACCAGGTCGTTCAAGGTCAGGTTGTAGGCCGCCAACCGCTTGGGGTCCGGGGCGATCTGGTATTCCTTGGCGAAGCCGCCGATGGTGTTGATCTCGGCCACGCCGGGCACGTTGCGCAGTTGCGGCTTGATGATCCAGTCCTGGATCACCCGCAGGTCGGTCGGCGTGTAGGGGGTGCCGTCGTCCTTGAGCGCGCCGTCCTCAGCTTCGACGGTCCATAGGAAAATTTCCCCAAGCCCGGTGGAAATCGGCCCCATCGCCGTTTCAATGCCGCTGGGCAATTGTTCCCGCGCCACTTGCAGGCGCTCGTTGACCAGTTGGCGGGCAAAGAACAGGTCGGTGCCGTCCTTGAAGATCACCGTCACTTGGGACAACCCCGAGCGCGACAACGAACGGGTCTGCTGCAAGCCCGGCAAACCAGCCATGGCGGTTTCGATGGGAAAGGTCACGCGCTGCTCGGTTTCCAGCGGCGAAAAACCCGCCGCCGCCGAGTTGATCTGCACCTGCACATTGGTGATGTCGGGCACCGCGTCGATCGGCAGTTTCTGATAGCTGGCGAGGCCGACACCGGCCATCAACAGCACCGCCAGCAGCACGATGATGCGCTGCTCGATGGCGAATTGGATAAGGCGCTCAAACATGGGGAATCACTCGCAGGATCAATGGGCGTGCTCGGCCGAGCCTTTGCCCAGTTCAGACTTGAGGATGAAGCTGCCAGCCGTCGCCACTTGCGCGCCGGCGTCCAGGCCTTTTCGCACTTCGACGTAGCCGTTTTCGCTCACACCCAGTTCCAGGTGGCGGGTGACAAAGCCGTGCTCGGTGCGCTGGAACACCGAGGGCTTGTCCTCGACGGTCTGGATCGCCTCCTGAGGCACGGTCACCTTGGCCTGGAAGGTCTCGGTGGCCAGTTGCACGCTGACAAACAAGCCAGGGCGCCAGGCATCATCGGGGTTGGGCACGCTGACGCGAACGGTGGCGGTGCGCGTCTGTTCGCCGAGCAGGTTGCCGACGTAAGCCACGGTGCCACTGACTTCGGTACCCATTTCGGTGGAACTGACTTTCACCGGTTTGCCGACGCGCACCTTGTTCAAGTCCTTGGGAAACACGCCAAAGGTGATCCACACCTGGGACAGGTCAGAGAGGGTAAAGGCGTTGCTGGTTTCGCTGACCACTTCGCCGACGCCCAGGTGCTTTTCCACCACCACACCGGCAAACGGCGCACGCAGTTCGTAGCGATTTCCACCCGCCAGCACGGCACTGCCGCTCAAGGCTTTCATCTTTTGCCGGGCGTTATTCAGGGCGATTTCGGCTTCTTGCAGGGTTTGCCGCGCCAGCAGGTAGTCCTGCTCGGCGGAGATTTTGTCTTGCCACAATTGGCGCTCGCGCTGGAAGGTGGTGCGGGCCAGCTCGACCCGGCGCTCGCTGGCGGCCAGCTCGCTGCGCTGGTCGGAGATCTGCTGGCTGGCGATCACCGCCAACAGCTCACCTTTTTTCACCGCCTGGCCGAGGTTGACCTGCACCGACTCCACCACGCCCGCCGCACGCGGGACGATGTGCGAGGTGCGGTCTTCGTCGAAACGCACCTCGGCCGGCAGCGTCAGCAGCGTGCTGAGGGAACGCGGTTGCGCTTGGGCCAGTTGAATCCCAGCGGCCTGAATCTGCTGCTCGCTGAGTTCAAGTTCGCCTTCTTCTTCATCGGCGCGGGCAAAACTCGAGAGCACCAGGCTCAAGGCGACGGCGAGCGCCACGCCATATCTGTTGTGCATAGAGGACTCCAGGAAAAATCAAAAGCGGGCGAGGTCGCCGTAAATCCGTTCGATGCGCACCCAGGCGTCGGTGGCTTGGGCGGTGGCAACGAGGTATTGGGTACGGGCGGCGATCAGGGTGCGCTGGGCGTCGAGCACGTCGAGGAAGTTGAACTTGCCCATCTCAAAACCACGGGTGGCGCTGTCCACTGCGCTTTGGGCAGCCGGCAGGATCTGTTGGTTGAAGGCGCGCACTTCGCTGTTCGCCGTTTGCCACAGGTCCAGGGCCTGGCGGGTTTCGGTGCGCAGGCGCAGTTCGGTGGCGTTGCGCAGGTCGCGGGCCTGGTCGGCGCGGCGGCTGGCGGCAAGCACGTTGCCCTGGTTGCGGTTGAACAGCGGGAGCGGCATCGACACGCCCACCAGGTTCACCCGCTCACGCGCGCCGGCGTCGTATTGGCTGCCGATGGACACGTCGAGGTCGGGAATGCGCTGGGCTTTTTCCAGGCCGACGCTGGCTTCGCTGTGCAGGATTTGCAGCTCTGCCAGGCGCAGTTCGGCGGTTTGTTCAAGACGCGCCAACAACTGAGCAGCGGGAAACTGAGGCAGGCTTTGCGTGGCGACAGTCTGAAAGGCGACAGTGGCGCTGCCGGTACTGGCGGCCAAGCGGCGATAGGCATCACTGAGTCCCATTTGTGCGCGGTTGAATTCCAGGCGGATTTCCGACAATTGCACCTGGGCGCGGGTGGCTTCCACGGGAGAGGTTTTGCCTGCCGTCACGCGACCGTTGGCAACCACCAGTCCGCGTTCGGCCAAGGCCAAAGAACGTTGAGCCAGGTCGAGGCGTTCCTGAGCGCGCAGGGCGCCGTAGTAGCTGTCGATCACATCCGCGCGCAAGGTGTTGCGGCGCTGTTCCAGCGTCAGCGCGGCGGCGTCCTGGGCGCGACTGGCCACATCAATGCGCGCGCCGCGTTTGCCGCCCAGTTCCAGGGTCTGGCTCAGTTTGATGCCTGTGGTGCGCGTGTCGCGGCGGGTGTCTTCGGCATCCACGGACAGCACCGGGTTGGGGATCAGCCCGGCTTGCTGGCGGCCGCCCTGGGCGATGTCGATTTCCCACTGCGCAGCGGCCAGCTCGGGGTTATTGGCGAAGGCCGCCTGCAGCGCTGAATCAAGCGTGAGGGATTGCGCCTGGGCAGCGCTGCTGGCCACCCACAACAGCGTCGCGCCCACAAGGTTTCTAACGGAAATTGGCATATCAAGAGTTCCACGCCCATGAAGTACAAGCGGGTGAAATGTAGCGTTCGCGACTTATCAGGGCCGTGGAGGAAAGATTACAAATCCGACAGCAATGGCTCTGGGCCGGGCGCTGAGGGCGAGCGCCGCTGATCGCACCAAAACGGCACATCAGCACTGGGCCAGCGCGGTATCAGGTATGCTTTTCGAGTAGGAAACAAAAAGAAACAATTTTCCCAACCTGTTCGATAAGGAGTCCCGTTTTGGAGTTATCGACTGCCGCGTGGATGGTTCACGACACTCGCCTCATGCTTTGCGTACTGCTGGCCATCGCCAGCATCATCGTGCTGATCAGCGCGACCAAGTTGCCGCCGTTTCTGTCGATCCTGATCGGCACCTTTATTGCCGGCGTCGGCGCCGGGCTGCCGCCGGAAGAAGTGGCCAAGGCGTTCAGCAAGGGCGCCGGGGCGATCCTCGGTGAGGCCGGGATCATCATTGCCCTGGGCTCGATGCTCGGCGCGCTGATGGCCGAATCCGGCGCGGCCGACCGTATCGCCACCACCCTGCTCGGGCTGGGCAAGGGCAAGTCGTTGCCGTGGGTGATGGCGCTGGTGGCAATGGTGATCGGCTTGCCGCTGTTCTTCGAAGTGGGCCTGGTGATGATGGTGCCAATCATCTTTGTGATGGCCAAACGTTCGAACCAGCCACTGTTGAAAATCGCCATTCCGGCACTGGCGGGCATGACCACCCTGCACGCCCTGATGCCGCCGCACCCGGGGCCGCTGATCGCGGTGGGTGCGCTGCACGCCGACCTGGGCCTGACCATGTTGCTGGGCTTTTGCCTGGCGGTGCCGGCGGTCATTCTGGCCGGGCCGATCTACGGCAACTGGCTGTCCAAACGCCTGCACATCGATGAACCGGCCGACATCGGCGCCCTGTTCAGCGCCCCGCCCAAGGCGCCGCGCCAGCCAAGCTTTGGGGTGTCATTGCTGATCATTTTGTTGCCGGTGATTCTGATGCTCGGCAGCACTTTGGCCAAAGTCGCCATGACGCCGGAAAACCCAGTGGCGCTGACATTGAAGTTTCTCGGCGAACCGCTGATCGCCCTCGGCCTGGCCGTGATCGCTGCCGTCATCTGCCTGGGCTGGGCCGCCGGCATGCCGCGCGCAGAAGTCGGCAACACCCTGCGCAAAGCCCTCGCCCCGATCGCCGTATTGCTGCTGACCATCGGCGCCGGCGGCGGCCTCAAGCAAACCCTATTGGATGCGGGCGTAAGCCAAACCATCAGCAAGGTTGCCGAAGGCGCCCACATGCCGTACCTACTGCTGGCCTGGTTGATCGCCGTGGCCTTGCGCCAGGCCACCGGCTCGGCGACGGTTGCCACCACCACGACGGCGGGCATCCTTGCGCCGATGATGGCGGGGTTGGCGGCGACACAAAGCTCACTGGTGGCGCTGGCGATTGGCGCGGGCTCGGTGTTCTTTTGCCATGTGAACGATGCTGGGTTCTGGATGGTGCGTGAGTATTTTGGGTTGCAGTTGAAGCAGACGATTTGGGTGTGGTCGGTGTTGCAGACGATTGTTTCAGTGGTCGGGCTGATCGGTACATTGTTGCTCTGGCACTTCTTGACCTGACGAAGTCGCATCGAGGGGAAGTCCGCTTCCCCTCATGTCGTCACGCGTGCAGGACGAAGCGCGCATCGAGCTTGCCGAGCAGCTCAAACGTGTTCATGTAGGGCACGCCAAACAGCGAACACACGTTAGGTATCGTGAATTTGCGTTTGATGTCGAGGTTATAGACTTCATGCGTGACAACAACAGCGCCCGTCGTCATCGCCTTGGCGATCAACCAGGGATCTGCGCCCTCAAGAAACTCCTCAAAGGCTCCCGCTTTCATCACAGACGCCTGCTCTGCAATCTTTGCGACGATATGCCCAAATGCAACCTGGGTAGGCTCATCGCTCGCCTCTTCGAAGAGCTGGGTGTTGCCTTTAACCCACTGGGTGAGATCGTCATTGCCCCTAGCCAATTCATCTCTAACCTGCACGATACTGGCAATCTCCAGCGCCTGATGCTGTTGAAGAATCCATGCCCAGTAGCCAGGGCAGATTGTCATCCCGTAATACCGGTTCTTGGCCTCAATCAGCGTATTCGAATCCAGTAGATGCTTCATGCCGATAGCTTCATCCCGTAGGCCTTCAATTTGGCAGGTTGTACACCCAGCAGCTTTCCGGCGTCTCGTAGCAAAATCCGGCCGCTTTGCGCTTCCGCCAGAACGGCTTTGCTCAACCGGGTGCTATTTCTAACAGCCGCCGTGCGGTAGTAGTCCCCTCCGCTACCGCCTTTATCTCGATACGCCTGCAGGATCCGACGGTAATAGGCGCCGTATTGATCACTGTTGATATAGCCAAGATCACGGGCACGACGAGCAATCACTAACGCACTGACGTGAAAGAGAGCGGCCAAGGACGCCAGGTTTTCTTCCCAGTACACATCCGAAACCCAGTTCGCGTGAAAGGCGAGTTCCGGCGCGAGGAATTCTCCCGCCACCGCATTGCAAAAAGCTTCTTCTTCCCGGGCGCTTTGACTGCTGCCATCGGATACACCCGTGCTACCGATCCAGATATGCGCCAGCTCGTGCATCAATGTAAAAAGCCGGGCCGCAGGTGCGTCTGCGCTGTTTATGAAAACCACGGGGGCCATGGCGTTGCTGATGGCAAAACCTCGAAACTCGCTGACATCAAGCTTGCGATGAGTATTTCCCAACGCTACGCCGCTGCGCATCACGAGAATACCGGCAGCCTCCGCAGCGCTCACCAACGCCCTCACATACTCTTCATACCCCATGCGAGCAAAAGCATCCGTTACACCGAGTACACGACGAATATCTGCAACAACGCCTTTGACGGGGGAGCGACTGTTGAAACTCCCTACGAAGGACAGCGGGGAACGCTCGTGGTCCTGCAAGTACTCCAAGTACCAGTCTTGCTTGCGGAGCACCTCCCTGACGGTATCCAGCAAGTTCAGGCTGGGCTTTTCGGCAAGAACACCGGCCACGGTGCGCAGGTCTGGAAGCGGAAGATGCTCTTGCGGGGGCGCCTTGAGGAAGAGAAAACCAAAAGGGATCTGTGCAATCACAGACCACTTTTGTGCCTGAGTGAACGTCGGAAGACTTTGACCGCCTTCCCACGCCTTGATCCGCTCCGTTTTGACGCTGAGACCTTTGGCCACCTGCGCTTCAGACAGCCCCGCCCGCTGGCGAGACCAGGACAGGATTGCAGGGTTGATGAAGGCGGGCTGGGTCATAGGGTAATACGTGCCAGTCAGAAGTGGGCCTGACTATAGGAGTGGCCGTAAATACCCGTCAATTGATGGCCCTAGGCGTCTTTTGTAACCGTATCCAACGGGTGGCGCTTGCCAAACAACGCCACACACCCTACCCCCACCGCCCCCATCACCACGCAATACCCCACGCAAATCCACGGGCTCGTCGGCATCAGCGCAATCAACAACAATGGCGTGGTACTCGCCCACAACGCGTAGGCAATATTGTAGGTAAAGGAAATCCCCGACACCCGCACCGGCGCCGGAAACAGCCCGACCATCACCGACGGCACCGCGCCCACCACACCACAGCTCAACCCTGCCACGGCGTACGCCGCGCCAAGCCAGAGGCCGCCGTTGATCAGGCTGGCATACAGCAGTGCAATCCCCACCGGCAGCAACAGGCTGTAGACCCGCACCGCGCGCCAGGCGCCGATACGGTCCACCAGCAGCCCGGCGAGGACGCAGCCGATGTTGAGGAAGACGATGCCCAAGGCGCTCAAGGCGAAGGTGTGGCTGGGGCTCATGCCGAAGGTTTTCTGCATCATGGTCGGGGTGATCACCACCAGCACTACGACGGCGGAGGTGAGCACGCAGGTGAGGATCATCGCCGGCAGCAGCACGGCGCGGTGGTCGCGCAGTACGGTGCGCAGTGGCAGTTCGGCGGCGGCTTGGCGGCGGGCCTGCATTTCGAGGAACACTGGGGTTTCGCTGAGCCAGCGGCGCAGCCACACGCCGATCACGCCAAACACGCCGCCGAGCAGGAAGGGGAAGCGCCAGGCGTAGTCGAGGATCTCGGCCGGCGTGAAGATTTGCGCCAGCAGCGTGGCGGTAAGCGCGCCCAGCAGGTAGCCGAAGGTCAGGCCGGCTTGCAGGAAACCCAACGCGTAACCCCGGTGATGAATCGGTGCGTGTTCGGCGACGAAGGTCCAGGCGCTGGGGACTTCGCCGCCGACGGCGGCGCCTTGCAGCACGCGTAGAAATAGCAGGATCAGCGGTGCGAAATAACCGATTTGCGCGTAGGTCGGCATGATGCCGATCAGCAGGCACGGCAGCGCCATCATCAGGATGCTCAGGCTGAATACACGCTTGCGTCCCAGGTGGTCGGCGAAGTGCGCCATCAGAATGCCGCCCAACGGTCGCGCCAGGTAACCGGTGACGAAGATGCCGAAGCTTTGCAGCAGGCGCAGCCACTCGGGCATTTCCGGGGGGAAAAACAGTTGGCTCAAGGTCAGCGCAAAAAACACGAAGATGATGAAATCGTAGATTTCCAAGGCCCCGCCCAGGGCGGCCAGGCCCAGGGTTTTGTAGTCGGAGCGGGAAAAGCGCTGCGCCTGAGGGGCAAGGGTGGCAGTCATGTAAAGGCTCGGCAGACAAACAAAATGGCGTGCAGGTTATGAGCTGGGCCGGATGATGGCAATCGCCGCAGATATATTTGTTTTCCTCATGGATCGATGAAGATAACTGCATTCCCATATCAATGGCCGTAGCGGAACATGCCGGAAAATTGCCTGCCCCATAATAAATACAAGAGGAATGACTCGTGGCCGATGCTATCGAAGAAAGCCGCTATGCCCGCTTTGCCCTGCGCTGCTCCAACTTCGCCGAACGCTGGTTCCCGGATTCGTGGGTGTTTGCCGCCCTCGCCGTGATCATTGTCGCGGTGGCGACCCTGGGCATGGGCGCCGCGCCGACCGAAGCCGCCAAGGCCTTTGGCGATGGCTTCTGGAGCCTGATCCCGTTCACCATGCAAATGGCTTTTGTGGTGATCGGTGGGTATGTGGTGGCCAGTTCGCCGCCGGCGGTGAAGCTGATTGACCGGCTGGCGCGAATCCCGAAGAACGGCCGTTCGGCCGTGGCCTGGGTGGCGTTGATCTCCATGGTTGCGTCCCTGCTCAACTGGGGCTTGTCCCTGGTGTTCGGCGGCTTGCTCGTGCGGGCGCTGGCCCGTCGTACGGATTTGCGCATGGACTACCGCGCGGCCGGCGCCGCTGCTTACTTGGGCCTGGGGGCCGTGTGGGCGCTGGGGCTGTCGTCATCTGCGGCGCAGTTGCAAGCCAACCCGGCGAGTTTGCCGCCGTCGATCCTGTCGATTACCGGGGTGATCCCATTCACCGACACGATCTTCCTGTGGCAATCCGGCGTGCTGTTGCTGGCGCTGATCGTGGTGTCGCTGATCATCGCCTACGCCACCGCGCCCGGCCCGAACAGCGCCCGTGATGCCAAGGCCTGCGGCGTCGACCCGGCATTCAACCTGCCCAAGCTGCAAGCGCCGACGCGCCCTGGCGAATGGCTGGAACACAGCCCGTTGCTGACCATCCTGCTGGCACTGCTGGCGGCGGGTTGGCTGTTCCATGAGTTCTCGACCAAGCCGGCGATCAGCGCGATCTCGGGGCTGAACACCTATAACTTCCTGTTCATCATGGTCGGTGCGCTGCTGCACTGGCGCCCGCGCAGCTTCCTCGATGCGGTGGCGCGGGCGGTGCCAACCACCACCGGCGTGCTGATCCAGTTCCCGCTGTACGGCTCGATTGCCGCGCTGATGACCGTGGTCAAGGGCGGCGATGGCCAGACCCTGGCGCACCATATCTCGACGTTCTTTACGTCGATCGCCTCCCATGACACCTATGCGCTGCTGATGGGCGTTTATTCGGCGGTGCTGGGCTTCTTTATTCCGTCGGGCGGTGGCAAGTGGATCATCGAAGCGCCGTATGTGATGCAGGTGGCCAATGACCTGCAATATCACCGGGGCTGGGCGGTGCAGATCTACAACGCGGCTGAGGCGCTGCCGAACCTGATCAACCCGTTCTATATGCTGCCGCTATTGGGCGTGCTGGGGCTGAAGGCGCGGGATCTGATCGGGTTTTCGTTCGTGCAGTTGCTGGTGCATACGCCGCTGGTGTTGTTTTTGCTGTGGGCGTTGGGGACGACGTTGAAGTATTTGCCGCCGGTGATGCCTTAAAAGCAGCTGCAAGCTTCAAGTTGTAAGCCTCAAGCTTGTTGCTTGAAGCTTGCAACTTACCGCTGTCTTAATTCCGTCACATTGCATTGCTACCGTCCTGCGAAATATCTTGCAACATCTCGCCAGGGACTCCCGCAATGACCGATGAGCACGAAGACTGCCCTTCCTCCGATTCCGCAGATCAAGCGCCGGTAGACAGCAGTCGCCGGCGTTTCCTGGGAGGCGCGGCGGTGCTGGGGGTCGGGGCGACCTTGAGTGCCTGCGGTAACGCCAACAAAGCACCAGGCAAACCGGTGACTCGCCCACTCACCGGCCAGGAGCTGGACAAGGCCCTGCACGACCAGGTGAAGACCGTGGTAGTGATCTATGCCGAGAACCGCAGCTTCAACAACCTGTTTGCGGACTTCCCCGGCGTGGAGAAACCACTGTCAGCGCTCAACCCCACCGACGCCCAGCAACGCGACCGCGACGGCAGCCTGCTGACCACCCTGCCCCCGGCCTGGGGCGGTGTGTTGCAAGTCGGCCCGCAAAGCGTGGACGGGGTGACGTATCCCAGCGAAGTGCAATTCCAGCAAAACCTGGCCAACGCGCCGTTCGCCCTCAAGGGCCCGAACGCCGAAGACCTACCGTTGAGCCTGGTCACCCGCGACCTGTGGCACGTGTTCTACCAGAATCAGATGCAGATCAACGGCGGCAAGAACGACAACTTTGTCGCGTGGGGCGATTCCGGCGGCTTGGTGATGGGTTATTACGCCCAGAGCCGTTATTCCCTGCGCCTGTGGGATGTGGCCAAGGAGTTTGTGCTCTGCGATAACTTCTTCCAGGGCGCCTTTGGTGGCTCGTTCCTCAACCACCAGTACCTGATCAGCGCCACCGCGCCGTTTTATCCGAATGCCGCGCAGTCCGTGGCCAAGGCGCAGATTGCCACGCTGCAAAGCGACGACCCGACCGACACGCGCCTGAAACCCTTGGACAAATCCCCGGCCAGCGCCATGACCGGCGCGCCGCAGTTCGGCCCCAGCGCGCTGACCCCGGACGGTTACGGTGTGAACACCCTGGCCCCGCCCTACTGGCCGACCTGGATTCGCGACCCGGAAAACCCGGATTATTCCAAACCCGACCTGCCCAACGTGCTGGTGCCACAAACCCACGAGCATATCGGCGACAAGCTGTCGAAAAAGAGCGTCGACTGGGCCTGGTACGCCGGCGCCTGGCAAGCGACGCTGGACCAGTTCAAGGACTCGGGCGGTATCCCGAAGATTCCGAACTTCCAGTATCACCATCAGCCGTTCAACTATTTCAAAAAACAGGGGCCGCAGAACCGTGCCGAGCGGGACAAGCGCCTGCGCGATGGCGGCTTGGGCGATGAGTCGAGCACCAATAAGTTCTTCGCCGATGCCCAGGCTGGCAAGTTGCCTGCGGTGACCTTCTACAAACCCCAGGGCAACCTGAACATGCACGCCGGTTACGCCGACGTGGCCTCGGGCGACCGCCATATCGCCCGCGCCCTGAAGGTGCTGCAAGAAAGCCCGCAGTGGAAAAACATGGTGGTGGTGGTCACCGTGGATGAAAACGGCGGCTGGTGGGACCACGTTGCGCCGCCCAAGGGCGACCGCTGGGGCCCTGGCACGCGGATTCCGGCGCTGGTGGTGTCGCCGTTTGCGCGCAAGGGCACAGTGGACCATACGGTGTACGACACGGCGTCGATCCTGCGCTTGATCACCCGGGTGTTCCAACTGGAAACCCTCGACGGCCTCAAGCAGCGCGATGACGCGATGATCGCCCGTGGCCAGAAGCCCATGGGTGACCTGAGCAATGCCTTGAGGTTCGAGGTGTAGGTTTTCTTATCCAATAGCGACACGCCCGGCGATTTCGCACGCGTGATGCCTGGTCAGCCGCTACTGTGTGGAGGTGGGTTTTCGCTGACTAGGAATCAACTATGTATAAACCGACCAGGTTGTCCTTCACCCTGGCCGCACTGATGGCCAGTGCGGTCGTGCAGGCTGATGTCGAAGTACCACTGGGCAGCACGCAACGTGTCACCCAGTTGTTCGCCTTCCCCAATAACTGCAACGTGATCTGCTTTCGGCCCTGGTCGCTGGAGCAGACGGCCGAGCATTATCTGACCCAGAGCCTGCAACGGGATGGCTACAGCCGCGCCAAAGTCAGCGTGAAGACCCACGACGGCCAGGTTGCCGCGACCTTCAGCGGCGTGCCCGACAGTTATGGGCAACCCCTGACGGCCTTGCTCGCCACCGCCGACCTGGCTTACCAAGGCGCCAGCCAGCTCAACCGTGACGGCAAGTGGGCCTACAACTGGTACTTGTTCCTGCCACTGGGGATGGCCCTGGAAAACCGCAAGAGCATTGAGCTGCTGCACTTTCCGCCGGACTACTCGTTGACGCAGGCCCAGGATTACCTGGAATCGAAAACCACCGACCGCTGGGCGGTGCTGCTCACCGACAACGGTATCCCGACCACTGAAACCCCGGCCTACCAGACCATCATCGATATCGCGCCCATCGCCGCGCCAGCCAGCGCGGGCGCAGACCTGCAAAATGTCTACGGCTACTTCACCGACTATCAAACCCGCATGGTCGCGGAGCTGAGCCTTCCCCCCAAAGGCGTGTTGCCGATGGTGGCGTTCGGCGCGCCGGTGCGCAATTGGGTTAAGCAGCAGTACGGGCAAACCGTAGGCGTGCTGGGCCTGGCGCAAATCAGCCCGGTAGCCGGCAAGAGTGTTTCAGTACTGGGCGCCAACCACCCGAGTTACATCTGGTATGCGGCCGACCCGGCGACCTATGACGGCAATGAACAGAAGGCCGACGAGGTTGGATTGAAGGTCATGGGCCAGGATTTGAGCGCCGCCTGCTGGCAGGCCGGGATGGGGCAGAAGCCGGCGAGCGACCCGAATGTGCTGCTCAAGGCGTGCATGAACACCTGGCAGGTCACGCGCAAGGAACAGACGTGTGAATTGTTCTACACCTCGGTGCGCGAATTTTCCGCGGAAAAAGCCAACGCCCTGTGCGCCACGCCGGCGATCAAGGCTCAACTCAAGCAGCTCAAGATCCCCGCCCTGGCGCCTTCCGCCAGCGCTCCAGCACTGTAGTCCGCACAAAAAAAAACCGATTTCTACTGTCAGAGTTGACAGTAGAAATCGGCTCCAACTTCAGTGAGTCTTGAGCCGCGCCCATCCGCTGCAAGACTGGTAGTCAGCCACCACCCACAGGTCCATGCAGCCAAACCAAGGAGAGTTATGAAGACTCAGGCCATGGATAAGGCTAAAACGGCTGTGAGTGCCTGCCTTTACCCGTTCAAACCCAAGCTTGGCGAGGGCTACCCCTCGTCACAACACTTCGAAGTGGTACGCACCGCGCAGGGTACGGGAGCCTCGATCAGAACGCGGGTCGCCTTTGACAGCCGCGTGTGCATCGCCAATATCTCCGGCTACGCCTTGAGCGAGCGGCGTCAGCACACCCTGCAACTGTCGTCACGTATCCATCTGTACGACTGTTGGTTCTGCGGGCTGTTCTTGCATTCGTGCAAACCGAACGTGTTTCTCGACCTGTATTACCTGGAAGTCTGGACCCTGCACGAAATCCTGGCCGGCACCCAACTGACCATTGACTACGCCAGCACCGAAGAAGTGATTTACAAGCAATTTGCCTGTACCTGCCATGAAATCAACTGTCGAGGCTGGATTACCGGGCGCAACGAGCCGCTGAACGCCGAAGGCCAGGCCTTCATGGCCAAATGGCGCGACCGCAAACAGCCTTAGGCTTCACCCAGCGGGCGCAGGCGATATTGCGGCGGCAACTGCTCAAAGCCACTGATGGTGGTGTTCAAGCTCTTCCAGCGGCCATCCTTGATGCCGTAGATGCAGCCATGGATCGACAGGCTCTGCCCACGGTGCCAGGCGTTTTGCACAATGCTGGTGTGGCCGACGTTCGCCACCTGCTGAATCACGTTCAACTCGCACATACGGTCAACGCGCTCTTCTTCGGTCGGCAACTGCGCCAGCACGTCACGGTTTTCGTAGTAGAGGTCACGGATGGTACGCAGCCAGCCGTCGATCAGGCCGAACTGGCGGTCCTGCATCGAGGCGCGCACACCGCCGCAGCCATAGTGGCCGGTGACGAGGATGTGTTTGACCTTGAGCACGTCCACCGCGTACTGGATCACCGACAGGCAATTCAGGTCGGTGTGCAGCACCACGTTGGCCACGTTGCGGTGGACGAACAGATCACCCGGCAGCATGCCGACGATCTCGTTGGCCGGTACGCGGGCGTCGGAACAGCCGATCCACAGGTATTCCGGGGTTTGCTGGCGGGCCAGCTTGGCGAAGAATTCGGGATCTTCCTGTTTGATCGCATCCGCCCAGCGTTCGTTGTTATCAAGCAGGTCTTGTAGTTCGTTCATCAGGAAAGCCTCAGGAATGATGCGCAGTTTTGTGACTGACAACCGCCGGTCCGGGTCACGCCTGGCGCAAATAAGCTTGAATCTTTGGGGCGTTGTGCCTGTCCACACACTATAAGCCCCACAGTATGAGGAATGGCCATGACTGAATCACGACGCCCCTACGGCGCTGCGCAACCTGAGCCCATTGATGACAACGAAGACCGCATGGGCTCCATGCGCGAGCTGGATTTTGACAAGGAGACCCCGACGACGCAGCGCGGTGATGAATTGACCCCAGAAGCGCTGACCCCTGAGAGCGGGGCGCGGGATGCGCTGGAGGAAGGGGATGATGACGCGGCGGATTATGACCTCAGCATTGTCGATGAAGATGAGATTGGCGGCGGGAATGGGTTAGATGAGGCTGAATTGGCCGATATTGACCCGGTAGACGGAAACCGCTGACACACTTCACAACTCATTGTGAAACTGGCCCCTGTGGGAGCTGGCTTGCCTGCGATGCAGGCGACTCGGTTTTTCTGTTACACCGAGTTGATGCTATCGCAGGCAAGCCAGCTCCCACAGGATGCGTGTGTATTCAGTCGACCAGCGTACAGGCCATGACGACTGCGTCTTCGCGACCGCCCACTGCGGGGTAATAGTCACGGCGACGGCCAATCTCGTTGAAACCGTAGCGCTCATACAGGCGAAATGCGCCAGTATTGCTGTCGCGCACTTCCAAAAAGCATTCCCGCGCACTGGCCGCATACGCGCGGGACATCAGGTGTTCCAACAACGCCAACCCGAGGCCACGGCCCTGGTTTTCCGGCTTGACGGTAATGTTCAGCAAATGCGCTTCATCGAGGATGATCTGCACCACGCCATGCCCCACCTGCTGCTCGCCTTCAAACATCAGCCAGATCTGGTACTTGCCCAGCCCGTCGAGAAAAATCCCCCGGGTCCAGGGGTGGCTGAACGCCGCGTATTCGATTTTCAGCACGGCGTCGAGGTCGGCCTCGGTCATCGGGCGGAAGGTTAAAGCCTCACTCATCGGTTGTTTTCCAGCGCGCCATCAGCCGGCGCATGGCTTGCCAGACATCAGCCTTACGCTGTGGCTCTTCCATTAATAATTCCAGGCCCGGCAGGGCCCATACCGAGCCCAGGCCTTCGACCTGCAGCTCGCGGTACCAGGCTTCGGCATTGGCTTCGCCGGCAAAACGCACGGCGGGCAGGCCGATCAGCCACAGGCATACGCAGGGTTCGTCTTCCAGGCGCGCAGACACAAAACCTTGCACAAAATCCCGCGCGGCGTCCGGGCCCTGGTCCATGTTGCCGCGCACCAGCAACGGCCAGCGTACGGGGTCGCCGACGATCTGCGGGCTGTCGGGCAGGCCGGCGGCGCGCAGCATGTCCTTGAGCAACATATAAGCCGGGTCGCGAGTCTGGAAACGTTCGCCGGTGGGCAACTCCACCAGCAGCAGGCAACGCCCGGCCCGCAGCAATTGCAAAGCAAAACGCGGTGGCGGCACCACCGGCGCCTTGGCCACCGGGGCAGCGGCTTCGGCCACCTTGGCCGCCTTGGTCACCGGCGACGGGCGCGGCACTTCGACCTTGGCCCGCTCTACAACAGGGCGTACTGGCGCTTCAGGCTTGATCACGGCTACCGGCGCAGCAGCTTCCTCGCCCGACGACTCGAACGCCTCATAGGGCTCAAGCGCCTGCAACAGCTCGGGCCGCGAGGGCGCGGCAAACGGCAGTTCGGTGCGGGGCAGCCAGCTGACCACCTGCATGGCGGTCAAGTAAGCGCGACGTCGGGACTCGATAAGCACAGCTCGGCCACTTGTGGATAAGTAAAGAGCGGGGATTCTACCGTTGTTCGGCAACAATCGCCCACTGCGTACTGACCGGCTGTGGATAAATCCCGCGCCTGATGCAGTACAATCGCGACTTTTCATCGCCAACCAGCCGGCCATTCCCATGATCGAACCCAAGCGCGTCCTACGCGCCCTCGCCGAACACTGGGCACTGCTTGAGCCTCTGTGCGAACACTTCGACCAAGGCACCCTGAGCCTTGCCGAACTGCGCGCGCAACTGGCCGCCCAACAACTGGACAGCACGCCACAGGACATCACCAGCCTGTTGGACGTGTGGATTCGCCTGGACATCCTGGTGCCTGTCGCCAAGAGCCCGAACCGTTTCGAGCTCAACGCACAGATCCATGACTTCCTGGCGTATCTTCGCAAGGAGCACCGGCTTGGCCTGTGCCTGGAAATCGAAGCCTACCTGCGCCACCTTGAGCGCCTGGCGGGTTATATCCAGGACGCCTTCGACATCCGTGATGGCCACGACCTGGCCCGCCAACTGCGCTTGCTGGATATGCGCGTGCGGGACGTGCTGAAAAAACTCGCCAACGATGAACAGGCCCTCGCCGCCGTGGCCGACCGCGCCAAGACCAGCGACCGGCAGATTCCGTTGCGCCAGCGGTATGCCGAGGTCCTGGCGACCTGGGACGAGTACGTCGAACCAATGATCCAACTGGTGAACGCCGACGGCGCCTTCGAACAAGGCGTGCGCAAGGTGGAAAACGTGCTGCTGCGCCTGCTCACCGAGCAACAGCGCCTCGGCCACCTGGTGGACGACGACATGCTGCTGCGTACCCACGCGCGCATCCTCGAAATGCAGACCAGCGCCCAGCTGACCTTGCGCCATGCCCGCGAACTGCTGCTGCCGCTGCGCGAAGAAGCGCGCCGGCACAACGCCGTGACCCGTGGCGCGGCGCTGGCCTTGTCGGCGATCCGCCGCAAAGGCCTGGACGCGGTACCGCAGGCCGCGATGCCGATGTTTACCCGTCCGCAAAGCACCTTTCTCGGCAGCGCGAGCCAGGTGGAAGCCTATGTGTACGCCCTGGCGAATTTCGAGCCAAAACCGGCAAAATTCCCCAAGGCGCACAAGTCCCACAAGGGCGAAGCCCAGCGCGCACCGCGCACGGTCAAGGAAATGCTCGAACGCTGCGAAGACGCGCTGCCGATGCCGGACCTGATGACCTGGCTGCTGGAGCAGGAACCGGACGGCGCCACCGACGAATTGCTGTACTGGTTCTCCCGGCTGTCCCGCGAAAAACGCTTCAAGCGCGAACGCCTGGAACGCCGCGATTATCACACCACCGAGCACCAGGTCAGCCTGCGCTCCTTCGCCCTGCTCCCGGCCACTGCTGACGCGGCCGAGCAATCTGCGAGTACACCTCATGCATCTTGATCTATCCGAACTGTCCCAGCTGGCGCCGATCTTTCGCGAGCTGTTCAAGGGTTACCACGTCAGCCGCCGCGACCCGGAGCTGTACGCACAACTGTCGAACTTCCAGGACCAGTACCGCACGCTGTTCAAGGCCCTGGGCTTTGAGTTGGTCTGCGACACACGCGGCTTCTACTATTTCGTGCCGGACACCGCCGTGGCCGCCGCGCAGGTGAACAAGACCGCGCAGCGCCTGGCGCTGTTCACCTTCATCATTGTTGAACACTTGGCGGATCAAGGCCGCGACCCGATCGCGGTGCTCGACGGTGGCAGCCTGGGCCGCGATGAGTTGCCGTCGCTGCTGGAGAAGTACCGCGACCTGTTTATCCAGGCCGAAGTGCAGACCCAGGAAGAACTCGAAGAAAAAATCATGCGCCGCATGACCCAGCTGGGTTTTGCTAGCGAAGACAACGGTATCTATCGCTTCCTGCCGCCGATGCACCGCTTCCTCGACGTGTGCCTGTCGGTGCAGCAGGACCGCGACTTGGCGGCCAGCGTGCACAGCGTGTTGCCACTGCCGGCGCCGGTGATCATCGACGAAGACAGCGATGAAAAACTGCTGAAAACCGATGACCCGCTGGACCTCAGCGACTTCGCCGAAGAAAGCGAAGAAGACGCCCTGGCCCGCGCCATTGCCGAAGAACAGGAGACCGACGCATGAGTAAGGAACGCTACGGCATCCGCCGCTTCGCCCTATTGAATACCGCAGGTTACAGCCTGGGTTTGTTCCCGCTGGAAGAACCGTTGTCGGTGTATGGCGCGAACAACCTGGGTAAATCCGCGTCGATCAACGCCTTGCAGTTCCCGATCCTGGCGCGCATGTCGGACATGAGCTTCGGCAAGTACACCCTGGAACAATCCCGGCGCTTCTACTTCGCCACCGACACCAGCTACATCCTCGTCGAAGTGTCCCTGCCCCACGGCCCGCACGTGATCGGCGTGGTCGGGCGCGGCCCGGGCGGTGGTTTCGGTCACCAGTTCTTTGCCTACGCGGGCAAACTGGACCTGGCGCATTACCAGAAGAACGACACCTGCCTGCGGCAGAAAGAGCTGTTCACCAACCTTGAGCGCGAAGGCCTGAAAGCCTACGAACTCAAGCCGGATGAACTACGCCGTTTGCTGGTGGGCGGCCACACGTCGATCCCGCTGGACCTGACGCTGATCCCGCTGCGCTCTACCAGCGAGCAGAGCCTGAAGACCTTCCGCGCACTGTTTATCAACCTGCTGCACATGCGCGAAATCACCGCGGCCAAGCTCAAGCAACTGTTCCTCGATGCGTTCGAACACAGCCTGCGCTCCGGTAGCGTGGATTACATCGCAGCGTGCGAAGAAGCCTTCCGCGACGTGCGACGCATGGAGCAGGACTACAACTCGCTGGTCGCCGCCGGCCCGCTGGTTGAAGCGCTGGCCAATGGCGTGCGCCTGCGCGACGTGTTGCGCGGCAAGCTGCATCGCCTGTCGCCGCTGTTGGATTCGCTGCTGGGCACCTGGTCGGACTACGCCAGTGCGCGCAAGGAAGAACTGACCATCCAGGCCGAGCACTATCGCGGCGAGCAAGACGCGCTGCAGAACGACCAGCGCGGCGGCACCCAGGAGCTGATGCGCCTGGAGCGGGAAATCAGTGGCATCCAGCGCTGGCTGGGCGAGTTGTCGGTGCTCAAGCATCGCTTTGCGCTGGTGGATGACGTGAAGGTGCTGGAGCAGCAATTGCTGGCGGCCAAGGACGCCCACGATGAACTCGCCGGCGCCTTGGCGCAGTCGCGGCAGTTCAGCGCCGAGGACTTGGACGAGCGCCTGCGCGAGCTGGAAAAACGCTTGAAGTCGGTCAAGCAACAGCTTGATCACGCGGACAACAACAGCTACGCCAAACTGCGCGAAGAATTTTCACAGCAGGATGTCGAGCGTCTGATGCGCCTGTTCAACAGTTCGCTGTTCAGCCTGCCGTTGGGCGAGCATGGCATCACCCTGGACGAGGACGGCCAGTGGGTCAAATCCCTGGAGCAGATCCTCGATGGCTTCAAGGGCGAGCGTTTTGAAGTGCCGGGGCTGTCCATCGACATCTCCCACATCGAACCGCCAGCCTTGCAGGCCCTCGCGGATCGCGCCGCGTTGCGCGACCAGAAAGAGCGTCTGGAAAAAGAACTCAAGCAACTCAAGACTCAACAGGCCGTAGCTTCAGACCGTGCGGCGAGCAAGACCCAGACCGAAGCGCTGTACCAGCAGGTACTGGACGCGCAAAAGGCCCTGGAAGATTTCCGCCGGGCGCAAACACTGAGCGCCGAAGAAGGCGAGAAGCTGGAAAACCTCGCGCAGATGGAAGCGGCGCAGGACGAATTGAAGCGTTCCAGCGATGCATTTACCGAGCGCGTCCAGCAGCTGTCGGCCAAGCTGCAACTGGTGGGTCGCCAGATTGGCGATATGGAAGCCAAGCAACGCACACTGGATGACGCGTTGCGCCGTCGCCAGTTGTTGCCGGCGGACTTGCCCTTCGGCACGCCGTTCATGGACCCGGTCGACGATTCCATGGATAACCTGCTGCCGCTGCTCAATGACTATCAGGACAGCTGGCAAGGCTTGCTGCGCGCGGATGGGCAGATCGAGGCGTTGTATGCCCAGGTACGCCTCAAGGGCGTGGCCAAGTTCGACAGCGAGGATGACGTTGAGCGGCGCCTGCAACTGCTGATCAACGCGTATGCGCACCGTACCGATGAAGCGCTGACGCTGGGCAAGGCGCGCCGCGCGGCGGTCACCGACATTGCGCGGACCTTGCGCAATATCCGCAGCGACTACGACAGCCTTGAGCATCAACTGGCGCTGTTCAACCGTGAGATCAACAAGCGCCAGGTGTCCAACCTGCAAAGCTTCCGCATCGTGCTGGCGCCGAACAAGGAAGCCCTCAAGCATATCGACCAGATCATCCACAGCGCCGGTCAGTATGAAGAAGGCGAAACCCTGTCGGTGTTCGACCTGAGCCAGAGCGCCGAGCAGGACAACAAAAACGAAGAGGCCAAGGAATACCTGGCCCGCCTGGTGGCCGCCAACCATAACCAGTTGGGCCTCAAGGATTTGTTCGAATTGGCGTTCGAGATCACCAAGGTGCATGGCCAGCCGGTGATTCACACCGATATCGACGGCGCCGCGTCCAACGGTACCACCATGACCATCAAGGCGCTGACCAACATGTATTTGTTGCTGCACTTGATGGACCGCGACCAGGCCGGGCGTGTGCGTTTGCCGTACTACCTCGACGAGGCGGCGGACATCGATGAGAAGAACCAGGCGGCGTTGCTGGAAACCAGTTTGCAACTGGGCTTTGTGCCGATTCTGGCGAGTGTGAAGCCACAGGTTTCCGCCCAGGTGGCGATTGACCTGGAAGGCGGCAGCGGGCCGAATGGGATCTATATCGATGAGGCGGATTGGAAGTACATCCGTCGTCATGATGTGGTGAAAGCGACGGTGAATGTGCAGGCGGATGAGCCGGAGTTGGATGAGGTCTGAGTGTTTGGACTGAAATAAAAAGGCCCCTGGGTGTGAATCCAGGGGCCTTTTTTTGTGTTGGCTGTGGGGGCCTCATCGCGGGCAAGTCGAATCGTCGCACCGCCGCTCCCACATTTGGAATGCATTGTTGCTGAAAATGCATTCCCCTGTGGGAGCCGGGCTTGCCCGCGATGGCCGCGCCTCGGTCTACTTGCCGAGAGGGATTTTAGGCGCCCAAGTCAGCCACTCATCCTCAAACTTGTCGAACAACGGGAAGGTTTGCTGCGCAAGTGCGGCATTGCCCATACGATCGCCATCTGGCGTAGCGAAAGCAATGCCACCCGCGACCAGCGTCTCCAAGGACTCAGTACGCACCGTCGCCCCCTTGAACAGGCCGAAGTCGAGACCAAAGCCGCTGGTGTTCCAGAACCGGCTGCCACTACGTACCAGCGGTGCGTACTTGGGCTCGATCAGGATGTGGATCAGCACGCGGTCAGCGGTCTGGCCCAGCTCGTAGCCGGTGACTTTGCCCACGGTGACTTCGCGGTAGGTCACGGGTACGCCTTCCTTCAACGAGCCACGGCGTGCGGCGCTGAGGGTGAGGCTCAGGCCTTCCTCCTGATGGACGGCCTTCGGCGGTTCATCCAGTGCCACGAAGCTTTTTTGCGGACCGACGTTTCTCACCGCTGGCTGCACTTCGATGTACTGGCCGGTGACCAGGGTTTCCAGGTTCGAGGTTTTCATCAGGCCCAGCTCAGGCTTGACCACCCAGAACTGGCTGCCCACGCGGGCGATGCGGTCCGCCACTTGGGTGATGCGCGCGCTGAGCAACACCGACTGCATGTCGGCACTGAGATCGACGCTTTCGATCTTGCCCACATCCAGGCCTTTGAAACGTACCGGTGTGCCCGGGCGCATGCCGTCGGCGCGGTCGACCTTGATGGTCACCAAGGTGCCGCGTTGGTTGGCTGCCTCGCGGTCGGTGAACAAGCGGAAACGAGGTATGCGCTTTTTCAGCGGCACGTTCTGCTCGGGTGTTTCGAAGGCGATACCGCCGGCCATCAGGCTGGCCAGGGATTCACTCTTGACCTGGATGCCGCCGGTGAGGCCGCCTGTCAGGGTGACGCCGCTGGCATTCCAGAAACGCGTGGAGCCATTGACCAGGTTTTCGTATTCCTTCTCGATGTGGACGCCGATCACCAATTGCTTGTTCTTGCGCGAGAACTGGTAGCTCTGCACCGAGCCGACCTTGACCTGTTTGTAGAGGATCGGGCTACCGACATCCAGCGACCCGAGGTTGTCGGTGAACAACACCATGTGCAGGCCCGGTGAGCGCAGGTCCAGCGGCGGCGCCTTGGCGCGGGCGACGAATTCGCGCTGGGGGGCGCTGCCTTTGTCGCCGGGGCGGATGGCGATGTAGTTGCCTTTGACCAAGGCCTCAAGCCCGGTGATACCGGCCAGGGAGATCGATGGCTTGACCACCCAGAACTGGGTGTCCTGCACCAGGTAGTCTTCGGCCAGCGGGTCGAGGGTCAGCTCGGCGTTGGCGCTGGACAGCGACGGGTCGATCTTCAGGGTTTTCAGGCTGCCGACCTGGATGCCTTTGTACATCACCGGCGTGCGCCCGGCTTGCAGGCCTTCGAAGTCGGTGAGCTTGACCTTGACCCTGATGCCGGCTGCGGCCGCGTCGAAATCTTCGTACAGGCGGAAGGGCAGGCTTGGGTCCGTCGGCGGGCTGTCCTTGCGGTTCTCTGGCGTGGCGAAGGCGATGCCGCCGGCGACGATGCTGGAAAGGGATTCGCTGCGCACCTTCACGCCGGAGAGGTTGGCGTCGATGCTGATGCCGCTGGCGTTCCAGAAACGCGTGTGTTTGCGCACCAGGTTGGCGTAGGTCGGTTCGATGTAGACCTTGATCTCAACGGTGCTCTGGTCTTCGGAGAGCAGGTAGCTTTTGACCTGGCCGACCTGGATCTGCTTGTAGAACACCGGGCTGCCGCGGTTGAGCGAGCCGAGGCGGTCAGCCTTGACGGTCAGGTGCAGGCCGGGCTTGGCGTCGGACAAGGGCGGCTCTTCGGAGAGCGCCTTGAACTTGCGCGTGGGTTCGCCATCACCGGGGCTGGCGGCAATGTAGTTGCCCGAGACCAGGGTTTCCAGGCCAGTGATGCCGGCCAGGCTGACGCTGGGCTTGACCAGCCAGAAGCGCGTATTGGTCTTGAGGTACTGGTCGACGTCCTTGTTCATCTCGATGGTGGCGATCACCCCGCGATTACTGCCTTCGTCGTCCAGGGCCAAGGCCTTGACCTTGCCCACCGTCATGCCTTTGTAGACCACTTCGGTCTTGTTGACCTGGATACCTTCGCCGCTTTCGAAGCGCACCTGGATATCGATGCCCTGCTGGGTATAGGCGCGCCATCCCAGCCAGCCGCCGATGATCAGGGCAATCAGGGGTAACACCCAGATGGCCGACCAGTTAGAGGCCGGGCGGGTTTTAGCTTTTGGCAAATCACTCATGGTCGTCGTCCGACTCCGTGTTATCCCAAATCAGTCGGGGATCAAAAGTTACTGCGGCAAGCATCGTCAAGATCACCACACTGGCGAACGCCGCAGCGCCGAGATTGGCCTCGACACTGGCAAGTCGCCCGAAGTTTACAACCGCCACCAGGATGGCGATCACGAAAATATCCAACATGGACCAACGGCCAATGAATTCGATAAAGCGGTACATGACGATACGTTGTTGTGCGGACAGCGGCTGATGGCGCTGCACGGAGAACAGTAGCAGACCAATGCCAACGAGCTTGAAGGTCGGCACCAGAATACTGGCGATAAACACCACGGCGGCGATGGGGAACATGCCGTGCTGCACCAATTCAATCACGCCGGCCATGATGGTGCTGGGTGCGCCCTGACCAAGGGAGTTGATCGTCATGATGGGCAAAAGGTTGGCTGGGATATACAAAATGGCCGCCGTGATCAGCAATGCCCAGGTCCGCGTGAGGCTGTTGGGACGTCGGGCATGGACCAGCGCGCCGCAACGGGTGCAGGTTTGCTCATCGGTGTCCGCCTCTTGTTTGTTCAACTCATGGCATTCGGTACAAATCAGAATGCCAGCATCAATCGCCCGCATGTTCATCCTCTCCTGACAGTGCCTGCCAGATCTGGTGGGGCGACATCACCACCTCAAGCAGGACCTGAACCATTAATAGGCTGACGAAACAGACCAGGCCCAGGCCGATGGTGATGGAGGCCATGTCGGCGAGTTTTACGATCGCCACCAGGACGCCCATCAGGTAGACCTCCAACATGCCCCAGTCTTTCATATGGTGGTAGATACGGTAGAGCAGCAGGCCGTAGCTGCGGCCGATGTTCCAGCGAATGCTGAGCAGGACCGCCATTTGGCAGAGCAGCTTGAGCAGGGGAATGCCCATGCTGCACAGGAAGACCACGACGGCAACGCCTTGCATACCCGTATTGAACAGGGCTACGACGCCACTCCACACGGTGTCCTCCGAGGACTGCCCCAGTAGATTGAGCTGCATGATGGGCAAAAAGTTCGCGGGGATGTACAGCAGCAACGCCGCGATGACCAAGGCAAGGCTACGCTCAACGACATTGTGGCGGTGAGCATACAGCTCGTAACCGCAACGTGGGCATTGGGCTTTTTCGCCGAGGGCGAGCGCTGGTTTGCGCATCAGCAAGTCGCACTCATGGCATGCCACCAGGTCGTCCAGTGGTAAATCCGATACCTCGGGGGTATCAACCGGATCGGGCATAAATAGGGCTCGGGCTCTAAAAAGGTTAGGTGCCTATTCTAGTGGTCTGGTTCAGAAATAACTGTGCAAATTTGTCGGGGCTTGTTTTGCTTTTCTCGCGCCCAAAACAAAACCCCATCTGCTTTCGCAAATGGGGTTTCGGAATTTAATCTTGACGATGACCTACTCTCACATGGGGAAACCCCACACTACCATCGGCGATGCATCGTTTCACTGCTGAGTTCGGGATGGGATCAGGTGGTTCCAATGCTCTATGGTCGTCAAGAA